>NZ_JBFWPA010000014.1:0-93970 GCF_050250235.1 Pseudorhodoplanes sp.
CGATCATGCGCAGCAGCGTCGACTTTCCGCACCCGGAAGGGCCGACGAGAACCACGAACTCACCGTCTTCTATGGAAACATCTACGCCGTGAATGACTTGCGTTGCCCCAAAAGCCTTACGCACGTCCTGAATTTGAACTCGTGCCATCAACTGAGCCCTGACTTAAACGCCTGCATCTTTAAGGAAACGGCGTACCGTCGCCGCCACCCTTGTCGGGTCTTCGAGATGTGGAAAGTGACCGAGGCCCGGCAGCATTTCAAAATGCTTGGGATGCGCATTGACGATTCTGTCGAAGGTCGCACGCATCATGTTCTCGGAAACCAGCCAATCCTCCGTACCGCGCAACAACACCGTCGGAGCCGTGATCTTGCCCATCAATTCGCGTGTGTCGCAGTGCGCGTAGGCGCGCAGATCGCCCTGCTGCGCGAGCGGGATGAGAGACAGCACGCCCCACGCGGAGAACTCCCGTCCAGCCGGCGTAGATTTCGAGCCGACCAGGCTCATGGAAAAGTCCATGTTGGAATGCATCAGGCTGATCTGCGGATGCGTCATCAGATCGAGCGCCGTGTCAGTGAACGTCGGCGTCCAGTCGCATCCCTGCAGCGCAACGACCGCTCGCACCTCCTTGAAACGCGCGCCCATCAAAAGCGAAAGGTTTCCGCCGATCGAACAGCCCATCACGACGAAAGGCGCTTGCATGACCCGCAAGGCAAAGCGATGCAGCCATTCGGCGATCGCTTGAATGTCCTGAAGACAGGCGTTTCCCGCCAGCGGCCAACTCTTTCCATGTCCAGGGAGGTCAGGACAAAAGAATCGATAGGTCGAGCCAAGCTCCTGCATCAGGCCCTGCCATTGACGGCCATCGCGTCCGGCGGTGTGGATCAAAAGAACGGGCGCACCCGTTCCGCAGGACTCGTAGTAGGTACGCGCGCCATCGATCTCAACATAGCGTCCTTCGATCTCAAGCATTCTCAGGCGCTCCCGAGGCAAGACGCGCGGTCACGCGGAAAAGCTCCCAGAGCGCGGGTGTCGCCCATGTCATCGTAAGGATGTCGCCTTCTGCCCGCAGCTTGCCGTGGCGGACATTGATCGCTTGTGCAAACGCGATCTCTTGGCGCATGACACGCCGCCATTCCGCGCCCGGTCCCCGAAGCGTGAAACGGAACCCGCGTAACGCAGGCCCATCGATCAGCGCAAGTTTACCGCGATGGAACTCAAGACCGATCACCGCCTCGTCGATGACGAGAGCGGCGGTGACGGCTTCGAGATGCCGCGACTTTTGAGCAAAGGGCGGATGATCGTTCGCCGCCCTCGCGACCTTGGACCAAAACGCGTGGTCGTTAATATTCGGCATTCAACCTTTCTCCAGACATTCGCGCAGGGCCTTCATGCTGCCGATCCATAACGGCGGATTGCCTCGCGCGAAAACTTGACGCCGACGCCAGGCCGGTTTGAAAGCTTCAACACGCCGTTCTCGATCCGCGACGGCTCGTCGAAGAGATTGTCCCACCAGCCCGGCAAATATTCCGCCAGTGTGCCGTTCGGCATCGCCGCGATCATGTGGGCGGAAATCTCAGTGAAGGTGTGCGACGACACGGGCAGAAAGCGAGCGGCAGCCAATTCACCGACACGCATGAACTCGGTCGGGCCGCCGGTGCGCATCAGGTTGAGCATCAGCGTATCGCAGGCACCGCCATCGATCAGCGCCAAATGACCGTGCCGAGTGAATACCGACTCTCCCGCAGCGACGGGCATCGCGAGCGCATCGGCGACACGGGCCGTACCGGCGATATCGTAGCAGGAGACCGGCTCCTCGTACCAAATAACACCTTCGTCCTGCAGGTGACGACCGGCTTCAATCGCGGTGTTCACGCTCCACGCCTGATTGACATCGACCATGATCCCGAATGCATCACCGACAGCCTCGCGCAAGGCTCGAACGCGCGCGACATCCACGGCCCAGTCGGAGCGCCCTACCTTGATCTTGCAGCGATTGAAGCCATTCGTGCGATGCCGTTGCACCTCCTCGATCACAGACTGGATGGGATCAGTGAGAAAGCCTCCCGTGGGATAAAGCTCCACCTCATCCCTCATCGCTCCAAGGAGCTTGTAGAGAGGAAGGCCCTGGCTCTGCGCGAAGAGATCCCACAGGGCCGTGTCGATCATCGCCAGGGCCACAACGGGCGGGCCGGCGTGACCGATGAAATTGAGCCGCGTCCAAAGATCGGCCCAATGCCGCTTGAAATCTTCGACCGGCTTTCCGATCAGCGTCTTGGCGAGATCCTCAGCCAAAAGACGGACGGCCTCAGCCTGCCCCGGCGCGAAATTGAATGCGTATCCAATTCCCGTCAGACCTTCCGCCTGCACTTCGATAAGAACGTTCTCAAGCGTCACATAGAGATGATTGCCGGTCCGCAGCGGCCGCTCAAACGGAATCGACAGACGATGCGTAGTAAAGGCTTCAATCTTCGGCATAACTCAGCTTGCCTCAAGTCATTGCGACACGAGGATGACGACAGCATCGCGGCAAACATCACGTGCGCGAGCGGGCCGTCGTCCGGCTAGTAACATCGAAACTTACGCAACAACCGATCGGCAGTTGCGTACATGACGTTATCAAGCGCCTGCGGTGTGAACGGCAGACTAGAGACGCGCTCGATCGCCGTTCGGACCGGCACTACCGGATAGCAGCTCGCGAACAGCATGCGATCAGGAACGATCGAATTTGCTGCTTCCGCGAACTGGGCCGTCCCCGGCAGATGCATGTAGAGCGAAGTGTCAATGAAGACGTTGTCATGACGGAACAGAATCGCGATCGTCTCTGTCACCCATGGCCAGCCGGAGTGATCGACCACAATCGTGAGCTCCGGAAAATCGCAAGCGACGTCATCGATGCCGCGGACGTCGCCGTGATCGAGGCGCGGTCCGGGAAACGGCAGCGGGCCGCATGTCACGACGACGGGAACATCGAGTTCTGCGCACTTCGCGTAGACTGGATACAGGCGCCGGTCATTCGGAGCGACGTTGCCGCCATACGGATCGATAGAGACGCCCTTCAGCCCCAACTTGCGTACTGCGTGTTCGACCGCACGAACCGACGTCATGCCTTGAAGCGGGTCGATCCCCGCAAAACCGATAACCACACCGGGAAAACGGAGCGCCGTCTCGGCGACGTATTCGTTGGTAACATCGTGGCCGCTCGTGCCCTGTGACTGGCGGCCCGTAAATACGACCCGCTCGACGCCCTCTTTCTGAAAGCCGGCAACCCACTCTTCCAGAGTGCCTGCCTGCGGCTGCGGCGAGCCGAGTTTGCGCATAACCGTGCTCGCGACCGGCGAACGCAAAGCCACCAGATATTCCGGCGTGTTCGGGCGGGAGCGAAAGTCAATTACCCGACGAGGAACGGATCGATCGCTGGCGCCCATACTCGTTGCGTCCTACATGATGCTGATTAGCGCGGCGGGTTCCGGGGCGATTGCCCCGACCCCGCCGAAAGCCGTTTTCGAAAGCCGTTATTTCAAGGTCTGCGCCGCGGCCTCCACGGCCTTCGCCGGATCGACCTTGCGGACAACGATCTGCTCAAGCGCCTTCGCCAGAACACGCTTCTGCAGGGCCGGACCGAGCTTCATCACCGGCGTGCCTGTCTCGCTGATCGGGAACTGGCCCGTCTCCATCGCACTGTTAAGGACCTGCAGCGAGCGCTTTCCCGCCTCCGTCTTCAACAGCGGCTGGTCGAGAAAGGCCGGGTCGGAAACGATGCTCTTGCGCGGTGGCCAGTAATGCACGGGAACCGTTTTCATGACTGTCGCTTTACGCTTCGCATCTTCCAGGAAAGCGAGGAAATCCGCTGCTTCCTTGGTGAATTTCGCTGACTTGGCCATAGCCCAGCTCTTCACGTAAAGCAGCGTGGCGCGATGGCCCTCTTCACCCGGCCCTTTGGGATGTTGCATTGGCACGGCGACCTTGAGGAGCTCAGGCGCTGATTTCTCAAGGTAACTCAGGAGGCGAAAAGGGTACTCCGTGTGCGCAACCGCGCCCGTCGCGAAGGCGTTCATCATTTCATTATTGGTGTAGCTGTTGACGCCGGGCGGTGCGAACGAGGCAAGCTTTCCGAGATAGGCGAAGGTCGCCACGGCCGCGGGCTTGTTCAGGGTCGGATTACCCTTGGCATCGAAGACGGTCGCGCCGTTCGACCACATCCAGTTCTGCGTGTTGTCGTTGGTGAGCCAATTGTCGCCGACCGAAAGCGCTGTGCCGTAGAACCTCGCGTCAGCCTTTTCCGCACCTGCCTTGGAAAGCACCTCGACATTGTGCGCGTACTCGTCCCAGGTCGCCGCTTCCTTGAGGTTGTACTTGTCGTAAAGATCCTTGCGGTACCAGAGGACGTTCACGCCGATGCTGAAGGGCACAGCCCAAACTTTTCCGTCGAGCGTGTTGGAACCGAGGATACGCTCGTAGTAATCGCTGCGGCCGATGCGATCAATCACATCGTCGACGGGGCGCACGATCCCCTTCTTGGCCAGCTCGAAGAGCTCGTAGCTGCTCTGGACGTTGAAGATCTGCGGCGGGTCGCCCGCGGCAAGAGAGGACATCAGCTTCTGATTGAGGTCCTGGAATCCGACATATTGAAGCTCGATCTTCACGTTCGGATTTTTCGTCTGATACTCCGCGGCAATTGCGTCAAGCGCGGATTTGGTGTCCGGGTTCGTCTCGGTCGTCATGACGCGCACGACTGCAGTCTGCGCATTTGCCGCGCTGACGGAAAGCGCCATCGGCGCCAGACACAATGTCACGCCCAACAGAATGTTTCGCATCGTCTTCCTCCGTAAAATCTCTGGCTGAGAATCTCTTGTTGCATCAACCTTTGACCGCTCCTGCAGCAAGCCCGTGAATGAGCCAGCGCTGTACGACGGCAAATCCGATCAGGACCGGCAGTGTGATGAGGACGCCGCCGGCCATCAGCAGCCCCCACTCGACGCTCGTGGCCTCCACGAAGCCGGCGACGCCGACTGGGAGCGTCTTTTTTTGTTCGTTCACGATCAGGATGAGCGCGAACAAATAGTCGTTCCACGACATGATGAAGGCGAAGACGGCGAGCGCGACGATCCCCGGCAGCGCAACAGGAAGAATGACCAGCCAGAGAGCCCGCAGCCTTCCGGCGCCGTCGATCATCGCAGCTTCATCAAGTTCGAGCGGAATTGCCTCGAAGAAAATGATCGCAAGCCACATCGCAAGCGGTAACGTGAAGCTGATGTGGGCAAGGGCAAGCCCGCCGAGACTATCAATGACACCGACATTCTTGAGCATCACGAACAGCGGGATGGAGAGCAGAATGGGCGGGAACATGTAGACGAACAGGACACTGCTCGCGAGCAGCTTGCGCCCGGGAAAATCGAAGCGCGTGATTCCGTAGCCGGCAAGCACGGCGGCTGCCACGGCGCCCAGTGTGGCGGCGGTAGAGACGATCAGGCTGTTCAGAAAGTATCTTGCGAACAATGTATCGTGCAAAAGCTGCACGTAGTTCGCCAACGTAAAGCTGCCGGTCGGCAAAAGATGCAGGCTGCGGCTGAACAGCTCGTTGAACGGACGGAAGGACGACAACACCATCCAATAGAGTGGGAAGCAGACGATGGCGACCGTCAGGATGATCAGTAGCCAAAAAACGATCTGTCCGTTGCGCGAAAGAGACGTCATTTCGACATCTCCTTACGCATTTTGCCGGTATACCAATAGCCGAAGACGGCCAGCAGCATGAAGATGCAGGCGGACACGGCCGCACCGCTGCCCAGTTCGTACTCGTGGAAGGCCTTGAGATAAGCCAGGATCGGCAATGTCTGTGTCGAACCAACTGGGCCGCCCTGCGTCAGCAGCCAGATCGTATCGAACTTGTTGAACATCCAGAGGCCGCGGATGAAAACCACGAGCAGGATGGTCGACCAAAGTTCAGGAAGGATGATGTACCAGAAGCGCTGCGCTGCATTGGCGCCGTCGACGCGCGCGGATTCATATAATTCAACCGGGATCGCCTGGAGGCGCGCCAGCACCTGGATCGTGATGAACGGAAAGAACATCCAGACATTGATAAGAATGACACTCGCCATCGCAAGGCTCGGCGAGCCGAGCCACGCGATACCCTCGTCGATGAGTCCAAGCTTCATCAGAACGAGGTTGGCGACGCCATAGAGATCGTTGAGAATCCATTTCCAGATCAGTATCGCAACGATTGTCGGCACCACGAACGGAAACAAAATAAGCCCGCGGACAAGCGCACGACCGGGAAACGCGTTGTCGAGAAGGAGCGCTGTCGCGACCCCCGCAGCAAGTTGTAATGCAACCGTGACGACGCTGAAGACGACACCGTTGAAAAGCGCGGTCCAAAACTCATTTGACGGCAGCAGTTCCGCGTAATTCTTCAGGCCTACAAATTCGCGTCCAGTACCGAAGATCTCTGCAGTATGCAGGCTAAGCCACAGGGACGAGACAAGCGGATAAGCGGCGAACAGAAAAAGAAGAATGATGCTGGGCGCAACGAACAAAATGCCTTGAAGGCTTTGCGAATTTTTTAGTGCGTCAAGGCCAGCCCACATTGGCTCGCCGCCAGACTCAATCACACGGTCCGTCATTTCGGCCAGTCCAAACGCCTATCCCGAGCCTTGCCTGGCTCGATTGAACTATCCCGCGCGCAGCATGTCAATCGATTATCGATTTTTTTAGCGATACTTCTCTTCTGCGATCGGCTTGGAGGCGAAGCAGACGCTAGCGGCAACTCTACCTTTTGTAGTTGACGTTGCGACGGCGTGGCGCCGCACTGAACGGTTGCCTCTCCTCTCGCTGAACTTGCAGCGATCGAGAACGGACCTCATGCTACAAAATGCGAACTCCATATCGAAGTCAGATCGGATTGGATCGTCATGCATCAATTCCGACGCCCCACGAAAAGATTGCCTTGAACCTCATCTTCGAATGGCTCGGCGAAAGTCGCTACAATCGCTCCGCCGAAGAATATAAGGCGATTGCGGCACGCATCCCATCGCTTGACGCGTGTCACGCCTACGTCACGCAACGGCTTATGCGGACCATTGAGAACCAATTCTTGGCGCCCGATGGACGAGTCTGACTAGACGGTAATGCACGGCCGCCTTCCGGCAGAAGGTGCGGACACCAAGTGCCGTTTTTCACCGCGTTGGGATTAAAAATATCGAACCCAGTCTCTTCGATTATCGAACCGAGTCTCAGGCCGACAAAACGCGGATATCAAAAATTCGTGGCCTGACTTTCAAGAAAATTTGTCCTGTCGCGGCAAGCATTTGGGCGACATCGGTCTGCAGAGACTACGCGGTGCCTTTGAAGGCGCGGAGATCGCGTCAATTTTTTCGCCACACGGAAACCGCCCGCAGAGTCCCGCGTCGCTGGCTGACGATGCAGCGATATCGAACACAGTCTCTGCTTGAATTTCGCGGATAACAGGGAAAAATATAGGGAATTTCGTGAATCCGTGAAGAGTAATTTTGATTTCTAGTGAGGACATGAGCCAGACGGAGCCGCACCTTCTACCAACATTTGGAAGCTGCCTCGATCAATCGAATGACATGCCCCAATGAGGCGCGCCTCCAGAAATCAATAAATACCGCTTCCTTAGACGCTGCTTTGAAAATTCTTCTGTGGCCAGAGCAACTGAACCGCCTGCAAGACCACAACGCCAACAACCAGCTGCAGCAACGACAAGCTCGCAACCTGCGAAAAATTTCCCGTGTTCCACATCTCGAAGGAAAGCAGCGAGAAGGTCCGCGTCTCCGCCGTGTAGAGCAGCACCACCATCGACAGTTCGGTGATAAAGATGCTGAACAGCAGCATCCAGCTCGCGACGATGCTTGGGCGAATCAGCGGCAATGTGATCTTCAGGAAGGTCCGGACTGGCCCATAGCCGGAAACGCGCGCACTTTCTTCCAGTTCAGGATGAACTTGCACGAGGCTTGCCGAAATGCTGCGTACCGCATAGCCGGAAAAGCGCCCGATGAACGCGAAGATGATGATCCAGATCGTGCCGTAGATAGTCATCGGCATCTCGAGCCAGAACAGTGCCACGCCTACCCCAAACGCGATGCCGGGCACCGAAACCGGCAACACCGCCAGATATTCGAGGAGCTGCCGACCTGGAACGCGCGTCTTCTGTGTGATCCACGAAATGGCGACGCCGAGTGTCGTCGCAATCGACGCCGCGATGACGGAGATGAGTAGACTGTTGCGCAGCGTCGCGCGAACGTCGCTATCCGCCCAGAGAAAGCGCACGTTCTCCATCGTGAAGCGCCCGGACCACGTATAGGTGGAGAGCGACGCGACGATCAGCACTGCCACCGGCGCGATGATCGTGAAGATGCAGTAGAGCCACACTGCACCGGCGGCGACATAGCGACTACGCCCGAGCACGACCGGGCGCGCGCGGAAGCCCTTGCCCGAGACGGTGACGAACGAACGGCCCCGCACCAGCCACCGCTGCAACAATGTCGCTAATACCGACAGGGCGATCAAATAGCTCGCGAGCACGGCCATCGTTGCCAGGGCGGGCGGCACTTCCTGGCTGGCGATATAGATGCGCGACGTGACGAAATAGATCTGCCGGGCCCAGCCGATGACGACAGGCGTTCCGAACAGGCCGATCGTGATAACGAAGGCAAGCGTCGCGCCGGAAAGGATGGCCGGCGCGACAAGCGGCAGCGTGATCCTTGTCGCCGTGCGATAGCGCGACAGCCCCGAAACCTGCGCGGCCTCTTCGAGACTCGGATCCATGCTGCGCAGGGCCGCCGCGACAATCATCATGACGTACGGCGCGAGGTAAATTCCGATGACCCAAGATATCCCGACGAGAGAATAGACGTTGAACGGCTCGGAACCGAGCAGATGCCGGAACGGGTAGTTGAAGACGCCAATTCGCGGTGCCGACAGGAGAATCCAGGCAATGGCGCCGACGAATGGCGGAATAAAAATCGGAATCGTCGAAAGCCGTTCGAGAAATGAACGGCCAGGCATGTTCGTGCGCGCAAAAAGCCACGCCAGCGGCACGCCGACGGCCGTTGCGATCACGGTCGCGCCGGCACCGATGATGAGCGTGTTGAGAAGCGCGCTCCAGTAGACGCCGCCACTCACCACTTCAAGGATGGGCGCGGCGGTAAAAGTCCAGCCGCCGTCCGTTTGCGTCAGCACCGCCCGCACCAGAATGAAGGCGAGCGGGACGACGACCAGCGCAAACAAACCAAGCGCCGCCGCGGCAAAAACCGCATGGCGGCGCAGGCGGAGCAGAGCTCTCTTGGCTAAGTGGTCGAACAAACGCCTTGGCTCACTTGGTGCCGGCCACGTCCTGCCACCACGCGATCAACGCCTTCTGCTCGGACAGCGCCTTCTTGACGTCGACCGATATGAGCTTCACCTCGTTCAGCGCCGGCAACCCTTTCGGCGCCGGAGAGTTCGGGCGCAAGGCATACTCGCCGCGCGAGATAATGACGTCCTGCCCCTGCTCCAACATGAACTCGGTGTAGAGCCGCGCCGCGTTCGGATGGCGCGCGCCTTTGAGGACACCGGCCGCGAAGTAGAACGGAACGGCGCCGGATTTCGGAATCTTGAACTTGAGCGGCGCGCCTTTCTTGAGCGCATCGACGACGTGGTTGGTCAGGATGTACATCATTAGAGGCCGCTCGCCGGAGACGACCTTGGATACGCTGGCGGGGGTGTTCATGGAGATTTCGGGCCGCGTGCGCCGCAGGCCCTCGTAGATTTCACGCGCTTTGTCCTTGCCGTAGTTCTGAACCATGGCCGCGACGACGAGAAAGGCGACGGAGGAACCGCGCGGATCGACGTAGGCGATCTTGTCGTCCCAGGACTTGGGCGGATTTGCAAAGCTCGTCCAGTCGTCCGGAACAGGTGCGTCCTTCATCTCATCCGTATTCGAGACAAGCGCTGCATAGCCGAGCTTTGTCCGAACGAAGCTGCCGACCTTCGTCTCGGACGGATAGTCCTTCAAGGCCGCCGGCGTGTAGGCCTCTAGTCGTCCCTCGGCATCCAGCGTGAGCAACGTGTCTTCGACATTCGTGAAGACGTCCGCGACATTCTGCCCCGACTTAAATTCGGACATGTAGCGGTTGTAGAGTTGCCATCCGCCCATCGTGACCGAGGTCACCTTGATCTTGGGGTAGAGCTCCGCGAACCGTTTGACCTGATGTGGCGTTTCGCTGATGTCGCCACCATAGACGACAAGTTGCCCCTCCTTCTCCGCCGCCGCGACGAGTGCCGGATCGGCCGCTTGCGCGCGTTGCGACGTCGCCAGTGCCGCGGAGACCAGAAGCGCCCCCGCGAGGGCAGCGAGTCTCAATGTCCGGCTATGTTTGCAGATACCCACGCCGTTGACTCCCCTAAATGCTTATTGTTCAACCGCTCCGTCGAATAGCACGGGCAGTATGCACAAACTGAAAGCGCATGAAAGCGTGCTGTGTCTCATGGGGAGAAACACGAATTGCGGGTGCATTTCTTTCTCAAACAACCGGTACGCCAGTGAACGTTGAAACGTCGGGGGCCAGCGTCGCCGTTCGAAATCTCCGCAAGTCATTCGGAGACGTGACCGTCATCGCCGACCTGTCGGTCACGTTCCAAGCCGGGAAAATTTCGGTTCTGCTCGGATCGAGTGGATGCGGCAAAACGACCATCCTGCGCTGCATTGCCGGCCTGGAGACGCCGAACGGCGGCGACATCGTCATTCACGACAGGGAAGTTTTCTCGGCCCGGCAAGACATCAACTTGCCGCCGGAACGCCGCGGCTTGGGCATGGTGTTTCAGTCCTACGCCATTTGGCCGCACATGACCGTCCACGAGAACGTCGCGCTCCCCTTGCGCGCGCACGGCGTTCGCGACGCTGAAGTTCGCCCTCGCGTCGAAGAAGTGCTTACGCTGGTCGGGTTGGAGGCTTTCGCACAGCGAAGCGCGACGCAACTTTCCGGCGGACAGCAGCAGCGCGTCGCGATCGCGCGATGTCTGGTCAGCCGGCCACAACTGATCCTGCTCGACGAACCTCTCAGCAATCTCGACGCAAAGCTGCGTATCAGCATGCGGGCCGAATTGCGTGCCCTTCAGCGCCGTTTCAACACGACGATGATTTTCGTCACGCACGATCAGGAGGAGGCGCTCTCGCTCGGCGACGAGATCTTCCTGTTCCGCAACGGTCAACTCGAGCAGAACGGACAGGGCGAGGAACTCTACAGGAGGCCGAACCGCCCTTACGTCGCCGAGTTCTTTGGAAAGGCGAACCTGTTCAAAGCGCGATTTGAGAGTTCTGGCGGAAGCACGGCCCTGTTCCCCGCCGGATCGGCCCATTGGATCGCGCGCGGCACATTTCCCGACCTGCCGGGCAACGGCGGCGAGCGCCTCTGCATGGTACGCCCCGAGGCGTGGCGATTGAGCACATCGGCAGACGGCCTGCCTGGCCGCGTGGAAGACGTGACGCTGCTTGGAGACCGTCTGGAACTAAAGGTGGCCACGGACATCGGTCCGCAGGTGGTTCTTGCGCTCGGCTATGAGCGGATCAAAAATGGCGACACCGTCGTTCTGACGGTGTCACCGGAGCATGTTCATTTCGTTCCTTCGGAGACGTAGGCGCGTGTCCTCACGCGTCAGCGCGCTGCGGCTGTGTCTCCGCCAGCGTGGCTGCGAAAAGGGCGGCCACGCCGTGCTTGTCCATGTTCATCGCGACACGGAACAGCGCCTCGTCGCCTGCGTCGCCGAGACACGGTCGCACCAGCGACGAAAACTTTGTGCGCACCTCCTGCGCCGTCACGAAGTTTTCCGGATCGCCTTTCGGAACCCGCTGGAAGGCCTTGTGGGTTGTCCCGTCCCTGAAGACCAGCTTGAGCGAGCCGGAAAGTAGCCCTGGATAGTTCGACTCCACCTCCGCATCCTCGAAGACGCTGACTTTCCGCGTCAGGGCGAGCGTCTTTTCGTCGCGTAGCTGCGGCCCGTAATCGTCCCAGTCGAGTTTCCCCTGCCGCAACATCACCGCGACGGTGAAATGGGTGGAGAATTGCCCGTCGACGACGCTTTTCGGTTCGCGCTTTTGTTCCTGCGGCACGCCTGTCAGCACCATACCGGTTTTGCTCAAGCCGGCGATCACTTCGACGATGTCGTCGCTGCGATCGCCGTGGTCCTTGAAATAGGCCGCGCCGAGATCCGCCACGGCGTGCGAAAGCCGGCAGGCCGGGTAAGGCTTGATGCCTGTCGTCATGACCTCCCAGACGTCGCGAAGATCCTTGATTGCCTCGTCCGGCTTCGGGTTCGGGACGTAGGCGTGGAAAAGGCCGAAGCGGCCTTCCAGCGCGTCCACTGCGCCGGAGAATCCGTGCTTGGCGAGAGTCGCAGCGACCAGACCGTTGCGGCCCGCATTGCCTGCCTGGAAACGTTTCGTCCAAGCGCCGTTGCGAAGATACTGCATCGAACCCGCAGCCTCGGAGAGCGCGATGCCGAAAGCGTCCATCATCTGGGCGGTCGAAAGGCCGAGCACGCGCCCTGCGGCAGCCGTCGCTCCGAAACAGCCAGCGACGGCCGTAGGATGAAAACCACGTTCGTACATGTCGGCGGGAACCAGCGCCTTGCTGATCTTGCAGGTGACGTCGTAACCGACGACGATCGCCGCCAGCACGTCGCGCCCCGAAGCGCTGCTCATCTCCGCTGCCGCGAAGACGGCCGGCATGATCGGCGGGCTCGGCGCCAGCGACGCTGGCGTGTTCATCGGATCGAAATCCATCGAATGCCCGATCGCGCCGTTGACGAACGCGGCGACCGGAGGCGCGAGACGGCGGCGCGTTCCGATGACGCTCGCGCTGGCGCCACCCTCACCCGCCGCACCGAGTGCTTCGGCTCCTGCGATCAGGGACGGCGTCGAATCGGCGTCGTGAAACGCGCGTACGGCGATTCCCATGAAATCGGCGATGAACAGCTTGGCGCGCTCGATCACCTCCGCGGGAATCTCTTCGTGTTGCAGCGTCGCCGCGTGCTCGGCCAGCCGCCGCGTAACGCCTTCCGCAACATTCTCGGACATCTCATCTCTCCAAATTCGAGGAATGGCCACGAGTCGCGGGCAGAGACGGCCACCTAATCGCGCCGGCCCGGATCATGCGAAAGTCGCGCTTCTTTCACAAGGGTCGCGCCAGAAGAGCTAAGCGGAGCGTTCCGGCGCCAGGACAAATATTTTAGCGCGAAGTGAGGAAACAACTCGCCTTCGGCGAGAACCTCGAGAAGCATCGCCTTCGATTGCGAGATACAAGATATGGGTTAGGAGCGCCGCCCATTACGGCCTGCTGTAACTGTTTGGGTTTGCGCCTTCCGCAAGATATCCTTGTCCGGCCAGACAACCGGGGCCATCATGTCGAGCGCCGCCAGTTCGTAGCCTCGACGAAAATCGACGATATGTTTTTCCATCCAAATCCGTGCCTCAGCGACGTCGCGGGAGCGTATGGCTTCGATGATCCGCGAATGCGCGGTCAACAAGCGCTGCCCGGCATTCAGGCCCGTTATGACCTTGGCGAAGGCGGGATAAAAAAGCTGACTGATCGGCTCTCGGCACAATTGCAGCGCGCGATTGCCTGATCCACGAGCGATGAGATCGTGAAATTCGATGTCAAGCACAACGAGCCGCGGCCAGTCGTTCAGACATTCCCTCGTCTCGCTCAGATTGGCGTCGAGAGCGGCGACGATATCAGGCGGCGCCTGCTGTGCGGCCGTCGCTGCGATCGCAGGCTCGAGGCAATGCATCGCACTCCAAAGCTCTTCAAATCGCATTTCGTGAAGCACGATAGCTGCCGCGGCACGTGATGCGAGTTGCGCCCGCTCCGGAACGCTGACGAACAGATGCTTGCCACCATTCGTTCGACGGACAAGTCCGTTTTGCTCCAGCATTCGGATCGCTTCACGCACGGTTGAGCGATTGACCCCGAAGTGTGCCGCGATCGCCGTCTCGGAAAGCAAACGTTGCCCTACAACAAGCGTCCCCGACATAATCTGAGCTTCGATGGTGCGCGCCACAGAACGATAGGTAGGGTCGGGCGAGGCGTTCTCGATCATAGCGTCTCGCCTCTTTGCATAGTCGTTCTCGAGGATGCTCGACTCCGGTCGTTCATACGATCAAGCGGCTGCCCATTTCCGCAAAACGAGCACACCAAACGCCTATCTCGCACTTTTAAGCGCTGCGACCAGCGGCGCACCGTCCTGTCACGCAATTGGAAACAACCTAGGCGAGCACGCCTTCAACTACAACGGAAACTCCCGAAAACTCAACGGCTCATCCCTGCTTGACAAGGCTAAGGTTGCATGATCGATTATTGTCCGACAATAAATTAAACAACAATAATGGAAAATATTTTTTTGGCGACGCCGGGAGGATCGGAAGATGATTGGGGATTTCGTTTATGTGAATGGAGAATACCTTCCGAAGAACGACGCCAAGATATCGGTGTTCGACCATAGTTTTATTTACGGGGACGGAGTTTTTGAAGGGCTTCAGCTAGCAAACGGCCTCATCTTCAAGGGCCGGGAGCACATTGACCGCCTTTTCAAGTCCTGCCGCTTTCTCCAGATCGACCTGCCGTTTTCCCAGGACGACCTTATCGCGATCGTTTCCAAAACGGCGAGCATGAACAAGCTGCGCGACGGATACATGCGGCCGATCGTGACCCGCGGCGTGGGGCCGACCGGTATCCGCAACATGCACGAACTCAAAGGCCCAACTGTCGTCGTGATCGCCCAGCACGAGGACATCAACAAGAAGGCCAATATCTTCGCTGCCGGGTACAAGGCCATCGTCTCCTCGTATCGCAGGGTGCAGCCCGACAGCGTCGACTCGCGCGTCAAGACCTGCAACTATATCAATAACATTCTCGCTTATCTTGAGGCGAAGAATGCCGGCGCTGACACGGCCCTGCTGCTGGATAATGCCGGCTATCTCGCCGAAGGTTACGGCAGCAACATTTTCGCCGTCACGAATGATGTCGTCCGCACCCCGCCGGAAGGCAACATTCTGTCAGGCATCACGCGGGCCGCTCTTCTCGGAATCTGCGCTGACCTCAATGTCGAGGCACGCGAGACGCGCATGACCCTTTACGACCTTGTCACAGCCGATGAAGTGTTCGAGTGCGCATCGATGATGGAGATCGCACCAATCGTCTCGATCACCGGCAGACGGATCGGCAGCGGGAACGTCGGCCCAATCACGCGCAAACTGCATGAGGCGCTGCGGCGTGAGATGGCGAAAGAGGAGAACGGCGTCAAGGTCACGTACTGATGGCGCCGCCGCATCCAGTCAAGTTCTGCAGCGTCACGAAGACGATCGACGGTCATGAGATTCTTCGGAGCATCGACGCCGCTTTCGCCTGGGGGACGAAATACGTCATCTGCGGACCGAGCGGATCCGGGAAGAGCACTTTGTTACGGTGCATCAACGGGCTGGAAACCGTCACCTCAGGGACCATCGAGATCCTGGGCACAAAGGTCGGCAAACGACAATTTGCGGACCCGAAATTCCGATCCAAACTCGGAATGGTCTTCCAAAAATTCAGCCTGTATCCGCATCTGAACGTCCTGGACAATTTGATCCTTGCGCCGATGAAGGTGCTGAGGCAGCTGCGCCCGACGGCCATCGCCAAAGCTGAGGAACTTCTCGCCACCGTCGGGCTCTCCGACAAAGCGTCATCCTTTCCACACCAGTTATCGGGTGGACAGCAGCAACGCATTGCCATCGCACGTTGCCTCATGATGGACCCGAGCATCCTGCTGTTCGACGAGCCAACATCGGCACTCGACCCCGAGAACATCAAAGAGGTGCTGGAGGTCATCGCGAAGCTTGCGACCAGTGATCGAACCGCTATCGTCGTGACGCACGAGATGGGGTTCGCACGCAAGTTCGCCGACACGATCATGTTCATGGATAACGGAACGATCGGCTGGCAGGGGCCGGCCGAAGAATTTTACTCGCAAGCTCAGGACGAGCGTATCAAGCGTTTCCTGGGCGGCATTCTGCACTGAGGGGAGGTAAGGGCATGAAAGCGATCCGATATATTGCAGCGGGACTGACCACGCTCACGCTCGTCGCCGGGCTGACCGCTTCAAACGTCGCAAAAGCCGAGTCGACACTCGAGAAGATCAAGCGAACCGGGAAGTTCCTAGCGGGCGTCCGGTTCGATTATCCACCGGTAGGCAGTGTCGACCGCGACGGCAAGAACATCGGCTTCGGCGTCGACATCGCCAAGGCATTCGGAGAGAAACTGGGCGTCGCGCCGACATTCGTCCAGACGACATCGCGCAATCGTATTCCGCTACTGCAAAGCGGCGGCATCGATGCGGAGATCGGGCCGACGACGCCAACCAAGGAGAGGGACGAAGCTGTCGACTTTAGCATTCCCTACTACTGGGACGAGGCGGTGATCCTCACCCGTAAGGGGGAATCAACAGACCCCAAGGCATTCGGCCCGCCGAAGAAAATGGCAACGACGCAAGGAAGCTATTTCGGCGAATACTTCCATCGCCTGTTCCCGCAGGCCGAGTACACGACGTTCCAGGAATACTCCGAAGCGGTCATCGCGCTGCAGCAGAGCAAGGTCGACGGCGTGCTGATCAACCGTTACGTCGCGGCGGAATACGCCAAGAGGTTCCCCAGCCTGCAATACACCGCCTCCTACGTGCGAGACCCGATCGCAATCGGCGTGCGCGAAGACGACTCCAAGTGGCGCGACTTCGTTAACTTCACGCTGCAGGAGCTTTGGGCCGCCGGAAAATATCAAGCGATGTTCAAAGCGCACTTCGGATACGAGCCCGACTTTCAACTCTGGTCGCCCTACGGCCTGCAGCCGGGCATCAAGTAGCGGTCCGTCCTCGGCGGATGAAGTTTACGCGCGGAGCGTGGGCCTCCCATCGGGAAAAGGCCCACCAGTGGGCAATCTCGCCGCATTTGGCACCTGAGGATCAGGAAGGCCGATGGACTTTGGGATATTCTGGTCGTTCCGATCCGAATTGTGGATGGCTCTCCAGATCACGGTCTTCCTGACTGCCATCGGCGTGTTGGGAAGCCTCTGCCTCGGCGCGATCATGGCGCTGATCGCCCATGGCAGCCCGCTTCCCATTGCTTGCCCGGTTCTGTTCGTTATCGATTTTCTCCGGAACGTTCCGGTCATCGTCAAACTGTTCCTTTTCTATTTCGTGTTCAATCTTCCGCCGATGGCGGCCGCCGCAACCTCCCTTGTTCTCCATCAATCGTCTTACATCGCTGACACATTCATATCCGGCCTGCGATCGATCCCGCGCGAACAATCGGAAAGCTCGTACTGCCTCGGGCTGACGACGCCGCAATACGCGCGCTACATCCTGCTGCCACAAATGCTGCGCCAGCTCGCGGCCCCTCTGAAGACGCAATTCATCGAAGTCCTGAAGAACTCTTCGGTTTGCATGGTGATCGGCATCCAAGAGCTTACCTTCGTCACTCAGGAAATCGAGACCAAAACGTTCAAAGGATATGAGGCGGCATTCGGCGTCACATTCATCTATCTGGTGTTGGCGCTCGTCATCTCGTCCGCGACATGGCTGCTACTCGAACGCAGGGGGCGCAGCGTATGACACCTCGCAGCGCAAATATCCTCTTCGTCATGCAGCTCGCACTTATCGCGATTCTGATTTGCGCGCTTTTTCTCGGGCAGTATCAACTTGTCGCGCTGAGCTGGAGAATCCTGCTCCAAGGCGCATGCATGACGATATTGCTCACCGCCATCAGCTATGCGGTGGGTATCACGATCGCGTTCGTGATCGCGCTCATTCGTTTTCAGCGCGTGCCGCTCTTCGGCTGGATGATCGGCGGATTCGTCGAGATCGTACGTGCTTCGCCGCAACTCATGGTGATCTTTTGGATCTATTTCGGCGTACCGTACTTATTCAAGATCACTCTCTCCCCAATCGCCGCAGCTCTCATCTCTCTGATCGTAGTTGCGTCGGCCTATATCTCAGAGGTCTTTCGCGCCGGGCTTCTAGGAATCCCGAAAAATCAATTCGAAACCGCTCATGCGCTGGGACACAGCTTCTGGCAGACGCAGCACCACGTGATTCTGCCGCAAGTTCTGCGCAACATGTACCCAGCCTTGCTGGGACAACTGGTCATGCTCTTCAAGATATCGTCGCTGCTCTACGTGATCGGCGTCATCGACTTTTATCGAGCCGTCACCATCGTCAACAACCGCGAATACATCCCGATCGAAGCCTTCGTTCTGCTCATATTGTTCTATTACAGCTTTGGAGTGATTTTTGTGCGGATCGCCGCTGTATTCGGGCGCGAGATCAAATATTGAAACGCGCAGGCCGATAACGGAGAGAGCGATGGACGCGGACAGCTGCCAAAAGGGACTTTCGATCCGCCGAGAAATTCTTGGCGACCAGCATGTCGACAAAGCCGTCGGTGACGGAACGGGCTTCGATCAACCGCTGCAGGAGTTTATCGGCGGGTTCGCGTGGGGAGAACTGTGGTCACGGCCGAACCTGACGCGGCGCGAGCGCAGCCTTGTCACACTCGGCATGCTCTCCGCAGCGCCGCCGCCGAACGAGCTGCGCGCGCATATCCTCGGCGCGTTGCGTAACGGCGCGACGCGAGAAGAAATCTGCGAAGTGTTTCTGCACACGGCGGTCTATCTCGGATTCCCTCGCGCGATCGAATCCTTCCGCATTGCCAAAGCGGCCTTGGCTGAGGTCGATGCCGATCCAACGCTCGTAAAGACCAAGATCATCTGAACCCAGAAAACCAATTCTGCAGCTGTCCCCGCGGGTCCAATGAGCCTGCAACGCAGAGCTGCCGCCCGACAGAATGGTTCGGACCAAGTGGACGGCCCTACCCGTATTGCGATTAAAAATATCGAACCCAGTCTCTTCGATTATCGAAACGAGTCTCAGGCCGACAAAATGCGGATATCAAAAATTCGTGGCCTGAGACCTTCAAGAGAATTCGCCCTGTCGCGGCAAGCATTTGGGCGCACCGGCTTGCAGAGACTACGCGGCGCCTCTGAAGGCGCGGATATTGCGCCACTTTTTCGTCATGCGGAAACCACCCGAAGAGACCGGCGTCGCTGGCTGACGACGCAGCAATATCCAACCTAGTCTCCGTCTGAATTTCGCGGATAACAGGGAAAAATACAGGGAAATTTCGTAAATCCACGACAAGCAACGCAAACTTACGGCAAATTCAGAGGACATTTGACGGGCTTGCAGAGAAATTCCCTACGCGACGAAACAGGGAAAAATCGGAACAGATCAGGGAATATTCGGTGTCAATTAGACATTATCAGGGATGCCGGAAAGGGGGGAAGGGGCGAGACGCCATCTCGCTTGCGATGCATCTCGGCGGCCTCAGCTTCCTGCAGGCTTGCGAAACATTGACTGGAGAGCCGCCGCCCGCCGCGAGGCGAGGCCACTGAGTGAGGCGGAGCAGGCGGCGCGGGCCAAGAGGCGGGAGCAGGCGCAGGCCGCTCAGCAGCGACGCGAGGCCGAGACCGCGGCCCACGAGGCGCGTCGGCTTCGCACCGCGGGCGGCCTGTGGCGCGTAGGCGTTGCGATCGGCGGCACAGCGTCGGAAACCTACCTGCTCGCACGCGGCATCCCCATCCCCGCCGGCGGCTGGCCCGAGTGCCTGCGCCACGTCGATGGGCTGGCCTACGAGCTTGACGATCGACTCACGTTCCCCGCGCTGCTCTGCCGTGTCGAAGGTGTTGACGGCAGGGGCAAGTCGATCTGGCGCGTCTACCTTTCGACGGACGGCCGAGACAAAGCGCCGGTCGAAAAGCCGAAGGTTGGGCTGGCCCCGGCGCGCGGCGGCGCGGTGAAGCTCGGCGGCGCCGCGGAGCGCGTCAACCTTTGCGAAGGAATCGAAACCGCGCTCGCGATCTGGACGCTCACCGAATATCGCCGGCCGGTGTGGGCGTGTCTCTCGACGTCCGGTTTGATCGGCATCGAACTGCCGGACGAGGTGAAGGTCGTCACCATCTGGCCTGACGGCGACCACCCGATCAAGCGCAAGGGCGGCGGCTACGTGCCGGCCGAGCCCGTCGGCATGAAGGCCGCGCGCGCCCTGACCGATCGACTCAAGGCCAATGGCATCAAGGTCACCATCAATCCGGTTCCGAAGGCCGCGACGGATTATCTCGACGCTCTGAATGCAATGCGAGGCGCGGCGTGACGCTCATCAAGCGAAGCGAACCATCGTTTATGACGGCCGAACAAGCTGCTCAGCGCCGCGGCTATGCCGCCGAGTCCGAACTGTCGCTGCGGAACGCGATGGAAGACTTGTTGCGCCAGCGGTTCCCGGCGGCGCGCATGTGTCATGAGATGGTGATGGGGCAGGGCAAAGTCCGCGCCGATCTCGTCGCCGTTGATCTGACGCACATCGCTGCTGTTGAGGTCAAGGGCGAGTATGACGAGACGACGCGCCTGCTGCATCAGGTCGGCATGTACCAACTATGCGTGCCGGAAGTTTGGATGATCGTGCCTGACAATCACTCGGCCGACGGCCGCCTCATTCGACACCTGCTGCCTTCGGTGGGGCTGATCGTTGCCTCTGGCATGACTCGCTACGGTCCAAGGCTCCTGTCACCCTGAAGATTGAAGCGGAGGCGGAAAGCCGGAGCTCGGCCGGTGGCGCGTAGAGCGACATCAGGCGGCCTCTCGGCTTTCAGCGATGAACCGCTCGATCATCTTCCGGGCGGCGCCGCGTGATGGCGGGCCATACAACTCCCGCGATGGATCGTGCTTTGATCGACGCCGAACCGCTCGCCAAAGGCAGCTTGGCTCTCTCCAGCGCGCTCTCGCGCGGTCCTGATGTCCTGACCGGTGGCCATGGAACATTATTATGCGTAACGCATACGATAAGTCAACGCCTATCGCATAATTGCGTAATGCAAAATGCATGGATGGCGAAGGACTGGAAAAATCTTCGGTTGCCGCATGAGCGTCTAACGTGGGCGCGATCACAAAAGTACAGCGACCCGAAAGATGCGGCGGAAGCGATGGGCGTGACGCCGTCGACGTACTACGGGCACGAAAATGGCAGTCGCGGCCTGGCGCGCGCTGCCTCGCGCTATGCGTCGTTCTTTGGAGTGTCCCTCGATTGGCTTGTAAACGGCAAGGGCGATCCCCGCTCGAGCGCCACGTCTTCTACAGCTCCTGAGAACTTCATCCGCGTCCCTCTTCTTGAGTGGGTTGCTGCCGGTCGTCTGGCTAATCCAGCTTCCCAGATTCCCGTTGAGTCGGTCCCACTTCTTGCCTTCGCCGACCTTGGGCGTGGTGACTTCTTTTGTGGTCAATCGCGCGGACAAGCGGCTTGTGACGAACAAGTTCTACGTTTTCGAGGTCGCCGGCGAAACGACCTTCAAGATGTGGCCTGGTGGCGATCCAGTGTATCTAGCCCCGCACTCCACCAATCCACTCAACAAGCTGATCTTTCCCAAGCGAAAGCGGGATATCAGCGTCATCGGCCGCGTTGTCAGATCCGTGGTGGACCTGTAATCATCGTCCTTGCAGCGGCACAAGGCGGGATAGCGACACGTAGCCATCAGTGCCTCCCCAATTTATCTTGCACCATTTGTGTTTCGAGTTCCCTTTCGCCTTGCAGTCGCTAACATAGGCAACGCTTACACCCGTCGGCAACGCGCCCACCATTAACGATTTGCTGTCGGGTTCCTTACGAATAGGTATCGATATCAACTTCTTAGAGGTAGACACGCGATAAGCACTTCCCTCCCCTGGGGAATTTTTTGCGCCCTCAATTAGCAGGGTGATCGCGAGCTTGATGTTTCCAAGCTGGTCCTTGCAGGCTCCAAAAATCGCAGTCCGATCTGTGCCGGTAGCTGACGGTTCAATCTCACTGCAATGCTCGGGCTCGTCGGGTCCTGTTTCACACGTCCGTTGTGAGCGCCACCACTCGGAAATGCACGCCTTGCCCTTGATGCATCTCAGTTCGACGTCTCCTTTACGGATGGCGGGGGTACTGAGGTCCGAGAATCTGGCACTTACCACGATCTCCTGCTTCATTTCACGAGAGCGAGCGCCAAACTCGATAGGGCCCATCCAAACGTCAGTTTTGCTCAACGCTATGCTCAGCTCGCTCTTATTGCCAACCGACTTCAGAACCATCTTCGTTTTACTGCCACTGGAATCCGCCACCGGAGATGGGCAGGCAAGAGCCAGCTCGAGAAGCTTGCTTGCCTTTTCCAGGTCATCCCCCTCTGCGAGCGCAGTCCGCGCATAAGACACAGTCGCCACGCCAACCAGCGCCGTGCAAATGATGGTCCGGATCATTATCGCTCTCTGAGATCGTGCGCTTCGTGGGCCACCTTATCGTGGTTTGCGGATGGCGTCGCGGACGATTGACATAACTTCGCCCCCCAACATACTTTTAAAGCCCATCGTGGGAGGGCTTACAACGATGCGGTGGTGCGCGCTTCCGTTCCTAGGAGTGTTGTGTCTAGGCATGACCATTGATGAGAGCCTAGCACAAACCCCTAAAACAAAATCCTGTCCTTCCGACACCAGCATTTGGTCTGAGCCAGCGAGTTGCGGTCCGTATCCTTGTCCAGCGAACGGTCCTTGTTCTTGGGGTCCAAAACAGCAGGCTTGGGAACATTGCGACAGGCAGCGCGACAAGGCCATAGCAAAAGTCAGGGAGCACAATAATGCAGTTAAGCGTTGCGGTTACGCCGGCGCTGCCAGCGCGTCGAGTTCGAAAGCACGACAGGTTAATAACCGAACCAGCGCCCGCACACACGGGAACAGCGCTTCTCCGCCATTGACACAAAAGAAGGCTGCTCCGAAAGTCGATCTAGATATGGCGTTGAAGCACGCATCCGATCGCGCCAAGGGCAGCGAAGAGAAGAACGCACAACAAACATCGGCACTAAAGGCCAATCATCAGAACAATGTTCAAGCTGGGAGATCCCTTTACGAGAAGAAGAAGGCGGAGGCAGAAGAGGCCGCACGATATCGCGAACAGGTGAGACGGGAAGCCGCGCGGATTGAAGCCGAACGGACTGCACGACAACTGGCGGAAGCGCGCAAATGGCGATGCTACGGTGAAGTTGGCAGTGTTCGCCAAGGCTTCAATGAGTGCAGAGCCGAATGTGGAAATTACTTCAACGCAAATTATTGCGCGTCAACGTGTCGCGCAAGCGAGGCGAGCCTGGAAAACGGGCGCTCTTGCTTTAAAATTCCGTAACCACCCTTGCGTCTAAGCACGGTTCGGCGCCGGACTTATCGTCATGGATAGGACTGAATCGCTGCCCTGAGAGAACGAGCGCTGCGCTCATTCAGCGAGAAACTGAACAACTGAGCTGCGGTGTTGATCTGGATGTGCTGGCTCGGCTTGCCCAAGATCGAGCCGACTGGCCGATGCCAGTTGAACTTGCACTCGCGCTCCGGTTGCGCTTCGATCGTCCATGGGAATGGGGGATTGAGAAATGCGTATGCTGTTCTGCGCCGCCGTTGCGACGGTTTTCTTGATGTCATTGCCTGCCGGCGCGGCCATCTCGGAAGATCTGGTGTTCTGCTCAAAGCTGACGGCCCCGAAGGAGCGGCTCGCCTGTTATGATGCCGCAGCTAGAATCGAGCGGCTTAGCGCGTCTGGTCAGAAACGCGCGAATGCACCATCCCGTTTGTTGCCTCCTCCTTCAGCCGAGGGCTTTGCTTCAGTCGAAAGACCTGACCTTCATTCGTCAAATTTCAGCGGGGCCTATGTCTTCGGATACGGCGGCTACGCTCCTTCGCTGAACAGCATCGAATACGGGCATTTGAACCTAACCACGTTCGGTGCAGGCCTAGGCTACAATCACGTCGATGGAAAGTTCTTGATCGGTATCGAGGCGCGCGGAGCTAACTCCTTCGGCCGCAACGTGACGCAGATTGAGGCGTCCGATGTTATTTCGCCATTTCCCATCGTTGTCAGTCCAGGCACGGCCGAGCCGGTTGTTGGCTACAAGCGCATATCGGATCGAAAGTTTTCTGCCGGGGTTGGTGGCGACATTTCAATGCGCTTCGGCCTCATTGACGATGACTGGCTATTCTATGGAAAGATCGGTGCCGGACTTCAGGATATGGTGCTTGCATATGATTGGACGGATGGACCGTACGTCTGCATAAATCCAGCAAGACAGCCGGGGTCTCCCGAAATAATCATCGGATGTGGTGAAATCCGCGACGATTCAGTGAAAAGACACTCGGCATGGTCCGGCATCGCCACCTACCTCGTGGCGGGGATCGGAGTCGAACGGAACTACGGGCAATTATTTGCCCGCCTCGAGGGAGAAGTGAAGAGCTTCGGGCCAACCTTCGCGTATGCAACCGGCGGGACCATAAACACTTCAACGCAGATCACACTGCCATCTTTCATTTCGTTCTCGGCCAACGCTGCGGTTGGCTATCGGTTCTAACCGGCGACGCGAGCCGTGCCCGATGGGCTCCAGTGGACGATCGATAGTGGATACCGGCGATCCATCTGCGCGTCGATCGTTACATCGGCACCAGTTCGGCAAAGACCGGATTTGGCTGGTGCGCATAAGCCGCGCCGGTATAGTCGTCGACGACCATTCCGACTATGCCGCCGGCGATGATGTTGCCGGCCGTACCGGCAGCAACACCTGCCCCAGTGAACCCCCGCGTCAGATGTACGGGAAAGTTCTGATAACCGGACTTCTTGAACACCACAGTGATGGTGTCCGATTTCTTCACTCGGACACCGCATGGCGTGATGCATGTTAACGGCACGTCCCCGCCGGCAACCTGCGCCTCGGCGCCGGGTGGAACGGTCGTCAGTTGCAGTTGTTCGTCACCACCCTGTGTGATCGTCGCGCAACCGGCGCATAGCAGCGCCAGCGTCAATACACACAGATGCGGATTGATGCGAGTTTGATGCTGGCGAGGAAATTGTCGTCACGTTTGTCGTAGCGGGTGGCGACGGCACGATAGTGCTTGATTTTGTTGAAGAACCGCTCGACCAGATTACGCTTGCGATAGAGCCGTCTGTCGAAGCGCGGAACCACGATCCGGTTCGGCATCGGCTTCACATTGGCCCTCGCGCCGCGCGCGGCCAGCGTTTGACGCAGGGCGTTGGAGTCGTAGGCCCGATCCGCCAGCAGCACGTCGCCGCGCTCGACGGTGTCGACCATGTCCTGCGCGCTGCGCCCGTCATGCGCCTGGCCTTCGGTGATCTTGAGGACGATCGGCAGGCCGTAGGCATCCACCAGCGCGTGGATCTTGGTGGTCAGCCCGCCGCGCGAGCGACCCATGCAACGGGATCGCGTCCGTTTTCTTGACCGTTGGCCGCATGCTGATGCACGCGGATCGAGGAGGAATCGATCATCTGGATGTCACCATCGTAAGCCTTTGAAACCGCCGATAGAATGCGATCCCAAACGCCTGCCTTGCGCCACCGGTTGAAGCGGTTCACGCAGGGTGTGCGGGCCGTAGCGCGCTGGAATGTCCGCCCACGGCGCGCCGGTGCGCAGCCGCCAAAAGATCCCGTTCAGCACCCGCCGGTCATCCACCCGTGCAACGCCGCGCGACTTGTCCGGTAAAAGCGGCTGGATCACAGACCATTCAAATCCGTCAGATCAAAACGCGCCATTCAATCCTCCCCGTGATTCGGAGATTTGAACCATGCCGACCGCCCAAACGGAATCCTCTTTATGGGTTCGTGACCTAGAGTGAGAGTGCGGATCGGGTTTGCCGTGACGGGTAGATAGCCGGAGGAGAGGCTTCCGGCGCCAGTCGCGGAGAACCGCGATGTCCCGACATGATCGCCCACGCGCCGACGCTGACCGGGCGAACCTCTATGACGAAATCACCGCGGGCGGCAAGCTTCCGGCTGTCGCCATACTGTTCCGCAATTCCCGAAGTTATGGACGACACGAGAATCCCTCCTTCAGGATGTCGATAGCCTCAAGGTCCGAGGCGAGCGGACGCGCAAGGCAGAACTTGCCATGCAGCTCCAAGATCTGCGTGCGATAGGTTTCTGCCAGCAAACGCAGCGCCGACATGATGGCGTCGGCCTCGCATGGGCTATAGGACACCTTGAGCGCCGCGAGAATTGCAGAGCTCCCCGAATGTCGAACTTCGCCGCGACGGCCGTTTCCGGCGTCCGATCATGGAGCCAGTCGTCGGCCTGCATGATGTGCTGGCGCAGTTCGTCCAGCAGCGACAGGGCATAGAACAGCTCCCCACGCCGCGCGCGTCGGTAAGTTTCATGTGCGGCCGCCAAGCCCTTGCTGATCGAAAAATCCAGATCGTCGTCGGACATGGTGAACGTCAAGCCCCACGAACGCTCTATGATATCCGCGACGATTCCCTCGGGATCGTGCAAAACCCTGATCGGCAGGCGATACCAAGGAGATGGAGCAAGTACAGCGGCATCGTAGTAGAAAATGTCGATCTTTCCGAACGGCCGAAAATGGGAAACGCAATGCTGTGCGCCCGGCACCCATTCATTGAACAGAAAGCCCGGCCATTGCTTCGGATTCTCCCGGCGTCGATCGACATAGTAGCCATGACGATCGGTCGTCACGACAATCCGTAAATCAATGTCCGACCAGGCGTCGGCGTTACCGGCCGCCAGTGATCCGCCAAGAAACAATCCTTTGACAGCCGGGTCAGCAGAGAAGAACCGCACGGCAATTTCAAGAAGCTGGTCACGCGTGCGGTTAGTAATCTCTCATCCAATGTTGCAAACTCCCGAACCCGCAACATCGCGGCATTTAGACTCTCGCGGCAGCCTTTATCTTTCGTCTGCCCGTCGGCGACCGATATAGAGACTTGTCGTCATGTTTCGGACAACGCGATTTTCAAAGTCGTCGCGCGCGATGCGGCCAAGCTTGGCCAGCACGGCCGCGCGGTCGGGATGAGCGTTCACGTTGGAGTAAGTGGCGTATAGCGCCACCGTCTGCTCTGCATCGAGAACCGGCGGCCAGCGACGCGAATCGTGTTCCACGAGATCGAACGCGCCGCTGCGTTTCAGCGCCGCCAAGCGGGCCTCTGAGTCCAGGGCGAAGGGAATGCCTCTTTCCCCTGCCGAGGGGCTTTCCGGAGCCGCCAGCAATTCCTTGGCCGCTTCGTGAAAACGGATCAGGCAGGCTGTCATCGCCGAATACGTTCCATATGGCAGCCCACCAGCCTCCGGGGCGAAGCAGACTTGCGATCTTCACGAGGGCGGATTCTTCGTCGAGCCAATGGAAGGCGGTGGCGCTGACGCCGAGGTCGAAGGCCGCCGCTTCCAGCACCGCCTCCTCAAAGGACGCCATCACCACTTTCAACGCCTTGTCGGGATTGTTCGTGCGCAGGAAATCCGCAAGGCGCTGGTCCCGGCTCCATCGCCACCAGCGGGTCAGCGCCGAGTTCAAGCAGCCGATGTGTCGCCGTCCCGGTGCCAGCGCCGATTTCGAAAACCGCAGCATTGCGGCGCAAACCGCACCGGGAAATGAGGGTATCATACACCCAGTCAGGATATTCAGGCCGCGCACGGTGATAGCTTGCGGGGTTGTCTCCGAAAGCTTGACGGCCGAACTTCTTTGCAAGTCTCTCCGTAGCTATCTGCATCTTCCAACCGTCGCAAAAATCCCGCAGACCGTCCAAAAACTCCGCTCCGAAACCACAAGGAGGCTTGTGAAATGGTCCGTACGAATTTCGCGATGGGCTCCCATGGAAATTGACGTTTCCTATGAGTAAGCAGGAAATATTCTCGCTGCTCGATGCCAATCACCCTGAAGCCGGATGAGGCCCTCGTTCCTTGAAAGCCAATCCACTTTCCTCGGACGGATAGACGCCTTTCAGAACATCGTCAAAGTGGCGGCTGACACAGGGATTGCATTCGCAGGCGAGCGCCCGAAGTCCATCGATATTAGCGATGCCTATGCGCCCGCGCCGTGTTTCGATGACCCCTTTCGTCTTCAAATCCTGAATGACCCGGCTGAGATAGCTGCGCCCGACCCCCAACATCGACGCCAATTGTTCTTGCGTCAGCGCTACGTCGGTCGCGCCGGTCCTATCCATGGCAGCCAGCAGCCATTTCGCCGTTCGTTGTTCGATCGAGTGGGCGGCGTTGCAGGCGACGGACTGGAAGACCTGGGCCATCAGGCAGTCGGCATAGCGTGCGAACAGGAATCGCAGTGTGATCGAGCGCGCCTTCGCTTCTTCGAGATCGTGCAGATCAATGCGCCAGAATGACCCGCCTAACTGTACCTCGGCGCGGGCATAGGCGGGAAGGCGTCCCTGGCTGACGATGCCGCCGATCGCACCTTCCCGGCCGATGAGGGCCGTCTCGATCGCACGCCCGTCGCCGAGCACCACCAGATAGGAAATCAGGCTTGGCCCGCAGGGGAAATAGGCGTGCTTGACCGTATCGCCGGGATCGTGGAGCAGCGTTCCTGTCGGCGCGGACCATTCCTCCAGCATCGGTTGGATGATTGCCCAGTCTTCGGTCCGCAAGGCGCGCAATAAATTGTTTCCGATCAGGTCTCCCTCGGCGCTTCGGACATCCATTGCCTACCTCTCGTCTCGGATTTTTTCGTAACGCACAAGCTGGAGAAACGTTCACTAGTGGGCAGACCGATCCCGCATTTCTGTCTACAAGGCAACACAAGGCGCTGATCAGGCCTCATCGAACGTGAGCGATGGCACCATCGATTCCCAGCGAGATACTGGCCGCCTCGAGGGAGAAACAAAGCCGAAGCGGAATCCGGCGGGGCGCCCAAGCACGCCAATACCCAATTCTGTCCTGGAAAATGGGCGTGACACATGAATACAAATGATGTGGCCGATGAAGCGGTTCGTCCAATCCTCCGGCTTTACCTGGCGGGCGACGCCCCCGCCGCGCGCCGCGCGCTTGAAGAGCGCAAGCGCATCATCGATGCGGCGTCGGAGCCGATCGAGATAGAAATTATCGACATTTTGGAGCGGCCGGCCGAGGCGGAGATCGCTGGGATTCTCGCGACCCCGACACTCTCCGACGAGACCGTGACGCCGCCGCGCCGTCTGATCGGCGACATCAGCAACACGACCCAGGTTCTCGAATATTTCGGCTACGGCAACAAGGATGCACCCGCATGACCATAAAAGAGGATGATGCCGTCGATCCCGTGCTTGAACGCGTAAAGACGGGCGTCGAGGCTTTCGATGATCTGGTGATGGGCGGGCTTCCTCGCGGACGAACCACCATCGTGGGCGGAACGCCGGGCAGCGGCAAGACGGTGTTCGCGACACAGTTTTTGGCGCACGGCATCGCCAGTCTTCACGAGCCGGGCGTGTTCGTCACGTTCGAGGAATCGCCGCACGAGATTGAAGTCAACATGGCCAGCTTCGGTTGGGATCTCCGGCGTTGGCGCGAACAGAAACAGCTCATTTTCGTCGATGCGAGCCCGCAGGATCGCGACGAGATCGTCGTCGGCGACTTCGATCTCGCAGGTCTCCTCGCGCGCATTCTTCATGCCGTGCGCGCGGCCAAGGCCAAACGTCTCGTCCTGGATTCGCTGACGCAGCTTTTCGATCATTTCATCGCCGACCCGACGACAGTGCGCCGTGAGCTTTTGCGCATCGCCGCCGCGCTGAAGAAGGAGGGTCTGACCGTCCTGATGACGGCGGAACGCAACAGCGAATATGGTGAGATTTCCCGGCATCGCATCGAGGAATTTGTCGCCGACAATGTCGTCATCCTGCGCAACGCGCTCGACAAGGAGCGCCGCCGCCGCACGATCGAGGTGTTGAAGATGCGCGGCAGCCGGCATGTCGAGGGCGAGGTGCCGGTCACGCTGGTCGAAAATCACGGGCTCGTCGCGGTTCCCCTGTCGTCGCTCCGGCTTGAACAGCAATCGAGCACCAAGCGCGTAACCAGCGGCAACGCCGAGCTCGACGGCATGACGAGCGGCGGCTTGTTCCGCGACAGCGTCACATTGGTGAGCGGCGCCACCGGCACCGGCAAGACCCTGCTGGTGACGAACTTCCTCGCTGGAGGAGTGGCCGCCGGCGAGCGGGCGCTGCTCGTCGGCTATGAAGAAAGCCGAGGCCAACTGTTCCGCAACGCCCGCGGCTGGGGCGTGGATTTCGAAGCGATGGAAGCGGAAGGGAAGCTCAGGGTGATTTCCTTGTATCCCGAAGCGCAGAGCCTCCCGGACCATTTGCTGACGATCCGGAAACTGGTGGAGGAGTTCAAGCCGGATCGGCTTGCCGTCGACAGCCTTTCGGCATTGGAGCGGATCGCCCCCGAGACCGGGTTCCGTGAATTCCTGATCAGCTTGACGTCCTTCATCAAGCAGCGCGAGATCGCGGGGCTTTGCACGGCGACCAACAAGTCCCTGATCGGCGGCCAAAGCGCCAGCGAACAGCACATCTCCACGCTGACCGACTCGATCATCCTGCTGCGCTACATCCAGGAAGGCGACATGATGAACCGCGGGCTGATGGTGCTGAAGATGCGCGGCAGCGAGCATGACAAGCAGATCCGCCGCTTTACGATCGATGCAAAGGGCATGCATCTGGGCGAACCGTTCGGCGGAGCCCCCGATGTATTTGGCGACACGACAATAGCGGGTCCCACCGCATGAGCATGGCGCAAGAGAAGACGCGCATGGCGGCAGAAGTCTTCGATACGGGCGAGGATGAGCCGCTCGCGGGATTTAGCCAGCTCTCCTTCCAACGTCTCGTCGAGAATATTGCCGACGGCATTCTGATCGTCGATCTCGCCGGCACCGTGCTTTACGCGAATCCGGCGGCGGGCGAAATTTTCGGACAACCAGTCGAAAATCTTTTCCATGTCCCGCTCGGCCGGCCGGTCGTTGCCGGAGACATTGCGGAAATCCGTGTCCGGAGGCCCGGCAAACCTTCGGCGGACGTCGAAATGCGCGTCGTCGAGATCGGGTGGAATGGCGATGCAGCACTTCTCGCGAGCCTACGCGATGTCTCGGCTCAACGTGCGTCGGAGGAACGTCAACGCCAGTCACAGAAGATGGAAGCCATCGGCAGGTTGGCCGCCGGGATCGTGCACGATTTCAACAATCTGCTCGCGGTGTTCGAATCCGGCCTGAATCTCCTTGAAAAACAGATCGCCGTTGATCCCGCCGATGCCAAGGTCGGTATGCTCATCAAGGAAATGCGGGCGCGGGCCGGCAATGGCGGCGCGCTGACTCAGCAATTGCTCGCCTTCTCCCGACGGCAAACGCTCTCCCCTGAAGTCATTGACGTGAACGCCCGGATCGAATCTCTCATCCACCTGTTCGAAGGCACTCTGGGACGGGGAGTCGAGATCCGGACCATTTTGGCGCCGCATCTCGATGCGGTCGCAATCGACGCTAACCAGTTCGACGTCGCCCTCCTCAATCTCGCCGTGAACGCCCGCGATGCCATGGACGGTAGGGGCACGCTGACCATTGAGACGAGCAACATCTCGGGCGATTTCAACGGCTCCTCCGAAACGGGGACATCCTTGGTTCGCGTTACGATCCGTGACACCGGCTGCGGCATGAGCAAGGAGACCCTGGCCCAGGTGTTCGAACCGTTCTTCACGACAAAGGGCGAAGGACAAGGAACCGGACTGGGCCTGAGCCAGGTCTATGGCTTTGTCCACCAATCAGGAGGGCAGGTGCTCATCGACAGCGAACTTGGCAAGGGCACCAGCCTGCATCTTTTGCTGCCGAGCGTGCACCGGCTTTGATACTGAGCGGGACCACATCCTTCGTCAATTCCGTGGATGTGCTGATGGCATCGGTGACGAGTGAAAGCGGATGACTGCTCCAAGGGAGCTTTTCTGAGAGCGCCCGCGCCGGCTCCTTCCCGATTCATTGCGTAGAGCGGGGACGTCGAACCACTATAACGATGACCCTGTAGCAGAGCTCCCATCGTTTCGTGCACAAGTGAACAGACGAAAGCCGAAATGTGCACTATTGGACACAAGATTCACATCGGGCTCGGGCACCTTATTCATGATTTCTCCTACTCCCGTCGAGATGCTCGAAAACGAGCTTCTCGCGAAACTGAACGAGGATGACCGGCAGAGGCTGGCAGCTCACATGATGGTGTTCGAGCTCAATCGAAAAGATGTTCTTCAATCGGCCGGAGAAGACGTCGTTGACACCTGGTTTCCGTGCGGCTCCTCGCTGGCAAGCTTCCAACTCGGTTCCGAGGACGGCACGGGAGCCGTTGAAGTCGCACTGATCGGTCGCGAAGGTGCAATCGGCGGCATCGTCTCAAACGGAAGTTTGCCGGCCTATGCGAACGCGGTCGTGCGCGTCGGAGGGCCGTTCTTCCGGTTGAAAACAGCCGCATTGGAACAAGCAAAGCTTGACTCGCTTACATTGCGTCACTGGTTTGCGCGCTATTCGGATTGTCTCATTGCGCAAGTATTCCAGACCTCTGCATGCAACGCGACGCACACCATCATGCAGCGGGCCGCCAAATGGTTGCTCGCAGCGATGGCGCGGACGAGGCAGCCCGTGGTCGACATCACGCAGGAACAACTTGCTGAAACCTTAGGCGTTGGACGGACTTTCGTGGCGCGGGTCATCCGCCAGCTTCGGGACGAAGGCATCATCACAACAAGTCGCGGCGCGATCACCGTGATCCATCAGCACGCACTCCAGGCAAAAGCGTGCCGCTGCACGGAGCATATTGAAAACCACTATGACGTCGTCCTGCACGGCATCTATCCTAGAGATAGACTTGCATGATGAGGCGGATTCTAGCCTGTCAATGGCTCAAGCCGGCAAGTTGCCCTAGTCGAACCCTCGCAACGGCAGATTTGGAGGGTGCCAAATATCGCTGATAAACAGCGTCAAGGTGCGGTCAAAGTCGCAACGATTTTGTGGGGAAAGATCTGTCGCAGAAGTCGCGTGCGAAAGTCGAGGTTTCGCGACTGACTTTTACGACACATTGCGGTCTGGATTCCGGGCCGTTGCTGATGGGGTGCAGGTTTCAGGAATTGCGCGACACCCTCACGGCTACCGCTGACGCGCCAGCCAGACCGTATGTCCGCCGCAGTCGGCGTCTTCCGCAACATGGGCCACAACATCAAAGCCATTCCGGTCGAGCAGCAGGCGGTATTCGTCGGGGTCAAGGCTGGCATGATAGAGGGGTTCGCCTTCCAGCGTGCCGATAGCTTCGCCAAAGGCGGGACCGCTGGTGAACAGCAATGGTGCTTCCGGTTCGGCATGGTCACGGAAGATGGGGAACATCATACGCTGATCGTGAGGCGCAAGGTGAAAGAAGCTGTCCCAAGCGATCAGCCCGCCATATTTCCGATCCAGTTTCAGCGAGCGCATATCCGCCACTTCCGATGTCTCGCCGGGCAGATTGGCCCAGAATCGGGCGATCATCTCGGGCGAACCGTCCACGCCGGTAACCGGATGGCCTCTGCCGGCAAGGTAACGGGCGATCGGCTCGCCCGATCCGCATCCAATGTCGAGCACCGCCGCCCCTCGCCGCAGCATGTCGGCAAACCGCTCGATCCATGCGCGCTCCAACAGCACCGTGCCGCGCGCGGTTGTCCATGCACCAGCATGGCGACGATAAAGGTCTATGATGCGGGCGGCCACGTCGATCATGGTCTTATTGTCGATTTCCTGTTTCCGGTGTCGCAAAACTCCCGAAGCCTGCAACATCGTGGAGGCCTCGCCCCGGACTTGAACCGAGGATATGAGGATTTGCAGTCCTCCGCGTAGCCAGTCCGTCACGAGGCCGTTACGCCCGACGTTAGCTCCGGAAGCGTCAATCGTCTTCAAAAATCAGGACAAGCGCGACAGTTTCAATTCCGCTATGTCAACGCCGAGCTGTTTCTTCAACTCGCTCGATCCTTTGGGCGTGACGGTGACAGCACGCGACGACTTCGAGCGCTGAAGCCAGCCATTAGCGCACAGCGTGGCCATGAGGTGAACGCCAAGAGGCCCGGCGAGATGATGGACACGCTCCGTCCAGTCGAGGCATTGTCGCGCGAGGCCGCGACGGGTCGGCTTGATGGAAGCGACGTTCACGCTGATGCTGGCGAACCATTCGGCTCCGGCTTTGGTCACGACGAACTGCTTGTCCGATGCTGGCCGAATGTAGTCGTGATCCTGCAAGGCGCGCGCTACTTCCACGCCCACCTGTCCGGCCAGATGATTGTAGCAACGGCGGCAGAAACACAATTGCCGATGTGCGGGAGAAAGAACTTTCGGCCGCGCCGTGGCCTCGGGCCGGATCGCGGCCAGATGCTCAAGCGTTTGGGCGACATGGCTATCGGCAAGACGGTAATAGCGATGTCGTCCCTCCGTCTCGACGGAGATCAAGCCGCCTTCCAGCAGCTTGGCAAGGTGGGAGCTGGCGGTTTGCGCCGTCACACCCGACGCGCGAGCGAGTTCACCTGCGGGCAAGGCCCGCCCGTCCAGCAAGGTTATGAGCATGGCCGCGCGGCTCTGGTCCGCGATGAGAAACGCCGTGGCGGCAATATTGGGGTTTGGCATGGCGGCCTCCGGACGATCGCGGCGATGCCAGATTATCTATAGCACCCCATGTTTCGACACGCATCGAAACATCCGATTGCGAGCGTCGATATGCTCGCTGGTATGCAAACTGAAACTCCTACCGATAGTGCTGCGGCTTCGCTTTCAGCCGCCACAAGCGCAGCCGTCAAACGTCATTGGCTCACGCTGACGACGCTTTGCCTTGCCGTCCTCGTCGCCCAGATCGACACCGTCGTGGTCAATCTCGCAGCGCGCCCGATCGGAGCAGACCTCAAAGTCGGAATCGGCGCGTTGCAATGGATCGTGGACAGCTACAACCTTGTCTATGCGGTTCTGCTGCTGACGGGCGGCCTGCTTACCGATCTTTACGGCCGGCGACGCATCTTCATGGCCGGTGCCGGCATCTTCACGGCCGCGTCGCTTTTGTGCGCGGCAGCGCCGTCCGCTTCCGTCCTGAGTGTCGGAAGGGCGCTCGCCGGACTTGGCGCGGCCTTTCTTGTCCCGGCCTCGCTGGCGATCATCCGTGTGGTTTGGCGCGATCCCGGCGAGCGTGGCCGCGCGCTCGGCCTGTGGGCGGCCTGCAACGGACTGGCCATGGCCATCGGGCCGACGCTCGGCGGACTGCTGATCGGTCATTTCGGATGGCGGAGCATCTTCCTCGTTGTGGTGCCGGTCGGCGTGGCCGCGTTCGTTCTGGCGGTCCCGTCCATTCCGGAATCCTCCGATCCCGAAGGGCGGCATTTCGACGGCGCGGCCCAGCTTCTCGGTGCCGTCGCGCTCGGCGGCCTGGCCTTCGCCGCCATCCAGTCTCACGAGGCGCCGGAACTGGCGATCGCTGCCTTCCTCACTGCCGTTCTGGCGCTCGTCGTGTTTATCCGGGTGGAAGTAAGCAAGGGGGCGGCCGCATTGGTGCCCCTCGACGTATTCCGCTCCCGTATTTTCCGTGGAGCGGTAACGGCCACGGCAGGCATGACGTTCGGCATGTACGGCGTGCTTTTTCTGCTGCCGCTATCATGGCTGAGCGCCCGCCGATTCAGTGCCCTGGGCGCTGGCATCGCCCTGATACCGATGGCGTTGGTGTTCGTCGTCGTTTCCCCGTTTTCCGGCGCACTCACCAGCCGATATGGCGCACGCACCGTGGCGGCCGGCGGCGTCGCGATCATCGGCCTCGGGCTCGTATTGATCGGCCTCGGCGCAGATCACACCACGATCATCACTTCTGAAATCGGATTGGTTCTGACCGGCCTCGGGATGGGCATCGCGACCGGTCCGCTGATGGGGGCCGCCGTTGGCGCAGTAGCCGCAACACGGTCCGGGACAGCCAGTGCTCTGGTCAACATCGCGCGCATGGTGGGCGCGACGGTCGGCGTCGCCCTGCTCGGAGCCGTGTTCGCGATGGCACACGGCGACGCAACGGGCTTGCGGGTGGCGATGCTGTCGGGCGGAGCGATCCAGATCGCATGCGCGGCTATCGCGTGGCGCACGATGCGGCCAGCACAAGCGACGTAGGGCCGATCCTGTCGCAAAAATCACGCAGGCCGTCCGAAAGCTCGTCCAGTGCTGCTCGTCGAGGCCCGGAAGACAGTCGTTCAAAAAGGCAGCATCGGGGTGACTTTATTGGGGAACCCAGCCCCAAGGTTCCCATTTGCCCTATGACCCTCGAAGCATTCTTTGCCCGTAACCGTAAAATGATCGCCGCGATGTGGGAAACGGAGACGGGTTTCTTCTAAGCGGCGACCAGTCGATCTGGTGCGAGAAGCAGCAGCATCGCATTGCGGACGGGGAGATCCATCATGGCGAGCAAATTGATCTGGGGAATCCTGTTAGGCGTCATAGTCGGCGCCGCGTTCGGTTACGTCGGCGGCAACACGCCGATCGGGATCGCCATTTGCATCGCGGCCGGAGCTATCGCGGCAGGGATTTGGCATTCTCTTTCGACGAGGAATGCGGAGTGATAGGATGAACCCCGCTGCCGAATTTATTCTACATACTGCTGCTGGCCGGTTTTCCGTCGTCGACATCGTTTATAAGGTCGACCGGCTCACCCGTTCCCTCGCCGACTTCGCCAAGCTCGTCGAATTGTTCGACCACCACGGTGTCTCGTTCGTCTCGGTGACGCAGTCGTTCAATACGACCAGCAGCATGGGGCGACTGACTCTGAATGTTTTGCTGAGCTTTGCTCAATTCGAGCGCGAGGTGATCGGGGAACGGGTCCGCGACAAGATCGCGGCCTCCAAACGCAAGGGTCTCTGGGTCGGCGGCCCGGTCCCGCTCGGCTACAAGAGCATCAGCAAGAAGCTCGTCGTCGTCCCCGAGATGGCCGAGCGGGTGCGCATGATCTTCACCCGCTATGTCGCGCTTGGATCCCTCGGTCTTCTCGCCAAGGAGCTCGACAAGCAAGGCATCCGCTCCCTCTCGGGAAAATCCAAGACATCGACTCGCGGCATTGCCATGCCGATCTCCATGGCCGGTGTCGCCAACCTCCTGCGCAACCCCTTCTATGTCGGCGACATCGTCTATCGCGGCCATGTCGCGCGCGGCGATCATGAGCCCATCATCGATCGCGCTCTCTTCGAAGCTGCGCAGCGCATCCTCAACGCCAATGCCGTCGAGCGGATGAACCGGCTCAAAGGCACGTGCGCCATACTCGGTGGACGGCTCTTCGACGACCGCGGCAACCGCATGACGCAGAGCCATACCAACAAGAACGGCGCGGTACAGATACTATGTCTCGATGGCGATCCTACAGAAGCGCCCGCACCAGGCGGGCAGCATCTCACGTGTTCCCGCACCGGAGATCGAGGCCGCCGTCATCGATGCGCTGCGTGAGTGGTTCGCGCGCGAGCAAAAGGACCGCCAGAGCTTGGGGACGTAGAACTGGCGGAATGCTATCTGGAGACTATCATTGTCAAGCAGGGCGCTCTCGACGTTGCCGTCAAGTCAGCCGGGCAGCGTCCGCCGAGCGACAAAAACGAACGTCGCGGAAAAGCAGCAGATCGCAATGGCGCCGAAAATGAAGATGGCATTGGCTCAGTTTTGAAGGTGGTGTGGTCGCCGCCAGCGGCGGGCGCCATTAAAGGCGTAGCGCATGCGCCTTCGCAGATCACAGGAATGAAGCCCGAGACTCGCGACGCGCTCCTCCTCGCAATTGCCAAAGCCCGCCACTGGGTCGACGACCTCGCCGAGGGGCGCGTCGCCTCGCTGCATGAGATCGCCAAAGCGGAGGGCAGGGTCGTGCGTCACATCAGGCTGCTGGCGCCGCTGGCGTTTGTTTCGCCGACGATGGTGAGTGCGATCGCGGCTGGACAAGTAGATCAGAATCTCACGGTGACGGGGCTCGCCAAACACGTCGGCAACCAATGGTCATCTCAAACGCTGCTATTCGCGTGAGCCCCCCGGCATCTCCAAGTGCACAAGAAAGCGTACTTAGTTGTGGAGTCGGCAGCGCTCGAAGCCAAGCCGGTCCGTTGACGGTACCCGGGAATTCTGGCCGTGAGTTTCGAGTCCTTTCAGGCCCACCATGCAGTCTGCGGACATAGAGATTTTCCGAACTAACGTGAAAAGTGCCCGTATTGTCGGGGAGTCTTGTCTGTTCAGAATTCTACAGAAACCACCTGCCGACGCATTATCGGCAGAATGCGGTGCCGGTCTCTGACCGGCACATTCTTATTTCCTAATGGCCTGGACAAGTTCGTTCAGAGACTTTGTCCGCTCGGATGGAGACTGGTTTGTTTCGATTTACGAACATTGCCAAAGCGATCCGCTGCATGACATCATATTCCAAAATGCGTGTCGTGCAGCGGCCCGTCCTCCAGCACGGCGATCGCGGCTCGCAGCCTCCCTGATTGGTTCCGCATTCGTGAGATGTCGACCTAGAAGATCGCCGAGGCGAAACAATGAGTACTTATGGCCACGCTCATTGTGCGACGGCGCGGCTGCGCGATTTCACCGATCTAACAGCGCGGCCAAAGAAAGAGGAAAATTATCGTAATTTGCCGCGCCCGAGGATCGGCCACACTATCTCAACCCTATCGTCACGCATGCCGATAAGATCATCGTGTAGCAGTACTGTCGTGTCACCGTAGCCTACGACAAATTCGATCTTGTCCCCGACCTTGATGTCGGCGTTCGAAGCATCGAGATTAATGCGCGAATGTTCGGCAGAAAAGCTGATCGAGGCGACATCTTTCAACCCAATCGGTATCGGCACGGCCGCGTCGTGGCTCATGGTCTTCTTTCCGGCATCGCAAATGATACGCCGGTCGTTAGGGCGGCTGATGACGGTGCTCAGAATCGTAAGGGCGTAGGGATGGTCGACGTGAAACTTCGTGCGGTAGCGAACGTCGCTCAGAATTCCTCCGCCCGCCTGAACTTCGGTCACTCCCGGCAGCTTGGCGGTTATAAGATACGTCCCGGTGCCGCCGCAGCTTACAATCGGCGTGGCGAATCCAGATCGGCGCAAAAGGGCAGCCGTATCCGTCAGCAAGGCGACAGATTTTTCCACTTCCGCTATCTTCTTTTGCGGATTCTCGATGCTTGTCGCATGGCCTTCCCAAGCGACGATTCCGACAAATTCCAGGGCCCGCTCAGTTGCGATATGCTTCGCAAGCTCAACGGCCTGCTCTCCGGGAGCGACACCCGATCTTGAGAGACCGATGTCGACCTCGATCGCAACGGGCAAGCGCACATTAGCCTCCCGCGCCGCGGCCGCGAGATCGGAAACATTCTCCCGGTTATCGACCAGGACCTTAACGTGCGCATGGCGTTGCAGGCCCGTCAGACGCGCGATCTTCGGCGCCCCCACGATCTGATTGGCGACGAGGATATCGCCGATGCCGGACGCGGCCATCACCTCCGCCTCTCCCAACTTCGCGCATGTCACTCCCAGCGCGCCGGCTTTAATCGCCTTATGCGCGATCGCAGGGATCTTGATACCCTTCATGTGAGGACGCCACGCGATGCCGGCGGCTTTGCATGCATTCGCGATGCGCTCGATATTAGCTTGCATAACATCCAGATCGACCATCAGTGCCGGCGTATCGAGTGCCATCTTCGACATTCCGACCAAAGCACCTTGTATACTCATTGATCTCCCGCTCCCCATCAGGAATTTTTTGTCCAGTTCTGGTTATGACGACGAAGAAAGGTGCGAAGACGCTCGCTTTCCGGACTTGCGAAAACGGTCGCTGGCGGACCTTGCTCCACAATTATTCCCCGATCCATGAAAATCACGCGATGCGCAACATCATATGCAAACTGCATCTCGTGCGTCACCACGATCATAGTCATTCCATCTCGCGCCAATTGCTGCATGACGGCCAGAACCTCATCGACAAGCTCAGGATCGAGCGCCGAGGTTACCTCGTCAAAAAGCATCAACTTCGGCTTCATGGCGAGCGCACGCGCAATAGCCACTCGTTGTTGCTGACCTCCTGACAAATTGACCGGATATGCATCTGCTTTATCTTCGAGCCCGACCCGAGCAAGCAGCCGGCGAGCGTCCTCCTCCGCCTCTTTCGGCTTCATTCCTTTCACCCGAATTGGAGCGACCGTAACGTTGCGCAACACGCTCATGTGCGGAAATAAGTTAAAGCTCTGAAACACAAAGCCTATCTCAGCGCGGCTGGATGAGATTTCTTGCGCACTACGATTTACGCGCGATCCATCAGGGCGCCTTGCGTATCCGACAACCGAACCGGCTACGATAACGTCTCCTTCTTGATAATCCTCAAGAAAGTTGATGCATCTTAGGAGCGTTGTTTTACCAGATCCACTCGGCCCGATGAGAACGACAACTTCGTTTGTCGATACAGTCAGCGAGACGTCGCTCAGAATCTTGTTTGTCCCGAACCATTTACTGACTCCACGGAACTCCACCATCGATGAGCTTGAGCGAGCGGCATTAGTGGACATAGCTCATCCGTTTTTCAGCAAACCGTCCTAAGAGCGAAAGCGAGTAGCAGATTATGAAATAGATCATCGCCACCCCAATGAGAATCTGAAATGGAGCAAACGTGCGCTCTACGATCTGGCGTCCGGCCATTGTCAGCTCCCACAATCCGATGATTGACACTAGAGAGGTGCTCTTTATCAGCAGGACACAAGTGTTGATAAACGGTGGCATGGAGAGTCGAATAGCCTGCGGCAAAACAACTACGGTCAATAGTAGAGGCAAGCGCATGCCAAGACTCTGGCCAGCCTCCCACTGCGCGCGCGGAATCGATTCTATAGCCGCGCGAAAAACTTCACACATGAACGCTGCGAAGTAGATCGACATAACTAGGATCCCGCCAGGCAACGGCGGAATGTCGATGCCTGAGTAAGGAAGACCGTAATACATATAGAAAAGAAGAAGGAGTAACGGGACGCCCCTCATAAGATAAACATAGACGCCCACCAATGCACGAAAGACTGGCCCCGCGAAAATGCGCAGGATCGCCAGAATCACGCCCATCACAGTCGCGAGGACAACCGTCGCACAGGAAAGGATGAGCGTCCACTCGGCGCCCCGGAGCAGCATCCAGAAGTTTTTAAGGAGAATCTCTGGCATCGGATTCAGTGACTAATGGCGTATCGGCGCTCAAATACGCCGGTCGCGAACATTACAAATGACGTAAGGATTAAATATATTATCCCCACCATAAAGAATATCTCATAAGTTGAAGCTGTGCGCTCACTCAGAAGCTTGCCTTCGTACATCAATTCGCCCACAGCAATGGCCGATACAATCGACGTGTCTTTGATAATCTGGATAAACTGGCTGCAAAGAGGAGGCATCACTCTCATAACGGTCTGAGGTAACTCGATGAGCTCAAAAATATCTCGTCGGCTCATTCCGAGTGCTCGGCCGGCCTCAATCTGCCTCTTGCTTATAGATTGCAGTCCGCCGCGAAAGATTTCGGCAACGTAGGCTGAATTCTGCGCAGCCAATGCGATAAGGCCGGAGGAAAAGCTTGACAATCCAAAACCAGCCATCCCAAAGCCAAAATACACGATATATAACTGCACTAACAGCGGCGTGTTTCGCATAAGTTGGATAAATGCGCCGGCGGGCCATTTTAGCGCCACTCTTCCCGACATCGATGCGAGAGCTATTACCATGCCCCATACGACAGCAAGAAGCACCGCGAGCACTGAAAGCTCAAGGGTGACGACAACACCCTTGAGCAGGCTCGGTAGGAAACGTTCGAGAGTTAGCAAGCTAAAAGGCATGTGCAGTCGCATACGGCATGAGAACGAGCCACTGCCCTTAAGCTGCTACTTTCCATGGCCAATATAAAATCGCTGAGGAGGCGGATTTTTTCCGAACCATTTCTGGTACATGTCAGTATATTCGTGATAGCGTGAGCCATATCGCAATTCGCGAACCACCGTGTCAAGGAAAAGCCACCAGGTAAAGTCGCCTGGCTTCATAAAGATCGCATTGTTCGCAACGCCAAGTTTTTCAACCATGTCGGGCAGCACGACAAGGTCCTTGTTCTGAAGGGCAAAATAATCGGCGATAGGAACGTCGGTTTGCATCGCGGTTGCACGTCCGCTCTTGACCGCAAGCAATAGCTCGCTGGGGTTATCAAACCACAACGTTTTGGCTTTGGGAACGAACCTCTTTGCGCGTTCGGCGTTCTGGGGGTTATTCTGCCCGGTTATTGTAAACTTCTCATCATTCAAGTCCGCCAAACTCTTTACGCCCGAGTCCCGTCGCACGAGGACTGCGCTACCGCTATCCATATAGGGATGGGTGAAGGCGACTTTGGCAGCACGCTCTGGATAAATAGTTGTCGCCGCGATGGCGAAATCCGCTCGGCCGGACAGCACTGAAGGAAAGCGACCTTCAGATTGAATAATGATAAATTCAATCTTATTGGGGTCGCCTAAAAGATCCTTTGCGATCAAGCGCGCAATCTCCACCTCAAAGCCTACAAGCTTTCCATTCTCGTCTGTAAATGCGAGAGGCGGCGCGGTACTGTAAGTCGCCACAATAAGCTTCCCGCGCTTCACTACTGCATCGAGACGCGACTCCTGTGCATAGGCCGCCGTAACGAGACAAAGGAACGCCGCAACGACATACAACCATAGATGTTTGATTTTCATTTCATTCTCCCCAAGACTAACGCCGGTGATTATGCGCAGGACTGCAAATTATGTCCAATGTTGATATTTTTCCAAGTATCGATGCATTACTCGCGCGTCGTGACGAGTTTGGATCAGTGGCTGCTGGAGGATACTTCGCGCAGCACCGACGCCATCGCCATAACACGGGCGCACTTGAAGGTCATCAAGCAGTTGACGTTTCGCGATCTGCTCACAAGGAATGCGAGCTTTTCCTTCGGCATCATCCAGTTGCTCTGCTCTCGGCTTCGCGACCTCAGCAAACACTATGAAGCCGTCGGCCTCTTGCCCGTCGAGATACGGGTCGCCCGCTTGCTGTGCGAAATGCTCTACGAAAAGGAAAGCGCGAAGCGAGAGGAGGTCCACACTCTGCGTCTCGATCTTTCACAGAACGAACTTGGGCTTCTCGTCGGGACCACGCGCCAGCGTGCGAATGCTGCGCTCACGGCGCTTGAGCGCGCTGGCGCCATCAAGCGCTCGGCCCGACGGCTCACCTGCAACGAAGAGAAGCTTCGTAAATTCGCACAGTTCGATTGTCCCTGAGGTCTACACCGACACTACCTGCACCTTCTCGCCCGAAGGAAGCGGTCCTCCAACCGTTTGGTGAACAGGTGGAGCCCTGTGCCATCCCAGAACACGAATGGCCCTCACTCGTCATTAAGATCGACCATATCGCTCATATGATAGGTTTGCTGCAAGGACGTGACTAATGACGACGCTTCCTGATGATGATCCGTTCGCGATCCTTGAGGACACCCGAGTCGTAACGGTGCTGCGACGACTCTACGGTGTGGCGAACCGCCAACACCTCTCGATCATCCGTCACTTCCTGCCGCACGCGATACCTTATTTTCGGCGGCGTTTCGTGCCTTTTTCTGAAAACGAGATGGGTGGATTCTATGCCGACAAATACATCGCTATTGTCGAGGGCCAGGGCGCGTTCGCCTATTTGACGGTGCGGGCTTTGCGCGCCCGCGGTGGTCGAGTTCGGTACGTCTTTCGGTCTATCGACACTCTGGCTCGCTGCGGCGGTGCGCGCTAATGGCGGCGGCCGTGTCGTGACGACAGAGATCGTGCCCAAGAAGGCGCATATCGCGCGGCGCAATTTCGAGGAAGCGGGCCTTGCCGATCTGATCGAGATTCGTGAGGGCGACGTGCACAAAAGTGCGAAAGTCGCCAGGAAGAAATAGAGCGATAGCAAGCTCAAGCAAAGCGATAACCGCGAATTCCCTAAGTGTGCTTGGGCTTGTGGGCCGTCCTCTCCAAAAATTTGCTGTTCCAATATCGAAACGCAGTCTCTCGCATTTTCGAACCGAGTCTCAGGCCGACAAAACGCGGATATCAAAAATTCGCGGCCTGAGACTTTCAGGAAAAAACGCCCTGTCGCGGCAAGCATTTGGGCCGCACCGGCGTGCAGAGACTACGCGGTGCCTCTGAAGGCGCGGAGATCACGCCACTTTTCCCGTCACACGGACATCGCCCGGAGAGACCGGCGTGGCTGGCTGACGATGCAGCCATATCGAACACAGTCTCTGCCTGAATTTCGCGGATAACAGGGAAAAATACAGGGAAAAGAGAGAAACAAGGGCCAGAGAACGACTTTAGAGAGCGATAACTGCCGTAGGTTCAAGGCCTTACAAGAAAATTCCCTAAGAACCAAAACAGCGAAAAATCGAGGACGATCAGGGAATTTTCGGCCTTAACTAGACGCCTATCAGGGAAACTGTAAGCGTTCATGGACCCGCGCGCTTGCCAAAGCGTCCAAACGTCGGTATCGGGCCCCTTGATTGTGAAATTATGAAGCTGATCTGCAAGATCTTTGTGTCTTGCTCTGAGCCATGTTTCAGCACTCCGGAAGATTCGTCGCGAGGCCGCCGAGGCTCGTTTCCTTGAACTTGACGCTCATCTCCTCGCCGATCTGGCGCATGGCGTCGATGCAATTGTCGAGCGGCGTGAAATGCGAGCCGTCGCCGCGCAGCGCAAGCGAGGCGGCGGCGACCGCCTTGGTTGCGCCGATCCCATTGCGCTCGATGCATGGCACTTGCACCAGGCCGGCCACCGGATCGCACGTCATGCCGAAATGATGCTCGAGAGCAATCTCCGCGGCGTTCTCCACCGCTCTGGTGTGCCGCTGAGAACGGCGCATAAGCCGGCCGCAGCCATTGCAGCCGCCGATCCGACCTCGCCCTGGCAGCCGACTTCAGCGCTGGAGATCGAAGCCTTGTGCTTGATCAATCGGCCGATCGCGGCGGCCGTTAGAAGAAAATCGGAGATGAGCGTGGGATCAGCGCCGATGCAGTGGTCGAGATAGTAGCGCAGCACCGCAGGAACCACGCCCGCCGCGCCGTTAGTCGGCGCCGTCACGACCTTGCCGCCCGCGGCGTTCTCCTCGTTGACCGCCATGGCGTAGACGCTCAGCCAGTCGGACGTCGCATGCGGCTGCGCACGGTTGGAATGTCGCTCGGCTTTCAGTTGCTCGAGGATGTTCTTCGCGCGCCGCCGCACTTTGAGGCCGCCCGGCAGCACGCCGTCCCGCGTCAACCCGCGATTGATGCAACTGTTCATCGTCTGCCAGATGCGCGCGATCCGCTCATCCACCTGGCGTGATGAGCGCGCCGCCTCCTCGTTCGCGCGCTTCATCGCCGCGATCAACAGGCCGCTGTCGCGCGCCATCGTCAGCATCGTGGCCGCGGTGTCGAACGGATAGGGCCAATCCCGCTGCTCGGTCTCCGGCGTCACAGCGGGATTCTGCCGCTCCGCGGCGGTGAGAACGAAACCGCCGCCGATCGAGTAAAAAGCTTCCTCCAGGCAAACCGTCCCGTCCGCTGCGAAGCCAGCGCCGAACAAGGCTTTCGCTCACTCCATCGCAAGCGCTTCGACCTCGTCCACGAAGCTGCAACCAACATAGTAGCGTTTGCCTGGGTAACCTTCGGCATATTCGTTGGTCAGCACCGAGCCTTGGGCCGCAAGCACATCTTTCGAGACGATGTTCTCCGAAGCAATCAGTTCTATCTGATTTTGCTGGCGATCAAGCTCGCAGCCAATAGCTGCAGCGACAGCGTTGTCCCCCAGTACAGTCTCAAAGTGAGTCGGGTGTAGCCTCATGTCATTTCTCTCCTGTCAAATGCCGAGTTCGATCTCGCGGCTCGCCGCCCGAAGACGGCCCCAGACGTGATCGGCGAAAGAGCACCACACGCGAAAACGATCGGCCGCGTGACGGATCAGAACGATCTGCACCCCGTCGAAAACCGTTCGACAAGCGGCATCGGTGGGCATCGACTCGACGCGAAGGCTGGGTCGTCGGGCCTCTCCTGTATTAGGCCGGCACGGCCGCGAGCGAGGGAGGTGGATCGAGCCTGTGAGGACCACTCGGATTCGCGCTGATGTAGCCTTGCGTAAGATCGTACTGGATCAGAGCGGCGTCGCGCTCATGAGGTGAACCGAATCCGGCACCGCCGCCGAGACGAACCTCGACGATATCTTCGGCAGAGTTGATCTCGATCATCGTTCCCTTCTCAAGCTCACGCATCGCGCCGATGCTTCGACTGTAGTGAAAGGCACGCACCGAACCACCGGGGAGGCCGCCGAGGAGGCCGTCAGTCATGACATCCGATCCTTCCGGATAGACGTTCACGAAGAAGGGCTGGTTGGTGTTATGCAACAGTCGCAGCTTTAGAACCTGGCCAAGGCCGCCGCGGAATTTCCCGGAGCCACCGCTGTCCGTCAGTAGTGCCTTCTCGGTCACCAGCACCGGCAACCGGCTTTCAACCATCTCAATCGACGTATTGGCGGCACTTGTTGGCCAGATCAGGCCGGACTTTCCGTCATGATCGTGGCAAGCGCCTTGTCCACCGCCGACGAAGATATGATCGCTGTAGATACGGCCGTCCGTTTCGAAACCGTAGAGATCGATCAGGCTCGGCAGTCCGGTATAGGCCTGGACGCGGTCAGGGATCGCGGGGCTAAGCGCGCGGAAGATCATGCCGATGAAGTGCCACATAGTGAGGCGGCGGAGCGCAACAGAAGCGGGCTTCGAACAGTTGAGAAGCGAGCCTTCCGGCGCCTTGACGGTGAACGGCCGATAACATCCGGCAGTTGCGCGGATCGACGGCGAGAACACACACTTGAGCGCGAACAGGGTCTCGGCCCAGGTCACCGTGCCCGTGCAATTAATACCGCCCTTGGCGACTTGAGGCGGGCAGCCCTCGTAGTCAACCTCAATGGTGTCGTCATTGACGGTTATCTTGACGGGGATTTCCAGCCGCTCGCCAGCGCCATTGAACGCCGCAGTCGACGTGTAGACGCCGTTCGGCACCTTGCGAATCTCCTCGCGGACTGAGCGCTCGGCGCGGCCCTGGATGACGGTCGCAAGCGCGGTGAGGTCGGTGAGCCCGTATTCCTCCATAAACGCCACGAGCCGTTCCGCGCCGATCTGGCTTGCGGCGACAAGTGACTGCACATCGCCGACGACCTGGCGCGAGTTGCGGACATTCATAGCTAGGATACGGAACAAGTCGTCGTTCGGCTTGCCTTCGCTGAACAGCTTCATCGGCGGGATCTGTAATCCCTCCTCATATAACTCGCGGGCGTTCGCGCGATCCTTGGTACCGCCGATGTCGCTGACGTGGCCTACCGATCCGACGAAGGCGACTACGCGGCCGCCATGGAAAACCGGAGACACGATCATGAGGTCGAACAAGTGGCCGGCGCAAATCCAAGGATCGTTGGTGATGAGGACATCGCCAGGCTTGAGCGTGTCGACGGGGTAGACCTCCAGCATCGCCCTGACGGCCGTCATAAGGGAGATGTTGAACACGGGCATCGCGCGCGGGGAATGGGCGAGCGAATTGCCCTTGTCATCGAGGATCTCACAGGCGAAATCCTGCGCTTCGCCGATGATCATCGAAAAGGCAGTCCTGATCACGGTGAGCCAGCACTCTTCCGAGATCGTGACGAGCCGGCTCCACATGATCTCGAGCCCGACCGGGTCGTTCTCAAGATCCTCTACAGTTGCGGCGCGCGGAGCATGGGTCGCCACCCGCGTGGCGACGCTCGACACCGCGATCACCAGATTGCCATGAGCGTCAACCGAAACGCGATCGCCCGGCGGCACGACGGTCGTCGACTCGTTTTCCTCGATGATCGCCGGACCGACGATCTCAACGCCCGACGCAAGATTGTAGCGGCTGTAAATCTTGGCGTTGACGAAGCCGTTCGTCTCGGGGAACCACGCCGGCCGCTCACCCTTCAGGGCATGGTTGCTTCCGGCATTGGCCAACGTTGCGTCCGCAAGCTCCGGCGCCGGCCCCCGAGTCGTGACGCGCCAGCCGATAATTTCGAGATCGCCGTCCGGCGGCGTCCGCCCGTAAAGATCCTGGTAGGCAACCGCAAAGGCGTCCGCCAAGGTGGCGGTCACAGCCACATCGAGCGCGCCGATCGGCGCGCGCACACGCAGGGTATGAAGCTGGCCATGCAAGCGTAGATCCACCTCGCGCGTCACCATGATGGCGTCGCCCACAATGTTTGCGGTCGCGAGCAGATCACGGCCCTCTTGCTCCAGGTCGCAAAGTAGCGCGTTGATCGTCCCCCAGTCGGCGTCCGCTACTAAGCTCGGATAAGAGCGCGATGCCTCATGGGCGACCGCGCCGGAGAGAAAGCCGAACGCGGAAGCTGCACCCGATGCCGGCGGCACAATCACAGTTGACACGCCGAGACTTTTTGCGACCCGCACCGCATGCGCCGGTCCGGCACCGCCGAACGCGATCATGGCGAAGCGGCGCGGATCGCGGCCTTTCTCGACGACATGCACGCGCGCTGCGCCTGCCATGTTCTCACACACGACCGAAAATACGCCCCAAGCGGCATCCTCAACGCCTTTGTCGAGCACCTTTGCGATCGGCCCGAATGCCGTCTTGGCCGCCGCGCGATCGAGCGTCAGGCGCCCGCCCAGGAACGATTCCGGCGCGAGATAGCCAAGCAGAAGATTGGCGTCGGTCACGGTCGGCTCGGCACCGCCGCGCCCGTAGCAGGCGGGGCCGGGCTCGGCCCCGGAACTGTGCGGGCCGACCTTGAGCAGACCGATCTCATCGATCTTCGCAATGCTGCCGCCGCCCGCGCCAATCTCAATCAGGTCGATCACGGGGGCACGGATTGGAAGTCCGCTGCCACGCTTGAAGCGATGCTCGCGCGCGGCTTCCAGCATCGGTGCAACGTCGACTTTTCCGTTATGGATCAGGCAGACCTTCGCGGTGGTGCCACCCATATCAAACGCGATCACGTCGCCGCGTCCCATCATCTTGCCGAAATGCGCAGCTGCAAGGCCGCCGCCCGCCGGGCCGGATTCAAGGAGACGCACTGGCAGTCGCTTGACCATTTCGGGCGAGGCAAGATCGCCCGATGATTGCATCAGGTAAAGGCGCCCACTAAAACCGCGTAACTTCAGCATCCTCTCCATATCGTCGACATAGGGCTCGACGATCGGCTGAGCGTAAGCGTTGGCGACCGTAGTCATCGCGCGCTCATATTCGCGGATTTCGCCGCACACTTCCGCTGAGATTGAGACGTAAAGCTGCGGGAATTCCTTGCGGGCGAGCGCCTCGACCGCCTTCTCGTGGCTACTGTTACGGTAGGAATGCAAGAGGACGACGGCGATCGCCTTCACACCGTCGTCATTAGCCGCCTTCAGCACGGCGCGCACCTCATCGAGATCCATCGGTGTGATGACATCGCCGTCGCGCGACATACGTTCCGCGATCTCGTAACGACGCGAGCGCGGCACCATCGGATCGGGAAAGCGCAGAAAGATATCGTGGATGTCGTAGCGTTGCTCGGTGCCGATCTCTATAATGTCGCGAAAGCCCTTGGTGGTAATGAGCGCGGTGCACGCGCCCTTCTTCTCTATGATGAGATTGGTAACGAGTGTCGTTCCGTGCACGATGTCGCTCACGTCGTCATAGCCGATCCCAGCCTTGCCGATCAGTACATCGAGGCCTTCGAGCGCACCGAGGGCAGGATTAGCCGGAGTCGTCAAACTCTTGTGCACCTCAATCTTGCCGGTCGTACCGTCGAGCAGGACAAAGTCCGTGAAGGTGCCGCCGATATCGAAGGCGCAGCGATAGCGTCCCAGTCGGGCAGAGCACATGTTCTTCTCCTTTGAATTCATCTTGCGGACGCCACGTTGCGAACAGACGGCGATGACGCAGAGGCAGCAATGACGGGCGCCGGCACAAAGCACGCGTGCGCCTGTCCGGCGCCGTCTGGTATCAGTTTAGGTTGCTCGTTCGCGCAGCGCTGAGTCCGGAATGGGCAGCGCGGCAGGAAAGCGCAGGCGGCGGCGCTCGCCGTTACGGCCTCAGGCATCTCGTTCCACGGCCAGTCCGGCTTGAGACGGTCCTCTTCGGCCGAGACGGTTGGGATCGAGGCGAGCAGCATATTCGTATAGCGATGGCGCGGCGCATCGAAGAGCTGCTTCACCGGCGCCATCTCGACCAGTCGACCGCGATACAGCACGGCGATGCGGCTTGCCATGACACGCACGACGCCGAGGTCGTGCGTGATGAAGATGTAAGTTAGATCGAACCTCTGCTGCAGGTTGCGCAGCAGACGAAGAATGTGCGCCTGCACCGAAACATCGAGCGACGACGTGGGCTCGTCGAGCACTAGCAAATCCGGGCTTGTCGCCAGAGCGCGCGCGATCGCGACGCGTTGGCGCTGCCCACCCGATAGCGCCAACGGACGACGGACTGCGAAGTCCGGTGGCAGACCGACAAGCTCCAGGAGTTCGATCACGCGCCGATAGCGCTCGCGCCGATTCCCAAGCCTGTGCACGATCAGAGGCAGCTCGATCGCCTGCCGCACCGACATGCGTGGATTGAGACTGGAATAGGGATTTTGCTGGACAAGCGCGATGCGCTTTCGCAGCGGACGCGGCCGGCGCTTCTCCAGCCGACATCCATCGAGCAAGATCGCGCCCGTGTCAGCCGCTTGGCTGCCGAGGATTAGGTTTGCGAGCGTCGACTTGCCAGAGCCAGATTCCCCAACGATCGCCAGCGTCTCGCCACGGAAGACGTCGAGCGAAACGTCGTTGACGGCAACGATCTCCGTGTTCGCTAGCTGGAAACGCTTAGTCGCTTGATCGATACGTAGCAGTGGCGGTTGCGTCATTCCTGCGCGCTTTCGCTAACGCAGGCAACGCTGTGCGACTCGCTGATGCTACGCATGACGACCGGTGCTGTGCAGAGCGCGATCGCGGCTGGACAACGCGGTATGAATGGGCAACCCGCGGGCTCTTCATGATAGTCCGGAATCGATCCTTCAATACCGAGCGGCAGGTCTGTGGATCCAAGACGCGGCACGGAAGCCAGCAGAAGTCGCGTATAGGGATGCCGCGGGTTTGTGAAGATTTCGGCGGTCGAAGCGGCCTCCACGATCCGGCCTGCATACATCACATAGACGCGGTGCGCGAAACGACGAACGACGCCGAGATTGTGCGAGATGAAGAGGATCGCGGTGCCGTGCGCCTCGGACAGCCGCTCCATGACCCGCAGGCTCTGCTCTTGCACGGTCGCATCGAGCGCGGTGCCCGGCTCGTCGGCGATCAGGAGACTCGGTCGGTTCATAAGGCTCGCGGCGATCATGACGCGCTGATTAAGTCCGCCGCTGAGCTGGAACGAATAGCTGTCAAGTACGCGCTCCGGATCAGCGATCGAAACATCGACAAGCGCTTGACGCATCTTCTCCTCGATCGCGGCCTCACCAAGCCGGCCACCGTCGCGCGCGACAATGCGGCGTAGTTGTGAGCGGACCGGGAAGACTGGGCTCAATGCCGCAGTCGGATCCTGGAAAATCATGCTGATGGCACGGCCGCGCAGAGCACGGTACTTGCGTTCCGACAGGCGCGTCAGTTCCGCTCCTTGAAATATGATGGAGCCGGATACTTGCGTCTTGCTGGCCGGTAGCAGACCTAGAATGGCGCGAGCGGTAACAGACTTGCCGCTGCCGGATTCGCCGACTACAGCCACCCGCTCCTGAACGCCGATCGCCAGGTCAACGCCGCGCAGGACATGGACCGGTCCGTCGATAGTCGCGAACTTCACATGAAAATCGCTGACTCTCAGAAGGTCCGACATATCAGGTATCGATCCCGTAGATGTCGCTCAGCCCGTCACCCAGCAGATTGAAGCCGAGCACCGCGATGAAAACAGCGAGGCCGGCGGAGACCGAGAGCCACCACAGATCCGGCAGGTAGTTACCGCCCTCCGCGACCATCGTGCCGAGGTCGGGAATCGGTGCCGGCGCGCCAAGCCCGAGGTAGCTCAGGCTTGCGCCGAACAGGATAACCAACCCCATGTCGACGCTCATCTTGGTGAGGATGGTCGGCGCGCAGTTCGGAAGAATTTCTCCTAGGAGGATGCGAGTGTGCGATGCGCCGATCAACTCGGCAGCGATCACGTAGCCTTCGAGGCGGATCGACTTCACGAGGCCGTAGACGAGTCGCGTGTACCATGGCCACCACACGAATGAGACGGCCATCATAGCGAAAATCTGCGATGGCCGAAGCAAACCGAGGATCGTCATTGCGACGATCAACGCTGGTAACGAAAGGAAAATATCGGTGAGGCGCATGATCGCGCGCTCGACCATGCCGCCGAAATAGCCGGCCATCAAGCCGAGCAGGCTTCCGAGCGGCGCCGCGATCGCCAGAACGACGCAGCCGAGAACGAGCGATGTCCGATACCCGAACAGAACGCGGCTGAAGATGTCTCGGCCGACGAGGTCTGTGCCGAACCAGTGTCTCAGGCTCGGCGGCTGATTTGCGTTAGCGAAATCGACAAACGTGCCAGCATGTCCCGGGTAAGGCGCAAGCCAAGGCGCGAACAAGGCGGCACCGATGATCGCGCAAACGAGCAGCCCCCCGACGATCGACAGCGGGTTGCGACCGAAATGCCGCGCCGCATGCCAGGCAGTCGAGTGAAAGAGCATACTCATCCGCGGTACCTGATACGCGGATCAATCAGGGCGACGAACGCATCAATGAAAATGTTGACGAGGATAAATGCGAGCGAGAAGACCATCACGACAGCGACGACCGAGTTGAGGTCTTTGCGCAGAATTGCCTCGACGCCGTAGCGCGCCATGCCAGGCCAGGCGAACACCGTCTCGATCAGGAACGCATTGCCGAGCATCAGTACGATCTGCATGCTAATGAGCGTAAAAGTCGGGATGAGCGCAGGCCGCAGCGCCCATTTGCAGGCGATCTCGCGCTCTGGGAAGCCGTACGCGCGGGCGAACTCCACGTAGGGCCGCATATAGGACTCAACCATGTTCGCACGCGTCAGTCGTGACACCTGTGCGATCCCGGGCAGCGACAACGCAATCGCCGGCAGAACAAGGTGATGAAGGGCGTCGCGTAGCACATCGAAACGGCCAGCGACGATCGCATCGACCGTAAGGAGCCCGGTCACAAAGGGTGGCTGCGTGAGACGCTCGCTCAAGCGGCCAGCGATCGGGAACAATCCGAACCAGAAAGACAGGATGAGCACGAAGATAATCGCCCAGACGAAATTCGGCATCGCGACGGATAGCAAAGTAAATGGCCGCAGAAGATTGTCGAACCACCGGTCCTTCCAGCGCGCGCTGGCAATACCCAAGAGGAGGCCGAAAATGATCATGATCACACCGGCCGCGAGCGCGAGTTCGAGCGTCGCCGGAAGCGCTCGCGCGAGATCTTGCGCGACAGGCCGGTTGGTGTAGAGCGAGACGCCGAAATCGAGTCTCGAGGCGCCTTTCAAGAAGATCCAGTACTGTTCGAAGAATGGACGATCGAGTCCCATCTGCAACCGAAGCGCCTGCACTTGCTCGGGGCTGGCCGCGGGCCCAAGCGCGAGCCTTGCAGGATCGCCAGGTAGCGTACGCGCCAGCGCGAATACAAGAAGCGAGACACCGAACACAATTACGATGGCACCGCGCAGGCGACTAAGAATAAAGCTTGCGGTCTGAATGCCAGCACTCCGTCGCAGCATGCCTCAACCCGCCGTGATCGAAGATTTCATCCTGATGCCCCGCGCGAATTGCCGAGGTTGTGGAGCGGTGCGTCATCGTACGGAAAGTTCTTTCCCGCCGCGATCACTTGCGGATTTCCATCGCTGCGAACTGGAAATTTCCACCGAAAATTGGAACAGCATTCTGCATGTTTTCGATAAAGGGCGCCCAGACATAGTCCTGGTGAGCGATCACGTTGACCTGCTCGTAGGCATAAATCGCGCAGTAGAGATTCGAGATGGTCTCGGCAAGCGCGCGGTAATGAGTTTCTCGCGCCTTGGCATCAAGAATCGTACGACCCTTGTCGAGCGCCGCATCGATGTCGTTGTCCTTCAGCCACTGCATAGAGAAATACGTGCCGCCGGCGGAAGAATGATAAGACGGATAGAACAGCGAATCGACGTCGGGCGTGGTGAGTGCAACATAGATGCAGTTCACGTGGGGGGTCGTTTCCGGCTTTGTGACGAGCTGCTGGTATTGCGCCCACGGCGTCGGCGCAATCTCCACGTTGATCCCGAGATCGGCCATGCTCTTCTGAAACAGCAGGGCGTATTTCTCGACTTGGGCGAACTCGCGCACGAACATCAGGCTGATCGGATATTCGTCGGATTTGTACTTCGATTTCGCGAGCGCCGCCTTGGCGGCGGCAAGGTCGCGTTTGGGGACAGGTTTGTCGGGGTCGTAGCCGAGAACGCCCTGGGGGATAGGACCACGAGCCGGGAAGCCGGAGGCAACGCCTGCCAGATTGAGCAGGCTGTGATGCGCTTCGTAATCGTAGCCGAGTACGACCGCCCTGCGAAATTCGATGTCATCCATCGGGGCGCGAGTCGTGTTCAGCTTGAAATGAAACTGGGTTGAGCCACGATCCTGCGCGAGCTTGACACCAGGCGCCCGAGAGGCTGACAGCAGCACCTCTGGCGGTAGCGATACGCGCGTCAGCTCTAGTTCGTGGCGCGCCAAAAGGTTGCGCACCGTCGCGGCTTCAAGGCCGAAACGCAGGCTCACACGCGTGGGCGTCTTGTTCGAGGGGCGGCGGAAGTGCCTTTCGTTGAGCGTCATCGCCGTTTCTTGTTGCGCCTCGTGCCGTGTCAGAATGTAGGGACCACTGCCCGCGTCGTTACGCGTCATATAGGCTTGGCCGTAGTCGCCGAGCTCGCCGAAGTCGCCGGCGGCCTTGTTAGCTACGGCGAGCTTCTTGTTCACGATCGCGAGCCGCACCAGACTGGCAAGGAAGGGCGCCGACGGTACCGCGAGCGTAAACTTAACGGTCGCCGCATCGAGAGCTTCCGCCGCGTTCACGTTGGCGAAAAGTGATGAGAAACCGCGCTTGATTGCCTTGATCCTGCCAAGCGAGAAGACAACGTCGTCGGCTGTCAGCAGCGTTCCGTCATGAAAGACGACGTCGTTACGCAGCGTGAACGTATACGTCCGTGCATCGTCCGAAACCGCCCATGCGGTCGCCAGCGAAGGCGTTACCGGTCCGGCGCCACGCGGCGCCGTCACTAGGAAGTCATAGAGATTGAACATTAGAATTGAGCCAGGCACGTCGGTCGGCCGATGCGGGTCGGCGTCCGCGAGCGTCGATTCCGTGACGCGCAAGAGGCGCTCCTCGGCGGCCTGTGCTAAGAGCGAATCTGGTTTCATGCCAGCACCGAGCGCAAGGCCGGCGACAGCAAATTGATAAATCGCTTCGCGACGGTCTAGCGAACGACTCAGCAGATCGTGCCGTTGATCCGCCATGTCCTGATTGTCCTCGGGCTGCGGCATGCATGGCTCCTGATCTGTGCCCCGACATGCATCGGTGCTGGAATTATCCGAGATATGCGAAAATCGAATCCGTCTTGAATCTGGCGCTCAATTTGGTTTTGCGGCGTGCGCTATGCGGGGCGAAGATGCCGGACATCCTGAGTGCAGTGTCGTTCAGAAGTGTCGCAAGCCGCTACGGGCCTGACAAACGGGATTTCGCTATCTTTCCCGATAAAGTTTTGTTATTAATGAGGCTTGGCTGGGCAGTCGATGTATGTACGGACGCTGCCTGTGATTATGAGTTGCGCCGATAGGCGGCAATTCTCTGAGCCAAATAGCACCGTGAGCGACCTAACCGAGTGAATCTAAAATTCCTCGAGACCTTTATCTGGGTGGCGCGCCTTAGCAGCTTCAGCGGTGCCGCTAGGCGAATGCACGCGACGCAGGCAGCCGTGTCCAATCGTATCGGCGCACTCGAACGCGAACTCGGCATACGCTTATTCGAACGCGATCTGCGTTCGGTGCGCCTGACTCCGGAAGGCAAAGAAGCATTGGCAAAAGCCGAACAGATCATTCGGTTCACGAACGAGTTTGTCGAAGGCGCTCGCGATCGCAGAAGCTTCCATGGCGTCGTGACCATAGGCACGATCGATGCCGTGGTGCATGCGTGGCTGCCGCGATTGATCGACGGACTCAAGCACGATTTTCCGCGCGTTGCGTGCAATCTCGTGGTTGATACCAGCTTCAACATCATCAGACAGCTTAACGACGGCGAGATTGACATTGGCATTATCGTCGGACCTGTCCATCACGACGCCGTTGAAAATATTTGCCTCGGGCGATTCACATGTGAATGGATCGCGAGCTCCGCTCTTAATCTCCGGAACAAGCGTTTGACCTTGCGGGAACTCAGCGAGTTTCCAATTCTGAGTTATCCAAAAGTCTCGCAGATGCACCGGGTCGTGCAGGAGTTACTCGATGATGCCGGCGTGGCCAGGGCGCGCATCTACAATTCAAACTCAATCACTACGATCGTTCGTCTGCTGACAGACGGCATCGGCGTCGCGCCGCTCCCCCTGCCGAGCGTGCGTGACCTTCTGGCTACTGAAGTGCTCGAGATCCTCGACGTCACGCCAACCTTCCCTGACATGGTCTATCACGCGGCATTCCACAAGCGTCCCGACATGCCGCTTCCCGCCCTCATCGCCAGGATGGCTGCAGAAGTCGCAGCCTCATACGCGGACGAAATATAATTCGTTTCCGCATTTGACCCGACTGACTAACTTCGAACGCGACAAACAAGGATGACGCCGGTATCACACGCCAACATCGCAGCAGATGTCGCAACTACGAACACGTTTCGGATTGGGTGTCGCGGCCATGCGCCGAAAGGCACGACATGATTGCTGGTAAGCATCGATGCAATCATGGCTGGCGCAGTTGCCCGCCTGAGCGAGCGTTTGCGAAGTGAATCGGGATCTGTTTCGGACATGCGGCTTTCGGGCGCGATCACGCAGCCGCACGGTTTGTTTGGAATCGCTGTGGCGAGAAGGCCGAGATATCGACGGCGAGGTTCTCGCCGGAAATGGAAGACGCCAGGAGCTTCGCGGTCATCGGCGCCCCTGTCATCCCGACATGGCCGTGACCGAACCCGTAGAGCACGCCGGGCGATCGGCTCGAGCGGCCGATGACCGGCAGCGAATCGGGCAGACTCGGCCGGAAGCCCATCCATTGCGTCAGCCGCTCCTCGGGATAGGTCGCGGACAGTCCCGGCAGCATCAGCCGGGCCTGATCGAGCAGCATGCGGGCACGGCGCCAATCCGGCGGCAAGTCGAGGCCGCCGAGCTCCACGGTTCCTGCAAAGCGCAGCCCCTCCTCCATCGCGTTGACGACGAACTTGCCCTCCGCCTCCGTCGTCGGCACCCGTGGCTTCACCTCCGGGTCGCGGATCATCAGATGGTAGCCGCGCTCCGTGTCGAGCATCACGCGATCGCCCATCTGCTCGGCAAGCATCTTCGAATGCGCACCGGCGGCGATCACTACACAGTCGGCGGCGACTTCACCGGACGAGGTTTGGACAGCGCGAACATTGTCGCCGTCGAGCACAATGCACGTTGCGGACGCTTGCAGGAAAGAGCCGCCGTTGCGCACCGCTTGCTCGACAAGGCGCTTCACGAGCTTCGACGGATTCGTGGTGTGCCCGTTCTCCTCTATGAAAACGCCGCGGACGAAATTCGGCGAGAGCGCGGGATCGAAATCACGCAATGCGGCTTGATCGAGCATCTGGAGCTTGACGCCGTTCGCTTGCCGTAACGCCCAGCCGCCTTGATCCTTGCGGAAACCCTCCTCCGAGCGATAAACGTAAACATGCCCTTCATGGCGGACGAGATCGTCCGCCCCAGCCTCCTTTGCGAGCGACGTCATGAGTTCGACCGTCGGCTCCAAAAGCCCGCGCAAGGCCGCCGCTTGTGCCGCGACCTTCTTAGGCGTGCCAGATTGTAGGAAGCGCACGAGCCAAGGCGCGATCTTGGGCAGATAGCTCCAACGCACGGAGAGCGGTCCCATCGGATCGACGAGCCAGCGCGGTACGTCCTTCCAGATGCCAGGCATTGCCATCGGCACGATCGAGGAGCCGTTGAAGCAACCGGCATTCCCGTAGGACGCGCCTTCGCCCGGCGGATTCGGATCGATGATCGTTACGGCATGCCCGTAACGCTGGAGCATCAGCGCCGTGCAGGCGCCGACGACGCCCGCACCGACGATTGCAACATGCCTCGAATTCATCTGCTTGCGTCACCCCGGCCGCGCGTTCGCGAGCGGAGCCCGCAGCGCCGGTCGAGGGTGTCAACGCGGCGGCAGAGCGTCAAATATTTTGGCAATGGATATTCATTCATCCAGGCTATGATCTTGCCTATGTCGCGCGCCCGCATTCGCCAATTGGAAGCCTTTCATGCCGTGCTGAAAACGGGCTCGGCAACGCGTGCAGCAGAACTGCTGCGCATCTCGCAGCCTTCCGTGAGCAAGCTGCTGCGGGATCTCGAGGTCGATATCGGCGTCGACCTCTTCGCCCGCGTCCGCAAGCGCTTGCTGCCGACGCCCGAAGGCCGCCGCCTTGGCCAGGAGGCGGAAGATCTGTTCCTGAAGCTCAGCCGGATCGAGCACGTCGGAAACGAGATGCGCGCGAAGGGCATTGGCGAATTGCGGATCGCGGCACTCCCCGCATTGGGCATCGGTCTCATCCCGCGCGTGCTCGCAACATTCCGGCATGACCATCCAGGCATCCGCTCGGCCCTCTCCGTCGCACCGTCTCAGCGTGTGGTGGAGATGGTTGCCGGCGGCGAGGCGGATATCGGCTTCGCTTATCCCGTTCCTGGCACGCCGAGCACGCTCAACCGGCATTCGCTGGCGTCTCTTCCCGCCATCGCCGTACTTCCACGCGGTCATGCACTGGCGAGTCGTCGCATGCTGCGGCCTGAGGATTTCGCGAACCAGCCCTTCGTTTCTCTGGGTCGCGAAGATCGCTCGCGCGATAATATGGACGTCGTTTTCGGCAAGCTGCCGGTAGGGCCGGCAACGGTTGTCGAAACGCAATTCGCGGCCGTCGCCTGCGAGCTGGTCGTGGCCGGCATCGGCATTGCTTTGGTCGATGCCATTACCGCGCGTTTCTATCGTGATCGGCTTCTGGTCAGGCCCGTCGAGCCGACATTCAATTTCGATTTCGGCGCCCTCACGCCGGTCGGACAGCCGCAGTCATCGATCGCACAGGGCTTTCTGCATAGGGTTGCAGCGGCAGTACTGACAATCGCATCGCCCGCGTCACGGGCGCGCCGATCGAAGGGCGCCCGTTCATAATCTGCAGGCATGAACTCGTCGTGCTTGCGTATTTGACGAGGCCTGGAGAAACCAGGAACCTGATCCTGTATCCGGGCTTGGAATGCAGGACTTCGAGGTGGCTGTAGTGAAGGAAATCAAGATCGTCCTCACGATGGATTGTGAGCCGACGACGGCGACAAGCCATCCCGCGGCCACCGGCCCCGCGGACTGGAATGCAGGCGAGGATGCGGTCCGCGGCTATGTCGAGATCGGCGCGGAATATGGTCTGCCGGTCACGTTCTTCGTCCACCCCGAAGCAGCGACCGCCCAAGGGGCGATGTTCCGCGAGTTCGAAGCGGGCGGCGCCTGCCTCGGCCTGCACATGCATCCGTGGAAATACTCACTGTGGCGCCATGACGGCCGCAAATACATGGCGCATTACGGCGGCCTCTCGCCGGCCGAGCAGGAGGAACTGCTCGCAGAATCCTCGACGGTCTGGGCCGATGCCATCGGCCATCGACCGCTCTATTTTCGGCCGGGCACGTTCTCGGCGAATGACGCGATTTTCCGCGCTCTCGTCGCACAGGGCTTTCGCGGAGGCTCCTGCACCGCGCCAGGCCGCGTGATCCCGGAGATGCAGGCGATATGGACGGCCGGTCAGGCTGATCCGCATCGCGCGAATGCGAATTTCAGACAGGCGCTCGGCGACCTCGATTTCGCGAACATGCCGCTCTCCGCGGACTTCTCGAAGGTGCTCAGCGGCCCGGCCGGCCGGAACATGTACGCGGATTTCCGCCCGGACGTCGATTGGCCGGGACAATACGGTGTGAGCTACCGTACGATCGCAACGAACATCGTGGCGCAGGTGCGTGAGCGGGCGCCGGCCGTTCCGGTCCTCTGCGCCATCACGCACAACCATTACGCCTATCGGGACAAAAGCGACGCCGTGTATCAGCGGCTTCGCGTCATGCTCGACGAGATGATGGCGGCGTGTGACGCCGCGGGCGTGAAGGGCGTCGGCGCGACGTTGCAGAACGTCGCCGACGAGGTTCTCGCCTCGCCGCCGCGGCAGGTGCCCTTCGTATGCGAGGGCGCGATTTTCGATCTCGCAGCCGATCGCGCAGAGATCCAACGAGCATCATAACGTCCAAAGGACAACGAGGAATCTTGCGATGGCGATGATCCTGACACGGAGAGCGATCCTCGCGGCGGGCGCATCTTCGCTCCTTCTTGCGACATCCAGCGCACAGGCGCAGCCCGGCTATCCGCGCAAGCCCATCGCCTTGGTGGTCACCTTTGCGGCGGGTGGCGGCACGGATGTTCTCGCCCGCATCGCCGCGAAATATCTCTCGGAGGAGCTTGGCCACCCGGTCAATGTTGTGAACAAGCCGGGAGGCAATTCGATCCCCGGCGCCATGTCGGTGATGAGCGCCGCGCCCGACGGCTACACGCTTCTTTTCGATTCACCGGCGACGAGCTCGCTCCATTCGCTGGTCAGTGACCTTCCCTACAAGGTCGAGCAACGGACCTGGGGTCCCCTGCTCACCACCGGACCCTACATCTACGCAGTCAGCGCCAAGTCCGAATGGAAAAGCCTGAAGGACATGGCCGAAGCCGGGCGGCGCGATCCGGCATCGATCGAGATCGGCTGGATGGGCGGCAAGAGCTTCACCGACACAACCATGCTCAAGCTCTTGAGCGTCGCCGGCATCGACATCTCCAAGGTCAAGAAGGTGCCTTTCGCAGGCTCCGGCCCGGCGATGGTCGCGCTTGCCGGCGGCCACATCAATCTGTCGGGTGGAAATATCGGCGCTGCGACAGCATTGATCGCTTCCGGCGATCTCAGAGCGCTCGCGGTCTCGGGCGACGAGCGCGTGCCGGCTCTTCCCGACGTTCCCTCATCCAAGGAAGCCGGCGTTTTCGTGCCGCTCACGAGTTGGAATGCACTCTCCGGCCCTGCGGGTATGCCGGCGGAGGTCGTGAAGCGCCTCGACGAGGCGGTCGTCAAAATCGTCAAACGGCCGGACTACATCAAGGACTTGGCGGCCGTTGGGAATTTGCCGACCTATAAGGCGCCGAGCGAAATGCCCGCCTTCGTGCGCGACGAAGCCAAGCTTCTCCGCGAGGTCGCCGCGAGCGTCGCGGCGCACTGATCCGTGACGCCGCACGACACAGGCACGATCTCGCAAGTCCCAGCCGCCACGCTCAGGAAGCTCGTCGATCCCGTTCTGTTGATCCTCGTCGGCGCCGCCGGCGTCGGCGACGGCCTGCGGATCATCCTCACGAAAACAGATGTTGTCGGTGGCGCGCCGGCGGGCGGGTGGATCGCTCTGCTCGGCGTGCTGCTGATCGCCGGAAGCGGCGTCCTGATCGCCAAGGAGTTTCGTTCCACGAAAAGCGCGCAGCAGCCGGACGAGCCAGCACTCTTGAAGATGCCGGCGATCGCATTGGGCCTGCTTATTCTCTACGTCGCGCTGATCGATCCACTCGGCTACACGCTCGCGACCGCACTCTTCATGGCCGTCTACCTTCGCCTATTCGGGCGCTGCTATGGCCTGGTCAAAGTCGCGACGATTGCGATTGCGTTCTCCGTTGGCTCCGGCTGGCTCTGGTCAGTGATGAACATGATGCTTCCGCAAGGGCCCTTGCCCTGGCCTTAAGCCGTCATGGTCGGCGTAACCGTGCTCCTGACTCCTGTTTCGATGTCCCTCTGACCTGAGCTGCGAGGAATCATCGCATGGACCTCTTGAATGGCCTGATGCTGGTGATGACGCCGGAATACTTGGCGTATTCCTTCGTCGGCTGTTTGCTCGGAACGCTGGTCGGAGTTCTGCCTGGCGTTGGCGCCGCGTCGGCGGTCGCCATTTTGTTTCCGTTCACGACATTCCTGCCGCCGGCCGGCATGATCATCACCATGGCGTCCATCTATTATGGCGCCCAATACGGCGGCTCGACCACCGCGATCCTGGTCAATGTGCCTGGCGAAGTGTCGTCGATGGTGACGGCGGTCGACGGTTACGAGATGACCAAGCAGGGGAAAGCGGGGCCGGCGCTCGCCATGGCGGCTATCGCATCATTCCTCGCCGGCATCGTCGGAGCGCTCATGGTGGCGCTGATTGGCCCTTCGGTCGCGCGCCTCGCACTCTTCTTCGGACCCGCCGAATATCTCGGGCTCGGTCTCTTCAGCCTGACCGCGATCGCCGCGCTTGCAGGCTCCTCGCTTCTGCGCGCCGTGCTGGTCGCGCTATTTGGAATGCTGCTGTCTTCCGTCGGCTTCGACGATTCATCCGGCCTGCCGCGGCTGACATTCGGCGTGACGCCGCTTCTTCAAGGCTTCGATCTCGTTCCGGTGATGATCGGTCTCTTCGGCGTTGGCGAGGTGCTCTCATCGCTGCGCGAAGAAGGCACTTTGATCACGAATAAGATCGGCAAGCTGATGCCGAACCGCGAAGAGATGCGCGCGGGGCTCGCAGCCGCCAGTCGCGCCACCGGCATCTCGCTCATTCTCGGCCTTCTTCCCGGCATGATGCCGTCGATCGGCTCCTTCCTCTCCTATTCCATCGAGCGATACCAGTCGCGCACACCGCAGCGGTTCGGTCGCGGCGCGATCGAAGGCGTGGCCTCGTCCGAAGCGGCGAACAACGCGACCGCCATGGCAAACCTCATTCCGTTGCTCGGATTGGGTATCCCGACCGGGCCAACGATGGCGTTGATGCTCGCCGCGTTCACGCTTTATGGCATCGTGCCCGGCCCACTTCTCTTCACGCAGCAGGCGACGCTGGTCTGGACGCTGATCGGGAGTTTTTTCATCGGCAACATCATTCTCCTGATCCTCAATCTGCCGCTGGTCGGCCTCTGGGTCCGGTTGTCGACGATCCCCTACCCGATCATGGCGCCGATCATCCTGGCGATCTGCATGGTTGGCGCCTACAGCACGCGCAACAGCATGTTCGATGTCTGGATCTGCGTGCTGTTCGGCGCGCTCGGCTGGACAATGCGCGTGCGCGGCTGGCCGCTCGCGCCTCTCGTTCTCGCTTTTGTCCTCGGACCGATGATCGAGCGCGCAGCCCGCCAGGTGATCGCTGTCTCGCCTGATCTCTTGCTGCATCGGCCGGCCTTCTGGCTCTTCATCGCGCTCGGCATCCTCGTAATCTGGGCCTCGCACCGCTTCGCCGTGCGCGGCGAACTTACTGATTGAAATTGACCTAATGCAAACGGTCGTAATCGTTACGAGCTGCATTATCTTGTACCTACTGAGCCGGCGCCACGGATTGTACCCGCACGCTCACATACGTTGATCACCTCATCGACAATCTGAATTGGCAGAGGCGCGCTCGCTCGAGATGAACTTCCGAGCAGCCGCTGGCCACCCAATTCCTCCTGCGTATGGTCCGAGAGCCGTTACGACTATCGTCTGATCGCGTTCGTCAAAGCCGACGCAGTCTGCCAAGCGCAAGCGATGTTGATGACGAGGAAAACCTCATTATAGATCAACAAAGCGTGCAGTTGATCGAGCGGATTCCAAATGCGGACAACGATCTGAATGTAGTTTCAACCGGAATATAAAACGCCGCTCCGGCCTCGATCCTGTGCACCTGCTGCGCGCAATCCTCGACGTCGATCTTGCCTTCCAGCACCATGACGAACTGGCATGCCGCGAAGGAAAGGACATCCCCTTCCGCGCCGGACTGCCGGTCCGTATGAATGCGAACGCGCTGTTCGCCGCTCACGAAAAAATCAACCTCACCTTCGCGTAGTTCTTTTCGCGTCACGCGTTGCAGCCGCGGCGCGTCACAATTCCCATCCGTCGGGAGACTAAAGGACATATAATATTTCCTGACGTTCTCCGATTGCGTCCATTTATATCCCAAGCCGCGCAGCAGCACGCACGCGTCCCCCGCTTCCACCGTCGTCGGCACCCCATCGTCGCTGACGATCGTGAACGCGCCCTCGAGCAAGACCGCAAACTCCGTCGCGACGCGAACCTTCCGCTTGAGCGAATAAGGCGTGGCTTGCCAAATGCCGGATCGAATTCCGCGCTGGGTATCGTTGACGAAACAGCGCCCCTTCTGAACGGGTTGCTCCGTCTCGAGTTCGTGCGCGGGCATGAGCCCGAGCTCCTCCAGATCAGCCAAGCCGTCGGGAGGGCCATAAGGAATAAGAAATCGGGTCATTTGAGACTTTTTTCGAGTGAATGGGTGAGTCTGCCGCCATCCGTACCGCAGCGCGTCGATGGCGCGTTCAGATGTGCACGGCGTATCTTTTTTCCAGCGATATTGTCAGTCGAGAGATCGGGTAGATGTAGAGGAAGAAGATCAGCAGGATGAAAATGTAAAACGGCATGAGCAAAGACGGGCTCGCCCCTGCCGCTTCCATGGCCTGCTGCGCGCTGCCGACCGCCTCCCGCACGCCGAGGATCGAAGCGACCGGGGTCGCCAATGCGAGAATGGCGTACCAGTTCATCCACGGAGGGATCATCCGCTTCACGCATTGCGGCAGGATCACCAACCTCAACGTCTGAGCTCGTGAAAACGCCAGCGCCTCGGATGCCTCCCGCTGCCCTTGGGGCACCGACAAGATCGCTCCACGGACCACTTCGGCGACGTTGGCCGCGACTGGAATGGAAAATCCGATGGTGGCCTTAACCCAGTCGGGAATCGGCACAATCATACCGAAACCGCGCAGCTCGAACGGAAAGAGAAGCATCACCGCAAAAAGGATCACGATCCAGGGCGTGTTGCGGAATATTTGGACGATAAACGTCGAGACGATCCGCGCCCACGCTGCGTCGGAAATGCGCATCAATCCGAGAATCAGACCGGCGAACGTCGCAACGATCATAGCCAGAAAACTCATCACCAGATTGAGAAGGAAACCGTTCAGGATGAACGGCGTCCATCGAAAAAGGGACTGCAGCGCAGATGGCGACGCCGCCGTACGCGCCTGCGCCTGCGCGTAGATGACGGATGCGAAAAGCGCAAAGACGATCAGCGCCCCGTGAAACATCCGCGGGCGCGCGATACGACGCATCCAGTGTGAGGCGGGGTCGGTGGACATGTCAGTCACCGATAACCCGGAATGCGCAAACTGCGTTCTAACAGATGCAGAACGCCGGCCAGCGCGGCCACGATCAGGTTATAGAACACGAACAGGATCAGCATCATTTCCGGAACATTGACATTGTCCGACCAGATTTGGTTGGCGACCTGGGTCATCTCTGGAACGGCAATCGCGTAGGCCAGAGACGTCGTCTTGAGCAGGCTGATCAAATTGCCCGTAAGCGCAGGCAGCGAGAAGCGGAAAGCGAGAGGGAAGATGACATAGGCAAACGTTTGGGTGCGCGTATAGCCGAGGCTGTCGGCGGCTTCGCGAAGGCCGCGCGGGACCGCGGATATGCTGGCCCGGAAGATCTCCACATTGAAAGCGCCGCCGAAGCATCCGAGCGAGATCACCGCCCAACCGAAAGCACCAATGAGCGGCACGAAATATCCGCCGGCGTCGACCTGCGGCGTGACCTGGCCCAGGCCGAAATAGAAAAACAGCATCTGCACAAGCGGCGGCGTGTTGCGAAACGCTTGGATGTATGCGGCGACGATGTGGCGAAGGAAACGCGACGGCGCCTCTTGCGCCCAGGCGCCGAGTATTCCGATAACGAGAGAGAGCAGAATGCAACTCACTCCCAGGGACACCGTCACTGCCATCCCGCCGAGCAGGCGACCGTACTCGTAGCGATCGTAAAATACGATGAAGTTGACGCCCGAAAGCCGATAGAGGTCTTCGAAGTATGGTTGGATGAGTTCAAACATCGACTACATCTCGCGGGTCGGAGACATACGCCTTCCCGGCGCATGCCTCCGATGACCACACCATCGAAATCAGAGATCGTCCTTCTTGAGCTTCTCTTCCATGTCGACAAACCACTGTGTCGGCTTGAAGCCCCACTTCTTCTGAAGCTCGATCAGCTTCCCCGTAGCGTGCCACTTGTAGACCATGCCCGACATGAAGCGCCCCCAGATCCCGTTGAGTTCTTCAAGCGGCACGCCGACCGCCCATGTGTTTCCGTACCGTGTCTTGAACGGCATTTCCCAATCCGGCCATTCGCCGGTGGCGAGAAGTAGCGACACGTTGGAATCATCAGTGAGAAAGGCGACGCACTTCCCTGAGCGGAGCGCCTGCAACGCTTCGGTGTTGCCGATGAAGGAAACGAGTTTCGCGCCGGTCTCCTGCTCCACCAGTTTCCCGTAGAACACCCCCTGCTTGGCGCACACCGGCTTGTCTTTAAGGTCGCTCCAATCCTTCAAGGCATTCTTGCGGGCGAGAACGTTGGCACCAGACGCGAAATAGTGCGGCTCTACCATGCCGACGACTTTGCGACGATCAGGCGTATCCCCCATGCCGCCAATGATGAGATCGATCTTTTTTTGCTGCAGGAACTGCATGCGGTTCGAAGACTCGATCGCCACCAGCTCCAATTTGACACCAAGCGTTTCCGCGACCTCGCGGGCGAGATCGACTTCGAGTCCTACGAGATTGCCGTTCGGGTCACGGTAGGACCAAGGCTTCAGGGCGGCGTGCACGCCAATGCGTATTTCTCCACGCGATAGCACCTCCTTGAAACGATCGTTCTGCGCGAAGGCTCTCGCACCCGCGCCGACCATGATAAGCGCTGATAAGACGGCGGTAATCAGTACTTTCGCGTGTTGCATACTCTTCCCCTCTGCTTAAGCGGTTACATTTGGTCAGAAGCTATACGGCGAGCGGTGAAGGTCGCGGCATCTGCGCGCCGCATAGTCTGTTGAAGTTGAAGGGCCGTGCGTCGACCACCGGGGTGTCTCCGAGCACCAGATCGGCGGTCAGCTTGCCCGCGCCGGGGCCGAGCCCGAAGCCGTGGCCGGAAAATCCCGTAGAAAGATAGACACCGGGGACGTCGGCGACGTCGGAGATCACCGGCCTGACGTCAGGTGTAACATCGATGAATCCCGCCCACATCCGATCGATGGTCACGTTACGAAAAACGGGAAACGCGTCGGCGCAGTTTCTGACGGCTTCGTCAGCGAACGGTTTGTACGGAGCCGGATCAAGCGTCCGGTACCTTTCGAACGGCGACTCGTCATCGAGGCCCCAGCGGCGCGGCGTCATCCACTGTGCCCACGCATCCGATCCGAACCGGAGTTTGAGTTTTCGCCAGCGCGCGCGCAGAACGGGTGAGAACGCCCGAAGAAGCTTGAAACTATCCGGCCCCACATCCGCAACATTCCGGTTGGCTTGCGAGATCACATAAGAGTTGTCGGAAGCCCGACGGAAGGCGAAGCCAGGTCCGATCGCGGCGCATTCCGGCGCCCCTTCCACCGCCGCGGTCTTCACGACCGACGTCATCACGCGCAAGGCGGGAAGATCGACGCCGAAATTTCCGCAAAAGAGTCGCGACCACGCGCCGCCGGCAACCACAACGGCGTCGCAAGCGACCGTTCCCTGCTCCGTGACAACAGCCGAAACGCGCCCTCCGGAAGTCTCGATGCCGCGCACGGCACAGTTCTCAACGACCACCGCGCCTGCGCGTTGCGCCGCCCGTGCAATGGCGGTGGTGGCGAGCTGAGGTTCGGCGCGGCCATCGCTTGGCGAATAAAGCGCGCCGGCCCAACGCCGTGCGGTCGGCCCCACCAGCGTCGGGATTTTTTCGGGCCGAACAATGTCCGTGGCGATTTGCGCGGCGCGCGCGTACTTCTGCCACGCTACGCAGCGCTGCAACGCCCCCTGCGTATCGCAAAGCTGCAAAATACCCGTTTCGCGATAACCAGTCTCGCCGCCGACCATCGAGTCGAGCTGACGCCAGAGCTTGATGCTTTCGAGCATCAACGGAAGTTCGTCCGGGTCGCGGCCTGCCTGCCGACACCATCCCCAGTTCCGACTGGACTGTTCGCCCGCGAGGCGCCCCTTCTCGCATACAAGCGACGGAACGCCCTTCTGCGCCAGAAAGAAAGCGGTACTGACGCCGATGATGCCGCCCCCGACGATGGCTACGCTTGTGCGCTTCGGAAGCGTCCCGCCCGCGGATAACGCGCTGACTGGCGGCGGCCCGACGACAACGCCACCCGCGCCGATGACGTCCACGCCGGTCATGCCGCGCCACCATACGCTTCCAGATCGCGCCGCATCATCTCGAAGCCGAGACGCACCAACCGCTGCGCCGCTTCAGAGGTTTTGAACGCGGCATGCGCGCTCAGGGTGACGTTCGGGAGGTCGACAAACGGACTTGTCGGAGAAAGAGGTTCCACGCTGAACACGTCCAAGGCCGCATGCCCAATCCGCCCGGCCTTCAAATGCTGAACAAGCGCCGCCTCGTCGATCAGATTGCCACGCCCGGTGTTGACGAGAATGGCGCCGGGCCGCATCAGCGGCAAACGGCGCTCATCAAGTATTTTGTCGGTCTCCGGCGTCAGAGCGACATGCAAAGACACCGCGTCCGCACAGCGCAACAGGTCGTCAATTTGCATCGCCTCGCACGGCAGATCCGAGGGTACGCCGCTTCGATTCCATGCCACCACGCGCATGCCGAAATTGGTGGCGATGCGAACGAGTTCGGAGCCGACGCCGCCCGTGCCGATCACGCCGAGCGTCTTATCCTTCAACTCGACTCCGACAAGAGCGTCCCAACGACCCTGTCGCAACGCCCGATCCATCGCAGCGATTTGGCGCGCCCCGGCCAGGAGCAAGGCGAAAGCGTGCTCCGCAATCGTGCGATCTCCGTAGTTGCGGATCGCGCGCACCTGAATGCCAAGAGCTTGCGCGGCGTCGAGATCAACGTAGTTGGAGACGCCGGTGCCGAGGTACACGATCGTTTTAAGATCAGGCAGCTTGGACAGCAAAGTTGCGTCCATCACCGTGTGTCCGTTGAGGATTCCGGAAGCCCCTTTCAGTAAATCAAGAACACGCGCCGGATCAGGGTCGCCGACGTGCACGGCCAACCCCGGCACGATCGCTCGAATCTCGGGCATCAGCTGGCTTTCCATAAATGGCGAGCAGTCGATGTAAACGACCCTGGCGTCACTCACGATATGCGGACCCTGTGATTTTCGCGGACATATTTCCGATACGCCTCGATCTCGCGATCGACGCGCTGCGCATCCCAGCCGAGAATGTCGGCAACGGCCTCGGTGGCCTTCCTCAAACCTGGAAGCGCCATCTCGGGCGTCCATCCGAGGCCGACCCGACGGAAAAGAAGGTCGATCAAACTCGTCACGTGTTCATGGGTGGCCGCGTATCGCAGGTCCGCCAAACTCACATCGGTTGGTGTGACCAGAACCGGCTCAGAGTTCTGGTTGTCCGGAAAGCGCGGCGGCGTAAACGACAAGGGCTGCGCCGGGCGGGACAAGGGGATGCGCCCTTGGACAACGGCGGCCAAGTCCTGTCCGGCCGAACGATGCGTCATGATCGGTCCGCCCGTGAGCGCATAGACGTCCGGCATCCCTTCCGCGCCGAGATCGTGAATCAGCCTTGAGCGACTTCCGTTGGGGAGCGCCGCGTCGTAGGTCAGGGGCCGGACGCCCGCCCATGCATAGGACACATCATCCCGCGTAAATTTACGGAGTCCCGGCAAAAGGAAATTCAACTCGTCGACAAGCCAATCAATCTCCTCTTCCAAAGGCTTGATGTCGTCGATATCGCCTTCGTACAAAGTCTCGGTCGGCCCGAAAAAATGCCCTCCCTTCCACGGCGTCAGGCTGATCGGCTGATTGGTCCGATTGATCAAAGTGATCCCTTTGCCGGCACATTCGGGCGGCAAAGTCAGCATGATATGCACGCCCTTGGTGCCGGTGATCTTGCGGCCGGGGCGCTGCGCGCCCTCGCTGTGGGCGTTGACGTCGTCGATCCATATGCCCGCCGTGTTCAACACGATCGAGGCGTTCACCACCGCCTGCTGGGCGGACGTCTCGTCGAGAAGCGAGAGAGCCCAGCCGCCCTCCTGCAAGCGATGCAACTTGGTGACTTTTGTGTAATTGCGCACGATGGCGCCGGCCTTTTCGGCAGCAAGCGTCGCATCGACGCAAATGCGCTCAGGCCAGTTGTAGACATACTCTCGATACCGGGCGACGCCGGTCACGTTGGACCCGTTTCTAACCCATTTTACGAATGGAATAGCCTTAGCTTCTTCGGCCGAGATCAACTCGTAGCCAAGTGGCGTGCTGCCCGGTCCGAGTTTGCTCAAAAGGTTGAACGCCGCGGCAACTTGCCACCGCGCGTAGGTGCCGTCCGAGAAAATCGGGTAGAACCAATCCGCTGGAATGACGCGTTCGGGCGTGGTCTCCACGAATTGGGCCCTATTCTGCATCGCATTTCGTGCCATTCGCATTGCGGTTACGAACCTAGTCGGATGCTTTACGAACTCCCAAACCGATGCGCCCGGTGCGAGATAGCGCAAACCGCAATGCAACATCCTCGTAGAGCGGCTCGATGAACCGGATCCATAATCGCCTTTGTCAACGAGCAAGACGGTGTAGCCGAGCGAAGCTAGATGTTGCGCCGCACTGCTTCCGTTTATGCCGGCGCCAATGATCGCGACATCAAATGCTGCTCCGTCCAAATTCCCTTGATCTACAACCATCACCGCACTGAAATCCGTCCGAAGGGCTCGTTGGATAAATCCAAGAACATTATCCAAAGTCTTCAATTTACCTCGCAACTCCTTTACAGCATGCGCTGACGAGCCGCAGGATTTTCATCCACATTGAAATTTCAATCGGCATTTTCAATTGAAGACGGGTGGCCGTCAAGGCCTAATATCTTCGATCCGATCAGGAAAGCGCGCGAGCGCTGAATGATCGAGACAATCGAGCGAGGACTATGTGAAAGGCAAAACGATACCAGCTGGGCGCAATAGCCGCCCTCAGTCGGATTCTATCTCTGCCGCCCAAATGCAACCTGAGGCGGAAGATAGATATCTTGGCCGCCGTCTTAAGGCGCTTCGTCGCGAACGTGGAATGTCGCTCCAGACACTTGCAATGCACTCCTCCGTGTCGATCGGAATGCTCAGTCAAATCGAGCGGGGGCTCTCTACACCCTCTGTTCGATCATTACGCCTGATCGCCGTAGCTCTCTCAATTCCTATTTCTTGGTTCTTTGCCCCGGCAAAGTATGAGCATGAACTTGAGACACGCTATGTCGTGAGGCGCGGCGAGCGCCGGCTACTTAAACTCAATCCAAATGGTGTGATGAAAGAACTGCTCAGCCCGAGAGCATCGGACTTGGTTGAGCTTTATGAATTGACGCTTGAGCCTAATTGCTCTTCGGGAGATGATTTCATCAATCACGAAGGAGAAAAAGCGGGGATGGTCATCAGCGGATCATTGCGACTGTGGATCGACGAAATGCCTTATCTCCTTAAGGAAGGAGATAGCTTTCAATTTCCGAGCATGCTCCGCCACCGCTTTGACAATCCTGCTGGTTCGTCCAGCCGCGTCGTCTGGGTAGTCGCACCAGCAGTTGGGCGAGCAGCACGGCAGCGGAAAGCGTCAGAACAAAAGTGATGATGGCAAAAGCGAAACGATAATGGCAGTTCAAGAGACTCTCCCACCACTAATTCGCGTTCACAGTGTAAAGAAATCGTTCGGCGCGCTCACGGTGCTCAATGGCGTCTCGCTCGACATCGCCAAGCGCGAGGTCATCTGCGTCATCGGCCCGTCCGGCTCGGGCAAGTCGACCTTGCTTCGCTGCATCAACGCGCTGGTGCCGATCGATTCCGGCTCGATCCTGGTCGAGGGGCAGGAGGTCAACGACCCGAAGCTCGACAAGCTCGCGCTGCGCCGCAAGGTCGGCATGGTGTTCCAGCAATACAATCTCTTCCCGCACCGCACGGCCTTGCAGAACGTGATGATGGCGCCGATCCATGTGCTCAAGCGCGACAAGGCCGAGGTGGAGGCGCAGGCGCGCAAGCTCATTCGCAAGGTGCGCCTCGAGGGCAAGGAGAATTCCTATCCCGGCGAGCTGTCCGGCGGGCAGCAGCAACGCATCGCGATTGCGCGCAGCCTGGCGATGAACCCGGACGTGATGCTGTTCGACGAAGTCACCGCCGCGCTCGACCCCGAAACGGTGAAGGAAGTGCTCGTCACCATCCGCGAACTGGCGCAGGAGGGCATGACCTGCGTGCTCGTCACCCACGAGATGGGCTTCGCGCGCGAGGTCGCCGATCAAGTCTACTTCACCGACGGCGGCGTCCTCGTCGAGCACGGCCCGCCGAAGGAGTTCTTCGCCAACCCGCGCGACCCGCGTACCAAGCAATTCTTGGAGCAGATTTTGTGATGTAAAACTGCTGTCCTCCGCCGCCCACATTCGACTTCCAAGGTGGTTGGCTAGGCCGCGCTCTGCCGACATCACTAGGCCGCACATCCAAGCTGCCCCTCGAAGGCCAAGTGCATACAAGAGACGGCGAGGTTGGCACTAGCTTTGAGCCCCAGCCTCCTGATCGGCAACAATGGTACAAATCGCGCCAGCCAACCAGGTCCATTCCAGCCATCACTCTATCGCCTGGTCGAGCCAGTGCGTCTCCGATCGACCTTCCAACGACCCTCGACACTAAGACGATCGGGATGATAGGCATGCGGTTCAAAGGAAGAACGCGGATTCCTTGCCGGTGTGGTCCGCGCAAGAAGCTCAGGCTGAACTTCACCTGAGAGTCGGTGAACGGCGAGCGCGTCTACCTATTGCTGAAGCCCATCAAGCGCGCCGCAAAACGGGCGACGGATCGTGCGTTATGAGGGTAAGTCCGATGTCGATGCCGCGGTCATCGAGGCGGAGATCATTCAGATTCAGGGCGATCGATCGTCTGCGAGCCCGCAGAAGCAACTGTTTGTCAGCGTGTAGCAAGCCGCTACATATTTCTTGTCGAACAGATTCACGTTGGAGGTTGGGCTCGACTAACTCCCATCGGAGGTTCGCAACCAGCAACGTGGCCGCACCATTCGAAACTCTCGATAGAACTGCGTTGATATTTGGAATAGACCATCATGAACTTCCGGGATATCGAAGCTTTCTATTGGACAGCCGCGCTTTGTAGTTTTTCACGAGCTGCGGATCGTCTCGACACTTCACAACCGACGATTTCTGCGCGCATCAAGAGCTTAGAGAGCGTTTTGGCTGCAACGCTATTCGAACGGTGCGGTCGGGAGATTCGCCTGACCGCCGCCGGGCGTGAAATGTACGGATGGGCCGAACGCATCTTAAGCTTGCACCAAATTGCTGAGCATGCCGTCAGCAAGGGAAACAGCCTACACGGCGTCGTCCGCCTCGGCGTTTCTGAGACGCTCGTTCACACTTGGCTGCCAGAATTTGTACAAACACTTCGCACGCAATATCCAAATCTGAGTCTCGAACTGAACGTGGACATCAGCCCACATCTGCGTGACGATCTTCTTCAACGCGAAATCGACTTGGCGTTTCTCCTCGGGCCAGTATCAGATCCATCGCTGCAGAACCAGCCGCTCACAACCCATCCGCTCGCGCTCGTGGCATCACCGAAGCTCGGCCTCGCCGACCGCATCGTATCGCTTGAGGAGCTCTCTCAGTTTCCGATTATCACCTATGCACGGCGCACGCTGCCGACCGTACGGCTTGTTCATTCGTTTCGAACGGAAAACCTTCCACAGCCTCGCCTGTTCGCATCTAGCTCTCTTTCTGCGAACATCAAGCTTGCACAGGACGCGGTCGGCGTCGCGATACTGCCGCCAGTGCTGGTCACGAATGAGATTGCTTTGGGTCAACTCAAGCTGGTCGATACAACTATACGATTAGATCCTCTCCATTTCACGGCAACCTATTCAAGGACGCTTCCCAATCCACTGATTGCGGCCGTTGCACAGATTGCTGTGGAGACGGCGGACAGCTATCAGGAATCCTGATCGTCCGGCGCAAGTTTGGCGCATTGATAGTTGGGCCTCGCGCGCGTTCAATCGCATTTGACGAAAGAAACGCGAGCCTCACAACAAATGCGTGCGAACCTCGACCAGTCAAAAGAAGCGCTTAAAGTGCGGGTTGCAGCACGCAACGCGGCGCTGGTGAATCCAACCGCGGGTCTTGCGCCCGGCTTCGTCCAAGGGAACCTAATCGTTCTTCCAGCCGAAGAAGCCGCTGAATTTCAGCGCTTTTGTCTGCGCAATCCGAAACCTTGCCCGATCATCGGAATGTCCGACCCCGGCAATCCGAATCTTCCCGAGTTGGGCGAAGACCTCGATATCAGGACCGATATTCCGCGATATCGCGTATGGAAAAATGGCGAAATCGTAGAGGAGCCAACCGACGTCAAGTCCTGGTGGCGCGACGACCTCGTTGCCTTCGTTATCGGATGCTCCTTCTCGTTTGAGGAGGCGTTGATCGCCGATGGCATTATCCCCCGCCATATCGCCTGTGGCTCCAACGTGCCGATGTTTCGGACCAACGTGCCGACTAACGCAACCGGTCGCTTCCACGGCCCGCTGGTTGTCTCTATGCGCCCTCTCAAGCCAGTCGATGCGATCCGTGCTGTTCAAATCACGTCCCGCTTTCCCTCCGTTCATGGCGCGCCGGTCCATATCGGACTGCCAGAGGAGATCGGAATTTTGGATATCTCAAAGCCCGACTACGGAGATCCAGTGTCCATGAACAGAGGTGAGCTTCCTACTTTCTGGGCGTGCGGGGTGACGCCGCAATCCGTAGTTCAAGCAGCAAAACTCGATTTTGCAATCACCCACTGGCCCGGCTGCATGCTCGTAACCGACGTTCGAAATTCCAGTCTTTCAACATAGGCAGACGCAAAGTGACGGAATCTTTTTAGCGAGGAAGAGGGAGAATGACGATGGATAATACTGTCCGACGGCTTGCAGCTGCAGTCGCGCTCAGCGCCGTCACTATGGGGGCTTCATGGAATGCCGGCGCACAGACGGCCCCGATAACGATCACCGCTGTCACCCAAGCCGGACCGACACTCCCACAATACACGAAGGTCGACATCCCGATGCTGCGGGAAGGCCTTCCGAAGGCGACAAACGGCAAAGTAAATGTTCGGCTGTTTTCGTATCCTGAGATGAGCGTCAACGGACCGGAGTTGATCCGGCTCGTGCGATCCGGACAGGTAGATATCGGCGCCGCCGCACTCACCTCCTTGTCGGGCGACGCACCTCTTCTCGACGGCTTCGATCTTCCCGGTTTGAGTGCGGACATCCCGCAAGCTCGAAAGGTGGCTGACGCGCTGGTGCCGTATGCGAACAAGAAGCTCGAGCGCTTTGGCGTGAAGATCATTGCGACGTACACTTACACGCCGCAAACCCTATATTGTCAGAAGCCCGTTAAGCGCCTCGCCGATTTGAAAGGACTGAAGGTTCGGGTCCCTGGGCCGGCCCTTGGAACATTGATTGAGTCTTTTGGCGGTCAAGGCGTTTCGCTGGCATTCGGCGAAACTTACACGGCGCTCGAACGTGGAACCGTAGACTGTGCAATCACCGGCATGTCATCCGGAAACGGCGTGAAGTGGTACGAGGTGACGTCATCACTCTACTCGTTGCCGATCGCAGGCTCGACAGCAGGCTATCTCGTCAACTTGGCCTGGTGGAACAAACTCGATCCAGCCATCCGTGAAACTTTGGAGAAGACCTTCGCACAGGTTCAGGACGCGCAATGGAACTTAGGCGAGGAGGCGAATACAGATGCAATCGCGTGCAACACCGGCAATGCCGCACAATGCAAGCTCGGCTCCGTTGCGACCCGCAAGCCCATGGTAGAGTCGAAGCCTTACGAAGGCGACGTCGAAGCCCTGCGCAAGGTCCTGATCGAAAAACTCCTCCCGGCGTGGGTTGCTCGATGCGGCGAAGAATGTGCCAACGTCTTCAACACGTCGATCTCCCCCATCACCGGCGTGAGTTATAAAAAATAAGGAGCGGGATGCATGTAATGTTCACGATCCAAGGCACCGGAATTCAGCTGGCGGCGCCTCTTGGTCCCCCATTAGTGGTGAGGAGTATGAATGTCTGACGCAACTCCGGTCTGGGCTTGGCCGGACGAAAAATGGCGCCGCGTCGTCGACACGGTCCGCGCCGGACGGCGGCTGCGCCCGACGCACTGGAAAGACGGCGCACAATGCGCGGTTGCACTCTCTTTCGATGTCGATCACGAAACTAACGAATTGCGCGATGGAGGCCGCTCTATCGGCCGGCTCTCCTGGGGGCAATTCGGCTCGCGTGTCGGGGTTCCACGTATCCTGCGAACACTCAAGAAATATGACGTGCGCGCAACGTTCTTCGTCCCCGCCGTAACCGCCCTGCTGCATCCCAAAGAGTTGTCGCGCATTGCAGCTGACGGACACGAAGTCGGCCTCCACGGATGGATTCATGAGGTAAGCAGTTCGCTTGCTGAAGCAAATGAACGAGACCTAATGCTTCGCGCCGCCGATTCACTCGAGGGCATTGTGGGAACGCGTCCCGCGGGAATTCGCGGCCCGTCTATGGAGATGAGTCCTGCGACGATCAAGATCGCCACTGAGATGGGCTTGACCTACGATTCATCGCTCATGGCCGACGAGGACTGTTACGAACTTCTGACGGACGGGAAGCCCAGCGGCCTTATCGAACTGCCTGTCGACTGGGTCCGTGACGACGGGGCCTATCTTTGGATGGAGCGTTTCAACGCGCTGCGTCCTTACACGCCGCCGGCCGACGTCTTCGACATTTTCCGTCGCGAGTTGGATGGCGCCCATGAGGACGGCGGAATATTCCAGCTGGTGATGCATCCGCACGTCATCGGCTATCGATCTCGCATCTGGATCTTGGAAGAGATCATCCGCCATGCGAAGGGACACGGCGATGTCTGGTTCGCGTCTCACCACGAAGTTGTCGCATGGGCGAAGGAGAATTCATCTCCGGAAGACGTAGACTAATCGAATGTCTGAACCGTTCGAACTCACCGCGTGCGACGCAGTTTCTTTGATCAAGAGTCGAAAGCTGTCGGCCGTCGAGCTCATCCAATCCTGTCTAAAGCGCATAAACGCGCTGGAGCCGGATATTGGCGCTTGGACCGTGATCTCTCCAGAGAACGCCCTGGCGCAAGCACGAGCATTCGATGCGGCGCCGACAGACGGAGCGATGGCGGGACTACCGATCGCCGTCAAAGACGTTATCGATACCGTGGATTTCCCGACCGAATATGGCTGCCCGGCCATTTTCAAAGACTTCCGGCCGCGTTCCGATGCAGCCTGCGTCGCGCTGGCGCGCAATGCCGGGGCGATCGTTATGGGAAAGACCGTGACGCAGTCACTTGCCTGCGGCGCGCCCGTTCCGACCGCCAACCCCCTCAACCTCGATCATACGACCGGCGGCTCCTCCAGCGGCTCGGTGGCTGCCGTCGCCGCGAAGATGGTGCCTGTTGCGTTCGGCACGCAGTCGGCGAGCTCGACCATACGGCCGTCCTCCTACACGGGGCTCGTCGGGATGCGGCCTTCAATGGGACTAATCAGCGTCGCCGGTTTCAAATACTTCAACGGCTCGTTCGATACGATCGGCCTCATCGCCCGCGATGTCGATGATGTCGAGCTTCTCTGGTCAGTGCAAGTCGGCGCCGCATTCCAACGCGGGCAAACGCCGTCGTGGCCTCCGCGAATTGGCGTCTGCTTTCCGCCGTGGCTGCAGCCTGAGCAAGATGGCACGCGGCGCGCGCTTATAAAGGCGTGCGATTCCGCGGTCGTCGCCGGCGGCAATGTCCATGAAGTCTCGCTGCCATCGGAATACGCCGACCTTGTGCGGGACCATGAGAAAATTCAGGCGTTCGAGACGGCCAAGTCTTACGCCGACGAAGCGCTCAATCACTGGGACAAGCTCGACGCTCGCGTGCAGGCTCTCGTGCAAGAAGGACGCTCTCTCGGTCTGGACCGATACCTCGCCCTGATTAAGCGCGCACGGCAGATGCGCGCGCACTTCGACGAAATCATTAGCGGTTACGACTTCATATTGACCACCGCGGCGCCGGGTGAGGCACCAAAAGGTTATCGTGCTCTCGGCCACGCCTTCACGGACATGGGCGACACCTCTCACAGCCGAGCATGGACGCTGCTTCACGTCCCGTCGATCACAATCCCTTGCGCGAAAGGGCCGACTGGACTGCCAATCGGCGTCCAGTTGATCGGCCCACGAGGATCCGACCAAAGCCTCATGCACAATGCGCGCCGTCTACTGGAGACATACTCCGTATGACATCGCAGGCATCCAACATTCCGGGAGCTCCTCGTACCGCGCTCATCACCGGGGGAGCATCCGGGATAGGCTTCGCCATCAGCACTGCATTCGCGCGCGCTGGAACTACGGTCGCGATCATAGATCGCAATGCCGAGGCGCTGGCGAAGGCCACCCAAACATTCGCCAGCGAAGGCCTCGCGCCCGCATGTTTTCAATGCGACGTGACTGACACTCATGCCTTCCAGGGCACTTTCGAAGATGCATGGGCGGAGCTTGGCGGCATTCAGGCTGTCGTAGCGAATGCGGGGGAAGGGCTTGCCCGCCCCTTTCTCGAGACATCCGTCGAGCATCTTCACAAAATTTGGACCGCGAACGTGCAAAGCACGTTCACATCGTTACAAGTTGCGGCCAAAGCCATGGTCGCCGAGCAAACAGCGGATGCGAGTCTGCTGGCTGTCGCCAGCGTCACCGGTCTGCGCGCCTGTGTCGATCGCAGCGCCTACGGCCCTGCTAAAGCGGCCACCATCAACCTTGTACAGGTGATCGCTCTTGAGCTGGCAAGCTACGGGATTCGTGTGAACTGTATCTGCCCGGGGCCCATCGAAACGCCATTGATAGCGAGCTTCCACAACGAACGTATCCGCACTCAGTGGACCACCAATCTACCGATGCGTCGCTACGGTCGAGCCGAGGAAACTGCGCAACTGGCTCTCTTTCTTGTAAGCAAGGGGGCGAGCTTCATGACAGGCCAGGCAATTGCGGTCGATGGCGGCTGGTCGATGGCAGGCCTCCTCAATACGGCTCCAAAATAGAGCAGTCGCAGTGTCGCATTTCCCGCCCCTCTCAATGCAAAACAACGGACGAGACAATGTCTTCTGCAACTAAATCTCTCGAAGGTATCCAAGCGTTCGTTTCGCGTGTAGCGTTGAGCATGAGCGCGATCGGCGGCTGGTGCTACGTTGTGTGCGCCTTTCTTATCGGCATCGACGTTGTCGGGCGCAATGTGTTCGGCGTCACAACCAGAGCGACGGTCGAATTGTCGGGCTATCTGCTCGCCACGGGAATCGCCTGGGGGCTCGCCGGGGCTTTCGTTAGCCGCGTCCACGTTCGCATCGACGTCTTAGTCGAAAAGATTCCTGCGCGCCTTCGCTCCTTCTTCCACCTTCTTTCCTTACTTTTTCTTCTCGCATTTGCTGGTGCCCTTGCGTACGGCGCAGTCATCGTGTTGCACGACTCCTGGGACTTCAACGCTCACGACATCAGCGTCCTGTCCATACCGCTTTGGATACCGCAATTCTTTTGGGCGTTCGGAATCTGCGTCTTCGCCGCAATTGTCCTTCTAACGACGATCGAAGTCGTAGCGCTGCTTGCGGCACAGAGGACCGGAATGGTCAATCAGATTTTGCGTCAGAAGACCTACGAGGAAGAGGCAGCGGAAGCGATTGCCGCGACCGAAAGCGCAAAAAGCGGACAGTGAGGACACTCCATGCTGGCCGTCATCTTTCTCGTTGCTCTAGTTCTGGTTTTCACATTGGCTGGCGCCTCCGGCGGTCACGCTGATGTTCCCATCGCCGCGATCGGCGCGTTCATCGGTTTATTCGCGCTATTCTTTGCGGTCGGTATCTACATCGCGGCCGCTCTCGGAATTCTTGGATTTGTTTTCGGGCTCATTTATCTGCCGCGCCCATTCTGGAACTATGTTGGGGAAATCGCCTGGGCTCCCAGCACCAACTTCATCCTTGTCGCCGTCCCGCTATTTCTCCTGATGGGAGAGATCATGCTTCGCGCCGGACTGTCGGCGAAGCTTTATCGATGCATAAGCCTGTGGACCGGCCGCCTCCCGGGCGGCCTCCTGCACACCAACATTGTCGCGTCCGGCGTCTTCTCCGCGATCGCCGGATCAAGCGTCGCGACCGCGGCAACCATGGGATCGGTCGCTCTTCCTTATTTCCGGCGCACACACTATGCGCCCAAAATGGTTCTTGGCTCGCTCGCAGCAGGCGGGGCACTTGGCAACCTCATTCCTCCGGGGATCACCTTCGTGATCTATGGGTTGATGACGGAGACCTCGATCGGTGCGCTTTATATCGCCGCGATAGGTCCAAGCATTTTAATGCTCGTTCTGTTCATGCTTGTTATTTTCATTCACGGCTTGGGCAACGCGCCCGAGTCGATCCCGTCCGTTTCATGGAGCGAAAAATTCTGGTCGCTCTTAGACCTAGTGCCGACGATCATCCTCATCGCACTCGTGCTAGGCACGATCTATGTCGGCTGGGCCACCCCGACAGAATCTGCGGCGCTCGGCGTGGTGGGAGCCATTGGAATCGCAATCGTCTCCCGGCAATTCTCATTTCAAATGCTTCATGAGTCGGCGTTGGCAACTGCCTACACGACGGCGATGGTGGGGCTCATCATCTTCGGCGCTTACATTCTTAACTTCATCCTCACTGGGATGGGCGTGCCGCAGGCGGCTGCCGCGTTATTTAAGGCGATCCAACTGCCCCCTTGGCTGTTGATGCTCTTGATTATTGGTTTCTACATCGCACTCGGCACGTTCATGGAAGGGATGTCGATGGTTATCACGACCATCCCCATCATCTTCCCGATCGTGAAAGGACTCGGATACGACCCGATCTGGTTCGGCGTGGTCGTCACGATGCTGGTCGAGATTGCTCTCATCAGTCCGCCAGACGGTACTGTTCTATATGTCCTCCACGGAATGCGGCGGGATGGCGGCAGCATTGTCGACGTCTTCGCCGGCGTAATGCCATTTCTTTTCGTTTATATCTTCGGCGTGCTCCTCCTAATGGTGTGGCCGGAGATCGCGCTTTATCCAGTGTCGATACTGCAAAAATGATGACGCCATATCAAACCTTGGCCCGATCGCAGCGATCGCTGCGGTCATAAGCCAAGAACATATGAAGGCCGGCGTGGATCGGCACCGCCCTTGAGCACACCGTCGTCTTTGTTAGCCAAAATCGCGCAAACCGCCCCCGCCAACCAAGTCCACTCCGGCCACCATTCCACCTCGTGCCCGAGCCGGGAAAGTGCGTCCCCAGTAGGCCTCTCAATACGACTTTCGACATTCAGACGACCCGGATGATAGGCATGCGGTTCGAAGGACGAAGGAAAGCCGTAGGATGCGATACGCGGCGCCTCGACTGCTTCCTGCACATCCATTTCAAACAAATGGATGTTGAGAAAGACCTGCAACATCGCCTGGGTCTGTACATCGCCCCCTGGCGTCCCGAACGGCATGACCATCTTGCCGGGCTTAACAGCTATGGCGGGACTAGGAGTTAGTCGGGGACGCTTGCCTGGAGCGACACCCGATACGTGATTTGGATCAGCCCAACTCTGGCTACCTCGGCATGAGGGAATAATGCCGAGACCAGGCACGACAGGCGCGGTATACGAATTGTCGCTCGGCGTAGCCGAAAACACATTGCCCTGACGATCTACGACGCACACATAAGACGTATCGAGTTCCGGCGCGCGCCACGCACTCTCCGGCACAAACGCCGAGTTAGGTTGCACACGCTTTGTATCTGGGCGTGCATTGCCGGGCGGCGGCATCTCCGGCCAAGCACGGCTACGATCAATCATGGAGCGGCGCTGAGATGCATAGTCCTGAGACAGCAACACGTCGATGGGTACGTCCGTCACTCGTGGATCACCGAAATATGCCTCGCGGTCCGCAAATGCGAGTTTTACGGCCTCGGTGATGAGGTGCAAATATCCGGGGGTGTTGTGCCCCGCTGCACGCAACTCGACGGGATCGAGTAGATTGAGAGTCTGCAATAGTGACGGCCCTTGGCACCATGGGCCGCAACTGTAAAGTACGATGCCATCAAACGAAGTTTTGACCGGCGGCTCGTTCCCGGAGCGATAGCCTGCAAGATCCTCGGCCGTCAGGAGGCCACCATGCTCCTTCTGAAAAGCAATGATCTTGTCTGCGATATCGCCGCGATAAAACGCATCGCGCGCAGCTTGCAACCCCGCCTCGCGTCCCGAACGCTTTCCCGCAGCGGCTTCTTCGTCGACCATGAATTGTATCGTCGCAGCCAAATCTGTCTGCACGAAAATCTCGCCGGGCAGTGGTGGTCGTCCATTGGGAAGATATAGCGCCGCGTTGGATGGAAACAAACAATAATCGTCCTGGTGCGCGCTGATGACTTCTGACATCAGCGGATAGACTGGAAAGCCATCCCGGGCAAAACCAATCGCGGAATTCGTGACATCACTGAAACTCATCGTGCCCCAACGCGCAAGAACCGAAATCCAGGCGTCCGGCGCGGCGGGAACGACCGTCCGCAGGATGCCTTTGGGTATCTTGCCACCGTGATGCTTCTGAAAAAAATCCGGCTGCATGGCCATTGGCCAAGCGCCAAGCCCCGATACGGTTACGACGCGGTTCTCGCTAGCAATATAAAGAATGATAGGCGCGACGCCTGCGAAGTTCACGTATTCCGGCTGAACAACGCTGAGCGTGATGCCGGCCGCCACACCAGCGTCAATTGCATTGCCACCAGCCTCCAAGATCTTAAAACCTGCCTCGGCTGCGAGATAATGACAGGCAGCCGCCATGTGACGGGTACCCATGATGGTCGGTCGGTGCGCCTTCATGCCTAGCATCCATTTAGTCCGGCCGGTTCTCGTGGCCTGCGGCTCACTTGCGGCCGAATATGCGACTGATGCCGGTTATGCGGTCCATGACGACCGCAATCACTAGAATGAGAGCGATCTGAATCGTGGAAGCCGCCGCGACCACGGGATCCTGCTGCCATTCGAGATAATAGAACATCTGCATCGGAAGCGTCATCGTGTCGTGGCCAGTAAGAAACAACGCCAAATAGAAATCGGTGAATGACACCGAGAAGGCAAACAGCAGGGCCCCGATGAGTCCAGTCTTGATCAGCGGAATGGTCACCTCGAAGAAGCAGCGGGCCCTGCTCGCCCCCATGGTACGCGCCGCTTCGGCAAACGCAGGGTCGAGGTCCTGCAAGCTAGCCGCAATCGTCCGAACGACATAGGGCAGCACGATGAGGAGATGAGCTAGAAAAAGTGCGAGGAACGAGCCTTGAATAGCCGTCTGCAGGAACAGTAGAAACAGGAGGACGCCGACGAGCAGCCGCGGGATAAACAAGGGTGACATGAACAGCAGTTCAATGGCCCGGACACCTCTAAGCTGTGATTCCTTGAGCCCCATCGCGGCTGCAAGGCCGATCACCAGCGAGACGGCGCTTGCAACCACCGCCAGCTCCAGGCTGACGACGAGAGATGACAGGAATTCTCGGTTGTCGAAGAATGCACGGAACCAGCGAAGCGACCAGCCGGGCGGCGGGAAGACAAAGGAACTGTCAGAACTGAACGCCACAATGCAGACGATGACGACCGGCGCCAGCAGAAAGCTATAGATAGCAATAAGGACTCCACGGAAAATCATGAATGTCGCTCCGCCCGTCGCGTGCGTGAAAGCAGCAATCCTCCACCAGTTGCCACCGCAGTGATCGCTACCAGAAGCAGCGCGAGGGCAGACCCGAGCGGCCAATTGAAGGCTGTCAGCATCTGCTCCACGATAAGGGAGGCGATCACGGTCGCAGAAGGCCCACCCAGCAGTGCCGGCGTGGCATATGAGGTGATCGTGAGGGAGAAAACCAGAATAAGGCCTGAGACGACGCCAGGCATGGCGAGCGGCATCGTCACTTCCTTGAAGACCCGGAAGGGGCTCGCCCCCAATGTCCGTGCCGCCTCCTCGACGGCCGGATTGATGCGCTCGATAGCCGAAGTGAGCGGCAGGATCATGAACGGGAGCATGATTTCCGTGAGCGCAATGATGACCGCGGTCCACGTGTTCATCAGCTCGATCGGCGCTTCGATCACGCGCAATGCGATCAAGGCCTGGTTTATCGGCCCCTCGCTGGCCAGTAGCACAATCCAGCCGTAGGAACGGACGACAACGCCGACCATGATTGGCAGGATGATGAGGAAGATCAGCATTCCACGCATTCTCGAGGCCCGGCGGGCGAGATGAAACGAGATAGGAAATGCCAGGATCAGCGAGAGCACGCTCACAAGCAGGCTCATCCCCGCAGTTCTTAGAACGATCCGGTAGTAGTAAAGGTCAATGAGGACCTTACCGTACTGCTCCAGGGTGAATCCGTGGGCGCCGACGCGCCCCTGGACAAACTCCGAAGCGCTCAGCCGTGCCATGTAGATCATCGGAAAGACGAGCAGAACCAGCACCAGCAGTCCCATCGGCGCAAGGCACCATTGCAGCGGAATACGCGAGCCCATGGGATGAGGCACGGAGCGAGAAAGATGCATCCCCTCAGCGTAAGACATCGGCCGCAGGCTCATCGATGACGGTAATTACTTCGCCGGCAATGCTGACCCAGAGTTCATGGCCGGCGGCGCAGTTGCGAATGATGCGGTCACTGACGATCGTCAGCGGCAGCTGATTGTTGACCTTCACTACGTAGCGGGCGTAGCTGCCTAAATAGGCGATCTCCGTGACGACACCGACGAATGCGTTTGCCGCGCGCGGCTCGTTCTCGTGCACCTGAATGCGTTCCGGCCGGATCAACAGCGTTTGTTCTGTGCCATTCGTGATCGCGTTCGTTCTGCCGGAAGAAAGCTCAAGTTCAATGTTTGCCGGCATCACGGCGACCCAGCCGCCCGCACGGCGCTGCACGACTGCGCGGATGAGGTTCGCAGCGCCGATAAAGTCGGCAACGAAACGAGATTTCGGACTCTCATAGATCTCGCTCGGATGTCCGACTTGGACGACGTGGCCTTTATTGAGAACGGCAATCCGATCCGAAAGTGCGAGCGCCTCTGCCTGGTCGTGCGTCACGTACACCGCCGTCAGGTTGAGGGCGCTGGTAAGACGTCGGATCTCGCTCCGCATCTGCTCGCGGAGCTTTGCATCGAGATTGGACAGCGGCTCGTCGAATAGGATGACTTCCGGCTCATAGACGATCGCGCGCGCGAGCGCGACGCGCTGCTGTTGCCCGCCCGAAAGCTGCGCCGGATATCGCTCGCCAAGGCCAGAAAGATCGACCCGCTTCAGAGTCCGCTCGACCCGTTCTGCGATTTCGCCACGTGCAACCTTGCGCATGCGTAATCCAAACGCCACGTTCTCTCTGACAGTTCGATGCGGGAACAAGGCGTAGTTCTGAAATACCATTCCGATGCCGCGGCAGTGCGTCGGCACGTTCGTCATCAACTGACCTCCGAGCACCAAGTCGCCCTCGGAAGGAGCCTCAAGGCCGGCAATCAGCCTCAGTGTCGTGGTTTTGCCACAACCGCTGGGACCCAACAGGGAAAAAAATTCCCCTTTGTAAATCACGATATCGATTGGCCCTACGGCTCGGACCTTGCCAAATTCCTTCTTCAGTCCACGCAGTTCGACCGCCGGGACATCGCTCTTCATGGTAAGACTTCACGCTTCCAGCGCTCGAGGGCTTTGGGACCGACCTTGAATGTCCGCGCGTAGTCCAGGATTGCCGCATTGGCGAGGTCGGCGTCGGAGAGCGCCGCGCCCTTGAGGTCATCGGGAAGCGCCGCCTCGACGTTCGTCGGCGCACAACCAGCAACACGACTGATCGCAATTTCGTGCGAAGGCGTGAGCGATGCGTTCACGAACTTGTAGGCGAGATCGAGATTCGGCGTGCCCTTCACCACCGCAAACCCGACCGACAGGGGCCACCAATCCTTGACCAGCGTGAACCGCAGCGGGATGGCCTGACCGGCGGGAGACATGGCGCGACCGGTCAGGAACGCCGCGACCCAAAGATCGCCGGCCGCAAACAATTTGAGTCCATGATCCGGCGACTGAATGACGGTGCCGCCGTTCCGCATCACCTTGGCGGCGAACTCGATACCCGGCGTCAGGTTGTCATACGTGCCGCCATAGTGGCGATTGACGGCGTGCAGCCAGTTTTCGCCCTGCCAGGTATACTCGGGGATGCCGACGTGGCCCTTGAACTTCGGATTCGCGAGCACGTCCCAGGAAGCGGCCTCTTCTGCCGTCACATGCGCCGGATTATAAACGACCGACAGCGGGCAAACCAATCCGCCGGCCCAATATTCGTTTTTGAAGGCGGCGGGAATGAATTGATAGTTCGGCATCTTGGACGCATCCAGCTTTTCGAGAACGTTGTTCCCGATCGCCAGACCGATGCGCGACCCGCTGACCTCGACTGCATCAATTCCGGATTTTCCGGGATTCGCGATCATTGCCAGCAGGCGCTGCACGTTACCCTTGACGTCATGTCGCACCGAGACGCCGTATTCTTTTTCGAACGTCTGCTTGAGGCCTGTGTCCATCACCTTTCCCCAGGAACCGCCTGCGGCAGCAAAGGTGAACATAGTCTCGGCACCCGCAAGCGGCGCCAGCAGCGGGACGATGACTGGTACCGCGGCGACAACCAGCGCCAACTTCTTGGCGCGAAGCGCCTTCCCGCATCGCGAGAGAAATCCTTGCTGCCATTCCATGCGTCCCTCCCATGCTGCACAAGGGGATGGTTACAAATATATTTTCTGCTATTCTGACCTATGTTGCTCTCTCGCAGCTACAGACGACCTTGCCCCGTCGAGGCTTTGTCAAATTGGGAGCTTTCTCGCTCCGACGGTCCCAACGCCACGACCGCTATGCGCTAACGTTCAGCCAAGCTCATGCCGTAACGCTCGGCAATCTCGTTGAGCGCAATGGGAACGCGCGTAGGCAAAGGGCTCACTCCGTTCTGATCGCCCTCATCGCGAATTTTCGACCACAGTTCTCCACGTAAAAACTCGCGGTAGGAAACCGGAAGCGCGAGAATGACGCTGGTCATGGCCTCCTGCAGAGGGGGCGGCAGCTTCGCTTCATAGTTGAGGCGCGCGGCATCGAACGTCACGAGATCGTCGTCGATGTTGCGGGCGCGGCGCCGCGTGCTTCTTTCCAGTGCCGTTTGCTCCACATCAACTTTGTCGTCCGCGACGACAACGGCATAGTCGCGCTTCGCCTGCGATGCGGTTATGTAGCCTTCCAGCACGTCTTCGAGCACGGAGTCGGGCAGGCGTTCGAGCGGATCGCCATAGCCGCCGCCGGTCGGAGTGATGAATCTCACCACGTCGCGCATCGTGAACTTGAGCACTTCGATAATGCCGATCTGCCGCTCGGATGGCATTCCCGGATTGACGGTGACGCGCATCACATCGCCCGCGTGGCCGCCCTTGAGACCCCAGGGCGCAAACCGCGCCCGGTTCATGCCGCGCGCCGTGAGCGATGCCGTCGGGCTCAAGCTTTGGAACTGGAACTCGACCCCCAATCCTCCCCGATACTTCCCGGGAGGCGGATTGTCGCTCGAAAGGCCATATTTCTGCACCAGCACGGGCATCTCGTGCTCCAGGCTTTCCGTGGGAATGTTGCGGAGGAAGGCCTGGCTGAAATCGGTCCCGTCGATCCCGTCCTTCATCGGACGCCCGCCGGTCCCGCCTTGCAGCGGCTGCAATGCACTGACCCTGTAATGGCCGCGTTGCGGATCGAAGACCGACAGGAGAAGGATCGCGCATACGCCGGAGCCGGCCGCCGGGATCACGTCGTCGAGCACGCGCGCGAGCGCTCCGTAGATCGTGTCGATGACGCGCGTCGCGGTCGCATGGCGGACGCCGCACGACGCACCGTCCTCCGGATTGAGGATGGTGCCTTTGGGGATGCGGACCGCGATCCGGCGCACGATGCCGCGATTGAGCGGAATGTTCTTGTCGATGGTCGTGAACAGGTTGAGCAGGCCCTTCACCAGGAACTGGTGAAGCTCGCCGTGCGTCACGAGGTTGTAGGAGGCGGCGACCTGAAGATCGGTGCCGGTGAAGTCGAGCTCCATCTCCGAGCCTCGGATTCGTACCGTCACCTGGATGCGCGCGGGCTGCTCGGGACGGCTCGGCATCTCGAGATAGTCGCTGAAAACGTAATCGCCGTCCTTGATACTCGCGATGACCTGAGCGTAGCGGCGCTCGCCATACTCGATAAGATCGTCGATCCCGTTGCGGACGGCATCGATGCCATAGCGTGCGACAACTTCATCGAGACGCTTGTGGGCCGTATTGTGTGCCGCCACGAGGGCCTTCAGGTCCCCCCAGTTCTGTTCGGGAATGCGGCAATTGTTGAGGATGAGGGCACGAACCTCCTCGTTGACCACGCCCTTCTTGAACAGCTTGGTCGGCGGGATCCGCAGCCCTTCCTGATAAATGTCGGTCGCTGCCGGCGTGATGCTGCCGGGTACCAGGCCGCCCACATCCGAAGAGTGCACGAACGCCCAACTGAAACAGATCAGCTCGCCGTTGTGAAAATACGGCTTGAACGTGTGGAAATCCGGGAGATGGGTGCACATGCCCTTCCCGGAATACGGGTCATTGGTGATGACGATGTCACCGGGGTCGAATGTGCCGACATAGTCGATGGAAGCTTTCATCGACATGCCGACGAGCGAGGTGACGCCGATGTCCCGCGAGTAGGAGAATATTTCCCCGCCGCGGGTGACGAGCCCGACTCCGAAATCCATTGTCTCCTTGATGAAAATGGTGAAGCCGGCGCGGTAAACCGTCCGTCCCATTTCGCCGACGATAGCGTTGAAACGATTGTTGAAAATCTCGAGTGCGATAGGGTCGGTCTTCATGGTAGTCACAGCCTCTCGCCGATAAGCATCCCGGAAGCGTCGACCATGACGCGAAAACCGGGGGGAACGAATGTGGTGGTGTCGTACTGCTCGATGATGGATGGCTCAGTCAGCACATCCCCGGGCGCCAGCATCGCGCGCGGATAAATTGCTGCGTTCAACGTCTGCCCGTTGAAGAATACGCGCCGGCGCTCGGGCGCTTTCGGCGTCATGCCTGATCCGGCAGGAGAGGCGGAGATCGTGGAACTGGATTTCGGATTAAAACCCACGATCGTCGAGCGGATATTCACGATCTCGACCGGCGCGCCGGGCTCCGAATGGCCATAGATCTGCTGGTGCCGGTCGTGAAACAGCGCCATGAGCGCGGCCAAGTCGTTCTGCGCTGCGCCCTCTGCCTGCACGTGAATCTCAAAAGACTGACCTTTGTAGCGCATGTCGGCGGAGCGCAGGACCGCCGTGTGCCCCACCGGAATGTCCTCCTGGTCGAGCCATTCACGCCCCTGGCGATCGAGTTCGCTCCATGCCTCGAAGAGCGCGGAATCTACATCCTTGCCGACCTCCTGGTACACGGTCCGTACGAAATCATTCTTGACGTCTGCAACAAGTGCACCGAGCGCGCAGGTAACGCCCGGGAAGCGCGGCACGATGACCTGCCGGAACCCAAGTTCGGCGGCAAGAATGAATGCGTGGCTTGGACCGGCGCCGCCATAGGCGAACAACGCAAAATCGTTCGGGTCCACCCCTTCCTGCGCCATCAGCGCCAGAAGCTTGGCATACATCACGGACGTCGCGACGCGCACGATGCCTTCCGCGGTTTCCCGTTCGTCAAGCCCAAGAGGCTTGCCGACAGTCAGCAGCGCGGTCTGGGCAAGTTCGGGATCAAGCTTGATTTCGCCGCCGAGAAAGCGATCGGGCGCGAGAATGCCCATGGTGAGATAGGCGTCGGTGATGGTTGGCCGCATGCCGCCGCGGCCATAAGCAGCCGGCCCTGGTGTCGCGCCCGCGCTTTCCGGGCCGACCTTCAATACGCCAGCGGAATCGAGATAGGCGATCGAGCCGCCGCCCGCCCCGATCGACGACACGCTCACGGCGGGCATGATGACGGGGAAGTCGCCCACCACGCTTTCCGACGAATACTGCACCTCGCCGGGCACGATCGCGACATCGACACTGGTGCCGCCCATGTCGAATGTCAGGATCGACTCGATGCCGCATTGTTTTGCCAGATGCAGCGCACCGACGACTCCGGCGGCCGGGCCGGACATCAGGGTTCCCACCGGAAGCCTGCGGGCGCTCGGGAGCGCCATGATCCCGCCGTTCGAGCGCGTGACATGCGGGTTGGCGCCAAGCTTGATCGTGCTGGCACCGCCGTCGAGCGCGCTGAAATACGCGTTCATGCGTGGGCCGACATAAGCGTTCATCGTCGTGATCAGCCCGCGCTCATATTCGCGCAGTTGCGGCCAGATTTCGGACGAGATGCAGATATAGGCGTCGGGGCAGTGCTCCTGGAGAATCTCACGCGCCTCGAGCTCATGCTGATTGTTGACGTAAGCGTGCATGAAGCAAACGGCAATTGACTCGATGCCCGCAGCGCGAAGGTGCTTCGCTGCCGCCACCAGGGAATTTCGATCGAGCGCCTTGTGCACCTGTCCCGAGGGCAGTACGCGCTCGGGAATCTCCAACACGAACCGTCGCGGAACCAGTGGGGCGGTCCGTTCGGTGTGCAGGTTCAACACATCGGTGAGCCGCAGGCGGCCTATGATGAGAAGGTCACGAAACCCTTCGGTCACCAAAAGGGCCGTCTTGGCACCATTGCGCTGGATCACCGTGTTCACGGCGATCGTGGTGCCGTTGACAAAGTATCGTATGTCGCTCGGCGATATCTTCTGCCTCTCGGCAACGGCGGCCAGCCCTTCCAGGACGCCGGCCGAGATATTTTCGTGGCGCGATGGCGCCTTGTAGACCGAGATTTCGCCGGTCGCATCGTTCATCAGCGCGAAGTCCGCGAAGGTCCCCCCGATGTCGACGCCGAGACGATAGTGCGGAGTTGTCGGCGCTTGAGTTGGCACGGATGATCTCCCTTAAGCGGCAACCGAAGTGTCAGAAGGCACGGACCGGCCAGAGCGAATGATGGCAGATTGCAGTTCGGTCGCGGCCTTTTTGAACAATGTCGCCCAGTGCCGCTCGCGCGTCGCAGTCACGCGCGATTCGGGCACGTAGAGAGCGATGCTGGCGTGGGGCCTGCCCGCGGCATCAAGGATGGGAACGGCGAGCGAGTAGATGCCCGGAACGGATTCGCCGGTGCTGCGCGCAAAACCCTGCGCCCGGATCGTTCGCAACTGCTTCAGAAGCGTCGGCAGGTGCGGCCCTGCCTGCGGCGCGGCCTGAAGCACACGACGGATTTCGTCTTCCGGCAGATACGCCATCAACGCCTTGCCGGGCGCGCCGATGAAAAGTGGGCGCGGCGCGCCGACCCGGACAACAACCCGCAGCTCGTGCACGCTATGCACCGCCATCAGGCACACGCTGTCGTTCTGGTGGCGCTCCACCAAACCGACGGACTCGTCCGTCTCCCGTCTGAGGCGATCGAGTATCGGCCGGCTTCTCACGCGCAGGTCATCGGCGCTCACCATCTTGTCCGCCCACGCCAGGATGCAGGGGCCGAGCCGGTATCGTTCCGAGCTCGGCTCGAATGAGGCGAGCTGCGCGCGCGAAAGGGTGAGCAGCAGCCGGTGCACCGTCGGCTTCGGAAGATGCGTCGCGCGGGCAAGGTCGCTCAGGCCTATCTCACTTCGCTCCGCCAGCACATGCAGGAGCGAAATCGCACGCTGCAGGCTTTTTGTCGTCTTCTGAAGCGATACGTCTTTTTTGGCTGCCATCATCATCGGTCCACTATGTGGATCATATGGACCATATGTTGGATGAATCTCCGCTACGTGTCAATCTCTGCCACGCGGATCCCGGCATGCCGGCCAAGCGGAGACATGTTGAACGATTACCCAAAGTGATCGGCGGCAGCTACGAAATTGGGTGGCGAGAATGCACCCGGATCAAACTCAGCAGACGACAATGACGACCACCGAAAAGCGCTCGCGTCGAACTACGTAATGCCGACCATTTCGCCGGGCCCGTCAGCATCGCTTCCGAGATACACCGCGTGAAACGCGGCGCATATTACTGTCGGCATTTTAAAGGCACATTATGTGCCCGATCGCGATGATCATGGCTCCCTATGACTGCGCCAAAGGCGAGGCTTCGGCTACTTTTGATTCTAATCGCCATCACCGCAACCGGTGTCACGTGGCACGCCGGCGCATTCGCAAACTACAGCGTGAGACGCTGTCCTGAATGGGGCTTGCAATGATCAAGAATGAACCTCATGCTACGGAATGCGAGCTCCATATCGAAGTCTGGGCGGATCGGATCGTCATGCATCAATTCCCGACATCCTATGAAAATATTGCCTTAAATCTTATCTTCGAATGGCTCGGCGAGAGCCGCTATAATCGCTCGTCGGAAGAATATGGCACGATAGCCGCGCGCATCCCGTCACTTGATGCGTGTCACGCCTACGTGAATCAACGCCTTCAAGAATTCAAGCTGAATGGAACCCGGCCGTTCGACGGCATTTGCAGATTCAAGGCAGGCGACAAGATTGTTCGGTTCGAAGAATTTCCAGAATCGATGTCGAGGGAGACCGTCCGCACTGCGCTCGTTGTATCGGGCATGAGCACGCTGAAACGAATTCGCCGCTCAACCCACTGATTCTTCTATCTTGTCTTTTTCTTGCTGAATCCACAGCATGCCGGTTCTATATCGGCGCTCCATAAATGGAGCGAACGATGCGGAACCAGACCAAGCATCGAGCGCGTACGCCCACACCGCGCGTCCGGCTCGTTCAATCAACAGCGCCGTTCCCACAAAGCGACGTTGGTCAGCGTCAAGACCCACCCTCGATCCTCACCAAGTTGCGGTGCCGGTGCAAGCGCGGCGTTTTGGACGCCGAATTCGACGCCTCGATCAAAGCGCGGAACGCGCTTCGTTCGCTGAAGATCGAACGGTTGCCCATCGCTGCCCTATGGCCGGCGCCGCGGGCGGTGCGAAACCATACGAGAAAGCAAGTTAGCCAGCTTGCCGACTCCCTCAAGCAATTTGGATTTGTTCGCCCGATCATTGCCGATGCGCGCGGTCAGATTGTCGCCGGGTGCGGCATCTGGGAAGCCGCGAAGCAACTCGGGCTGGCCGACGTTCCCGTCATCCGAATCTCCTATCTCTCTGATATGGAGATCCGCGCCTACAGGCTGGCGGATAATAAGCTCGCCGAGAAGGCGGGCTGGGATCGAGAGCTGCTTGCGATCGAACTCAAGGAGCTTGAGAGCCTCTTACCTCAAATCAATCTCGATCTCAGCATAACGGGCTTCGACCCTGCCGAGATCGATGCGCTGATGTTCGATTTCGGAGACGAGCGTCCCAACCCGGCCGATGAGATTCCTGATCGCGACGACGGGCCTGCTGTTTCGCGGTTGGGCGATTTGTTCGTGCTTGAGAAGCATCGTCTCAAGGTGGGAGACGCTAAAGATCCCGAGGCTTATTCAAGATTGCTGCGCGGCAAATTGGCCGCGATGGCATTTCTCGATCCGCCATACAATGTCCCGATCGCCGGTCACGTGGGCGGGCGTGGACGCACCAAACATCGGGAATTCACTTGTGCCGCCGGCGAACTGACCGAAAGGCAATTCATCGCATTCCTTGAGGAATCGCTGGCCCTATGTGCGAAACATTCGGCTGATGGAGCGATCCACTACGTTTGCATGGATTGGCGACACTGCCATGAGCTGCATGTTGCCGGCACCCGAGTCTTCACAGAGCTCAAGAACGTTTGCGTCTGGGTCAAGACAA
>NZ_JBFWPA010000015.1:0-88818 GCF_050250235.1 Pseudorhodoplanes sp.
CACCCGGGACCATCGCTGCGGATTATCGCGGTGAGGTCGCGGTTCTGCTCATCAATCACGGCACCCAACCGTTCTCCATCGAACGCGGGATGCGAATCGCGCAACTCGTGATCGCGCCGGTTGTGCGCGCGCATATCCGTCCGGTTGAGAAGTTGAGTGAAACGGCGCGCGGCGACGCCGGATTCGGTTCCACAGGTACGAAAAGTGTCAATACCGCGATGGAGGGGTAGACACGGTCCTGTAATTTACTACCGTTATGCATCATAAACACAATGACGGTGAGTAAATTGGAATGCCGTTGCTGTCCCGGAAAGGCATCTTGGCCATTGCAGCGGTCATCGACGTCGCGCTGAATTCGCACGCCAGGCCGGTCTCGGCCAAAGCTCTTGCATCGCGGCACGGGCTGCCTCCGCGACACCTTGAACCCGTATTGCAGGCCCTGGTGCATGAGGGCATCCTGCGCGGCGTGCGGGGACCGCGCGGCGGGTATGAACTCGGGCGCAAGACTGAAAGCATCACCGCAAACGAAATCCTTCGCGCTGCGGGAACGGTTGAGGATCCGGTCGCGCCCCGCCTGCCCGGATCACGGATGGTCAGCGACGTGGTCCTGCCTTCGCTCGCCCAGGCGGAACGGGCGTTTTCGATCGCATTGTCCACGATCCACCTGGACGAACTCGTAAAGCAGGCGGCGAAGTCATTATCCTGATCCTGGCCGTCGCGCCCGTTCACGGTCTGGACTCTTACCGCGCGACTCCCCTTGAGGGTAAAGTCAAATGATTCGGTCCGCAGCCGCGGTCCGTTTCGTTTTGCGTCCATGACAATACGGGGTTCGCGCCGGACTACCGCCGGCAGCCGGCCGTATTGGGGGCAATGGGTATGCGGGAATGATTCGGTCGACCGGCGGCGTCCGCAGCGCCGATCCGCGGCGCGGCGGATGGCTCGCCGCGCTCGGCACGCTGTGGACGACTTCCGAATCGAGCGCCGCAACGATCCGGGACTCGATGCCGGTCGACCTTTATCTGAGTGCCTTCGCGAGCCTCGATAGCCATGAACTGGCGGCACTCGCCCTGACACTGGGCGTCGTGCTTTTCGCGGTGGTGACCTCGATCATGCTGGTGCGGATGCGCCAGCGCGCGGCTGCTGCCGACGCGGAATCGCGTCGGGACATCGATTCGCTCACCGCCGAAGTCGACCGCGTCAATGCGCTGCTTCTGTCGGAGCCGCAGATCGTCGTCGCCTGGGCGGCCGGGTCCGACGAACCCGACATCACCGGAGACGTGACGATCGTCACGCAAGCCACCATGCCGCAACGGGTGCTGGCGTTCGGATCATGGCTTCCCGCCGATCAGGCACAGCTCATCGAGGCATCGGTCGCGACGCTGCGGGAGCAGGGCGAAGGCTTCGCAATGACGCTGACGACGCTTGGCGGAAAATCGGTGGAGGCGGAAGGCCGCGCCATCGGAGGCCGCGCGGTGATGCGTTTGCGTGACGTCAGCGGCCTCAAGGGTGAATTGCTGGCCCTGACGCTGCGCCACGATCGCCTGGTCGGCGACATGATGGCGCTTCGCACGCTGATCGATGCGCTGCCGTTCCCGGTCTGGGCGCGCGATCACGAAGGTCGGCTCGATTTCGTGAACGCGGCCTATGCCGGCGCGGTCGAGACCCGTGATCCGACCGAAGCGGTCGAACGCAATCTCGAGCTGCTCGACAAGTCGGCGCGCGACGAGGCCGCGCGCATGCGCCAAGACGGCAGCCCGTATCGCGGCCGGGTCCCCGCCGTGATCGCCGGGGCGCGGCGGATGTTCGACGTGGTCGAAGTGCCGACACCGGCCGGGAGCGCCGCCGTTGGTATCGACGCGACCGAAATCGAGACGATTCGCGCCGAAATGACGCGCATGGTCGAGGCGCATCGGCGCACGCTCGATCAGCTCGCAACCGGCGTCGCCATCTTCGGCGCCGACCACACGCTGCGCTTCCACAACGAGGCCTATCGCGCGCTGTGGGACCTCGACGTGTCGTATCTGGATCATGGCCCGACCGACTCCGCCATCCTCGACCGGCTGCGTGCTGCCCGAAAACTCCCGGAGCAGCAGGACTTCCGCATCTGGAAGAGCCAGCTGCACGAAGCCTATCGCAATCTCGAAGCGCGCGAGGAGCTTTGGCACCTACCGGACGGGCGCACATTGCGTGTGGTAACGACTCCCAATACCGAGGGCGGAGTCACCTATCTGTTCGATGACGTGACCGAACGGCTCGACCTCGAACGCCGCTATGATGCGCTGATCCGCGTCCAGGGCGAGACCCTCGACAATCTTGCCGAGGCAGTCGCCGTCTTTGCAAGCGACGGCCGGTTGCGGCTGCACAATCCGGCATTTCAGCAGATGTGGAAATTGCCGGAGGAAGCGCTCGCCGAACGGCCGCATATCGAGGCGGTCATCGCATGGTGCGCGCCGCTGCAGGCGGAGGACCAGACCTTGCGTTCGCTGCGCACCGCGGTCACCTCGATCGGCCAGCGCGACGCCATCAAGGGCCGGCTCGAGCGACGCGACGGCAGTGTGGTCGATCTGGCCACGCTGCCGCTCCCGGACGGCGCGACGCTCGTGACATTCCAGGACGTCACGGACACCGTCAATGTCGAGCGGGCGTTGCGCGAGCGCAATGAGGCATTGGAGACCGCAGACCAGATCAAGATCGATTTCCTGCACCACGTGTCGTACGAATTGCGCTCGCCGCTGACCAATATCATCGGGTTCGCGCATTTCCTCGGCGATCCGGCGACCGGACCGCTCACCGATCGCCAGTCGGAATATCTGGGCTACATCACCGTCTCGACCAACGCATTGCTTGCGCTCATCAACGACATTCTCGACCTCGCCACCATCGACGCCGGCGCCATGACCCTCAATCTCGGACCGGTGGACATCTGCAAGACCATGGAGGGCGCGGCCGAAGGCATTCGCGACCGGCTGGTGAAGGACAACATCACGCTCGAGATCAAGGCCGAACCGGCCGACATCGGCACCTTCTCGGCCGATGAGCGGCGGATCAGGCAAGTGCTCTTCAATCTTCTGTCCAATGCGGTCGGCTTCTCGCCGAAAAACGGCATGGTTCGGCTGCGCGCGGAACGGCACGACGATTCAATCGCCTTTTCCGTCACCGATGAGGGGCCCGGCATTCCGCCCGAGATGAAGGACCGGATTTTCGACTGGTTCGAGAGCCATCCGCTCGGCTCACAGCATCGCGGTGCGGGACTTGGCCTTTCGATCGTTCGTTCCTTCGTGCAATTGCACGGCGGCGCTGTAGACATCGAGTCCGCGGTCGGGCAAGGAACGACGGTGACTTGCACCTTCCCGATCCGGCCTCCGACGCAGCAGCAGATCGCTGCGGCCTGACGCCCGATGCAGACCGCGTCGCTCCGGCTCATCCCCACCGATGGCACCATCCGCTGAATCGCGTTTCACCGTTGCGCTCGAAGACGAGCAGGCGACACAGCACTTTGCCTGCGAAATTGCCAATGCACTCGAAACCGGAGACCTGGTGACGCTGTCCGGCGATCTCGGCGCGGGCAAGACAGCCTTTGCGCGCGCCCTGATCCAGCACCTCGCCGGCGACCCCGCAATGGCGGTTCCGAGCCCGACCTTTACCCTGATGCAGGTCTACGAGACGCCGCGCTTCGCGGTTGCGCATGCCGACCTGTACCGCCTTTCCAGCCCCGACGAACTGACCGAGCTCGGCTTCGAGGAGATCGCTGCAAGCGGCATCGGCCTGCTGGAATGGCCGGATCGTGGCGGCGACCGGCTTCCGCGGGACCGGATCGACATCGCCTTCACGCTGTCGCCTGCACGCGGCGACAATTATCGTGACGCTCGTGTCACCGGCTATGGCAGGCTGGCAGCGCGCGTAGCCCGACTGGACGCCCTGCGCACATTCCTGCACCGGGCCGACTACGCGAGAGCGGCGCGCCACCGGATGCAGGGCGACGCTTCGACCCGCGTCTATGAACGCGTCGTCCGCGACGGACAGCGAGCCATCCTGATGAACGCCCCGCGCCGGCCCGACGGTCCTCCGGTCCGGGATGGCAAGTCCTACAGCGCGATCGCTCATCTCGCGGAAGATGTGCGGCCGTTCGTGGCGATGGCGGACGGATTGCGCAGGCTCGGATTCTCGGCGCCGGAAATCTATGCCGCCGATCTCGAAAACGGCTTTCTGTTGCTCGAGGATTTCGGCATCGAGCCGTTCGTTGCCGGTGCGCCACCCGCGCCGATCGAAGAGCGATATCTCGCCGCCACCGAACTCCTGGCAGCGCTGCACGACCGGCAGATCACGCCGACGCTGCCGTTGCCCGACGGCACGACCTATGCTTTGCCCGGCTACGACAGGGGCGCATTTCTGATCGAGGCCGAGCTGCTGCTGGACTGGTACGTCCCGCATCGCGGGCTGGCCGTCGATGACGCCGCACGCGACGAATTCCGGCAGCTTTGGCTTTCCGCACTCGGGCCCGCACTGTCCGGGCAGCAAACCTTCGTGCTGCGCGACTACCATTCGCCCAATCTGATCTGGCTGCCGGATCGAACAGGATACCGGCGCGTCGGCCTGCTCGACTTCCAGGATGCGGTGATCGGCCCTGCCGGCTATGACGTGGCCTCGCTCCTGCAGGATGCGCGCGTCGACGTGCCCGACCAGCTCGAGCGGGAATTATTCACGCGCTACGTGCGAAAGCGAGGCGAAAGCGATTCCAGCTTCGACCGTGCCGCTTTTGCGAATGTCTACGCCGTGATGGCCGCTCAGCGCGCCACCAAGATTCTCGGCATCTTCGCGCGCCTCGACCGGCGCGACGGCAAACCGCAATATCTGCGTCACATGCCGCGGGTATGGCGCAATCTGCAACGCGCTCTTGGACATCCGGCGCTTTCCGATCTTGCCGCCTGGTACGATACCAACGTCCCGGCTTTCGACCGGCTATGATACAGAAGCAGGCGTTGGAGGGATGATTCGCATGGTGCAAGGCGTTCCGCAAACGGCGATGGTGCTCGCGGCTGGATATGGCGAGCGCATGCGACCGCTGACCGACACGATGCCCAAGCCGCTGGTGAAGGTTTCGGGCCGCGCGCTGCTCGATTACGTACTGGACAAGCTCGCTGCGGCCGGTGTCGCCACTGCCGTAATCAACGTGCACTATCTTGCCGATCAGATCGAAAAGCATGTCGCCGGGCGCAGGGCACCGCGGATATCGATCTCGGACGAGCGAAGCCAGTTGCTCGATACCGGGGGTGGCGTGGTCAAGGCATTGCCCCTGCTTGGCAGCGCCCCGTTTTTCCTCATCAACTCCGACAGCATCTGGCTCGATGGCACGCGCGGCAATCTGGAGCGGCTCGCGGCCGCGTTTGACCCGGCGCACATGGATGCGCTGCTTCTGCTGGCGCCCGCCGCGACCAGCATCGGCTATGCCGGACGCGGCGACTTTGCGATGGCACCGGACGGGCGGCTGCAACCGCGGGCCGAGCGCGAGGTAACCCCCTTCGTCTATGCCGGCGCGGCAATTTTTTCTCCGGCGCTGTTTCAGGACGCGCCGCAGGAACCGTTTTCTCTGAACCGCCTGTTCGTAAAGGCTGCGGAAGCCGAGCGCCTGTTCGGCCTGCGGCTCGACGGCATCTGGATGCATGTCGGCACGCCGGATGCGATCGCGCTTGCGGAACACGCGATTTTGCAGAGCGCGGCGTAACGGTTCGTCCGGACACGGTGGTTTCCGGCGCCGCAATCCACGAACGAGATGCTCGCATTGGCGTGACCGATTGCGCTAGGCTTCCGTGCAATGGCCAGCCGCGAACCCCGCCTGTTCACGCTTCCATCGTCCGTTCCGTTTCTGCCGGCGCTGATAGAGGCGCTGCTCGCGGGACGACTTGTCGACGGCTTCCCGGGCTCGCGCGATCCGATGACGCTCGCACAGGCCACGCTGTATTTGCCGACACGGCGTGCCTGCCGGCTCGCGCGGGATGTCTTCCTGTCTGCAGGCGGCGGTGATGCCGCAATCCTGCCGCGTCTGGTGCCGATCGGCGATATCGACGAAGACGAGATCATTTTCGCCGAATTCGCAGGCGGCCCATTGGCGCCGGAACGGCTGCGGCTTGCGCGCGCGATGGACCCGTTCGATCGCAAGGCGCTGCTGACGCAGATGATCCTGAAATGGGCGGCGGCGCAAAAGCGGGGCGGGGAAGCTTCGCTGATCGCGAATTCGCCGACCTCGGCTTTCGCCATGGCCGGCGAACTGGCGCGGCTGCACGACGACATGATCACCCGCGGCATGGACGGATCGGCACTTGACATGCTGGTGCCGCGCGAAATGGATGAATATTTCAGCTCGACACTCGATTTTCTGAGGATCGTGCGCGAGCACTGGCCAAAGCTGCTCGAAGAACAGGGGCTGATGGACGCGACGGCGCGGCGCGACGCATTGATCGATGCGGAGGCCGCGCGGCTCGCGCGTGACGGCGCGGGGCCGGTGATCGCGGCAGGCTCAACCGCGTCGATGCCATCCACCGCCAAGTTGCTCGCGGCGATCGCGCGACTGCCGAACGGCGCGGTCGTGCTGCCTGGCCTCGACACCGGACTTGATGAGCCTTCCTGGGAAGCGATCGGCGGGACCAAGACGGCCAATCCGGCGCCGGGGCACCCGCAATTTTCCATGCAAGGTTTCCTGCGCGGACTCGGCGTGAAGCGGGATCGGGTCGAGGTTCTCGTGGCCTCCGCCGCCCACGGCCGCGAGCGCCTCGCATCGGAGGCGATGCGTCCGGCGGAAGCGACCGATCGCTGGCGCGACACCCTGACCGATCCCGCATTTGAACAAGACAAGGCCACAGCCCTTGCTGGTCTGTCGCTGATCGAAGCCGCCATCACCGAAGAGGAGGCGATCGCGGTGGCGCTGGCATTGCGCGAGGGTGTCGCCGACGGAAGCCCCGAGTGCGAAGGCCGCACCGCCGCTCTCATTACCCCCGACCGCGCACTGGCGCGGCGTGTGCGCGTCGCACTGGAGCGCTGGGACGTTCCGGTCGACGATTCGGGCGGCGATCCGCTTTCAGAGACACCGGCTGGAGTCTTCGCGCGGCTCGCAGCGGAGGCCGCGCTGAACGGCTGCGAGCCGGTGACCGTTCTGGCCTTGCTCAAGCATCCGCTTTGCCGGCTCGGTCAGCATCAATCCGCGCACCGGCCTGCGATTGCGCTTCTGGAACGGGCGATCCTGCGCGGGCCCCGGCCGCGCGCGGGCGCCGAGGGGCTTGAGCATGCATTGCAAAACCTGCGTGCGGAGCGGGAGACCCTGCATGCGCGAGACCCGCGGCGCCGGCTCTCCGACCGCGACCTCAGCCGCGCCATCGAATTGGTCGGAAAACTGAAACCCGCGCTCGAACCGCTGGCGGCGTTGCGCACGGCGGTTCCGCTTCGCGAGGTCGCGGTCCGCCATCACGCCGTGGTTGCGGCGCTGTCGCTCGATCAGAAGGGACAAGCGGCGGCGTTGATGGAACGCGATGGCAGCGGGCTTGCCGATACCTTTCAGACAATCATCGACAGCGGCCAGGCCGCAGCTTTTTTGGTCGATATGCATGACTACGCTGACCTGTTCCGCGTGATCGCCTCCGATCGCGTCGTGCGCAGGCCCGGCGCCCCCGGGGCGCGCGTGCGCATCTATGGACCCCTGGAGGCGCGGCTGCAGCAGGCGGATCGGGTCGTTCTCGCTGGCCTCGTCGAAGGTGTCTGGCCGCCGGAGCCGCACAACGACGCATGGCTGAACCGGCCGATGCGGCAGGAACTCGGGCTCGACCTTCCGGAGCGCCGCATTGGATTATCGGCCCATGATTTCACCCAGGCTTTGGGCGCTCGAGAGGTAATCCTGTCGCATGCCGCCAAGAGAGAGGGCTCCCCCACCGTGGAGTCGCGCTTTGTCCGGCGACTGGCGGCGGTCGCCGGACCGGAGGCCTGGGACACCGTGAAGCAGCGCGGCGCGAAATATCTTGACTGGGCCCGGGCACTCGACCGCCCGGCCGAGGTGAAGGCGGCGGAGCGGCCAGAACCGCGGCCGCCGGTCGCGGTGCGGCCCAAGCGGTTGCCGGTCACAGACATCGAACATTGGCTGCGCGACCCTTACACGATCTACGCCAAACACATCCTGCGCCTGCAGGCGCTCGACCCGATCGATACCCCGCCGGGCGCCCGCGACCGCGGCACGGTCATTCACAAGGCGATCGGTGACTTCACGGCGCGGTTTGCGGATCGCCTCCCGGACGAACCGCTCGAGGAACTGATGGCGCTCGGACGCGACGCCTTCGCGCCGCTGAACGATTTTCCGGAGGCGAAAGCGTTCTGGTGGCCGCGCTTCGCGCGCATCGCCCGCTGGTTCGTCGACTGGGAGATCGAGCGGCGCAAGACCGTTCAATCCGTCTATGCCGAAGTGCAGGGCAAATTGCAGGTCACCGATGATTTCCTGCTCACTGCACGCGCCGACCGGATCGAGATGCTGAAGGACGGCAGCTTCGCCGTGCTGGATTACAAGACCGGACAGCCGCCGACTCAGAGTCAGGTTGAAAGCGGGCTCGCGCCCCAGCTCACTCTTCAGGCAACGATCGTGCAGCATGGCCAGTTCGAAGGCGTACCAAAAAGCGGGCTGGTTTCAGAACTCATGTATCTGCGCCTCAAAGGCGGCGATCCGAGCGGCGAAAGCATCCCACGCGGATTCAAGAACATGAGCGTCGATCAAGCGGCGGACCGCGCGCTGACAAAATTGCATGAACTGGTCACGAAATTCGCGCTGGAAGAGACGGCCTATCTTTCATTCTGGCGCCCGATGTGGGTGGGACGCACCTATGGCGATTTCGATCATCTCGCGCGCGTGCGCGAGTGGTCGGCGACCGGCGGCGAAGAAGACCCGGATATCCCGACATGAGCGCGCGCAACCCGAGGCGCGAGCTTCCGCAGCGCGTTCTGAAGCCGCAACACGACGCCTCCGACCCCGCGGTATCCGCCTGGGCGTCCGCCAATGCCGGCTCGGGCAAGACGCACGTGCTGACCCAGCGCGTGATCAAGCTTCTGCTGCGCGGCGAGGATCCGGCGAAGATATTGTGTATCACCTTCACCAAGGCCGCGGCCGCGACCATGGCGTCGCGCGTGTTCAACACGCTGTCGGCATGGACCGCGCTCGACGATGAGGAACTGGACCAGGCAATCCGCGAGATCGGAATCACGCCCGACGAAAGGCTACGAACGCGCGCGCGGCGGCTGTTTGCTCTGGCGCTGGAAACGCCGGGCGGGCTCAAGGTCCAGACCATCCACGCCTTCTGCACGCGCCTGCTGCATCAATTTCCGTTCGAGGCCGATGCCGGCGCGGGCTTCGAGGTACTGGACGATGCCACCCAGTCCCAGATGCTGGACAAGCTCACGCTCGCGGTGATGCTGGAAGGCGCCGCGAGGCCGCACTCGCCGATCGGCCAGGCGCTGGCGGATGCGATCAAGGCCGCGGCCGACCAGACCTTCAAGGAGCTGATCGCCGAAGCGGTCCGTGAGCGAGACAGGATCGAGGCATGGGTCGCACGCACAGGATCGGTCGAGGCCGCGGTCACGGAATTGTCGGCGGCGCTGGGCATCGATCCGGGGGATAGCGCGCAACAGATTGAGGACCGCGTATTGGCGGAAGCCGCGTTCGGTATTGCTTGCTGGAACGAATTGTCCGCAACTCTGACGGCTGGCGGCAAAAGCTACGTGGAGCGCGCTAGCGCACTCGCGTCCGCGCTGAATTCATCAAGAGGAACGCAGTTCGACGCGTATGTGCAGATATTCTGCACCGGAAAGCTCGAACCGCGCAAAAACCTCGTGAGCAAGGCGTTGCGTAACAATGACCCGGGATGCGCCGAGCAGCTTGAGCATGAGCAGGAACGCGTCTGCGCGCTTCTCAGCAAATTGCGTGCGGTGGAATGCCGCGACCGCACGAGAGCGCTGATCACCGTCGCCCATGAAGTCATCGTCCGTTACCGGCGCGACAAGGCACGGCGCGGCCTGCTCGACTATGACGACCTGATCGACCGCACCCTGGCGCTGTTCGGCCGCACATCCGCCGCCTGGGTGCTCTACAAGCTTGATCTCGGGATCAATCATCTGCTGCTCGACGAAGCGCAGGATACGAGCCCGAAGCAATGGGAAATCATCCACACGCTGGTATCGGAATTCACCGCCGGCGAAGGCGCGCGCGGCGCGAGGCGCACGATGTTCGCGGTCGGCGACGACAAGCAGTCGATCTTCTCCTTCCAGGGCGCCGCGCCCGAGAAGTTCGGTGAGATGAAGGAGGGCTTCGAGCGCGACTTCAAGGCGGCGAAGCTGGAGTGGCGGAACGTGAAGCTCCTGACCTCGTTCCGGTCTGGCGAGGTCATCCTGCAGGCCGTCGATTCCGTGTTCGCGCAGCCGACAGCCTATGAGGCGCTGTCGTCCGACAAGACACGGACCGTCCACGAGGCCCTGCCCGGCAAGCTGCCCGGACACGTCGACATCTGGCCGCTGGTGCTGCCGGACGAAAAGACCAGCATCGAAGGCTGGGACGCGCCGTTCGACACGATGAGCGAACACAGTACTCAAGTTCGGCTCGCGAAAAAAATCGCGGCCCATGTGAAGCTGTGGCAAAGGGCCGGCACCAGGCCCGGTGACGTTCTCATCCTCGTGCGGCAGCGCGGCCCGCTGTTCGAGGCGATCATCCGTGCCCTGAAGACAGCGGGCATCCAGGTCGCCGGCGCCGACCGCATGGTGCTGCTCAACCATATCGCGGTGATGGACCTCGTGGCGCTCGCCGACGCGCTCCTGCTTCCGGAAGACGATCTCGCGCTCGCCTCGGTTCTGCGCAGTCCCCTGTTCGGAATGAGCGAGGAAGATTTGTTCAGGATCGCCCATGACCGCGGCTTCCTTCCGCTCCGGGCGGCCCTGTTTGGCAAGGCGGGAGAGTTTCCGGAGGCTGCCGGCCGTCTGAAGGATATGACCGACGCCGCATTCCGCGACAGCCCCTTCACCTTTTATGCGCGGCTCCTCGGGCCGGGCGGCGGCCGCAAGCGCATCCTCGCCCGGCTCGGACCCGAGGCGAACGATGCGCTGGACGAATTCCTCAATCTCGCGCTCGAATATGAGCGACGCGAGACGGCGTCGCTGCAGGGCTTTGTTTCCTGGCTGCGCGCCGCCAATGCCGAGGTCAAGCGCGACATGGAGGTCACCCGCGACGAGGTTCGCGTCATGACCGTGCATGGCGCGAAAGGGCTGGAAGCCCATACCGTCATCCTGGCCGACACCACCACACGGCCGCAGGGTTACAAGCCTCCCCGGCTCCTGGACGTTCCGCTCACCGGTGGAGACGGTGTGGTCTGGGCGAAGGCGCAAGATACCGATCCGCCGCTTGTTGCGAGCGCCCGCGGGCTGGCGCGAGAGGAGAGTATCGCCGAGTACAAACGCCTATTGTATGTTGCGATGACGCGGGCCGAACAGCGGCTCATCATTTGCGGGACGACACCCAAGAGCGACGGTGCGCTCGGGATCGATCCGCAATGCTGGTATCGCCTGATCGAAAGCGCGCTGTTGAGCGGCGATACCGCACCCACAATCGAGATACCATCCGAAGATGGCGACGGGCTTGTCTGGCGGCTGCGCAAGGATGTCTTCGACTTTCCGCAACCGGCTCCGAAGGCCAACACGCGCACACCTGTTGCTCTGCCAGCCTGGATCAACAAGGCGGTTCCGGCCGAGCCGTGGCGAACGGTCGCGATTGCGCCCTCGGATGCGGACGGCAGCGAATGGAACCATGGGAGCGGCGAACTCGATCGCGCCCATGCGCTGGAGCGCGGGCGCCTGCTGCATCGCCTGATCCAGTCGCTGCCTGACCTCGCGCCTGATCTCCGCGCCGAGGCCGCGGAGGATTTCCTCGACCGCAATCGCAGAATGCTGTCGCCGGAGGATTGCAGGGTAATCGCAATTCAGGCACACGCGATTCTCAACGAGGCGCGGTTCGCCCCCTTGTTCGGGCCGGGCAGCCGGGCCGAAGTTGCGATTGCCGGAATTTTGCCGCGAGACGGACATCCGTCCTACTCCGTCACCGGACAGATCGATCGGCTGGCCGTCACGGATACCGAGGTATTGATCGCGGACTACAAGACCAACCGGCCGGCGCCCACCGCGCTGGAAGGGGTTCCCCGTACCTATTGCCGGCAGCTTGCGCTTTATCGCGCATTGCTGCAGCGGATCTACCCCGGCAAGATGGTTCGCGCGGCCCTGGTCTGGACCGACAACGCGACGCTGATGGAAATCCCGCAAGATGCACTCGATTCAGCCGTTGCAACCCTCGCCGGCGCATGACGGCGCCCCACCCTTGCGGATCACGCGGCGGTGACGCGGGCTTGACCGGGGCGGAGGCCATTCTTAGGTTCGACCATCGGAATTTCAGCCGGTATTGCGATTCGGAAGGTGTGACATGGCCGTTGGAAAGGTATCGGACGCGACATTCGAGAGCGAAGTCTTGAAGGCCAGCGGTCCCGTGGTCGTCGATTTCTGGGCGGAATGGTGTGGCCCATGCCGCATGATCGCGCCCGCGCTCGACGAAATCCAGAATGCGCTGGGCGAAAAGGTCAAGATCGTGAAGCTGAATGTCGATGAAAATCCCGGGATTGCGTCGAAATACGGCATCATGTCGATCCCGACGCTGATGATCTTCAAGAATGGTGAACTCGCCTCGCGTCAGGTCGGCGCTGCGCCCAAGGCGAAGCTCGAACAATGGATCAACGCGGCGGTGTGATCCGGCCCAGCAGTGATCGACTGGAGATCGCCAGGGCCAACACCCTGGCGATTGTGATTCACGCTCTGCCCGCGCTATTCCGGTGGCGTGCCGTTCCTCCTGAGGACATCGCCGGCAAGGTAGAGCGAGCCGCCGATCAGAATGCGGGGCGGCACTTCGAGCGACAGCGCCTTCACGGCAGAAAGCGCGGCTTCGACGCCGCTTGCGACCTCGGCCGGGATGCCGATCCGGATCGCCGCATCTGCGATCTGCGCCGGTGAAAGGCTGCGCTCCGCACCTGGCACCGGCACCGCGTACAGACGGCGTGCAAGCCCGGTGAAGCAGCGCAGATAGCCTTCGAAATCCTTGGTACCGAGCATGCCGACGATCAAGACGAGCGGCTTCGGCGCGCGTTCTTCAATATCGGCAAGTGAAACCGCGATCGCACGGCCGCCGTCCGGATTGTGGCCGCCATCGAGCCAGATTTCGCTGCCCGTGGGCGCCAACGGCACGAGATGTCCGTTTGTGAGGCGCTGCATGCGCGCGGGCCAGTCCGCCTTGACGATTCCGGCCTCGTAGGCGCTCGCTGGAATTTTCAGCCCCGAAGCCCGCAAGGCCGCGACCGCGAGACCCGCGTTCACGAACTGATGGCGGCCGATCAGCTTTGGCCCCGGCAGATCGAGCAGGCCGTCATCATCCTGGTAAACCAGCCGGCGATGCTCCTCGCTGGCATTCCAGTGCTCGCCTGCGACCCGCATCGGCGCGCGCACGCGCTCCGCTGCGCGCTCGATCGTGGACAGGGCCTCCGGTGTCTGCGGCCCGATCACCGCGCGTACGCCGCGTTTGAGAATTCCCGCCTTCTCCGCCGCGACGCTCTCGATCCTGTCTCCGAGATAGTCGGCATGATCGAGCGACACCGGTGTGATGACGCTCAGCAACGGCGCATCCACCACATTGGTGGCATCGAGCCGGCCGCCGAGTCCGACTTCAAGGAGCAGCACGTCCGCGGGATGCCGTGAGAACAGGACGAGACCGGCCGCAGTGGTGATCTCGAATACGGTGATGGGGTCGCCGGCATTTGCGCGCTCGCATTCCTCCACCACAGCCCTCAGTTCGTCGTCACCGACAAGTTGTCCGCCACCTTCGCCTGCGATCCGAAACCTTTCGTTGAAACGCACCAGATGCGGCGACGTGTAGACATGCACATGATGGCCGGCATTTTCCAGGATCGCGCGCATGAACGCGATCGTCGAGCCCTTGCCGTTGGTCCCGGCGACATGAATGACGGGCGGCAGCCTGCGTTCAGGATGATCCAGGCGCGCCAGGAGTCGCCACATCCGTTCGAGCGACAGATCGATGAGTTTCGGATGCAGCGCCAGCAGGCGCGTCAGCGTGTGGTCGAGAGCGGACATGCAGTTCTGACTATCACGGACCGCTTGTCCACGCGAAACCTGTCGCGTCGGAAAGCGCCGGACTCATGCCTGGGCGGGAATGGCACTCAGGCCGGCGCCGCAGCGCCATTGGTCGCGGGAAGCGCCGCGCGCCCCGCATTGGGCGAAGCCTTTGTCAGAAGCCGACAGATGCGCCCCAGCGTCGACCGCATTTCGTGCCGATGCACGACCATATCGACCATGCCGTGCTCCTTCAGATATTCGGCGCGCTGAAAGCCTGGCGGCAGCTTCTCGCGGATGGTCTGCTCAATCACGCGCGGACCGGCAAAGCCGATCAGCGCTCCCGGCTCCGCAATGTGAACATCGCCCAGCATTGCATAGGAGGCGGTGACTCCGCCGGTGGTCGGATTGGTGAGCACGACGATGTAGGGCTTCTTCGCCTCGCGCAGCATCTCGACGGCAACCGTGGTGCGTGGCATCTGCATCAGCGAGAGGATGCCCTCCTGCATGCGCGCGCCGCCGGAGGCCGCGAACAGGATGAAAGGCGTTGCCCGCTCAATCGCCGTCTCAAGTCCCTTGATAATCGCCTCGCCCGCGGCCATGCCGAGCGAACCGCCCATGAAGTCGAAATCCTGGACGCCGATCACGACCGGCGTACCCTCGAGCCGGCCGAAGCCGAGCTTGATCGCGTCGTTCATGCCGGTCTTGGTCCGCGCATCCTTCAGCCGGTCTGCATAACGGCGCTGGTCCCGGAACCTGAGCGGATCGACCGGCACCTCGGGTACGCCCACATCCAGCCAGGTCTCGCCGTCGAAGACCGATTTCAGGCGCGCGGTCGCGCCCATGCGCATGTGGTAGTTCGAGCCCGGAATAACGAACTGGTTCGCTTCCACATCCTTGAAGAAGACGAGCTGCCCCGTTTCCGGACACTTGATCCAGAGATTTTCCGGGGTCTCGCGCTTCAGGAACGACCGGATCTTCGGCCGGACGACGTTGGAAATCCAGTTCATGCCAGTTCGCTATCTATGTGCATGCTCGCGCTCTTGCCACATGCCTCATGCGTCAATCCGCAACGAAACCCGAGGCCTTCACCACAGGGCCCCAGCGCGCAATATCATCCTTGACGGTAGCGGCGAACTCGGCGGGCGTCTTGTAATCGGGCTCGTTGCCAAGCGCGGAAAGCTTTTGCATCACGTCGGGCGCACTGAACGCGTCCTTGATGACCAGATTCAGCTTCGACACGATTTCCGCCGGTGTCTTCGACGGCACCAATGCGCCGAGCCAGGCTTCGATCACCACGTCGTAGCCGGATTCCTTCATCGTCGGAACATCCGGCAGGAAGGCCGACCGCTTCGCGCTGGTCACAGCGAGCACGCGAATCTTTCCGGTTTTCGCGAAGGGCAGCACCTCTCCAACCGGGTTGACGCTGGACGACACATGTCCGCCGATCAGGTCCTGCAGGGCCGGCGCGCCACCCTTGTAGTGAACCGGGGTCATTTCAACCTTGGACGCCTGCGATAGCATCAGGCCGGCGAAATGCGGCGTACCGCCGGCCGCGGTGGTGGCATGGGTTGCGTTCTTCGGGTTCGCCTTGCACCAGGCGACAAAGTCCGACAGCGTCTTGACCTCTGCCGGAACAGCCGGGCCGACGCTCATGCAGAGCGCCGATTTCGCGACCGTAGCGACCGGTGTAAAATCGCGCAGGGGATCGTAGTTCAGCGACCGGAAGCTGTGCGGATACACCGTCATCAGGAAATCCGGTGTGAACAGCATCACGCTGCCGTCGGCTTCGGCATTCTTCACATATTCGACCGCGATGCGTCCGGCCGCGCCGACCTTGTTTTCAACAATCGTCGTCGGTGCATAAACGCCCTTCAGCTTGTCGGCGAGGATGCGGGCGAGCGTGTCCGTACTGCCGCCGGCCGGGAACGGGATGACCACGCGCGTGGTTTGCTGGATGACCTGCGCACGGGCAGCCGCGAAGGGCAATTGCGTCGCGGCCAGTCCGGCCGCAGCTCCGCTCATCAATGTCCGGCGTGACAGCATGGGTTGTATCTCTCCCTGAAGATTGCGGCTTTTTTGACTGCTATTGCGCAGCGACCCGCCGAACCGAGCGCACGCCGTCGGCGAGTTCCGAAGCAAGCGCGGTCACTGCTTGAACCGTACCGGAGGTCGCCCGGCCCTTGTCATCGAGACTATCGCGCAGCCGGTCGATCAGCGCCGACCCGACCACGACCGCGTCCGCATCCTGCGCGATGTCGCGTGCGTTCTGCGCCGTCCTGACACCGAATCCGACCGCGACCGGCAATCCCGTATGGCGCTTGATGCGTCGTACCGCATCGGAGACGCGCGATGCGTTCGGGGTCGCCGACCCGGTGATGCCGGTGATCGAGACGTAATAGACAAAGCCCGACGTGTTCGTGAGCACCGCGGGCAGGCGCTCATCGTCGGTCGTTGGCGTCGCGAGCCGGATGAAGTTGAGTCCGGCCTTCAGCGCGGGAACGCACAATTCGCCGTCTTCTTCCGGCGGCAGGTCGACGACGATGAGACCGTCCACACCGGCGGCAATCGCGTCGGCCAGAAAGCTTTCGACCCCGTATATGTAGACTGGATTGTAATATCCCATCAGGACGACCGGAGTATCCGGATCGGACATGCGGAATTCGCGCACGAGCTGCAGCGTCTTCTTCAGCGTCTGCCCGGCCTTGAGCGCGCGCAGACCCGCAGCCTGGATCGCGGGCCCGTCCGCCATCGGGTCGGTGAATGGCATGCCGATCTCGATCACGTCGGCACCGGCCTTGGGCAGCGCGCGGACGATCGCAAGCGAGGTGTCGTAGTCAGGATCACCGGCCATCACGAAGGTGACAAGGCCGGCGCGCCCCTCGCGCGCCAGATCGGCAAAGCGGCGGTCGATCCGCGTGGTCATCAGATCGACGTCCCCAGATGTTCGGCGATGCTGGCGAGGTCCTTGTCACCCCGTCCGGAGACATTGACCACCATCAGGTGATCCTTCGGTTTCGCCGGCGCAAGGTCCTTCAGCCTGGCGAGCGCATGAGCCGGCTCGAGCGCCGGAATGATGCCCTCGAGCTTCGAGCACAGCTGCAGCGCCTCGACCGCCTCGTCGTCGGTTGCCGAGAGAAACGTCACGCGGCCCATATCGGCAAGCCATGCATGCTCGGGCCCGATACCGGGATAATCGAGGCCGGCCGAAATCGAATGCGCCTCGTTGATCTGGCCGTCTTCGTCCATCAGGAGATAGGTGCGGTTGCCATGCAGCACACCCGGGCGTCCGCCCGTGACAGACGCGGCATGCCGGCCGGACGGAATGCCGTGGCCCGCGGCTTCCACACCGTAAATCTCGACGTCCTTGTCGTCCAGGAAGGGATGAAACAGCCCCATCGCATTGGAGCCGCCGCCGATGCAGGCGATGAGGGAATTCGGCAGTCTGCCCTCGGCTTCCATCATCTGTGCACGCGTCTCGTTGCCGATCACGCACTGGAAGTCGCGCACCATCATCGGATAGGGATGCGGGCCTGCGACCGTGCCTATGCAATAGAACGTATCGCCGACATTCGTGACCCAGTCGCGCAGTGCCTCGTTCATCGCGTCCTTCAGGGTCTTCGAGCCGGACTGCACCGGCACGACTTCGGCGCCCAGCATCTTCATGCGGAAGACATTCGGCTTCTGCCGCTCGACATCGACCGCGCCCATGTAAACGATGCAGGGCAATCCAAAGCGCGCGCACAGGGTCGCGGTCGCAACGCCATGCATGCCGGCTCCGGTTTCCGCGATGACGCGGGTCTTGCCCATGCGGCGAGCCAGCATGATCTGGCCAAGCACGTTGTTCACTTTGTGCGCGCCGGTATGGTTCAGTTCCTCGCGCTTGAAGTATATTTTCGCACCGCCGAAATGCCCGGTGAGGCGCTCGGCGAAATACAGCGGAGACGGCCGCCCCACATAATGGGCGAGGTAGTAATCCATTTCCTTCTGGAACGCGGGATCATCCTTCGCCTCGGCGTAAGCCCGCTCCAGATCGAGGATGAGCGGCATCAGCGTCTCGGCGACAAAGCGGCCGCCATAGATGCCGAAATGCCCGGTCTCGTCGGGCCCGGTGCGGAAGGAATTCGGCTGCTGGATGGTCATCGGCTGCTCGCAACATTCGCTCGAGCCGCATCCGCATCGCGCACCGCGCGGATGAAAGCCCTGATCTTGGAGGGGTCCTTGACGCCGGGTCCAGCCTCCACCCCGGACGAGACATCGACCGCCTTCGCGCCTGTGATTTCAAGCGCGCGACCGACATTACCCGGATCGAGACCTCCGGAAAGCATGAAGGGCAGTCCCGGATCAAGCGCTTTCAGCAGGGTCCAGTCGAACGGCCTGCCGAGCCCCCCCGGACGGGTCGCGTCCTTCGGGGCGCGGGCATCGAACAGAACGCAATCCGCAGCGCCTTTGTAGGCGGCCACGGCGTCGAGGTCGGCCCTCGCCTCAACCGGAAGCGCCTTCATGACCGGAAGGCGAAAGCGCGCCTTCAGCTCGACGATGCGCGCCGGCGTCTCGTGGCCGTGAAGCTGAAGCAATTCAGGCGCCAGCGCCTCCACGATCGCCGCATGCAGGGCATCGTCGGCATCGACGCTGAGCGCCACCTTGCACGCCCGGCCGCGCACCCGCGCGCCGAGTTCTCGCGCCTGGGCGATCGATATGTTGCGTGGTGACGGCGGAAAGAACACAAAGCCGACGAAGTCGGCGCCCGCATTCAGAGCGGCGTCGAGCGCGTCCAGACTGGTCAGGCCGCAGATCTTGGTCTGGGTGGTCATGATCGGCGCGTTCTAGCGCGCCGGGCCTGCTTTGTCTGCCCTCAGGCCGAGAGCGACTTCCACACCAGCATTGCCGCGGCGAGGTCCTCGATCGCCGTGCCAACCGATTTGAACAGCGTGATCTGGCTCGCGGAGGTACGACCCTTCACCTTCCCCCGGCAGAGATCGAACAGATCTCCCTTGATCGCCTTCGCGTCGATGATCTTCTTCTTCAGCGGAACCACGATGTCGCCCGCCTCCTTGGCGGCACCAGCGCGGGTATCGACGAAGATGCGCGCACGCTTCACCGCCTGGTCATCGGCCTCTCGCATCTTTGGCGTGAACCCGCCGACCAGATCGAGATGCGCACCCTTTTTCAGCCAGGCCCCCCGGATCAGGGGTTGCGCCGCGAGCGTCGCGCAGGAAATGATGTCGGCCTCGCGGACCGCTTCTTCCGCCGTCTCCGCAATATCAACTTCGATGCCGGCAACCGCGATGCCGAAGCCGAGCGACACCGCGCGTGCGCGTGTGCGGTTCCACAGCGTCACCCGCCTGATCGGCCGTACGCTGAGATGCGCGCGGATGAGATGGGGCGCCAGCGCACCGGCGCCCACCATCGCAAGATGCGCGGCGTCCTCGCGCGCGAGATAGCGCGCGGCGAGAGCCGAGGCGCAGGCCGTGCGCCAGGCCGTGAGCGCACGTCCCTCCATCATCGCAAGCGGCTCGCCGGTCTCGCCCGACAGAAGAAGATATTGCCCATAGACCGACGGCCGCTGGATTTTCGCGTTGTCGGGAAAGACGGTGACGATCTTGCACCCGATATACCGCTCGCCGTCCTCCTTCCAGGCCGGCATCACGAGAAGCGTGGCATCGGCGCCTTCGGTGTCGATGGTGTGGTGGTGCCGCACCGGGACGGCGAAATCGGCCCGGAATGCCTCGTCCAGCGCATCGATCAACGCCCGATAGGTCAGGACGCTCTGAATATCATCCGCGGAAACGATACGCATGACGCCCGCCTAACCATGCGCTGGCGGACGATAGGCGAGCCGCGCCGTCGCTTCCGGTGCCGGCGGATCAAACCCTGCTTCGAGCTTCGCGTTGAGGGTTTCGATCTCGCGCCGCAAGGCCGCGACATCTGCGTCATGTCTTCGTGCGACCCGCCGATAGCCGGACTGCCGCAGCCAGGCTGCGACGCCGCCAATGATCACGCCAAGGATCACCAGCACGAAGATCAGAACAAACAGCGGCACACTGATCGAGGCCGCAGGGGCGCTCGCGTTGAAGGGATCGAACGACACCGTCACGATTTCACGGTTCGCGACCGCGAACATGACGATCACGATCGCGAGCGGCACCAAAATCAACCAGAATACGAGTTTGCGGAGCATTTGACCTTGTCCGAATTGACGATGGTCGTTCCGGGGCGCGCGACGAACGCGCGAACCCGGAATCCAGATGCGAGCGAGACTGTAACCGGATTCCGGGCTCACGACCTTCGGTCACGACCCGGAATGACCAATAGCTCAGACCGCGTCGTCGCGGTTCAAACGCTCGCGCATTTCCTTGCCGGTCTTGAAGAATGGGACCGACTTCTCCTCGACCGAGACATGCTCGCCGGTGCGCGGGTTGCGGCCGGTGCGTGCGGGGCGATGCTTGACCGAAAACGCCCCGAAACCGCGCAACTCCACACGGTCGCCGCGCGCCAGCGCCGCCGTGATCTCGTTCAGGATGGCGTTGACGATATTCTCGACGTCCCGCTGGTACAGATGCGGGTTCTGTGCCGCGATCTTCGTAACCAAATCCGACTTGATCATCCACGCCGCCCGGTATGCGCGTCGGTGTTCCCGGCCGCGCCAGGCTGGCCCCGTCCGCCGCTCAATTGACCGGCGAAGGGTGCCAAAGCGCCAGCAGACCGTCAAGATTAAGCCGCTCCACCGCCGCAAAGGCGCCCGACTGTTCCAGACTGCGCGCAAACCCGTCGAGACCCACCGCATGGAGCATCGAGACGGCGGTCAGATGCAGGAACGAGAAGTCCGACAGCCGCGAACGCAGACTGTAGTTGCGGACAGGGGTCTTCGGGTCGATTCCCTTTTCCTTGGCGAGCCAGGCTATTGCGGTCTGCTCGTTGCCGAGCTGATCGATCAGCTTCAGATCCAGCGCCTGGCGGCCGGTGAAGACGCGTCCGTCCGCGACCTTGGCGAGCGGCTCGCCCTCCAGGTTGCGGCGCTTGGAGACGAGTTCCTTGAACCAGTCGTAGGAGTCCATGACAATCGAGGCCAGTGCCGCGCGCGCTTCCGGAGAAGTCGGCTCGAAACCGTTGGGGGCAGCCTTGAGCGGCGAGGATTTGACGTCCTCGACCTTGACGCCGACGGTCTTCAGCAGATCCGTGAAATTCGGAAACTGGATCAGCACGCCGATCGAACCCACGAGCGAGGCGCTCTGCGCAATGATGTGATCGGAGGCCAGGGCCGCGATATAGCCGCCGGAGGCGCACAATCCGTCAACCACGACCACCATTGGCTTCTTGGCCTTCAGGCGCAGCAGCGAGTCATAAAGCTGCTCGGAACCCGCCGTGGTGCCACCCGGGCTGTCGATGTGAACGATCACGGCCTTGGCACTGGAATTGGCCAGCCGTTCGAGCGCCTGAACGCGCTCCTGATTGCCCCTGATCAGCCCGGAAATGGTGACACGCGCGATCTGGCCGGAGGCAACGCCGGTCAGCGAGCCTTGCCGCGACACCGCGGCGACGGTCCCGATGGCGGCGAGGACGACAAGAACCGTCAGCACCCGCCAGAAAGTCAGTTTCCGCCGCAGCCGGCGGCGATCCACGATCTGGTCCGCGTCAAGCGGCCGAGAATCGAGCGACATGGCTTCGCTCCCATTTGATTCGAAAGAGGGTCAATTCTATTGCGCAGGCGCGCATTTGACCCGGGCAATCATTCACATTTCGCAAATCGCTGCGGCGAAATGATGAACCCCGCGGAAACATCCGCGGGGTTCGTTTGAGTCAGGCGTTGCTCGATCCGTCGCCGCCTAGTCGGCTTTTTCCTTGTCGCCGGCGCGCTTCAGCGCCGTGCCGAGAATGTCGCCCAGCGTCGCACCCGAATCGGACGAGCCATAGGCCGCGATGGCCTCCTTCTCTTCCTGCATCTCGAGCGCCTTGATCGACACCTGGACCTTGCGGGCCTTCCGGTCGAACTGGGTCACGCGAGCGTCGACCTTCTGGCCGACCTGGAACCGCTCCGTACGCTGGTCGCCGCGATCGCGGGCGAGATCGGCGCGTCGAATGAAGGTTTCCAGGTCGGTGCCGGCGATCTTCACATCGAGGCCGCCTTCCTTCACGTCGGTGACCTCGCAGGTCACGACATCGCCCTTCTTCAGGTCACCGGCCGCCCCCTCTTCCATCGGGTCGGTGGCGAGTTGCTTGATGCCGAGCGAGATGCGCTCCTTCTCGACGTCCACATCGAGAACGGTCGCCTTCACGATGTCGCCCTTCTTGTAGTCGTCGATCACCTGCTCGCCCGCACGCTTCCAGTCGAGGTCGGACAGGTGAACCATGCCGTCCACGTCGCCATCGAGACCGAGGAACAGCCCGAACTCGGTCTTGTTCTTGACTTCGCCTTCGACGATCGATCCGGGCGGATGCTTCTCGACGAAAACCTCCCACGGATTGCGCATGGTCTGCTTGAGGCCGAGCGAAATCCGGCGCTTGACCGGATCAACTTCCAGAATCTGCACCTCGACCTCCTGTGAGGTCGAGACGATCTTGCCCGGATGCACGTTCTTCTTGGTCCAGGACATCTCCGACACGTGGATCAGGCCTTCGATGCCCGGTTCCAGTTCCACGAATGCGCCGTAATCGGTGATGTTGGTGACGCGGCCGGTGAAGCGGCCGTTGAGCGGATACTTGGCCTCGATGCCCTGCCAGGGATCGTCGAGCAGCTGCTTCATGCCAAGCGAGATGCGGTGGGTCTCGTGATTGATCTTGATGATCTTCACCTTCACCGACTGTCCGATATTGAGCACCTCGGTCGGGTGATTGACGCGACGCCACGCGATGTCGGTGACGTGCAGCAGGCCGTCGATGCCGCCCAGATCGACGAAGGCGCCGTAATCGGTGATGTTCTTCACCACGCCGTCGATGACCTGACCCTCTTCGAGGTTCTGCACCAGTTCCTGGCGCTGCTCCGCGCGGGTCTCTTCCAGCACGGTGCGGCGGGAGACGACGATGTTGCCGCGGCGGCGATCCATCTTCAGGATCTGGAATTGCTGCGGTACGTTCATCAGCGGGGTCACGTCGCGGATCGGACGGATGTCGACCTGCGAGCGCGGCAGGAAGGCAACGGCACCATCCAGATCGACGGTGAAGCCGCCCTTGACCTGATTGAAGATGATGCCCTGAACCTTTTCCTGGTTCTTGAACGCGGTCTCGAGCTTGCCCCAGCTCTCTTCGCGACGCGCCTTGTCGCGCGACAGGACCGCCTCACCGAGCGCGTTCTCCACACGCTCCAGGTAAACCTCGACCTCGTCGCCGATCTTGATCTCGTTGCCGCGGCCGGGTCCGGTGAATTCGCGAAGCTGGACGCGGCCTTCGGTCTTCAGTCCGACGTCGATGATGGCGACGTCCTTTTCGATCCCTACGACAATTCCCTTGATAACCGATCCTTCATGCAGGTTTCCCTGGGTGAAGGACTCTTCAAGCATCGCGGCGAAATCCTCGCGCGATGGTGTGGCGGTGGCAGTCTGGGCCATGAAATCTCCTGCTGGCGAGCGCCGATTGGAATAACGATGTTCCGGACGCACGGGCCAGAGGTCCCGCAAGACCAATGGCACCGCCACGGAGAGGCGGGCCGGCGCGTTGAGCCGTTCGACCGGAACGATGATTGCTTGTCCAAAAGGACGTGTCCAAGGCCTCCGGACGAGGCGGCGGAGCGGGCGTTCCTCCAACGACGAAGGGCGGTTAGGCCGGCCTTCGGCCCGCTCGGACGGCCTCGACAATGTCGATGGCGGCCCGGACCGCGCTGGATATATCCAAATGCGTCGTATCCAGCAAGACCGCATCCTCCGCCTGCCGGAGAGGAGCCACCGCGCGGTTCCGGTCGCGATCGTCGCGCGCTTCGATGTCGGCCAGAACGGCAGCCTCGTCGACGGTCCCGCCCCTGCCGCGGAGTTCGAGAATGCGGCGTCGCACACGCTCCTGCGGCGTTGCGGTAACGAAAATCTTGACCTCGGCGTCCGGCGCGATGACGGTTCCGATATCCCGTCCGTCGATCACCACGCCCGGTTTGGACCGCGCAAATTCATGTTGCAGCGCGATTAGCGCAGAGCGCACCTCCGGGATGGCGGCCACGATCGAGGCGGCCTGAGCGACCTCATCCGACTTCAGCTCCTCCTCGGGAAACCGTGCAGGGTCATAGGATCGCGCCGCCGCAATGGCGGTGGCGCGCTCACCGAGCGTGCCCGCCTGCAGCACCGTGAACCCAACGCCGCGGTATAGAAGTCCGCTGTCGAGATGACGGTAGCCGTAATGCTGAGCCAGACGCCTGGCGATGGTGCCCTTGCCGGATGCGGCCGGGCCGTCGATGGCAATGATCACGAGAAGTCCGCTCCCAGCCCGCGCATCCGTTCAACGAACCCCGGGAAACTCGTCGCGATGAAAGCGGCATCGTCGACGGCAACGGACTTGTTGCTGGCCAGGCCCATGACCAACGCCGACATGGCCAGCCGGTGGTCCATATGGGTGACGACGACACCGCCGCCGGGCACCGTCCCCTTGCCATGAACGATCAGGTCATCATCCTCGATCTCGACCGCAACACCGTTGACGCGCAGCATGTCGGCGGTCGCTGCAAGGCGATCGGATTCCTTCACCCGCAATTCGGCGAGACCCCGCATGCGCGTCGTTCCCTGCGCGAAGGATGCCAGCACGGCGAGGATCGGATATTCGTCGATCATCGAAGGCGCGCGCGGCGCCGGCACATCGACACCGCGCAAGTCCGACGCTCTGACGCGCAGATCGGCTACCTGCTCTCCCCCGTCATTCTTCGTCGACAGCGTCTCGATGTCGGCACCCATCTCCCGCAAGGTGAGAAACAGGCCGGTACGCAACGGGTTCATCATCACGCCTTCGAGCACGATTTCCGAGCCGGGCACGATCAGCGCGGCGGCCAGCGGAAATGCAGCGGACGACGGATCGGCCGGTACCTGCAGCGGCGCAGGAGAAAGCTCCGGTCGCCCGATCAGGGTAATGCGCCGGCCGTGCCCTCCCAGAGCCTCGACGCGAACCTCGGCACCGAAATGGGTCAGCATCCTCTCGGTGTGATCGCGCGTCGCTTCCTTCTCGATCACGATCGTTTCACCCGGCGCCGCGAGCCCGGCCAGCAGTACGGCGGACTTCAATTGAGCGGAAGCAACCGGAGGCGCGTATTCGATCGGGATCGGATCGCGCGCGCCCTGCAAGGTGAGCGGCAGCCGGCCTCCGTCCGCCATTTCGAGCGCTTGCGCGCCGATGCGGGTCAGCGGATCCAGCACGCGCTTCATCGGACGCTTGCGCAGCGACGCATCGCCGTCGAACAAGGCTGTCACCGGACAACCCGCGACCGCGCCCATGACGAGACGGCAGCCGGTGCCGGAATTGCCGAAATCGAGCGGACCGTCTGGCTGGGCGAACCCCGCGACGCCCACGCCCCGCACCGACCAGGCGCCCTCGCCCGTGCGCTCCACGGTCGCACCGAGCGCCCGCATCACCTTGGCGGTGTTGATCACGTCCTCGCCTTCCAGGAGCCCAGCGATCCGGGTCTCGCCCACGGTCATCGCCGACAGGATCAGCGCCCGATGCGAGATCGACTTGTCGCCCGGCACGCGCAGACGCCCCGTCATTGCGGGGGAGCGGCGCGCGGTCAGCGGCATGGCGGGCGACGAATGGCTCACAGCGGTCGATCCGATAGTCAAGGAGGGGGTCGTCCTAGCATGCGGGTGTTTCCCGCGTCATCCGACCCCCGGCGCAATAGCCGCGAAAACGCATACAATCGGTATTGACAGCGGTCGCCCGAGCCGCCAATTCAGCCGCTCATTCGCAAAGCCTCTTCAGGGAACCCCCAGACCGTGGCAAAGCCAGAGCTCGGTACCAAGCGCGTCTGTCCGGTGACCGGCCGCAAATTCTATGACTTGAACAAGAATCCGGTGATCTCGCCCTATACCGGGGAGGTTGTGCCGATCGCGCCGGTTGCGGCCTCACGCAGCCGTCCCGACACCAAGGTCACCGAAACCGCCGAACCCGAGGTCGAGACGGCGGAAGCGGGTGCCGAGTTCGTATCGCTGGAGGATGCGGACGCCGAGGCCCAGGGCAAGAAGGCGGAGCTGCCGGACGCCGTCGACGACGACATCGAAGTCGAGGACGATCCGGGCGACGACGATTCCACCTTCATCGAAGAAGATGAAGAGGGCGACGATGACGTGACCGACATCATCGGCGACGGCATCGAGAAGGACGAGGAGACTTGATCCTCCGCACCATGTAGGATATCCGCCCGCATCCCGCGCGGGCGGACGAAGGTCACGGGGCCATAGCTCAGCTGGGAGAGCGCTTGCATGGCATGCAAGAGGTCGGCGGTTCGATCCCGCCTGGCTCCACCAACCTCGGCGGTCATCCACGAGGCCATCGAGGTCCGACCGACCGGCCATTTGGCGAAGATGCGCTGGGTGATGCGGTACGGCGCGGCAAACAGGTACTGAGCCAGTTCGAGAGGGCGAGCCGGTAGAGCGGCGCGCCTGTTCGGGTTCCATCCGCAGCTTGCGCGGGTCAAATTCCTGCCCATATATCGTTCAGCATCCCGGCGGGTTCGCCGGGCGGCTATTCAGGGGGTGCCTCTTTGGGCCCCGTGTCAAAGTCGCTGGAAAGGACTTTGAGATGTCCCGAATGCCTTCGTTGTCCAGCCCGTTCCTTCTGGGTTTCGACGAGATCGAGCGCGTGCTCGACCGTGTCACCAAGGCGGCGGACGGATATCCCCCCTACAATATCGAGCGTATTGCGCGCGACGACCGCAACCCCGAGCGTCTGCGCATCACGCTTGCCGTGGCCGGCTTCACGCTCGACCAGCTCGAGGTCAGCGTAGAAGAAAGTCAGCTCGTCATCCGAGGTCGCCAGACCGACGACAAGACGCGGCAGTTCATCCATCGCGGCATCGCCGCCCGCCAATTCCAGCGCACCTTCGTGCTGGCCGACGGGATGGAGGTGCTTCGCGCGGATCTCAAGAACGGCCTGTTGTCGATCGATCTTGCGCGACCGGAACCGGCGCGCGTTGTGCGGACCATCTCGATTACACCGCACGAGTAACTATATCCGGTATGTGACCCGGATATGCGACGATCGGCGAACGGAACCGATGGACCATAGGGGCAGTTGAACTGACGAAGGAGTAGCGGACATGACCAACGAACATATCGAAAAGCCGATCATGTCGCCTCAGGCTTTCGCCGTCCTGGGCGGGGGCAAGATCGCGTATGTGAAGCCGATCAAATCCGAGAACGTGCATGAGCTTTATCCGCAGGCGCCGGAAATGCAGCCGGGCATGCAGCTCTTCGCACTCCACGCCGCTGACGGAACGCCGATCCTGGTGACGGATACGCGCGAAGCCGCCGTCGCGAATGCTTGGAACAACGAACTGGAGGCCGTGAGCGTCCACTGACGCTGTCGGGCTGCACCAGGCCGATACGGGCCACGGCCGGCGCCACCGGTCGTGGCCTTGCTGTTTTGGCTCCCGCTCCCGTCCGGAAGCGCTGCTAATCGCCGGAGGGCGGGCCGATCGGGCAATTCCGCGACAGGCACCGCAAGCATGAACGCGAAGCCAGTCCATCGATGGGCATCACTGCGATGTGAGACTCGCAGTCGAACCGCGGTTCCCGGCCGGGCGTCCCAGTAACAAAGGGAGCCTTGTCATGTCCGCGTCCGCCAGCCGCACGATCGCCGCCGCTTCGATGTCCGCCCGCGACCTTGCGACGCTCGCCTGGCGCAACCTCGCCTATGTGCGCGTGGCACGCTCGGAGGACGTTGGTTTCTTCTGCCCGGAAGCGCCATTGCTGGCGCCGGGTCGCGATGTGTTCGTGCTGTACGCCGCCGACGGGACGCCGATCCTTGTCACCGACTCACGGGAAGCGGCGGTCGCCAATGCCGAGCGCGAAGAACTCGAAGCGGTCAGCGTGCATTGACCGGCAGAGAGCAGCCCCGCCGGATGGGAATCAAGCCGCCTGCGATGGAGTCATCGTCAGTACGGCATAGAGCGCATCGGCGTCGCGCGACTCTCGCAGTTTGTTGGCGGTATCCGAATCGCGCAGAAGACGTGCAACCCGCGCCAGCGCCTTCAGGTGATCGGCACCGGCCCCTTCCGGCGCAAGCAGCAGGAAAATCAGGTCCACCGGCTGGCCATCGAGCGATTCGAAATCGATCGGCCGGTCGAGGCGCGCGAACAGCCCGAACAGCCGCTCGAGCTTCGGCAACTTGCCGTGCGGAATCGCAATGCCATGACCGATTCCGGTGGAACCGAGCTTCTCGCGCTGCAACAGCGTTTCGAAAATCGTGCGCTCGCTGAGCCCACTGAGCTCGGCTGCACGCGCCGCGATTTCCTGAATCGCCTGCTTCTTGCCGTTGACCTTGAGTGCCGGGATTACGGCATTCAGTGCCACGATATCGTTAAGCGCCATTGGAAACGGTCCGCGAATCCGCCGGTGAATGAGACGAGTTGAAGTTGTCGGGGCTGAAGAGCGCCGGACCATAAGGATGGCCCACCGCCCCGTCAATGGCTAACGACGGCCATCTGGAATACTGCATGCATCACGGCTCCGGCCCCAAAAGACGAGGTTTTTCAGTGCGCTGCTGGATGCCGGCAGGCCGGGCTAGCGTCCGATCGAGGCACTTTGCTTCTCGCGGCGCCGCTGCACCGAAGAAGCGATGCGCATGCCCTCGCGATACTTTGCGACGGTACGGCGCGCGATATCGATGCCTGCATCGCGCAGCTTATCGACGATCGTGTCATCGGACAGGATATCATTGGGCGTCTCCGCATCGATCAGATGCTTGATACGATGGCGCACGGCTTCGGCCGAGTGCGCCTCGCCGCCATTGGCTGCCGCGATAGCCGAGGTGAAAAAGTATTTCAGCTCGAACATGCCGCGCGCGGTGGCCATATATTTGTTGGCGGTAACCCGCGATACGGTGGATTCGTGCATCGAGATCGCGTCCGCGATGGTCTTGAGATTGAGCGGGCGCAGGTGCTGGACGCCGTGCAGGAAGAAGGCATCCTGCTGCTTCACGATCTCGGCCGACACTTTCAGGATGGTGCGCGCGCGCTGATCGAGCGCGCGGATAAGCCAGGTCGCCGATTGCAGCTTCTCGGCGAGATAGGCCTTGTCGGTCGGATTGGCCGCATTCTTCCAGACGCGCGCGTGATAGGTCTGGTTCAGAAGGATTTTCGGCAGGGTGTCGGAATTCAGCTCGACATGGAAAGAACCATCGGGCGCCGCGCGCACGAATACATCCGGGACGATCGGTTGCACCGTCGTCGATCCGAAGGCTAGGCCCGGTTTCGGATTGAGCCGCTTGATCTCGGCGACCATGTCGACGAGATCCTCGTCGCCGACGCCGCACAGCTTGCGCAAGGTCGCAAAATCCCGCTTCGCCAGCAGATCGAGACGCGACAGCAGCGCCTCCATTGCGGGATCGTAGCGGTTGCACTCCTTCAGCTGGATCGCAAGGCACTCGGTCAGATTGCGGGCACAGACCCCGGAAGGATCGAAGCCCTGCAGCGTCGCGAGCACGGCCTCGACCTCGGCCAACCCGCAACCAAGCTTGTCGGCAATCACCTGCAGATCGCCCGACAGGTAACCCGCTTCATCGACGAGATCGATCAGATGCTGTCCGATCATCCGCCTGACCGGATCACTGATCGAGAGCGAAAGCTGTTCGGCGAGATGGTCGGCAAGCGTACGCTCGGCCGAGACAAAGGCCTCGAGATTGTAATCGCTGTCCTCGCGGCCGCCCGACCCGACGCTCGCCCATTCGGCATGCGCCGCCGTTGCGTCGTCCGCGCGCGCAGAACTCGCGGCAGTTCCGCCGTCCTCGGGAAACACGTTGTCGAGGCGGGTACCGAGGTCATCCTCGATCGTGTTCCGGCTGGTAGCGAGATCCTCACCCAGCCATTCCTTCACCCCTTCGCCGTCTGCGAAGGAGCTGCCCGCTTCCACGGCTTCCCCAAGAAGCGGAGGCGATTCGTCGTCGTTCACCCGTTCGAGCAGCGGATTTTTTTCGAGTTCCTCCTCGACATAGGCCATCAGATCGAGATTGGAGAGCTGCAGCAGCTTGATGGCCTGCATCAGCTGCGGCGTCATCACGAGCGCCTGGCTCTGGCGGAATTCGAGGCGGGTGGTCAATGCCATGGCGGATTCCTAGCCCACCGGCACGATTTATGCATGTGGAAATTAGGCGCACTCCGTTTGTATGGCGAAGTACCGTTCATAAGGCCATTCGAACGGAACATGCCCTAAAATTGGGCACAGCGACCCAGGATCGCTCGTTTAGAGGCGGAACTCCTCGCCCAAATACAGGCGCCGCACGTCCGGGTTATTCACAATATCTTCGGCGCGCCCCTCCATCAGGACCTCGCCCGAATAGATGATATAGGCGCGGTCGGTGAGGCCGAGCGTCTCGCGGACGTTGTGGTCGGTGATCAGCACGCCGATTCCGCGATAGGTCAGGTGCCGGACCAGGGCCTGAATGTCGCCGACCGCGATCGGGTCGATGCCCGCAAACGGTTCGTCGAGCAGCATGTAGCTCGGCCGGCTTGCGAGAGCGCGCGCAATTTCAACGCGCCGCCGCTCGCCGCCGGACAGCGCAATCGAGGGCGACTTGCGCAGGCGCCCGATATTGAACTCCTCAAGCAACGCGTCCAGGTCGCGCGCGCGGCGTTTTGCATCCGGTTCGACGACTTCGAGCACCGAGCGGATATTCTCTTCCACATTGAGACCGCGAAAGATCGAGGCTTCCTGCGGCAGATAACCGATGCCGAGGCGGGCGCGCTGGTACATCGGGAGCGGAGTCACATCGTTTCCGTCAAGCTCGATCTTGCCCTTGTCCGCTTTGATCAGGCCCGTGATCATGTAGAAAATCGTCGTCTTGCCGGCGCCGTTGGGACCGAGCAGGCCGACCGCCTCGCCTCTCCGCACGAACAGGCTCGCGCCCCGCACCACCTTGCGCGCGCCGAAACTTTTCTCGACGCTATGCGCGGCGAGATAGCCATGCGGGACCTGTGCAGGATTTTGCGCCGGCCCCTGCCGCCGCGGTCGCGGTGGCACAAATCGCGGCTCGGCGGCCCGTGGCGGCGCTTCGGTTTGTGCCGCGGCGGAGGCATGTCTTGCCTCGCGTCCCGGCGCTGCACGACGTGAAGGCGAAGACCTTAAGGTTTCGGGATGCAGCGGGTGCTGCCAGAGCGGATTCTGACGCCCCGGATCGCTGACCAGAAATTCGTCGCGGAGCGGCTCGATCTTGAGAGCGTCCGGGAGGGGCGGCTGCAGGACAGGCGGCGGCGCCAGGGCACCGCGTCTTGGGGGGGACTTTGAGCCTGCGGCGGGCTTTGTGCCGGGAGCGGGCTTCGCGTCTGCGCTCTTGCCGACAAGACCGCCGATCTTTTCCAGTTCGACCCGCCAGGTGCCGGTCGATTTGCGCTTTCGCGGCTTCCCGGGCCGCCGGCGGCGGAATATCGACAGGAAATCGAACACCAAGGTCCCTTCAGGCTGAACGGCCGCCCGTTACCGACATAGTCCGACGGAATCGCGGTTGCAACGGAGCAAAGGGACGCCGGTCAGTTGGTCACGGCCTGCGGCGGGGGCGGCAGGGCCGTCGGTTTGTTCCTGACGGCGGGCTTCTGGCCGTCCTTTGACCCACCGAGCAGTCCGACTCCCGGCTTGTCGTCCTTGCCCCCGGTCGCGAACAGGCCCTGCACGCGCCCGCCCTCGACCTTCGCAAAGTTCGTGGTCAGGTCGACCACAAGGCGCTCACCCTTGAGGACGTTGGCGCCCTGCGTGATGACCACGCCGCCCGACAGGGTCACCGTGTTGGTCTTCATCTCAAAAATGCCGGTCGCACCGGTCGCGGTCTGGTCTTTCGAGGTTACGATCACGCCGCCGCGGGCTTCCAGCCTGCGGATGCTCTGCCGCCCGCCGGGACCCGGCTGCGCGGCCTTCATGCTGCCCTTGGCGGCTCCCTTGGCGCCCGCTTTTGGATCGTCCTGGTCGTAGAATACGCGCAGTTCCTTGCACTTCATCACCGTATCGCCCTGCGTGACGACCACGTTGCCGATGAAGACGGCCATCTTGTCCTTGTCGCGCACTTCGAGCGCGGCTGCCTCGATCTGGACCGGCTCATCCTTGTTCTTGGAGAAGCCCTGCAGCGCGTTCGGCACGCCGGTTTCCTGCGGCTTGGGCTTGGGCTGCGACTGTGCCGACACGATCCCCGCGACGAGGACCGCGATGGCGAAAGCGGCCAGCCGGCCGGCTGAAACGCTGCGCGCCATCATTGCGCGTTCGCCTGATTGGCGGTTTGTGACTGCACCCCGCGATTGACCGCTTCCGGAGTCAGCATCATCACGACGCCGCCTTCGAACCGTATCACGGCGCCGGTCTCCGTCACTTCCATGCGATTGGCGTCGAGCGTGCCCTGCGGCATTTTCATCTGCACCGGCTTTTCCGAAACGATACGACCCTTCTTCACCTCGACCTGCGCTTCGGTCAAACGGCCCTGATAGCCGGCGGTCGATATGATGAGGATTTCCTGGTTCAGCTTCAGCAGATCCGCCTTCGTGTCGTACACGCCTTCGACAGCGCTGAGCGTGACCCTGCTCTTGTCCACCATGTCGATGCGGCCGTTGATCTCCTTCATCTCGACGATGGTCGGATTTCTGGTGTCCTGCGACGCGGACGTGGCGGTCACCTCGTATTCGCGTTTGTCCCTGGTGAAGCCGGCAAGCCGGGGCGCCTCCATGGTGATCTTCGATCCCGATATCACGAGCGTACCGAACTCGGTCGGCACCCGGAGCCAGCGCGCTGGATTGAGATAATTCGCAAGCACCAGCCCGCCGAGCGACAGCAGGAGAACCGCCGGGACCGCGATGCGCAGAATCCGTACACGGCGGCTATGACGGCGCGCGCCGGTAATGACCGCCTTCGGCCGTCCCGCGGTCGGTTGGCCTGGCTGGCCCCAGTCCTCCGGTCCGGCAAGCATGCGGTTCATGGGAGCGTCGTCCTGCCCGGATTCGATGGTCACCCGAAGGCCATTCTAGCCCGGGGCCGCAGGAAAATCGCCCGCGAATATGGCCCAGGCACGGCGGCCGGCTCAGGAATGGGAGAAAATGTCCTCCTCCGCCCATCCCAGCAGGTCGAGCCTCGCCCGGTGCGGCAAGAACCGGAAACAGGCCTCGGCCAGTTCGGTCCGGCCCTCCCGCGCAAGCATGGCGTCAAGCTTGTCCTTCACCGCATGGAGGTGCAGGACATCGGAGGCCGCATAGGCGATCTGGGGCTCGGTCAGCACCTCGGCACCCCAATCCGAGGATTGCTGCTGCTTCGACAGGTCGACGCCGAGAAGCTCGCGCACCAGATCCTTGAGTCCGTGCCGGTCGGTATAGGTTCGGGTCAGCCGCGATGCGATCTTGGTGCAATAGAGCGGCGTGGGCCACACCCGAAAAGCATTGGACAGAGCGGCGACGTCGAAGCGCGCGTAGTGAAAGATCTTGAGAACAGCCGGATCGGCGAGAAGCTGCTTCAGATTCGGCGCATCGGCACCTCCTGCCGGGATCTGCACCACGTCCGCCGAGCCGTCCCCCGGAGAAAGTTGCACAACACAGAGTCGGTCCCGATGCGGATTGAGGCCGAGCGTCTCGGTGTCGATGGCAACGGATTGCGTGTAGCGCGACAGGTCGGGCAAATCTCCGCGGTGGAGCCGGATGGTCATTCAGTTCTCGCCATGAGTTCTTGGCCGATTACTAGGGTGAACCGCAGAGCCGTGCAAGAATGTCGCGGGAAGCACCTGCGACCTCCGGGCGCAGGCGGTCCGATGCAACTGACGGATGGAACGGTCCGTGCGCCATGGATGACCACCGAACGCGGAGCCAGGCCGCCGCTAGCGCAGGGGCTCCAGATCGCGCGTGGCGACATAGCCTACCGGACGACCGTCGCGAGCAATGAGCGCCCATCCGGCTTCGCTGCGCACCGCCGTCACCGGTGTCTTTGCCGGCAGCTTGCGAACCCTCCGCGAATCGGGCGACGGCAGCACCAGCAGTTCGGCCTCGCCGACCATGTGGGTCGGCGCGCGGGATATCAGAATGTCGGATGTCGCGTCGGCAACAATCCTGGTCGATCGCCCCAACGTATAATTGCCGGTCATGCGCACCTGCGGCACCTGGCGACGGTTGAACACCTTCTCGCTGAGCAAGGTGACCTGAGCATGGACGTAGGCCGCCAATTCGGAGAGTTCTATCGTCCCGTTCAGGTCGCTGTCGGCTGCTCCCAGCGCTTCCAGAATATTGTAGGTGAACAAGCCGTGCCCCCGATATCCCTCGAAGGCGTCCGCTTTGTCGCTCGTGGCCGTCAGCACGGTTCGGCCCGTCGCGCGGACGAGTCTGTCGTTGGCGGCGCCGCGTTCCAGCGCGCGTGTCTGAGAGGTGTCATCCGTCAACGACCCGCTCTCGCATGTGTCGAAAAGCAGCACGCTTCTCCTCGCCGGTATCGCAGCAAACCAGCGCTGCCACTGCTCCTGCGAAATGCCCTGCTTCAAGACCGAGGCAAGGCCATCAGAGCGGAAATTCTGCGGAATGAAGTAATATCGCCCGTCGATGGTCTTGCCGTGCCCGGCGATGAAGAACACGAACAGGTCGCTCGGCTGTATCTCGGCTGAAAGCTTCCGGAATATTTCGTCAAGGCGCACCTGCCTGACGTCCGCGTCTCGCACAACGGTGAGATTTACCGATTCAAACAGGCCGGCGGCAGCTTTGCGCACCGCTTCAGAGATCGCAATCGCGTCAGGTACGGCATATTTCAGCCGGATATCCGCTTCCTCATATTCGTTCAGACCCACCGCGAGGAGGAACAGGCGCGACCGCGCAGAGGCGCCCCCAACCGACGCCGTGACCGTCGTTCGCGCCGGCACCGAGGCGACGAGGTTCTCGCGGTTGTAGGCAGCGACCTCGATCTCGTTGTCGCCTTCGTCCAGTGCCAGCGTCCGGGTTAGACGAAACGACTGGTTTCCGGGCTGCGGCTGATCAATGCCGACCGTCACACCGTTGACGCGCCATTCGATGCGGCCGGCTCCGGCTGCGCCCGGCAATACGTCAATCACCGCATCGATCGTTCGGGAATTGACCCGCGCTCCATCTCGTGGCGACGCCACGGCGACCGAAGGCGCCTTGCCGCTGGCGATCACCTTCTCCAGATCGAGCCTCGCCGCGGCACCTCGGACCAGGCCCCGGGGATCACCGGACATCTTCTCCTGTACGAGGTCCGGACGGTAGAGAGCCTGATAGAACTGATCGATGGAATACCATTCGGCGCCCTGCACCAATGTCAGGGCCTCCGCCGCCCGCGGGGAGGAAACATCGAAATAGCCCTCAGGCGTAATGACGACCCATTCGCCATTGGCGAAGCTCGCTATTGTGAGAAGCGGCTCGCCATTTTCCGTGCTCCAAATCTTGACCGTGCCGTCGTCGCTCGCGGTGACGACCTGGTGCCCGGAGTTCGAAAAACTGGCGGAACCGACCCGATCGGAATGTCCCTCCAACACGCTGAGGACGGCAAGTGACGCGGCGTCCCAAAGCTTGACCTGTCGGTCCGAGCCAGCAGTAAGAAGCTTGCGTCCGGCGGGATCATAGGCGACCGAATTGACCGCATCCTCGTGCGCGCGAACAGAGCGCAATTGACGGCCAGCATTGACGTCCCAAATCTTCAGCGTCCTGTCGCCTCCGACCGATGCAAGCAACGCGCCGTCCGGTGAAAATGCAACCGAAGCGACATGCTCGGAATGTCCATTGAGGGTGCGGACAAGCTTTCCGGTCTCCATATCCCAGATCTTGATCCACCTTCCGGCCGAGCCGATGGCAATTCTCTTGCCGTCGGGTGAAATGGCAACGCACTGAATCTTCTCCTGGTCTCGGATCGTTCGGACAATCCGATTTGTCTCGAGATTCAGTATCTTTATTGTTTGCGCGTATGTGGCCGCGGTGACGAGATACTTGCCTGCGGGAGAAAAGGCGATCGAGCTGATCTCTCCGTCGTGTCCCATCGCAATGTTCCGGAGAAGCTTGCCCGAGGCCGCATCCCATATCTTGAGGACATCAATTGCGCCGGACGCGACGCGATCGTTGTCCGGAGAAATCGCCACGGGTTCGAGCCATGTCGCGTGCCCGATCAGCGCATGAAGCAGCCTGCCATTGGCCGCGTCCCAGATCTTGACGGTCTTCTGTGGTGTCGCGGTCTTGACCCGTCCCGATGAAAGACCGGAATAGCCGGTCAGCAACAGCTTGCCGTCGGGAGAGAAGTGCGCCGCCAGAGCGTCGCCTCCGTGTCCGGTCAGGCTCCGTACATTCTCCCGGTCCGAAAAGTCGACGACGCGGATGTCGGCGCCGCCGTCGCCGACAAGCATCCGGGTGCCGTCCGGCGACAGACTGATCGAGCCGATATAACCGGACGCGGCGAGCTTGACATTGTCGCGGCTGCCGCTGGCGGCATCCCATACGATGACAGACTTGTCGTCGCTCCCCGTGACGATCCGGCCTCCGTCCCGGGAAATCGCAATTGCGGTCACGTATTTCTGTGCGGAGAAGGAACGTAGGAGTTTGCCGCTTTCCGTGTCGTACAGACGGACGACGGCATTCTTGTTCAGCGACGACTCTTCCAGCGCAAGTCTTCGTCCGTCGGCCGAGAAAACGGCGTGTTCGGCGCCGTCCGGGATCGCTATCTTCGTCGTTCGTTCGACTGTCCCGCTCTGAACATCCCAGAGCTTGATGGTCCTGTCCGCTCCGACCGACATAACCTTTGCGTCTTCATGAAATCTCGCGGCAACGATATGCCTGCCATGACCCGTGAAGGCTCGCACCAGCCGGCCGCTGCCGGCTTCCCAGACATGGATCTTGTCTCCGATCGACAAAAGCAGGCTTGAGTCCGGCGAAAATGCCACGCCTTCCGTGGCGTAATCGCTCGGGGGCAGCTGGATTTCGCGGACCAACTTTCCGCTTTGCACCGCCCAGATACCAAATTTCCGGTTTTCAAGCGGACCCGCAACCCACTCATTGTTGGGCGACACCGCAAGCGCCGAACTGCCCGCCGCCTTTTGAAAGGTGCGCAGCAAACGCCCGGTCGCCTGATCCCAGAGCTTGATCACACCGGAGCCATCTCTCGAGATCACCAACCTGCCGCCATACAGGAATTGAACATTGTCGACCGGCTCCCGGTGTCCGATCGCGATTGTGATGGCAGGTTTTCCTGCATCGGCCCCAGGCTGCGCCCCTGCCGGTCGCACCAAGGCGCCGACCATGACCAAACAGCAAATCGACAGGATGATAACTGGGATTGACCGCCATACCGAAAGCATTGCCGGCTCGTTCCTGAAAATCGGCCGCAGGAATAGTCGATCGACGAATTCCGGCGAGCCTTGCGGCCATATTGGCGGCGTCCTCCCAAAAGGGAAAGCACTTGGGAAAGCACTTGGGCACAGCACTTGGGCACAGCCCGAACGCAGTCGGGCGCCGCCCTGAATCACGCCACCACGTTTCTGGGCAATCCGAAAAACCCTCCAGCCGTTGTCCTGTCGGCGCGAGTATGGTCTGTGGATAGCCGAAGCGACCGGGAACGACGGCTGGCGTCGCCCGAGGGTCATCCGCGGGGCTGAAGCGTGTCCGAACAGCACATGTCTCAGGGCGCACTTGATTTTGCGCATTCGGAACGGGAGCGGCTGATCGCCGCCCTCAAGGCTTCCCGCGCGGGCACCTGGCGGTGGAACATCGCCGAAGACATCGTCGAGTGGGACGATGCCCTGTGTGAAGTCTATGGGATCCCGCCGGAACAGTCGCCCCGGACGTCCCGGGATTTCCTGGCCCTGATCCATCCGGACGACCGCGACATGGCCTGGCGCAGCGTCAGCAATTGCATCGAGACCGGCACCGATGCCGACTATCAGTTCAGGGCGATCGTCGGCGACACGGTGCGATGGATTTACGATCGCAGCGCCATCGTCAGGAATCCGGATGGCAGTCCCGCCTACATGCTCGGTGCGTGCCTCGACGTAACCGCGCAGCGTCGTGTTCAGGAAGAACGGGACGAGGCTTTGAAAAGGCAGACGCTGCTCCTCAACGAGCTCAGTCACAGGGTGAAGAATCACCTCGCGATGATCGTCGGTCTGCTCCGCCTGAAGGGTGCGCGACAGCAGGACCCGCAGGCAAAGGAGGATTTCGCCCGGGCGATCGACCGGGTGTCAACGATCGCCCATCTCCACGAACAGCTCTATCGGGCCGAGGATGTCACGCTGGTCGACGTTCCCTCCTATCTGGGAGAGATCTGCGACAGCCTCCGACGATCGATGCTGACCGACACCAGCATCGTTCTCGAACAAAAGCTCGAATCCGCGTTCCTGCATATCGATCAGGCGGTACCGGTGGGCCTCATCGTCAATGAGCTGGTGACGAACGCCATCAAATACGCCTTCGAGCCCCACGGCCCGGGCCGTATTGTCGTGCGCTTCCGCGTGGTAGGCGAGATTGCAACCCTGACCATCAGCGACAATGGCCGCGGGCTGGGCCTTCCCGCTCCGCGTCAGGGTGTCGGGTCGCGGCTGGTGCGGGATCTCGCAATGCAGATCGGCGCCAGGCTTCGGGTGATGGCGCGGCGCGGGGTGACGTGCTCGTTTCGCTTCAAGCTGCCGCTTGTCGGTGAGGCGGCGAAGCATCAGGCCCGACCGGGAGGCTGATCGGCCGACGCCGATACCGCATGTCGAGAGATGGTGCCCAGGAAAGGGTAGCTGATACCAGCGCCAACTCAAAGACTTCGCTTCAGGTGCGGGCAGATTCGCCCTCATTGAGCCGACAAGAGAATGTTCTGAGCCTCCCGGACCCGCTCATCTTCGCAGAGTGGGAGGCAAAGAACGTCCATGAGTAAACAAAGGGTTACGTCAAAATCGCCAACTGAAAAGCGCCTACGCCGGGCTCGCATCCGGCGCAAGCTCGCGCCGTCGCCGCTGATGCAGGAGTGGCGAACGGCGGGCCGATCCGCGCGTGACCAACTGCTTCGCCACATCTTCGGAGAATTGGTCGGCTCCGCTGTCATAGCGATGAGAAGCGCCGCCAAGGCTCGGGTTGAACCTGCTCGATCTCGAGTGCCTTCGGAAGACGAATCTCAGGCGCATCCGGTCGACGAGTTCTTGGTGACATGCGTGCAGCGGCAGGCAGGCGCGGAGGTCAACGCAGACCGTTTGCATCGCTTGTACTGCGCATTTGCCGCAGCAAGGCAATTGCCGCCCTTTTCCATCATCCGGTTTTCCCGTGAGCTTCAGGCCCGCGGCTTTCGGCGGCGGCGTTCGAACGTCGTATATTGGGTGGGATTGCGGCCGAGAATTTCGGAGGTGGAACGATCATGATCGTTCCATTTCAACTCGCGTGGATACGAGCGTCGGAATTGAGCGGCGGCAGGTTCGCGCAGATTTGCCGCTCACGCAGCGGGCGACTCACTTGCGAACGCGACCTGTCAAGACCGCGGCGCTGTCAACTCTCCCAACCCTCCCATTCTTGGGAGGGTTGGCGATTTTGTAAGTCATTGATTTCGACTGCTTTGGGAGGGTTCGGGGAAGTTGGGAGGGTTTTTGCGCCCTCGGACTCATATGCGCGCGCATGTGCGCGCGCACGTGTAGCGGTCATATACAAAAACCCTCCCAACCCTCCCAACCCTCCCATTTGTTTTTTCTTTCCCTTTGTTTATGGGCATTTCCGATCGAGCGTTGCGTTTGCTGCAACCCTCCCGACCCTCCCAACCCTCCCATTTTGGAATTCTGACTTCTCAGCGGTGGCCAACCCAAAAATCAGCCATCGAGGAGTCCGAGTCAGCCAAACTGAAGCGCACCGCGCTTGCCCGCGCTGGCGTTCGACGAAGTTCCTTGTGAGTCGCAGATCGGCTTTTCGGTCGCCTATCCTCCCATCCTCCCATTTTCGGGAGGATGGCCGCTTCGGCAAGCTATTGATTGCATTGGCATCGGGAGCTTGCGGGTGGAACGGGAGCTTATTTGCACCATCGGACTCACGTGTGCGCGTGTGCGTGCGCGCACGTGAGTCCTCATTGCAAATAAGCTCCCGTTCCTCCCATCCTCCCATTCTTGATCATCTTGCGCCTTATTATCTGCCTTTCGCGATGAGCCTTGCGCATTTTACAATCCTCCCGTTCTTCCCGTTTTTCCAGCTATCCTCCCGTTTTCGATTTCTGCGCCGAGCCGTTCCCCGAGGGTTCGTCGCGCCGCACGCCAAGGGAACGCCGAGCGCAGGTCGCCGCGCGATCTTCGAACAGACCATCTTTGTTCGCTTGTGGGGAAATTCCCCACAAGCTGCGCACGGCAAGTGCGGCAGCGACCCGCTTGAGCCGCGACTATCAGCCCCTCCCGTCCGACATCACTTTCCAACATGGAGTTAGGTCATGAGCAATCGAAGCGCCGGCGATGTAACTTTGAGATTTTCGACTGAGAAGGCCGAGACAGTGCGCAATGCGTTTTCCGAAATCGCGCGTCACGGGGCAAGCGCGGCACGCCAGCTCGTGGACAGCAATTTATTGGTTTCCACGTCGGCCCGCGCAGCGGGGGTCGCCCTGCAGGCGACGGGCCTTGCGGCCCGAGGGGCTTATGCGGCGATAAACACAGCTCCAGGACATGCGGTTTCGGCTGTGGTCGCGCGAGTCCTGGCGCAAGTGGCAGCTTATAAGCTGTTGTCGTCTGCGATTGGAGTGACCCGAGAACAATTGCAGGAGATGGTCGCAATTTCCGACAAGGCTACCGATCGCGGCGTTAGCGGCAATTTCTTTCAGCGCTTTGTTGCCGAGTCCAATCGGCTCAAGGTGAGTGCGAGCGATCTCGAAAACGCGCTGTCTCATGCGTTCGAGGCCACGAAGGAAAAGTCGCCGATTGATCTGTCGGAATGGCAGACCGGCAAGGAAAAAATCACTGAGGTTGAAAAGGCGTTGCGGGTTTTCAACGCAACCGGAACGCAACTGCAGGGCCTGGTGCTGTTCCGCGACGCGCAAAATCAGGACCAAAAGTTCACGGCGATCCTGACCGCCGTGAAAGAGTTGGATGCAGCCGGTCGCAAGCTTGAATCCCTGCAGCTCGCAGAACTCGGGCTTGGCAAGGTGTTGGCCGACCATATCCGCCTCGGAAAAACCAGCGCCGATCAGATGCTCGAAACCCTGCGCCTGACCGGCCAGGCGGCGACTGGGATTTTCTCCGATGAGATGATCAGCCGCGCCAAGGAGATCGATAACCGTCTGTTGGCGGCGCAGGGCACGCTGTCGCGGGAAATGCGCCCGAGCATGGATGTCTTCGCCAAACAGTTGCTCGATATCAAAAACTATTGGGCCGAAATCGTCGAATACATGGCGGCGGCGTTCCGGTTCGGCAATCAGATCGACCTTGCCGTCAAGCGCGATGAGCTGTCGCGGGTCAATCGCGCTATCGAGACCGGGGACAGTCTGATTCCGGGCGTTCCGCGGGTGCCGGAAAGTGTTCGTGCCGCGCTCGGCAAGACCACCACGATCCAGTGGGACCTGATCGAGCGCCGCGATCGTCTGGCCGCGGAGATCGAACATCTGGAAGGCCGGCGGCGTCCTCGAATTGTCGTCAATAGCGGTTCGCGCGGCGCGGGTGCGGCGCCGACGCGCAACACCGACGAGGCGGGCGCGGCCAGCCGGACCCGTTTCGATGGCGCCGTCGACTCGGCCGAGAAACGCATCGCGACGCTGTCGGCGGAAACCGCGGCAATCGATCTTGGCACCGTTGCGCGCGAGCGGGCGAAACTGGTGGCCGAGCTTGAGACCGCGGCCAAACAGGCCAACGCGGCGGCCGGCAAGGACAACACCGCCGTGACCGCGGAACAGGCCGAGGTGATCCAGCACCTGGCCGATCTCTACGGCGCGGCTGCGCAAGCGGCCGAAGCCGCCAAGGGGCCGCTCGCAAGCTACGCCCGCGAGGCGCGCGACCTGAACCGGCAATTGCAGGACGGCGCGGTGAGCGGACTTCGTTCGCTGGAAGACGGGTTGATCGCGGTGACCATGCGTACGGCGAAATTCTCTGATGCCGTCAGGCAGATGGCGAATTCGGTCCTGTCCGACCTGTTGCGGATCGGCATGCGCGGGGCCGTCACCGGACCGCTGGCGGGCGTTGTCGCGGGCATCACCGGCGGCGCCGGTGGCGGCGGTGTTGCCGGTGGGCTGTTCGGCGGTGGCACCGGCTATCTGCACACGCCCGGCGGCTATTCCGGCGCGTTTCCGCAGCCGTTTGCAAAGGGCGGCGTGTTCACCAATCGCATCGTCAACGGGCCGACACTGTTCCGCTTCGCCGATGGCGGCGGCTTTGGCCTCGGCCAGATGGGCGAGGCCGGACCGGAAGCCGTTATGCCGCTGCGGCACATGCGCGGCGGGCGGCTCGGCATCGATGCGACCGGCATGGGCCAGCCCGTAAATGTCATCGTGAAGGTTGAGAATCATGCTCCGAGCGCGCAACCTTCCGTGCGATCGGTGCGTCGTGGAAGGGACGGTCATGTCGAGGTGATCATGATGATCAATCAAGCTGTGCGCGATGTGATCGGCGAGGACTTGTCCCGCAACGGCGAGATTTCGCAAAAGATGGCAAACCGTTTCGGGCTCGATCCGACACGGGGCATGTGATGTATTATTCTGATCCTATACAAGGGGATGCGAGCGATGACCGAAGACAAAATAGTCCCGCCTGGTGGCTATCTTCTACGAGAGAGCCTGCCGCCCGGCTCCACGCTAAGCTACAAGAATGAGATGGCACGGGACCTTGGCATATCCATCGATTTCCAGGACGGCGGATCACTTTACTTCGAACTGCCTATCGGCAGAAGTTTCGAGCACAAGTTGGGTAATGTCAGCGCGTCAATAGCAATCACCCATCTCTCTGATCCTGCTCAGGACAATGAAAAGGATGTACATTTACACTAAATCCCGCGCGCTCCTGTGAGCCGTTTCCCCGTTTGGGCGATGGCCTCCCTGCGGGCGATCCACGATGCACATGACGAAGCGGCCGGAAAAAATGGTTCGGGCTGGACCAACGCATCATGAATAGCGAATCCAGTGAAACAGAAGCACTCCCTCCCGAACTGGTCGCTATCGTAGAAGCCATGGCGCGGCGCGACGCGCGGCGCGATCATGAAGCGGAGCACCGCGCGCGGGCCGCGCTCGAAGCCATTAGCGATCGATCTTCCGAATGAGTATCGCCCGAGCCCCTTCCCCTAGCTCGGTTGGCGCCCGGAAGCGCGCGGCGCAACGTCGGATTGACCCGCACACCTTCCGGGAAATTCCCGGAAGGTGTGCTTCCTCCCCGGTCCCGACAACCGACCGGTTATGGGAATTTCCCATAACCGGTCGCCTCGCTTTGCAATGAGGTCCCTCTTCCCCCTGAAGGGGAATGACTTGCATCAAATTTGCAAATCAGCCTTAATGTCCGAGGGCTTGGAAACCCGGACTCAAGATTGGCGGACCCGGTTGGCGCCGGATGTCTGCCAACTCGCAGGAAGCCATTTGAGCTTGCTGCCCTGGTCGCGCCTTGGCGGGCGCGCCGACCTGGCCATTGTGGCCGGGAGCGGCGTGCCATGTCCAGAGCGAAAGCTTAAAAGCGCGCCGGCCCGTCTCTTGAGCGGGTTTCCAACTCCCGGCTGCCCGGTCCGTGTTCCGGGCGCGGCCTTGGAAAGCCGATCTCAAGAGGAAAAAATTTAGTCATGGATATGCGATCTGGAATGCGCGCCAATCGGCGTGATCCCAACTTCCGCGCGTTGACTCCGTTTACGAGGCTGCCCAGCAATGCTTGCACTTTCTCGGTTGAGAATGATGCTTCGGCTCCTCATCTGTTGAAAGGCGAGTTTGCCGTTGTTGATACTGACGACTGTGAACTGCAGCATGGCGAACTGTACGTCATTCAATACATGAGCGGCCGTCGTGAGGTCGTCCAGGCACGCACGGACCGCACTTTCTGGTGGGTAGGTGATTTGCGAGGCTATAGGCAAACTGGTCTGATCAGCGGCATTCCAGTGTTCGAGGGTCTCGTCGATGGACCTTACGAGCGCGAACACCTCCAATCAAAGCTTGTCGGTCGAATTATCGGATTTGCCTCTATGCCGCTTGGGGCGGTGCTTTCCTCTTATCGGCAATAGGTCGGACTTATCGGGTGCGCGCGTTGTGTGTTCAGCGCGCGCCCGTTCTAGTTCTCGTCGGACTACATCGCGAGCGATAGCGCGCGCGAGTGCTTTCAATGGTTCCGGTGACGAGCGCTGCGTCGTGTCCTCGCCGTCATCTTGCACCATGAAACCTCTCCGGTTTTCACGATATAAATCCTAACCTGTGGCGGCGAAGGTCAGCAAGGGCGGCGGCCCGCGCGGCGTGGGCATCGCACGGGTCCTTCCAGGCTTTGAAAGCAATGTGGTGGCGCAAAGCGCGGGGTTTCGCTAGTCGGACCTGAAAAAAATAAGGTTAAGCCGGTTAAGCCGGTTAATCGCGCCGTTAAACGATGGCACCGAAAACCGCACATTTGCAGGTCGAATACCGGTTAAGCGCCGAGCTTAATCCCTATATCGCCAACGCGCGTCTGCATTCCAACGCGCAGGTCCGCAAGATCGCGGCCTCGATCGAGCGTTCGGCTTCAACAATCCGATCCTGATCGATGCCGGCGACACCATCGTGGCCACGGCCGGTTGATGGCGGCGAAGCTCTTAGGGTTGGCCGAGGTCCCGGTGATCCAGATTGGCCATCTCACCGACGCCGAGCGCCGCGCCTATACGATCGCCGACAACCGCATTGCCGAGGATGCGAAATGGGACATGGCGCTGCTGGAGCGGGAATTGCGCGCCGTCGTCGCCGAAGGCATCGATGCGGTGCAAGTCGTCCCCGCTCTTTTATCGGGACCAAGGCCACTTAGGTCTGGCGATTTGTGGCGGGTGGGAGGCCCCGCCCATTGTGCGGCGATTCCACCGCCGCTGCGGGAGCGCCGCCGGGCGAAGCCTGATCCAGTCACCCTGCCCTAGCGAATTATAGCGGATGAAAGGCGCCCGCCCTTTGTGCCGCGCATCCACCGCCGCTGCGGATGCGCGCGTCGTGGAGCGAGGATTGCGCGCCCTTGTGGCTCTGGGAGGTGGAGGCGCGCCAATCCTCACTTTCAGCGTCTTCAAGAAGCCAGTATAGAGGGCTAGATATCTCGCTATCTCGATAGGGGCAGACTGGATGGCCAAGTTGGCAAAGGAGACAATTGCCCCGTCGAGGCCGGACGGACGGCGGGCGATGCTCGTTTACATGGCTCCCAACACGATCCGAGCGCTTAAGAAGGCTGCCCTGGATGAGGAGCGCAATGCCTACGAGATCGTCGAGGAGAGCGTCACACAATGGCTGACCGCTCGCCGGAAGAAGGTTAAGCAAGCGTGAACAGGCGAAGGCGCGGCCACCGCAGCAAGTCAAGCATCGTAGAAACCGACACGTCGACGTCCATAGGGTTGGGCAATGGGGTTTATTAAATCTCTGGATTTATTGTGTTTCCTTGATCGCGACTATTCCAACAGATTCGCTCGATTTGGGATCAAATCCAAGAGCGGTGGGCTGACGGGGGAGAGGCTCGCATGAAGAGCATCGTCTCTTCCCGAAGCGGTATCAAAAATCTGCGAGAGCTGACCCGCGATTGGGGGGCACGAGAAAAGGTCTCCCATTATCTTGACCGGTGCCAGGTCGACACGCCCTCGGACGTAGTCGAAGCTACATGGCGGCACGTCATTCAGCTTCGCAAGTCGGTCGGTAAGGTTGTGGATTTCGGCGCCGGCGATGGTCGATTCTGTCGCACAGGTAGGTATGCATCCTACATAGGCTACGAAATCGACAGCCGACGATCTCACGGAACAAAGCTTCCAAAATCTGCTAAGATTATCCATCGGTGCGCCTTCTCAGATACGATTTCGGATGCCGACATTTGCATTGGCAATCCGCCGTTTGTCCGAAACCAAGACCTTCCTCTCGGCTGGCGAGAGCGTGTGTCTGCGATCATGCAAGCGCGTACAGGCGTGGCGCTGTCTGGTCTTGCCAACGCCTGGCAGTACTTCTTTCTCTTATCGCTGGTGAGCGCAAAAGCGGACGGTCTTGTGGCGCTTGTTATCCCTTACGAGTGGGTTTCTCGGCCGGCATCACGATTGCTCCGTGAGTATATTGAGGAGCAGCGTTGGGATGTGAGTGTCTATCGCTTGGTTGACACAACGTTCGACAGCGTGCTGACCACCTCGTCAATCACGATTGTCGACAAATCGAAGCGCAACGGCGTCTGGCGGTACTTCGAAGAAAACGCCAGCGGGAAGTTTGCGCAGCTCGCTTCGCCCAGCGGGGCAACAAACGGCGTTATCCCGTATCTTCCCAGGTCGCAAGTCAATAAGCAAGGACCGCGCGCGGTGCGCGGTCTCAGTCCGGGAACGCAAAAGGTCCTGACGCTCACAGAGGGCGAGAGAGTTCGGTTCGGTTTGAAGATCCGTACCGACGTGGTACCTTGCATCACGACGCTCCGAATGCTGCCACAGGACGTTAAACGGCTCAACGATGCGATCTTCCGCGAGTTCTACCGGTTCGCCGGCCAGAAGTGCTGGCTAATCCGCACCGACAGGAAGCCGAGCCGCGCATTGCGCGCTTATCTTAACGCTGTACCCAAGGCCGACTATCAGACCAGCACATGCCTCGAACGCAAGGAATGGTGGAAGTTCAAGATGCCCCCTATTCCATCGCTTCTGATGTCGATGAGCTTCCGCGGGCGTTTTCCGAAGGGAGTGCGCAACGATATTTCGGCACGGGCTGTCGGTGGAGTCTGCGGCATTTTTAACATCACCGCGGCCAACGGCACCGAACTGGTCAACGGGCTTAAAGGAGTCGACATCCGGAGTCGAATAGTCGCCCATTCGAATGGGCTGCGTAAGATCGAGATCAACCAGCTCAACTCGCTTATCGCTACCGCTTCCGGTCGGGGCCGCGCCAAGCAATAGGGATCGACGTGCCCGCTCCTTCCGTTCTCGACAAAGGAACGTTTTCATTCACGATCGAGAGCCGCATTCTTCGCGAGCTTGGTGAACGGCTCGTGAAGCAACCCGAGGTCGCGCTTCTCGAACTTATCAAGAATTCGTACGACGCCGACGCGACCGCATGCACGATCGCTTACAGCCCCGCTCAGTCGATATCCGTAGTGGATGACGGTCTGGGCATGACGCTTCGCCGGTTCCAGAATGGCTGGATGCGGATTGGGACCAGCTCTAAGGCGGGTGATAGCGGCAGCGAGAAATACTCTCGGCTTATCACCGGCGAGAAGGGCATCGGCAGATTCGCTGTTCGATTTCTTGGGCGCCGACTGCACCTGGAATCGGTCGCGGACGACCCTCATTTCAAATGCCGCACGCGACTTGTAGCTGATTTCGATTGGCCCAAGATCGATGAGCACGAGGACCTTGGACGCGTACGAGTCCCATATACCGTCGAGCGAGTCGAGCGTGACGTTCCTACCGGAACCAGGTTGGTGGTGACCAGGCTGCGCGCCGAGATGGAGAGGCTTGACCTGAAGGCGGTGCGAACCGGATCGTTAGGAGTTCTCACCCCTCTGAGGTCGCTGTTCCCGTCCCGCAACGAACGGGAGGAGGATGATTTTGACAACTCCGATGCAGAAGATCCCGGGTTTGTTCTGAACATCCAGCAGGAGGGTATGGAGGAGGAGACTGACGTAGCGGCGACAATCCTCAGCAACTACGTCATTAGGGTGAGACTGCAGGTCCGCGGGGATCGAGTCAGGCTGAGCGTATTTCGCCGCGGCGACGACAAACCGTATATTCGCATCAATGACAGGTTTCCCAACCATCTTGAAAAGGTGTTCGCTGACATTCGGTTTTTTCCGAGACGAGCGGGCACCTTCACTAAAATGCCCGTGAACGGCAAGGTCGCACAAAGGTGGGTCGCTGATAATTCCGGCGTTGCGGTGTTCGATCGCAACTTTCGGGTCAGGCCTTATGGGACCGCGTCCGACGATTGGCTGCAGCTGCAGGCGGACGCGGCCAGGAACCGCAGAGAGCCTAGGTCTCCGCTTGCCATGAAGCACTTTCAAATGAGCGCGCAGGTTAAAGCGTCGCCCTCCGAAAATTGGATGCTTCGTCTTCCGGAATCCGCTCAGCTGGTTGGGCTCGTACAGGTCGACGCGCGCCGGAGCTCCGCGAAAGGCCGTCGCGAGCAGGGCCTGGTCGCTTCCGCCGACCGCGAAGGTTTCGTCGAAAACGAGGCGTTCTTCGAATTACGCGCCGTGGTTCGCGGTGCAGTTGAGGCAATAGCCTATGCGGACCGCAAGATACAACTCGAAAAAGACAGGGCCGAACGCCGCGCGCTAATCGCCAGGATAAGAAAGGAAACACGAGCAGCTATCGACGAGGTGGAGGCCAATCCGAACATTGCTTCGTCCGACAAGACCCGAATCGTCACCGCGCTCGCGACCACTCAGGAACTCGCTGAACAGCACGAACAGACGACGCACGAGCGCGAGCAACAGCTCGAAGTCATGAGTCTTCTCGGTGTCGTCGCTGGCTTCATGACGCACGAGTTCGGGGTCGCACTTCAGGAGCTCGAAAAGGCCCACAAGGAGCTCTTGATTATTGCAAAGTCGCATCCGAAGCTCGCAACTGCCGCCGCATCATTCGCTGGCCACATTAAAAGCTTGAAGGAGTTCGTCACCTATTCTTCGGGCTACATTCAGGGCGCCAAGAACAAGCCGTCCAAGCCCTATCCGGCGAAGCCCCGACTGCTGCAGGTAAAGCGGGTGTTCGGAAAGTATGCTGACGAGCGAAAGATAGATGTCGAGATCAGCGCCGAGAACGACCTTATGGCACCGCTGGTGCCTCCCGCGCTGTATAATGGCTTGGCGCTGAATCTGTACACCAACGCACTGAAGGCAGTGACCGCGAAGACAGGAAATGATGCTGGTACGATTGCGTTTAGAGCGTGGAACGACGACAGGTGGCACTACCTCGAAGTATCGGACACGGGCATTGGAATTCCGACGACTCTGCGCGAGCGGGTGTTCGATCCGCTTTTCACCACTACTGACACTAATCGCGATCCGCTCGGCTCCGGCATGGGGCTGGGTCTTGCATTGGTCCGCCGGGGCGCCGAAGCGTTCGGCGGCAGAGCCGATGTGGTCGAAGCCCCACCCGGATTCGCCACTTGCGTTCGTATTCGTCTGCCGATCGATCGAGACTGATCAGGGGAGTGCAACCGTGCCCGCTACAAACTCAAAAAATGGGCAGGAATCAATATTATTAATCGACGACAATGAAGAGTATCTCGGTGCGCTCGCTCATGCACTTGAGGCCTCAATTAAGGGCGAAGTTGAAGTAAGGACGTGGTTGCCAACGGAGGACGATCCGTTGGTGAAATTGGATTCGCTTGTTGATGACGACACGATTTTGGTCGCGACCGACTACGATCTCACCAGCCAAGTTCGTGGTCTGTTTGGCATGACGATCGTCGGTTGGTGCCAGAAAAGGTTGATTCCAGTCGGTGACTTCTCGCGGAAGAACATCGCAGACCTGCCGAAGGAGCCAAATCTCTTTGAGCTGCGCGTTCCCGCAACGGAAGAGGAAGGTGCGGCATTCATCTCAGCTACCGCGAGCGGGTTTCGAGAGCTTCGGCGGTCTTTGACGGCAAACCCCGAGATCTTGAAGGCGAAGCTCAGTCTTGCCGGAGTGCTGGCCACGCTGTTGCGCAAGCGTGAATTGGAAAGTCAATTCGCGCTCTACATGACCCGACTTGGCGCCTCCAACTCATCTTTGCTCGACCAATTGCGAAGGTTTGCAGGCCCGGAGCAGCCCACAGACGACGAAAAGCGGCAGTTGCTCGCATACGTTCTCGGGCACGTTCTGCCCAATGCAATCCTAAAATATCCTGGACCGATTTTATCTGAAAAGGCGCTGTGCGCCTATATCGCCACTGCGGACGAAGAAGGCGAGGCCCTCGCGCAGATTTTCGAATCTGAGCGATACGCGGGACCGTTCTCCGCGCAAGGGCGCTACTACTGGCGGGATCAAGTGGATGACCGGATCGATGCGTTAGCCGGCAACATCGACTCAGCAAAATTTGAGATGTTCTCGGACTACAATCGTGCCTCGGTCGAGAAGGCGGCCGGGCGAAAACTTGCCAACCACGGCTGCCAAAGGTGCGGTGGCACCAAAGGAGGCTTCCTCTGTCCGTTCATGCGTAGGCCGGTCTGCTTAAGGCCGGATTGTTCGGTCTCGGCTAGTAGCTGGGTCCCTCAGGGCGCTCAGTTGTGCCGCGTGGAGCGTGACTTCTACGACGAGTGGGCACCTTTGTTGGGGCTCTAGCGGCATGCATCCCGACGCGTATCACGTTCAGAAGGAAGTTATCAGTGCGTGGGAGCGCCTGCGCGTCTCGATGCAAAAGATGTATCAGTCCACCGACGTTAGGCCGGGTGCAGGCCATGACATTTTCAAACTGAATGCGAGAGCGCCGGACGACGAGGTCAAGCTCGATATCGGCCCGATCGTGTTCAATGTTCCTGAGCGGGCCGGGAGAGGTCATAATCTTTATGTGGTAGTTAGAGGGTGGCTTTCGTTCGGAGACGGGAATCTCAGGGAACTCCCACTCAAGACGCGCGCCTTCTTCACAGAGGTTGCCTACTTTCGACTGAAAGGCAATGTCCTCCAGCACGTCTACGGCGTTCATTACGATCTGGACGAAAAGCTGCCTGGGCATCCGGTTTTCCATGGCCAGCTCTCTTCCCGTATGGACCTAGCGCCATCCGTACGAGACCATTACCGCGTTGAGGATCAACCTCAGGAGATGTTCACTCCGCTACTTAGGAACATTAGGATACCGACCGCGCAGATGGATGTGTTCTCCACTGTCGTTCAAATTTGTGCTGACCATTTGGTCTTCGAAGGAGCAGATCAGAACGTCCACGAAGCATTTGCAGAAGCACGGTCGATCAATTCATTTTTCCAGGGCGCGGCACACCGCATGCCGTTTCTTAACGAGATGCCGGCGATAGCCTGCTATCGATCCATTCACTGGTACACCCGAGCTCCCCAGGACTCACCAGCGGCACCTGGTAAATAACCCGATTAGCGGGCACGCCTTTTACCACAACGTATTCGGCATGCGCCCTTGTTCGCCGCTTCGCCGGTCACGTGCGTTGATCCGCGCTCGGCTCAGTTGGCCCTGGTTTTAGGCATCGGTCCCGAGTGATCCGTCGCGCAGTCAAGATGATTTTATCCGTGGGCATTTTTGACTTTCCTACGCAGCCGCAGCCGAGCTAGCAGCGGAGTCGGGATTTGATAGCGCCCCGGCGCGAGTTTCTCCGAACTTATCCCGGTGGCTGTGGGGAAAATCCGCCGACCTGCCAGCGCCACGCTATCAACCTCCCTGGGGCCGCTGATGTTTTCAACAGGTGAGTGCAGCGATGCGAACGCATCAAGTATCGAGCAATGACTACCTTCTCAGTCCTTATGCCGGCGAGGGTCGACCGCCGCTACAAATAGAATACCCCGCCGATCCGTTTTCGATGCCGCCGACCATGGTGCGCAAGGGGCGGCTTAGGTCGCCGGCGAAGAGGTGGGTTGCAGTCAACTTGTGGAGGCCCACCGAATCGAGCACGCTTGCATAACCGCTCCCCGTCAAACTGCATACATCACATGATGCACGAAATATCGAATGATCCGCCCGTAGTTCTCGACAGCGATCTCGCGGCTTTTTTTGTTTCTCGCGCCGCGCTGTTACCTAGCATCAATATGATGCCTCTGTCTGACGCACTTTTTGAATATGATCTTGACATCACCGGTCAGCCGCGAGGCATTCGTCCAGGCAAGTCGCTTGCCAATATTTTCCAGATGGTCGGCCGCGAGGATGGACGATGGCTATTCGTTTTGCCGATACTGGGGTCCTATCGCGTTACCAACGATAGAGACCACCCTACCAACACCTTCGCTCACAACACACTTGTTCACATCGACGACCGCACCAGAATAATTGACAGCGTCTGTATTTTCGCGCCTGACGCTATCGATATTTTGCTGTCCGACTTTCGGGTTCAGAGGCGCGACCGAACCGCTGACGGCGATCCTACCGAACCAGATGATGTTCGAGGTTCAGCTATGGACAACATCCGAGTTGAAAATCAACGGAGAGTCGCTGAGGGTATTGCTCAGAACAAATTAATGTTAGAGGCCCGGGGCCTCGCGAAATGGGCGAAGAACAATCTGCCCAAATACTTTCGAGATAGATATTTGAAGCGCTATCCCGACTCGACAGTAGCAGAAGAAAAGTGCGCCAACGCGATTTACCAGCTTCTGCGCAAGATGCGGGATGAGAATCTCAAGGTTATATGTAGTTGATATTGCTAACGAATAGTTTTCTGTAGTTTTTTGTAGCGGACCGACCGCTCAACTTGTGCCACGACGCTCCTAGTCGTTCAGGGAGGGCACAATGACCCAATCCGAAAAGAACCGCTCTGTTAGCGCGGCAGATGAGCTTGAGGAATTGGAGGCCAGCACCACGATCGAGTTGGATGAGGTTATCGACAAGTGCAGGACGCTAGAGATCAATCTGGTCGATGTTGCGATCACCGGGTCGGGCGCTGACAGGAAGATGATCCGCGAGGAGTTGCGGATCGCCCGCGAGGACAAGCTTGAGAAAGAGGCCTTGCTGGCAGCCCTTCCTGAACGCATCAAGGAGGCCAGGCAACGCGAGTCAATGGCGGCACTCGATCTCAAACACCCCGAAGCGAAGGAGCTGCTGAAGCGCGAACTTGCGCTCTATGTCGATCTTTACAAGTTTAGTTCGAAGCTGATGGCGACCCTCGAAGAGCTCGGCAAAACGACGCCGTTGCTCGCGCGGTTGAATACTGAATTCTCCAGCGCAGGCCGGCGTGACCTGTGTGTTCCGTCGGCGGAAGCCATTCTCCGCGGCAAGACCGGAATGGCGTCCAACTATCGTCCGAACGCGATCCTCAATTTCGATGCTTTCCGAGACGTCACCAGGGCCTTCGGTCTTGAGGTGCTGGTGCGTGATTTCGACAAGGGCAATTTTTCGCTTTGATGGCTGCTCTCGGTCGCGGGTAAAGCCATCAGGCGCGGCTAGGTGTTCTCCGTCACCGACAAGCTGCCGACGTTGGTCTGGTTGGTAGTTGCCGCGCCAAACTTTCAAATCGCAACTAAGAGGAATTCTATGAGCCTCACCAACACAGACATCGAACGATTTGCCAACGAACAATTCGGCGCCGATCCGCACGGGGACGGCGTAGCCGTCCGATCTGCAGCGGCTGCAGACCTGTCATCCGCGCAGCGCAGCAAGGTCTGGAAGAACCGCTTCAACAATTCGGGAGCGATCGAGCGCGAATTTTTCTCAGTCGCCGTCTACTCCGCCCACATGGAGAACCTCTTCAACCACCATCTGCGGGGGACAACTCCGAGGATAGCAGGGAAACTAGCGTGTCCAACGTGACTCCCGATCGAGGCCCGAGGCGTGGTGCGCGGCCAGAGGATGTGGTCACCGCCGCTGAAAAGCTGTCGGTCATCGAGCAGATACCCCGCGCTCTTCATTCCTTCGGTCTACCCGAGGAGCGCACCGATGGGGCCAAAGAATAGCTCGGCATCCTCGCTAGAGAGGAACCGCAGTCCGGATTGCGGCGGCCAACCTGGCTGCATAGCAGACGCACGATATCTCGATGATCCGGCTCGACCTGCCGAGCGGGATCAAGCGACGGTCTATCTCCGACTCCGGCGCCGCGTTCGACCCGGGCGGAAAACCTCTTTCGGCGTACGCGCGTGGCGAGCTTTAATCACCGGCACCGCGGGACTGTTGCACCGGATTGCTGCGCGGATCACGCGCCTTCTTGGAGGAGGACTGAAGATGAAAATGTTCGTGGTGCAGGGCGGAGTCGCCGTTGTCGAAGCAGGTGCCGTTGTAAAGATGACGAGAAGCCAATTCGACGCGCGCGCTCATGCCGTTGAGGTGCTTCAAGACAATGGCGAGTTGGTCCTAGCGCGCGCGCTGACGAGCCTGCAGTTCAAGGTCGGGGAGCAGATCGGCCTCGAAGCGTTGCCCCGATATCTGTCTCTGTTCAAGGACGGGTTCGCGCATACGCTCGAGATGCGCCACCAAGGCGCAACGCCCGTCGTGGAGGTCGCGGTGGAAACGCCACTCCGTGCTGATGGCCGCCTCCGGGAGCGCGCTGTCCCGAGACAGTCAAGATAATTTGCAGGGCCGGAAGCCAAATTGCTGAGATGCGTGGACGGGCTTGAGATGGCACAGCTAGCGGACGATCGTAGCCAACCCGGGAAATCCCCCCGCGATGCCGCACATGCCCTGCCCGGCCGGCGCCTTGCATCGTCGCGACGTTCGCACCGAACCGTGTTTTATCGAAGGTGACGCTGTGGCGCGCACACGCTGTCAATTCACTCAGGAGGCCATGACGCGGTTGTTGAAAGCCTCGGCCGCGGCGGGCGTGCCGGTGCGGATCGAGATCGAGAGGGACGGCAAGATCGTGGTCCTTCCCACCGCCGCGCAGGGGCGGCCCGAACCCGAGGCAGAGCCCACGCGCGAGATTGTTCTGTGAGGTGAGTATGCCTAAGCCCCGCCCGCCCCACCTGATACACGAGGCGACCCGCCACGGCCGGCGGAACTGGTACGTGCGCAAGGGCCACGGCCCGCGCATTCGCCTTCGGGCTCCATACGACACACAGGCGTTCTGGGCCGAGTACAGGGCCGCGCTGGAGGGGGCGCCGAAGCCCTCCAAGGCCACGAGGGCGCAAAGCCTTCAATGGGGCATAGACCGCTACCGGGCGAGCTCCGCATGGGCCGCATTGGCCACCGCGACACGCCGGCAGAGCGAGAACATTTTCGGGGCCGTGATCAAGACCGCTGGCGAAGACGCCTTGTCGGCGATCACTGCGGAAACCATCAGGGCCGGGCGCGAGCGCCGGGCCGCTGCTCCGCACGCCGCGAACAACTTCCTCAAGACCATGCGCCGGTTCTTCAAGTGGGCTTCGGACCCGCAAGGCGGGGCGCTGGTGTCGAGCAATCCGACGCTCGGCGTGAAGCTGCTCAAGGGCAAGAACAAGGACGGTTTCCACACCTGGACCAACGAGGAGATCACGCGCTTCGAGGCGCGCTGGCCGATCGGCACGCGCGAACGCCTCGCCCTCGATCTCCTACTCTACACGGGACTGAGCCGGGGCGACGTGGTGCGGCTCGGTCGCCAGCATGTCAGCGGCGGCGTGATAACCTTCCGCATGGAAAAGGAGCGCGGCGACGGCGTGGTCTATCCGCCGGTCCTGCCGGTGCTCGCCGCCACGATCGCCGCGACCAAGACCGGCGATTTGACTTTCCTCGTGTCCGAGCGCGGCTCGCCGATGGTGAAAGAGAGCTTTGGAAATTGGTTCCGTGAGGCCTGTCGCGAGGCCGGCTGCCCCGGCTCCGCACATGGCCTGCGCAAGGCCGGGGCCACGCGCGCTGCAGAGAACGGCGCGACTGTGAACCAGCTCATGGCGCTGTTCGGTTGGCGCACTGAGAAGATGGCCTTGGTCTACACCCGCAAGGCCGATCGCAAGCGCCTCGCCGCGCAAGCCGGGCCGTTGCTGGCGGCAGCACAGATATCGAACGAAAATCTCCCGCACCTTGGGTCCGGTGCGGGAGATAGCGCGAATGATCGCGCCAAATCAGGAGCTTAGAAAATGAGTGGTGCCCAGGAAAGGACTCGAACCTTCACAGCCGTTAAGCCACTGGCACCTGAAGCCAGCGCGTCTACCAATTCCGCCACCTGGGCAATGGGCAGAGACATAAGTGGCGGGGTCCGCCATTGTCAACGATCGGACACCTGTACAGGCCGAAATCCTTGCGGTATCCCGCAGGGACCGCGGCCGCGACGGATTCCGAGACAGCTTTCATGGCCCTCCAGACCAATTCCGACACCCTCATCACCGTGTTCGGCGGCTCCGGATTTCTGGGCCGCCACGTCGTGCGCGCGCTCGCGAAACGGCGCTACCGCGTCCGTGTCGCGGTGCGGCGGCCGGAACTGGCGGGGCACCTGCAGCCACTCGGCACCGTCGGCCAGATCCATGCGGTGCAGGCCAACCTGCGCTACCCGGCGTCGGTGGAATCCGCCGTTCGCGACGCGTCGGCTGTCATCAACCTGGTCGGCATCCTGTTCCAGCGCGGCCGCCAGCGATTCGAAACGGTGCAGCATACCGGCGCCGAGCAGGTGGCGCTTGCGGCCAGCGCGCACGGCGCACGCCTGATTCATGTGTCGGCCATCGGCGCGGACGAGAAGTCTGCGTCGCTCTATGCACGGTCGAAGGCGCTTGGCGAGCAGGCGGTGCGCGCAGCCTCGCCCGACGCGGTGATCATACGCCCCTCTGTCGTATTCGGCCCGGAGGACGATTTCTTCAACCGCTTCGCCTCGCTCGCCCGGTTTCTGCCCGCATTGCCGCTGGTCGGCGGCGGGCATACACGGTTCCAGCCGGTCTTTGCCGCGGATGTCGCGGAAGCGATCGCAACCCTCGTGGAATCCGGACAGGGCGACGGCCGAACCTACGAATTCGGCGGGCCCGAGGTGCGCTCGATGCGCGACATCATGGAATACGTTCTCGCGGTCACGGAGCGCTCGCGGCTGCTCGTGCCGCTTCCGTTCGGGATCGCCAGGATGCAGGCCTGGTTTCTCCAGTTCCTGCCGAACCCGCCGCTGACGCCGGACCAGGTCGAACTGCTGCGCAGCGACAACGTGGTGTCGGAGGACGCAATCCGGGACAGCCGGACCCTTCAGGGGCTCGGCGTCATGCCTTCGTCCTACGAGGCGATCGTCCCGGATTATCTCTGGCGTTTCCGCAAGACCGGCCAGTTCCGCACCGGCCGTTTCGCCTGAAGTGGCGCTCAGAGTCCGATCGCAAGCAGCACCAGCCCGATGGAGCCGACGATCACGCGCCACCAGGCGAACAGCCCGAAGCCGTGCCGCGAGACGTAGTCGAGAAACGTCTTGACCACGAAGTAGCCGGCCACGAACGAACACGCGAAGCCGATCCCGACCAGCAGGACATTGTGCGACGTCATCTGATCGTGATTCTTGATGAGATCGAGCGCGAACGCGCCGGTCATGGTGGGCATCGCCAGAAAGAACGAGAATTCCGCCGCCGACCGCTTGTCGGCGCCGAGCAGCATCGCCGACACGATGGTGGCGCCGGACCGCGACACACCCGGTATCATGGCGAAGCACTGGCAAGCGCCGATGATCAGGCACATCGGCAGCGAAAACTGCATGACGTCGAGGTATCTGGGCCTGAATTCAAGCTGATCCACCCACAGCAGCACAGCGCCGCCGGCGATGAGCGTGAAACATACCACCCACGCGTTGAACAGATAGTCCTTGATGATCGAATGCAGGGCCGCGCCGATCAGCGCGGCGGGCAGGAACGCGACCAGGACCCCGATCACAAAGCGCCGTGCGTTCGGATCGCTGAACATTCCGGTGGCCAGTCGCCACAGCTTGTGGAAATAGATCGACAGAATAGCGAGGATGGCGCCGAGCTGGATCAAAACCACGAAAGTCTTGCCGAAATCCTCGTCGCCGAAACCGAGAAACCGCTGCAACAGCAGCAGATGGCCGGTCGAGGAAACGGGGAGGAATTCCGTGAGTCCCTCGACAATGCCGAGAAGGGCCGCCTTGATCAGGTCGCTCATGCTGAAAAGCCCCAACGCGCGGTCCGGATCAGGAATCGCGCCGTGGCTGTTGTGACGCGAAACCCGTGTACGCGGCAACGAAATTTCCGTGACCCCACCACTTTGCCGCTTTTTCCAGCATTATCGCCGCGGCAATGTCATGATTCGAAGGCCTGATGCTGACCCTCTTCCATCACCCTTTCTGCCCCCATTCCCGGTTCGCGCGTCTGGCGCTCGCCGAGTTCGAACTGGACGTCGATCTGGCCGAGGAACGCGTCTGGGAGCGGCGGGAGGAATTCCTGATCCTCAATCCCGCCGGCCAGACCCCGGTGCTGATCGCCGAGGGATTTCCTCCCGTCCCCGGACCCAATGTGATCGCGGAATTCCTTACGGAGATGCATACATCGCTTGCGGACGGTGTGGCGGACCGCAATCTCATCGGCACCGACCCGCAACAACGCGTCGAGGTGCGCCGTCTCATGGCCTGGTTCTCGGAGAAATTCGCGGACGAGGTCTCGACGCCGCTCGCCAACGAGCGACTGCACAAGCGCTTCATGACACCCGATCAGGGCGGTGGGCCGCCCGACACCGACGTGATGCGCGCGGCACGCCGCAATGTTCGCTACCACCTCGCCTATATCGACTGGCTGACCGGCCAGCGGGACTGGCTCGCCGGCAAGAATCTCACCTTCGCCGATCTGGCGGCGGCGGCACATCTTTCGGTCGTGGATTATCTCGGGGACGTACCCTGGGCTGAGACCGAGCACGCAAAAAGCTGGTACGCTCGAATGAAATCGCGGCCGTCTTTTCGCGCCATACTGTCCGAGGTTTCAGGCGCATTGCCGCCGGCGCCACACTACGCCGATCCGGATTTCTGAGGCCAACCCGCCCCCGTTCAGCTGTGCTCGCGCGCGTTGACCGCGCGTGCCTTGGGCCCTGGTCCGCGCATATAGTGGCGCTCCGGCCGGTATTTCTCATCCGCCTTCACACGCTTCATGAGCGCCTGAAGAGCCGCTGCGATCTTGTAGATCATCGTCTTCGTCATATCGCTGGCGCGGACCGGGGCCCGCATGGTTTACATCTGGTTCGCCCTGTTGGACGCTGTTGACGACGATAGCGTTCAAAGGCGAATGCTGCGTTAAATACCGCGCCCATGACCGCATGATGGCGCAACTCACATGGCGTGCCGCGCGGCCGCCTCGTTTTGTTCGCGATCCCGCCCGCTTGGTTTCATTCCGATGCCCGACAAACGTCCTCCGAATTTCATTTTGATCATTACCGATCAGCATCGGGCCGATTATCTCGGCTGTTACGGGCATCCGATCCTGCGCACGCCGCACATCGACTCCATTGCGGCGCGCGGGACACAGTTCCGGAAATTCTACGTCGCCAGTCCGGTCTGCATGCCGAACCGCGCCTCGCTGATGACCGGCCGGATGCCGGCGGTGCATGGGGTACGCTCCAACGGCATTCCGCTGTCGCAGGACTCCGTGACCTTCGTCGATCTCTTGCGTGACGCCGGATACGATACCGCCCTGATCGGCAAGAGCCATCTGCAGAATTTCACCAAGACGCCGGCGATGAGCTACCCGGCCCCGCCGCGCGAGGGCTATCGCCAGCCCTCACCGGGGCTGCGGCAGGCGATGCGAATCGACCTGACCGGCGAGACCTACCGTCAGGAATTGCCGGCCTATTGGGCGCAGCCGGGCGCCCATATCGCGACCCCGTTCTACGGCTATGGCCATGTGGAAGTCGTGACCGGCCACGGCGATAACGTGGATGGCGATTACCGGGCATGGCTGCGCGACAAGGATCCGGCCGCGCTCGGCCTGCTCGGGCCGGAAAACAGCGCGCCGCACGATTACATCGTGCCGCAGGCCTATCGCACCCGCATTCCGGAAGAACTGTATTCGACCAACTATCTCGCCGAACGGGCCGAGGCGTTCCTGAGCGCACGCAACGCCAATGCCGATCCGTTCTTTCTGACGCTATCCTTCCCCGACCCGCACCATCCGTTCAATCCGCCGGGCAAATACTGGGACATGTACAAGCCGGAGCAGTTTCCGGTCCCGGAAGCGTTCCGCCGCAACGACTGGACACCACCGCCGCATGTCCAGGAGGCAATCGAGGAACGCGCCAGCGGCAAGGCCAATCTTCATGGCATGCGCAGCATCGCAACGACCGCGCGCGAGGCGCAGGAAGCGCAGGCACTGACCTGCGGCATGATCGCCTGTATCGATGACGGCATCGGCCGCGTGCTGCGTGCGCTCGATGCGTCGGGACAGCGCGATAACACGGTTCTGATCTTCACCACCGATCACGGCGACCATCTCGGCGACCACCGGCTGCTGCTGAAAGGCTGCGAGCAATATCAGAGCATCCTGCACGTGCCGTTCATCTGGTCGGACCCGCAGGCGCCGACGGCGGCTGCGACCGATGCCATCGGCTCGACCATCGACATCCCGGCGACGATTCTCGATCGCGCACGGATCCAGCCTTATGTCGGCATGCAGGGCAAGAGCCTGCTGCCCGCCATGGGCGCGGATGGCAAGGCCGTGCGCGACTGCGCTTTCGTGCAATACGAACACCAGATGGCGGACAAGGACGTCGACCACATGCCGCGCTGGCACACCATCGTCGATCAGCGCTACCGGATGACGGTGATGTCCGACGCCGGGCTCGGTGAATTATACGATCTTGCAGCCGATCCCGGCGAGTTCGACAATCTGTGGGACAGTCCCGAACACGCCGCGCTCAAGGCGCGGCTGATGGAGCGGCTTCTTCAACTCGAGATCGAGCACACCGACACGGTGCCCTATCCGACCGGGCGGGCGTAAAGGTCTCGCGTCCCGGACGCGGCGCGGCATGAAATGACGCGCCGCTGAGCCGGGACCCACAATCAATTGAATCGAAGATGGTCCCGGTTCTGCAGCGCACCGCACAGCGCGTTGAAGGCGCGCGTAACCGCGCTCATGCCGCTGCGCTGCGCCCGGGACAGGAGCAGGTTACTCAATTCGCCTTGAAGCCGGTCTCGTCGACGATTTTCCGCCAGCGTTCGATCTGGGTCTTGATATCGGCCGTGAGCTTGTCCGGCCCGGTGATGCCCGTGGCTTCCATGCCCTGGTTCTCGAATTTCTTCTGCACCTCCGGGTCGCTGTGGGCCTTTTCCGCCGCAGCGATATAGGCCTTCACGATCGGCTCGGGCGTCCCCTTCCTGGTGAGCAGGCCGAACCACACCATCGCGGTGAAGTCATCATAACCGAGTTCGGCAAAGGTCGGGACATCGGGGAGGAAGCGGGTGCGCTTTGCGCTGGTGACCGCGATCGGAATGATCTTGCCGGCCTTGATATGCGGCATGGCATTGCCGAGCTGCATGAACCCCATCAGCGCATGGCCCGCCACCATATCCTGGGTCTGCGGGCCGGATCCCTTGTAGACGATATGCGCAAGGTCGAGCCCGAAGCGCTTGTTGAGCTGATGGCCGAGAAACGCCGACGGCGTGCCCGGGCTGAACGATGCATAGCCGAGCTTTCCCGGATTGGCCTTGACCCAGGCGACCAGCTCGTTGAGATTTTTTGCCGGCACACTCGGATGCACCGCGAGGACCAGCGGCGCCTCGACGCCCTTCACGATCGGGATGAAATCGTCGATGCCCCAGCGCAGATTCTTGTAGGCGCTCGGATTGATCTCGGTCATCGCCTGGGTGCCGACCCACATCCATGTGCCGTCGGCCGGCTGATCGACCACATATTGCGCGGCAATGGTGCCGTTCGCGCCCGGCTTGTTTTCCACGATGATGGTGCGGCCAAGCGTCTTGCTCATGTGTTCGCCGACGATGCGCGCCTAGGGATCGAGAATGCCGCCGGCGACCGAGCCCACCATGATCTTGATAACCGGCGGCGGTTCCTGCGCAGGCGCCTGACCCGGCATGGCAATGACGGCGATCGCGGCTGCGGCAACAGCGCAGCCAAGGTGGCGCATGATCAGCATGGAAACGTCCTCCCGGAGCCTGACGGCTTCTCGTTGATGCGCGTCGCCGCGCAGTGTCAGTGTCCTGGGGAGTTTCCGAAAGTCAGCACCGAAAGGCAAGCGAGCGGGCAATCCGCTGCACGCGCGATCGAGCGCAGTGGATCAGGCCTGCGCGACCTCGCCATCGATGGTCTTGTGATCGGGGCAGGCGGCGGCCTGCCAGACCGGTCCCAGATCGACCACTTCGACTTCAAGGCATTCGACTTCGAGCCGCAGGGCGCCACCGCCGGAGAAGGACAGCGTGACCACACCGCCGGGCGCGTCGGTCTCGGCAAATTCAACAGCGAGCAGATTGAGAACCTGTTCCTTGGCGGAACAGTCGAGGCTCTTGCATTTGCAGGACGATACGCGGTCGAAGCGCAGCGCGGCACGCCTGCGCCGGAAGGCGGGAGCCTCGCCAACGGCCGCCTCCCAGTCGAAACGATTGAGCGCAATCACGACGCGATTTTCGTTGGGGCGCCAGAGCACCTCGCCGATCTTCACCACGGCATCCTGCAGATGCGCGGAAACGACTTCCAGATCCTCGCCGTCGAGCGCGATGAGCTTCAGCATGTCCATGACACGGCCTTTTGGGTCGGTCGCTTACGTTTCAGAATTTCGCCCTGCCGGCTAGTTAGGCAACCGCACATGGGGCCGCAAGGGGGCGCTCGTGGTCCGTAGGCGGGAAAACGCGCGGCGAGCCATGCGGTTACGCGCTGATCCGCTCGACCAGCGCCCCGCATGCGCCGAGCTTCTCCTCCAGCCGCTCGAAGCCGCGGTCGAGGTGATAGACCCGGTTCACGATGGTTTCGCCTTCGGCGGCAAGCGCCGCAATCACCAGCGACACCGAGGCGCGCAGGTCGGTCGCCATGACCGGCGCTCCGCGCAAGCGCTCCACCCCTTCGATCGTCGCCTCCTGGCCGTCGAGGGAGATTCGCGCGCCGAGCCGCGCCAGTTCCTGCACATGCATGAACCGGTTCTCGAAGATCGTCTCGGTGATGCGCGAGGTGCCTCTGGCCTTGGTCATCAGGGCCATCAGCTGCGCCTGCAGATCGGTCGGGAAGCCCGGAAACGGTTCGGTCGTGACCTCGACGGGACCCAGTCCCGAGCCGTTTCGTACCACCCGCACTCCGGTATTGGTCTCGGTGACCTCCGCACCCACCTGCCCGAGCAGGTCGAGCGCCGTCTGCAGCAATTCCGGGCGCGCGCCTTCGAGAGTCACGTCGCCGCCGGTCATCGCCACCGCCATCGCATAGGTACCGGTCTCGATGCGGTCGGGCAGCACGCCATGACGCGCCGGGCCGAGCCGGGAGACCCCCTCGATCTCGATCCGCGGCGTACCGGCGCCGGAAATCTTCGCGCCCATTTTCACGAGGCAATCGGCGACGTCCTTGACCTCCGGCTCCTGTGCCGCGTTTTCGATCACGGTCGTGCCATTCGCGAGCGACGCCGCCATGACCGCAACATGGGTGCCGCCGACCGTCACTTTCGGGAACACGATTTCGCCGCCGCGCAGTCCGCCGGTCGGCGCGCGGGCAACGGCGTACCCCGCCTCGATCTCGACCTTCGCTCCGAGCTGTTCCATCGCCATCAGCAACAGGTCGACCGGCCGCGTGCCGATCGCGCAGCCACCGGGAAGCGACACCTTTGCCTCGCCCATGCGGGCCAGCAGCGGCGCGATCACCCAGAAACTCGCCCGCATTTTCGAGACCAGCTCATAGGGAGCGGTGGTGTCGACAATGTTCGCCGCGGAAATCTTCACGGTCTGGCCGGCGTGATCGCTGTCCCCGGCACGCTTGCCGGACAGCATGACGTCGACGCCGTGAAAGTTGAGGATGCGCTGCAACTGCACCACGTCCGCGAGATGCGGGACGTTTTCCAGGATCAGCATGTCCTCGGTCAGGAGGCTCGCAATCATCAGCGGCAGGGCGGCATTCTTGGCGCCGGAAATCGGGATGGTGCCAACGAGCGGCTTTCCGCCGATGATACGAATACGATCCATCAAGTCCCCCAACCGCTACCCGGGCGCCAGCATGGCCCCCGAACCCTAGCGCAAAACGCGTTCCCAAGGGGCGGAAACTCGCTCCGGTCAGCCGTTCCGGTCCGAAACCGTCTCGGCCGGCTTCCCGTCGCCAACGGCACGCTCGCGCGCTTGCGCCTTCCGGCGTTTCAGGTTGTCCCGCAATGCCTTTGCAAGGCGTTCCTTGCGCGGGTCGTTTTTCGGCGCCCCGGTGTTCTCGTTCATGAAGTCGAAAAAGCCGAAATCGGAGCTTCAGGCAAGGGCGGCGAGTGCCCCGCCCAGCGCCACGGCCTGATCGGAAGAAGGAGATACCGATGCGCAATATCCTGCGACTAGCCGCCGCCGGCCTGCTGATGGCGTCGGTCGCTACCGCCGCCCTGGCCCAATCCAGAGGTTCGACGAAAAAGCGGCCGCCCGCGGCGCCGGCGGCAGCCGCATCGCCCTCCAATCCCTACGGGCTTGCGAATTGCAGCGAACGCCCGTTTGCGCGCGACTGCGACCGGCGCGGAACCTGGTGAAATCACGCCACCCCGTTGTGAACGCAAGATCGCAACAGACGTCACAAATTCGGGAAGGCAGCCCTAACCGTCCGTGCCCATCTGTCGCTCATCCCAGTTCGACAGGAGAGGCTCATGCGGACCGTCTTGAGATTGACCATTGCCGGCCTGCTGATCGTGTCGGCCCTGACCGCGGCCACGGCACAGGTCAGCCAGCGCGGCGGCGCGCCCCGCTACCCCGGAGCCGCCAACATCGTATCCGACCCTTACGGCGAGCGCTCGCGCGACCCCAATGCCGTCGCTCCCTGCAGTCAGCGCCCGTTCGCGCTGGGCTGCGACAAGCGGGGCTTTTGGTGACGGGCATACCGGCAGCGGCGGGCCGGACGGCGAACCGCTTGCCGCGCCACGCCGCGCCGGTTATGAACGCCGCCGGGCCGGCCGGAACAGACCATTTGCCACGGTCGGGCTGTGCCTGACGCGCAAGGCGCCGGATCGCCGGGGTCTCTGTCAGCAACGCTGCCGTAGCTCAGTGGTAGAGCACTCCCTTGGTAAGGGAGAGGTCGACAGTTCAATCCTGTCCGGCAGCACCATCATGGCAGCCCGCCTTTCCCGCGGTTGAGCGACACCTCGCGCCCACGCAAGCCGGTCAGATTAACCCTTGGTTAACCATGCTGGCCCAGTCTGCGGTATCTCCGCACGGCAGGAGTCCGAACCATGAGCGAGGCCGTCCTGCGCCGGATCGCACCGGCACACGATTCTTCCGGAGGCGCGCTGTCCGATATTGGCGACCGCAGCGGCCATCTCGGCGTCGAGATCGCCGACATGGCCGGTCTTGTCGGCGATCTGACGGAGCTTGGCCAGCAGCAGGTCCTGCGGGCGCGAGCGGCGGTCGCGGCAGCGCGCGAACTGAACGCCACCAACGCGGATCTGTCAGCCGCCATGGAGAGTGCGCGCTATTCCGCCGATACGACCCGTGCAACCCTGAGCGAGAGTGCGGCCAACGTCTCCGCAACGATTGCCGGCACCATCGAAAAGATCGAGATGCTGGGCGCGGGCGCAATCTCTCTGAAGGACTCGATCCAGTCCGTCTCCGAGACCATCCATCGGGTGGAGCAGGCAAGCGCGGCGATCCAGTCGATCGCGCAGGAGACGCAACTGCTCGCGCTCAACGCCAGCGTGGAAGCGGCGCGCGCGGGCGCCGCCGGGCGTGGATTCGCCATCATCGCCGATACCGTCAAGCGTCTCGCCGACCAGATCAGGCCGCTCTCGATCGACAACCAGCGCAACCTGAAGGAATTGATGCGCACGCTGACCGCCTTGCTCGGCGAGGCCGATTCCAACGCGGCTACCGCGCAGGCCGCGATCACGGAGTCGGGCAAGGCGCGCGAAACCAGCGCGGTGCTGCAGCACCTTGTCGAGACCGCCAACCGCCTTGCCTGCGATATCGACGTGATGGCGCAATCGGTCGACACCAACAGCGCCTGCTATCTGGCAATGCGCAATGAGTTGAAGGGTCTGGTCGCTTCGGTGAAGGACGGCGATGCCAAGCTGTCACAGGCCAAGGCGCGGGTGGAATCGATCCTTGGCATCAGCGAAGACTTCATCCTCTTCATCGCCGAGAGCGGGATCGAGACACCGGACACCCCGATCATCGAACTGTGCCGCGCCACGGCCCAGCGGATCGGACGGATGTTCGAGCAGGCCCTGTCGCGCAGCGAGATCAGCATGGCCGACCTGTTCGACGAGGATTACCGCGCCGTCGCGGGCAGCAATCCGCAGCAGCACATGACGCGCTTCGTCGGTCTGACCGACCGGCTGCTCCCCGAGGTGCAGGAACCCATTCTGAAATTCGACCCGCGTATCGCCTTCTGCGCGGCGGTGGACCGCAACGGCTATCTGCCGACCCACAACCTGATCTATTCGAAGCCGCAGGGCGACGACCCGGTCTGGAACTCGGCCAATTGCCGCAACCGCCGCATCTTCGGTGATCGCACCGGCCTGTCCGCCGGCCGTTCGACGCGCTCGTTCCTGCTCCAGACCTATCGCCGCGACATGGGCGGCGGGAATTTCGTTCTGATGAAGGACGTGTCCGCGCCGATCGCCGTCAAGGGACGGCACTGGGGCGGGTTTCGCATCGGATTTCGCGTGTAGCAGCCCATCCGGAAACGCCGCGACGCTCCGGTACGCTCAGATGCAGGTGGAGCGGAGCCGCGGACGCGGCCCCGGCTGGCCTCACAGACCGCGCTTTTTCTTCTTTTTCGAAGCGGCCTTGCGGGCGGCATAGCGCGCATCGCGCGCCGCCTTCTGCTCGGCCAGCAGCGCCATCATGATGTCGGCCTCTTCCTTGGCCTTGCGGGCAGCCTCTTCTTCGGCGAGGCGTCGCGCTTCGGCTTCCGCGGCCGCGCGGGCGGCAGCCTCGGCGGCCAGCCTTTCCTCTTCGAGCCTGCGGGCCTCCTCGCGCTCCGCCTGACGGATCCGGCGGGCCTCCTCGATCGCAGCACGCTCTAGGCGGCGCTGCTCGAGAACCGGATCTTCCGCCTTTGCGAGGAATTTCTCCAACATCGCCTTCCGTGCTTCGGAGGCATTTTTTTGACGGTCCTTGAGGTCCGTGTCTCGAAAGCTAGCCATTCCAACTCCAGTTCGATCCAGCGCCGGGCATATATGCTATTCGGGCCCCAGGCTTCAACCTCGGACTGGTCAAAAACCGCGGGAAACAACATCTTCTTTCGCCACGAAACTGCTTTCGCTACATGACGAAGGCGTGACCGATCGAGAACAAGTCCATGCATCCGGTCTCCGTCCGGCCTGAAATCATTGCACGCGTCCTGGCGCGCCGCGGCCGCATCAACTGGTTCGACCGGCTCGATCCGGCGCGGACGGCCCTCCTTGTGATCGACATGCAGACCGCCTTTTGCGCGCCCGGCGCGCCGGCCGAAGTGCCTCTCGCGCGCAGTATTGTCCCAGCAATCAACGGGCTCGCCCGCGCATTGCGCAAGATCGGCTGCCCGGTCGTCTGGGTTGTGCACGCCAATACCAGCCGCGCCGGCAGCAGCGATTGGGAGCTGTTCTTCAATCACGTGGTCGGCGACGCGGTGCGCGAAAGCACCATGGCCGCGCTTGCGCCGGGCCAGCAGAGGGTCTGGGATGACCTTGAAGTGTCGCCCGAAGACCACACCGTGATCAAAAACCGCTACAGCGCCCTGATCGCGGGCTCATCCCAGCTCGAACGGCTGCTGCGCAGCCTCGGCATCGACACCGTGCTGATCGCCGGCACGAAAACCAATGTGTGCTGCGAATCGACGGCCCGCGACGCCATGATGCTCGACTTTAAGACCGTGTTGCTGTCCGATTGCTGCGCGGCCCTGTCCGACGACGAGCATCGCGCGGCCCTGGAGAATATTTTCCAGCAGTTCGGCGATGTCCTCACGGCGGACGAGGCCGTGCGCAAGCTTGCCGCCGCCGGGAACACATGACCGACCTGTCTCAGCTGATCGATGTGGTTCGCCAGCATGGCGAAGTGGCATACGCCTTCATCTTCGCCTATGCGGCGTCGCATGCGATGCTGATGGCGCTGTTTGCAGGCTATGCCGCCCAGCTTGGCGTGCTCGACCTCAAGCTGACGATCATCCATTGTTTCGCCGGCAGCTTCGTCGGCGACGTGGTCCGGTTCTGGATTGCGCGCCGTTATGGCGATGGCCTGCTGGCGCGCTGGCCGCGCGTCTCCGCGCATGCCGTGACGGTGAAACGGCTGGTCGACCGGCACGCGCTCTGGCTGCCGCTGATCCACCGGTTTCCCTATGGCATCCGCGGGTTCGGCGCCTTCGCATACGGCCTGTCGAAAATGTCGTGGGGAATGTTCCTGATCCTGAACCTGATCGGCTCGGCAATCTGGGCGGTCTCGATGGTGTTGGCTGGATATGCCTTCGGCAAGGTGTCCGACAAGGTGCTCGGCGACACTGTTTCCGGGCTCAGCCTGGCGTCTCTGGTGGTGTTCCTTGCGATCTCGTGGATGCTGAGCCGAAAGCTCGAACAGGCCATCGAGGCCGATGCGAGGCGCAACCCCTGACGGCTCGGCCCAAACGCCCCCGGCGGAACGCAGAGCCACCCCAGCAACGAGCGGCCAGAGTGTCTGCGCCTCCGAGGGGGTTCGGCTCAGCTCAAGCCGCCGAACAGCCAGATCACCAGAATGATCGGCAGCGGAATGCCGATCAGCCACAGAAGAAGTCCACGTCCCATCGTCCGGCTCCTTATCTTCGATCGGGTGGTGAACGCGAAATCCGGTGACTGGTTCCGCCGTCGGGAATGGCCGGAAAGCCACGGTTTCCGGGCTTTCGTCGGACGAATTGACTGAAATCAAGGCTGCCCTGCAACGAAATGAGCAATGCCATGCCTCGACAAACACCGTTGAACGCTTCTAAAACGAGTACCAAGGAAGTCTGATCGAACGGGCATCGCCGCCGCGACGACCAAGTCTGAGTGCTCCCCTTTCGGGATTCTCTATCGCCATGAATTACAAAGCCTTTTTCGACAACGCCCTGAACCGCCTGCATGACGAGCGGCGCTACCGGGTGTTCGCGGATCTGGAGCGGATCGCGGGCCGGTTCCCGCAGACCGTCTGGCATTCGCCGGAAGGGCCGCGCGAGATCATCGTCTGGTGCTCGAACGACTATCTCGGCATGGGCCAGCACCCGAAGGTCATCGGAGCCATGGTCGAGACCGCGACCCGCATGGGCACCGGCGCCGGCGGCACCCGAAACATTTCCGGCACCAATCATCCGCTGGTCGAGCTTGAGCAGGAGCTCGCCGACCTGCACGGCAAGGAAGCCGCGCTGATCTTCACCTCGGGTTATGTCTCGAACCAGACCGGCATCTCGACGCTAGCGAAGCTCATTCCGAACGTGCTGATCCTGTCGGATGCCTACAACCACAATTCGATGATCGAGGGCATTCGTCATTCCGGCTGCGAGAAGAAGATTTTCCGTCACAACGATCTCGCGCATCTGGAACAATTGCTGATCGAAGCCGGACCGGACCGGCCGAAGCTGATTCTGTTCGAAAGCATCTATTCGATGGACGCCGACATCGCGCCGATCGGTGCGTTCTGCGATCTCGCCGAGAAATACGGCGCCATGACCGATAGCGACGAGGTGCATGCGGTCGGCATGTATGGAAGGCGCGGTGCCGGAGTCGCCGAGCGCGTCGGCGTGATGGACCGGCTCGACGTGATCGAGGGCACGCTCGGCAAGGCATTCGGCTGTTTCGGCGGCTATATCGCCGGCAGCCACGCCATGTGCGATGCCGTGCGGTCCTATGCGCCGGGCTTCATTTTCACCACCGCATTGCCGCCCGCAGTCTGCGCCGCCGCCGCCGCCTCGATCCGGCACCTGAAGGGCTCGCAATGGGAGCGCGACCGGCACCAGGAACGCGTCGCCCGCGTGAAAGGCGTGTTGACCGCCTCCGGCCTGCCCGTGATGCCGAGCGACACGCATATTGTCCCGATCGCTGTTGGCGATCCGGAGAAATGCAAGGCGGCAAGCGACATGCTGCTCGCCGATCACGGCATCTACATCCAGCCCATCAATTATCCGACCGTGCCGAAGGGCACCGAGCGCCTGCGCGTGACACCCTCGCCCTATCACGATGACAAGATGATCGACGCGCTCGCGGACGCACTCGTCGATGTGTGGGAACGGCTCGGGATGAAGCTGAACCGCGCGCTGGCGGCAGAATAGCCTGTCCGTTCCTTCCGTGAGGAAGATCACGGGACGGGAGCGCATTTTTCAGCGCAACCCTCAATCCTCCTGCACTGGTCGCTTGTCCGGCAGTTTCGCCGGGGGTGGCGGCGGCGTCTGCCCGTAGAGACGCACATAGACCGGCAGCGACAGCGACACGAGCACAAAGCGCGCGACGTGGTGCGCGCCGACAAAGATGGGGTCGAGGTGCAATGCCAGCGCGAGGATCATCATCGCATCCAGGCCACCCGGGGCATACGACACCACGACATCCGCGAGTTGAAGCCTGAGCAGCCAGGCGGCCGCCGCCGCAAATACCGCGACGGTCAGCACGGCGACCGAGAAGGCTCCGAGCGCCGCAACGATGTATCGCGCGAGCAGCTTCAGGTCGGTATTGGCAAAGCGCGAGCCAATCAGCGCTCCAAGCCCCACCATCGCGGCATTGACGACCCACCAGGGCATGACGGCATGGATCAGGCCGGTTCCGTGCAGCACGGCGGAGGCCAGCATGGCGCCGAAAATATAGCCTCCCGGAAACCGCACGGCATGGGCGAGCAGCGCGGTGAGACTGGATGCGACCACAAGGATGGCGATTTCGCCGAGCGAATCGGTGACCGCGAAGACCCGCGACGGCGGTCCGGACGGCACCATGCCGGCGAGCGCGAGCCCTCCGGGCACGAAGGCGATCAGGATTGCGGCCCGGATGCTCTGCACGATCGCGATCCCGCGCAGGTCCGAATGATACTGGGTCGCGTAGACGATCACCTGGGACAGCGCGCCGGGCGCCGCACCGAACAGCGCGGACAGCATGTCCCAGCCATGCACGGTGCGCAGATAGAAGGCACTCGCGAAGGTGGCAGCGGTCATGGCGAGACAGAGAAGAACGACGCTCAGCGGCCAGACCGCGATGCCGCGCAGGGTTTCGGGGGTGACCGCTCCGCCTAGCGAAATGCCGATCAGCACGAACACCACCCGCGCGAACGGCGCGGGCACGTGAACCGGGCGGCCGCCGAGCGCCGCTACGGCGACGAAAATCATCGCGCCAGACAGCCAGCCGACCGGGACTCCGAGGAAGCTGAAAATGGCGCCGCCGACGATGCCGAGCAGAAGCGTTTCGCCGAGCCGGCGAAGGCTATCGCGGGAGCCGAGCGTCATCGGTCGGTTATGTCCATTCCGCGGCATCTATCAAGGCAGGTACCGCAACCCATATATGTCCGCAGCCTTGATTGCCCTTTCCTTGGGCGCGCGTGTATGGTCGCGGCCCTTTTGCCGGATTCCTTATGGCCCGTGACCAGATCGACATGACGCCGGTCGAGAGCCGCGACGAACTCGTCGCATGGCTCGAATCGGGCTGCAAGCCGAAGCCGGAATGGCGGATCGGCACCGAGCACGAGAAATTCCCGTTCACGGTGCACCGTCACGATCCGGTGCCCTATGACGGCCCGCGCGGCATCCGCGCGCTGCTCGAAGGCATGCAGCTTCTGCTCGGCTGGGAACCGATCATGGAGCGTGACAACATCATCGGGCTGTACGACGTGACCGGCGGCGGCGCCATCTCGCTCGAACCCGGCGGCCAGTTCGAACTGTCCGGCGCTCCGCTGGAGAATGTGCACCAGACCTGCACCGAACTGATGGCGCATCTGGCCCAGGTGCGCGAAGTGGCACGCCCGCTCGGCATCGGATTCCTGGGCCTCGGCATGAATCCGAAATGGACTCGGAGCCAGATTCCCACGATGCCGAAGGGCCGCTACCGCATCATGACGCAATACATGCCGAAGGTGGGCAATCTCGGTCTGGACATGATGTACCGCACCTGCACGGTCCAGACCAATCTCGATTTCTCTTCCGAAGCCGACATGGTCAAGAAGCTGCGCGTGTCGCTCGCGCTGCAGCCGGTTGCGACCGCACTGTTCGCGAACTCGCCCTTCACCGAAGGCAAGCCGAACGGCTTTCTTTCCTTCCGCTCCGAGGTCTGGCGCGACACCGATCCGGACCGCTCGGGCATGCTGCCCTGGGCGTTCGAGGACGGCATGGGCTTTGAACGCTGGGTCGATTACGCGCTCGACGTGCCGATGTATTTCGTCAAGCGCGGCGACGACTACATCGACGTGTCCGGTCTGTCGTTTCGCGACCTGTTCGCCGGCAGGCTGAAGGAATTGCCGGGCGAGCGGGCCACCATTTCGGACTGGGCGAACCACATCTCCACGATCTTCCCCGAGGTGCGGCTGAAACGCTATCTCGAAATGCGCGGCGCCGATGGCGGGCCGTGGCGCCGCCTGCCGGCGCTGCCGGCTTACTGGGTCGGCATCCTCTATGACGATGCGTCTCTCGATGCCGCCTGGGATCTCGTCAAGGACTGGAGCGCGCAGGAGCGGCAGAAGCTGCGCGACGATGTGCCGGTGCAGGGTTTCGCCGCGACCATCCGCAATCGCGGCATGCTGTCGCTTGCGGAAGAGACGCTGAAACTCGCCCGCGAAGGGCTGACCCGCCGGCGCCGTCGCAATGCCGGCGGTGAGGACGAAACCAAATATCTCGAACCGCTGGACGAACTCGTCTCGCGCGGCGCAACGCCTGCGGAGGAATTGCTCGCGAAGTATCACGGGCCGTGGGGGGGCACGGTCGAACCGGTGTTCAGCGAGTATGCGTATTGATGGCCAGGTCCACGCCCGCGACCACCGCGCTCGAGAAAGCCGGAATCGGCTTCACGCTTCATGAATATGACTACGATCCGAATGCCGCGCGCATCGGCATGCAGGCCGCGGAGGCGCTCGGAATTGCGCCGGAGCGCCTGCTGAAGACGCTGATGGCGAAGGCCGGCCAGTCCGTGGTGTGCGTTCTTGTCCCTTCCGACAAGGAGGTCAGCCTGAAGCGGCTCGCGGCCGCGGCCGGTGCCAAGGATTGCGCGATGATGCCGCCAGCCGAAGCCGAACGGTTCACGGGCTACCACGTGGGCGGAATTTCGCCGCTCGGACAGAGAAAACGCGCAAGCACCTTCATCGAGCGGGCTGCGCTTTCGCACGCAACACTGCTTGTCAATGGCGGGCGCCGCGGCCTGCAGATCGAGATCATGCCATCGGATCTCGTGCGCGCGACCGCGGCGAAGGCAGCCGACCTGTGCTGAGCCGTTCCAGGATCACCCCGTTCGATATCACGCTCTATGTCACCGTCGTCCTGGCCTGGGGATTCGCCTGGATCGCGATTCATTTCCAGATCGGTGCCGTGCCACCGGATGTTTCGATCGTCTGGCGCTTTCTGCTTGCGGGCATCGTCACGGTCGCAATCGCCGCCGCATGGGGCGAGCGGCTCGGCTACGGTCTGCGCGAGCACGCAATGTTCGGTGCGCTCGGGGTAACGCTGTTCTCGGTCAACTTCCTGTTCTACTACCACGCCGCCGAGACATTGCCGTCCGGCCTGCTGTCGATCATCTTTTCGCTGGTCCTGTTCATCAATGTCGGGTTCGGCGCGATGTTCCTGAAGGCGCCGATCGACCGTCGCGTGCTTGCGGGCGGCGTTCTGGGCGTGTTCGGAATGACGGCAATGTTCTACCCGCAATTTGCCGCACACGACTTTCCGGTCGGGGCGCTGATCGCGCTCGGCCTCGCCCTCATCGGCACCGTCTTCTTTTGCGCCGGCAGCATCGTCTCCGCCCTGCTGTCGCGCCGCGAGGTTTCGGTCTTCGCGGCAAACGGTTATGCCATGCTGTACGGAACCGCCGCGACCGCTGCCTATACGCTTGCGCGCGGCAATTCCTTCACCATCGAATGGCGGTTCACCTATATCGCAGGCCTGATCTATCTCGCGCTGATCGCGTCCGTGGTCGCCTTCTGGAGCTATCTGACGCTGGTCAAGCGCATCGGTGCCGATCGCGCAGGCTATGTGACGGTGCTTTCACCCATCCTGGCGCTGGCGGTCTCGACGGTGTTCGAGAATTTCCGATGGGATGCCATGGCGGTACTGGGGCTTGCCGCCGTGCTCGCGGGAAACGTGCTGGTGCTGCGGCCGGCGAAAAGATAGGCCTCGTCATTCAACCGGGGTTCGCTATTCGGCGGCCCGCGCGGCCTCCGACAGGTTGTCGAGTGACGAAATGATGTGCTCGGCGAGCGCATCGGCAAGCGCCGAGCTTTCATGCGGGTTGCGCACGAGGCCCACGCGGCAATAGGGCAGTTCCGGAAAACCGTCGCCGGGCGTCAGTACGCGCATGCCCGGCCGCAGGGTCGATTCCGGAACCACCGACACCGCAAGGCCCGAGAGCACGGCCGCGACATAAGCGCCGGCATTCGAACTCGTATAGATGACGCGGTGCGGGCGCCCGATCCCTTCCAGACATTGGAGCGCCGTGCGGCGCCATGAGCAGCTTTGCTTGCCGAGCGCGAGTGGCAGAGGATTTTCCGTATGCGTCGCGTGCCGCACCGAGGTGACCCAGAGCAGCCGCTCCTGCCGGAACGGCTCGGCACTGCGCTGGCTCTCGGTGGTGGTGATGATGGCGAGATCGAGGTCGTTGGCATCGATCCGGCGCAGCAGATCGACCGAGGGCTCGCACAGCACGGTCAGTTCGACACCCGGATAGGCCCGCGAGAAGCGCGCCATGATTTCCGGCAGATAGCGATCGGCATAGTCGTCGGGCACGCCAAGGCGCACGCGGCCGGAGAGTTCGGGGCCGGAAAAGGCCGCCAGCGCCTCCAGATTGAGCTTCACGATGCGGCGCGCGTAATCGAGCAGGCGCTCGCCGTCTTCGGTGAGCTTGGACGCGCGCCCGTCGCGCGCAAAGATCGGTTTGCCGAGACGCTCCTCCAGCCGCTTCATCTGCATGGAAACTGCGGACTGGGTCTTGTGCACGACCTCCGCTGCCTTGGTGAAACTTCCGGTCTCCGCAATCGCGATGAAGGTCCGGAGCTGGTCGATATCGATCAGAACGGTCATGGCACGTCGCCGGACGGGGCGCCTTCTCATCATCAACTGTGATGCGTGATATTATAAACATTCGTTTCACTTATCAATGGAGCGGTGACATATCAGATTTCGTTCAAAGCATTCGGGCCGGAAATCGGGTCGCGCGGGGTGAGGTCCTGGCGCGAAAAGGAACCGATCCCGGATCGAGCCGACAGGAGCTTTCCATGGCCGCGACTTGCCGTTTCCAGCCGATCCACAGACAACGTCGGGAACCCGCGCTGGTCCGTTCGACCTTCGCATTGGTTCTGAACGGAATGCGGAAATTCGCGCGCGCCCTGAAGAACCGGCGTCGCGCCGGTATGCTTGCCGGACTCGACGACCGCATGCTTGCCGATATTGGCCTCACTCGCAGCGACTTGCGGGATGCCTATGCCGAGCCGCTCTGGCGCGACCCCACTGACATGCTGGCCGGCCGGGCCCGCGACAAGCGCTGCAACCGCCACGTCGGCATGGCGCGCCTGCCGGTTCCCGCGCCCGGCATCGTTCCCGAAGACGGCTTTGCCGCGGCCGGCCGCGCCGCGCGCCCAGCCCTCTGACCGTCCGACCGGCCCTGCCCAGCCGGCCGACCGATCCGCCTGGCGTGTGTCCCCTCGCACGACGCGGATCAAGCGCCCGCCCGGTCCTCCTGGCGGGCGCTTTATCGCGCGCTTCCGAACGGAAGGTTCAGCGCCTTCTGGGTGATGCCGCGCCGATCCTTGACCACGCCGATCGGCACGCCGAACCGTTCGATCGTCGCGATCACCCGTCCGTCGACCAGCCGGTCGCAATTCATCTGGCTCGGCGCGATGAAAAAGTCCGCCTCCAGCCAGCCCGGCGAAGCCTGCAGCCGCTTGTCGGCATAATTCTCGAAGGCGAATTTCTCCCCGCAAACGCCTACCGTGTAGACCCGTTGCGACTTTTCGTTCGCGAGGCCGAGATACTCATGGAGGGCACGCACCGCGTGCGGCATCACGTTGACCCAATAATCCATCTCGTAGCGCCGCGACGCGCCTTCGAGTCCGCCGACCAGCGCGTTGTAGTCCATGTATTCGTAGGGATGCAGCCGCACCAGCACGCTTGCGTTCCAGGCGAAGGCCGCGGCAAGCACCGACGCTACAGTCGCGGCGAGCCAGCGCCGTGGCGACAGCGCGGTCAACAGCGCATCAAATCCGATCCCTGCGAGCACCGCGAGCAGCGGCACCACGAACATGAAATGCCGCATGCCGGTAAAGGCCGGACCCTCCATGATCGATTCCGCGGCAACCGGAAACAATGCGGCAAAGGCAACGAACGCAATCTCGACCTGTCGTCTCGGCACATGCGATACGCCGCCGCGCATCAGCGTCCAGACCAGCACCGCAAGCGCGCAGAGCGCTCCGGCATGGACCACCAGCGGAATCTTGATGGCGAGATAGAACGGGACATACCACCAGGGTACATCCGCCATCCGGTAGACATCACCCGCGACGATGGTGCGGATCTCGTAATGGAAATGCGCGAACGAAAAAATCGCGCGTAGCGGGTTGAGCGGGGCCAGCGATGCCCACGGCCAGGCCGCAATCATGATGAGGTAGCCGATCAGCGCGGCCGGCGCGAGCCGCAGCGCACACCGCGCCAGAAAAACCGACCCATCGGCGACGCGCAGCGGGCGCGGGACCGACAGCAGCACGACCACACCGGCATATCCGATCAGCAGAAGCCCCATGGCCCGCAGCCCGGTTGCGGCGCCCAGCATGACGCCGAAGCCGATGACATCGCGCCAGCGCGGCGCCGGCAGATCGCGCCCGGCGCGCAACAGAAAATAGACCCCCCAGATCATGGCGGCAGCGAACGGAATATCCTTGGTGTGATTGAACATGCCGCCGAAATAGGGCCCGCAGATCGCAAGCGCGATCAGGGCGATCAGGCCCGCGCGCGGCCCGGCCACGAGGCGCGCGGTCGCGAAGGCGCCGGCGATCCCTGCGATGCCGATCATCGCCGACAGAAAATGCCGGATCAGGAAGACGTCGAACGGCAGGATATTGGCGGCACCGACCGCAACAATGTCGAACAGGCCGCCATACAGATAGAGGTTCTTGTAATTGAACAGCGCGCTGTCGCGGAACCCGCTGACATAGTAATTGACGATCAGTTCGCCGTAGCGGTGCTGAACCTCTTCGTCGTTGGAAATCCCGTAGTCACGAAAGAGCAGGATCGCGAGCACGACGAACCCGGCCAGAACCGCAAGCGACACGCGATCGGTATTCGACCGCCATCTGGCCACTTCGGCTTCCCGTTCCATTTCGAATTTCTGCCGTGCCGCACGCGAATTGTCATGCTGCTGTGCACAATCCCCGCTTTTCACGGTCCTCGCGGCCTGCGTTCACGTCTTCGCGTCCGCAGCAATCCCTGCTCGCAAGGGAAAGGTGGAAACCCTAACATGGACGAAAGGGTGGATTCTCCATTTTGGGACAGGGAATGAACCGGCGCCTTGCGACGCTCGTAATCTGTCTGATGGCGCTTGTTTCAGGGGGTGGTGCGGCTCATGCGCAGGTCGGCTTTGACCGGCCCGGGGCCGATTATGCGAGCGCGCCCGTCCGCGGCGGCGATCCGGCAACCTGCGCGGCGCGCTGCGAGCGCGACAATCGGTGCCGCGCCTGGAGCTTTTCCTATCCGCGAACCATCGCCCGCGACGCCATGTGCCGGCTCAAGAACAAGGTTACGGCAGCGAAGCAAGACAATTGCTGCGTCTCCGGCGTTCGCGGCGCGGCCCTGATCGAGCCGAAAACCGGCCCGCGCGAAATCTCGATCGACCGCTACGGCGGCGACTATCGCTCGTTCGACATTGCGGCCGACCCGACCGGCACATCCTGTGCGAAGGCATGCCAGGCCGACGGCAAGTGCCGTGCCTTCACGTATATTCGTCCCGGCTATGCCGGCGCGTCGGCCCGCTGCAACCTGAAGGATCGGATCACGCGGCCGCGCCGCAAACCATGCTGCATCTCCGGCGTTGTCCGGTAACCGGAAAAGCGAGAACGAAAGGAGACACCATGAAAGCGAATCTTCTGGCCGCGGGCGTGGTTGCGATCGCCTGTGGCGGCGCAGCCGCTCACCATGGCTGGGGCAGCTACGATGCCTCCAGGCCGATCACGGTGACGGGCGCGATCCAGACGCTGAAATACGAGAATCCGCACGCCACCATCACGGTGAAGGCGCCCGACAGGGTCTGGACGGTCACGCTGGCGCCGACCTTCCGCATGATCAATCGGGGTGCGGGCAAGGACATGGTTGCGATCGGCAAGACCGTGTCGGCCTACGGCTATGCGTCGACCGCCGAGAAGGACGAGATGCGGGCCGAACGGATCACGGTGGACGGCAAGACCGTCGAGTTGCGCTGATGACCGATGCGGCGCCGGCGATCTTCGTCGCCATCGAGGGATCGGCGTTTGCCGCCGCCGTGCGCCAATCGCCGTATGCCTATATGGCGGCGAATGTCGCGCATATCCTGTCGCTGATGGTGTTCTTCGGCGCGGTCGCGGTCATGGACCTGCGGCTCGCCGGCTTCTTCCCGACCACCTGGCCGGGCAGCCTGCTGCGGCGGGCGCGGCTGTTGGCGATCCTCGGCTTCATCGGGCTGGTTGCCTCCGGCTCGGTGCTGTTCGTCGCCGAAGCGAGCCATATCGTTCTGAACACGGTGTTTCAGGTGAAGCTCGCGCTGATCGGACTGGGACTGATCAACATAGTCTGGTTCGAGTATTTCATCGCGGACCAGGTGCGGGACCTGCAGCCGCACACGCCGCTGCCGGGCAACGCCCGATTCGTCGGCGTGACGTCACTCGCCATCTGGTTCGCGGTTGCCGCCTGCGGACGCCTGATTGCGTATTTCTGACGAAGATGCCGTGCCAGCCAGATCGGCGGCGCGACAGATGAATCGCGCCAGCGTCAACCCGTCCCGCCGACCGTGATCCGGTCCATGCGCAGGGTCGGCTGGCCGACACCGACCGGCACACCCTGCCCGTTCTTGCCGCAGGTCCCGATGCCGTGATCGAGCGCCATGTCATTGCCGACCATGCTGATGCGATGCAGGTCGGTCGGACCATTGCCGATCAGCATGGCGCCTTTCACCGGCGCGCCGATCTTGCCGTTCTCGATCCGGTAGGCCTCGGTGCACTGGAACACATACTTGCCCGAGGTGATGTCGACCTGCCCGCCGCCGAAATTCACCGCATAGATGCCGTTCTTCACCGAGGCGATGATCTCGCCCGGCTCGCGGTCGCCACCCAGCATGTAGGTGTTGGTCATGCGCGGCATCGGCACATGCGCATAGGATTCGCGCCGCCCGTTGCCGGTCGGCTTCATGTCCATCAGCCGCGCGTTCTGCCGGTCCTGCATGTAGCCGACGAGCTTGCCGTCCTCGATCAGCACGGTCTTGCTGGTCGGGGTGCCTTCGTCGTCGATCGACAGCGAGCCGCGCCGGGACTGGATGGTGCCGTCGTCGAGCACCGTGACGCCCTTGGCCGCGACCTGCTGGCCCATCAGCCCGGCAAACGCCGACGTCCGCTTGCGGTTGAAATCGCCCTCGAGGCCATGCCCGACCGCTTCGTGCAGCATGACGCCGGGCCAGCCGGCCGCCAGCACCACATCCATCTCGCCCGCCGGCGCCGGCACCGATTCGAGATTCACCAGCGCCTGCCGGACCGCGTCGTCGACCGCGCCGCGCCAGGCCTGCGTTTCGATGAAGCGGGCATAGCCCTCGCGGCCGCCATAGCCATGGCCGCCGGTTTCCTGCCGGTCGCCCTCGCCCGCGACGATCGACACATTGATGCGCACCATCGGGCGGATGTCGCGATAGATCTCGCCATCGGCGCGCAGGATTTCCACGATCTGCCAGGACGCGCCGAGGCTGGCGCTCACCTGCCGCACCCGCGGATCCTTCGCCCGGGCATAGGCGTCGATCTCCTGCAGGAGCCTGACCTTGGCCTCGAAGCCGGGCGCGTCGAGCGGGTTGTCGTCGCTGTAGAGCCTGACATTGGTCCGGCCGGGTGAGGCGGAATAGGAGCCGGTGTACCCGCCCTTGACCGCGCGCACCGCATCGGCGGCCCGCACCAGCGCCGCTTCGGACAGGTCGGAGGCGTGGGCATACCCCACCGCCTCGTCCTTGACGGCGCGCAGGCCGAAACCCTGCGCGGTGTCGTAGGTCGCCTGTTTCAGGCGGCCGTTGTCGAAGCCGAGCGCCTCGGACTGGCGGTATTCGAGGAAGAGTTCACCATCGTCGGCGCCGTCGAGGCCCGACGAAACGATGGATTTGACGCGCGTGCGGTCGAGGCCGGCGCGGTCGATGAGGGAAGCGGTGGGGGATGTGTCGGTCATGCCGGCAAGATAGGGCCGAGATGCCGGAAGTGCGAGCCTCCGCCGGCCTTCATTGATTTTGGTTGGATCAAATCACCCGCTCGTCCCCGCCAACGGGTCCGCGCGAAGCGCGGCCCGATGACAGGCTCCGGCGGGGACCCAGAGAAAAGACTGGATTCCCGCTTTCGCGGGAATGAGCGGAGATCTTGGTTTCACTACGGCCGCTCCCGCTCCCGCATCCGCGCATGCTCGCGCCAGCGCCGCGACCGGCGGCTGCCGCGCGGCGGCAGGTCCTTTTCGGGCGGCCGCGCGCGATTGGCCAGAAAATCCTCGACCGCCGCGCGCGGCGCGCGGGAAAGGGTCACGCCGCCGATGCAAAGCTCCGCGATCGGGCGAAACGCAGCCACCGGCTCCATCTCGCCCGGCTGACGTTTCGGCCGGCGGCGGGGCTCGGCGGCGAGCCGCGCCATATTGAGAAGTTCCAGCGCCTCGCCGAGCTTGACCGGGTCGACGGGATCGACGCCCGCGCCCTCCTCCAGTTCGCGGAGATGGCGCTCGGCAAGCGCCTGCAGGCGCGCGCCCAGCATGCGGCGCTTGAGCTTCAGGGTGGCGCGCGCCGCCGGTATCGTGTCGCAGGCGCGCGGCGCAAAGGGCGGCCGCTTCCAGCCGCCGTCGCGCTTCCAGTTGGAGATGCTGCCAGTGCTGACGCCGGTGCGGGCGGCAATCTGGCGGTAATTCAGCGTGGTCTGCTCGATCAGCCGGCGCACCGCCGCGACCGCGGCGTCGGTTTGCGGCTGCCGCGGCCCGTATCGCCCGACGATGGCGGGCGGTTTCTCAGGATCGGGCCGCACGCGGAGCCGGAGGACCGGGGAAGAAGGGTGAAAGGGGTAAAGGCGCATGAGAGGAATATAAACCTAGATGCACTGGATTGCAAGAAGGTAGAAAATGATTCTCAATAAAACGAATTGAAAGAATAATATTTCTCAAAATTCCACAAAGCGTTGCCTGTTTCGGATATTGCGTTTACGTTGCTAATGCGTACAGCGCTCCCCTTAGGTCAGGAACCGAATCATGAGTGCACTACTCGATCGACCGACAACCTTGCCCTCAAAGGAAGACGCAGCACTTGCGCAAGAGGCAAGCCGGGTAATTTCCAAGGCTCAACCTGAGGAATTGCGCGTCCGATTGGGGGATCAGGAACTCGTGCTGCCTAAGGCGGCTACGCGACTTATTCAGCATCTCCTTACCGAGATGTCGCTTGGCAACGCTGTGACTATAATTCCGATACATGCGGAACTGACCACTCAAGAAGCGGCAGATTTCCTCAATGTGTCGCGGCCGCATGTCGTTAAGCTGCTTGAGCAAAAGAAAATCCAGTTCCACATGGTGGGAACGCATCGCCGCATTCGCTTTGATGACCTGGTAAAATACAAACGCAATGCGGAAGCGGAACGCCGCGAGGTTATGCAGGAGCTAGCCACGCAGGCCCAAGAACTGGGGATGGGCTATTAAACCATCGAGCTACACCGTCGTCCTCGACGCATGCGTCCTCTATCCAGCTCCGTTACGTGATCTCCTTATGGAGCTTGCCGCAGGGGGGCTTTACCGCGCCAAGTGGACCTCACGCATTCATGAAGAATGGACTAGAAATGTCCTCGAAAACCGCCCCGACATAACCAAGGAGCAACTGGAAAGAACGGTACGTTTGATGAATAAGGCCGCACCAGACGCGAATGTTGAAAACTCTGACACTCTTAAACCAGCGTTGTCATTGCCAGACAAAGACGATTGCCATGTCCTGGCGGCTGCTATTCATTGCAAGGCAGCGGGCATAGTCACTTTCAACCTAAAGCACTTCCCCGAAAGCGCTCTCTCCCCCTACGAGATCATCGCTCAGCATCCGGACGAATTTCTTTATCACCAAATTGGCCTGGATCAGGCTGGCGTTCTCAACGGCGTTCGCCGTATCCGCGAACGTTTAAAAAACCCTCCAATTACAGCAAAAGAATACCTGGAAACGCTCGAAGCTCAAGGATTGCCGGCAACAACAGGCTGGCTGCGAGACTACGCCACCATACTCTAAAACTGCCGACCTCGCTTTTTTCACGAGCCATAAAAAAGAAAGTAGCTGCGGTTTACTTTGCTTGATGCTCCCACACAGCCAGCTCGGGAATAAGCATTTGGCCTGCACCTTTGGCAAGCGTCAGACCAGAATTGCAAATGGTTGCGCCTTCGCCGCCAACGATGCTGATGTCTCCCAACTGGTCAGGAAGCGGATCAGGCCGAATGTATTCTATTGCACATTTCACGCCACTGGCCTGAAGCCTCTTCATTCCCAACGTGACTGCTCTGCAGCCGCTCAACGGTAATGTCACCGCGAATTGTTCGTCGAGATGAAGGAGGCAACCGCCAAAACTCATATTCAAGCGAGTTAGCCTTATTGCGTTAGATCGACGTATTTCAATCTGAGCTCCATATCGGCCCTTCGTCGTAAAAATGGAAATCTTACTTCCTTGCGTGCGAATATCGTGAAGTCCATCGGAAAAAGTGAGTTCGTTATCAATGATACGCAACAACGGCCGCCCTGCCTGATCAAAAATTTGAGCGGAAAGAGAGAGGACAGGAACTTCCGAGATGGTTTCTTGCAAGAAGCCAACTGAAAGCAGCGAGTGTCCATCAATTAGAATTAGATCGGTCGGTACCGAAGTGCAATCAAACAACGCTGCACCTATCTCAATATCCAGGCTACGACCGCTGAGTTTGAGGTTGTAATGCGGCGGGCGGATATTGGAGTTTTCCTGAACGCGCCTGTATGCACTCAAGACTTGCTGCTTCGACAATAAACCTCGCGTGACTTCAGCGTGGTGCGTCGGGCAAAGCAGACAAATGCGATCAGGGTCGTGCGCGCTCGCATCGCTGAAAGGCGGATCAATATGTTCGTATTCGCAAATTAGGCCTCGGCAAATCACGCATCCGAATTTAGAACGCCTACGAACGTCCAGCTTGATGTCTTGGGGAATTGTTCGCGCCAAACCGTGACGATTGATCATGCGCCTGCGTGTCCCGGTCGGAACAAACCTTACGCTAAGTTCTAATCTAGGCCGCATGCGTCGTTAAGCGCATAACGGGCATTCATCATTGCCAAGCTCCCCGCGCCCGATTCAAGCCCGTATCAGTCGGTTTCACCGACGCAAGTCGTAGACGGCCTGCAGATTGAGCCAGAATTGCGCACTGGTCCTGAACCAGTGCCCCAGGCGCAAGGCGGTGTCTCCGGTGATCGCGCGCTTGCCCCGGATGACCTGCGTGATGCGGTTCGGCGGCACCGCGATCTGGCGCGACAGCTCGGTCGGTGTCACGCCGATGTCTTCAAGCTCGCCGGCCAGAATCTCGCCGGGGTGAATGGCGGGGCGGGGCATTGTCGTTGTCCTCCTTGGTCTGGTGGTGGTCGCGCCTTCCCGCTGCCACGGTCCGGGTCTCATAACACACGCCATGCCCGACGACTCGCATTCCACCCCTCCCCGCCTGTCGCGCCGCGGCCTGCTGCGCGGGACGGCGGCTTCCGCAGTCGCAGCCGCGCCGGCCTTCGCCTCCGGCAGTCCACCGCCGATGGAGCGCTACCGGATCGTGCGCCCGGCGCGCAACGTCGGCGATTTTCCGATGGTTGGCCTCGACGGCTCGACCAGCCGGTTCTCCCGCTTCCGGGGAAAGGTCGTCCTCATGAATCTCTGGGCGACATGGTGTCCGGCATGCCGGGTCGAATTGCCCGCACTCGACCGCCTGCAACAGACCATGGGGCGCAGCGGTCTTCAGGTGATCGCGGTGTCGGTCGATCGCGGCGACCGCCGGGCCGTGCAGCGATACGTCCGCGACCGCAGCATCCGGAATCTTCCTGTCTTCGTCGACCCGGAGGCGCGCATCGCCCATTCCGAGGGGAGCGCCGACCGCAACGCTCCATTCGCCCTCTACGGAATGCCGATTTCCTACGTCATCAGCCGGTCGGGCGATATTCAGGGCTACGTACTGGGCGAAGCCGACTGGACCTCAGATGCCGCGCGAAACCTTCTGACTTATTACCTCCAGCACGCGTAGCTCGGATGGAGCGCAGCGCAATCCGGGTCTCTTGCGCATCGTAAAGCTGCCCGGACTTCGCTTCACTCCATCCGGACTACGGCCCTGGCACGATGCCTACGGCAGCTTGTCGAAGCCCTCGCCGAAGCCCTTCAGCGCCATCGGGAAGCCGATTCCCTCTTCCGGGGTCTGGAAGATGATGAAGGTTGCGGTCGTTCCGGAGCGCAACTGCTTGGTCAAATTATCGTCCATCACCACCTCGGCGACACAGCCATTGGGCAGGCAGCGGACGAAGCCGGCGCGGCCGATATCGGTATTGTCGACCTTGAGGCCCAGGCCGGACGGCAGCAGGACGCCCAGCGGGGCGATCACCCGCATCAGGCGGCTCTTGTTGTCGGCGGTCTTCAGCACGATGACCGTGAGCCCGATATTGGCCCGGTCTTCCGCGGTGACGCTCTGGATCAGCGCGCATTGCTCGGCCTGCGCGCCGGGCGGGGTGTCGCAGCGGATCTGCCAGTCGGCATGGACCGACTTCACCGCGCCCTGCGCTCCGGCATACCCGGTCTGCAAAAGCAGGAGGGCAAGAATGCCGGCAAACCGGACGAGTCCGGCAAGTCCAGTGGCTTGCCCCGAATGTAGCCCCGTGTCAGGTCCCGCATGTCGTGAAATCACCATGTCACCGTCCGGGCTGATGATGGCCGCGTTCGCGCAACGGTCGTCGCCGAGCCGAATCGCCGTCCGCGGCCGATGGGCAAGCGTGGCACCACGCGCGCCGCGCGCTGTCAAGCACCGACAGAACGGTGAAAAAGTGCCCTTTTCTGGCCGGAAATGTACAATTTCGACCCGCCTGCCGGATAGGCAGAATGTCTCATTATTTCAATGTGGAGGCGCATTGCGAGGCGGGCCGAATTATGGTTTGAGAAGCCGGGATTTTCCCCGAAATCCTGCCGCGCGTTGCAGCTTTCGCAGGCCCGAATGGTGTCCTGGCGATGCGCGCGCAATCAGGCTGCCGCCGGCCGCAGGGCAAGGGCCGGCATGCCGCGACGGCCGATTTGTCGAAGGAGCGAAAACGACATGCGGGTGCAGAAATTCCTGATCGCAGCGGCAATAGCCGCGGCGACCCTTGTTCCGGTTGCGGCAATGGCCGGCCTCGGGCAGCCCTCGCCCTGGCAGATCGGCTTCCAGCAGGCGGCTTCGCCGATCATGGAGACCATCACCTGGTTCCATGATTTCCTGCTGATCATCATCACCCTGATTACCGTTTTCGTGCTCGCGCTGCTGCTGATCGTGATCTTCAAGTTCAATGCGCGCGCCAACCCGATCCCGTCAAAGACCACGCACAACACGCTGATCGAGGTCGCCTGGACGGTGATCCCGGTGATCATCCTGGTCGCGATCGCGATTCCCTCATTCCGCCTGCTGTTCGACCAGTTGACCATCCCGCCGGCCGACGTGACCATCAAGGCCACCGGCAAGCAATGGTTCTGGACCTACGACTATCCGGACAACGGCTTTTCCTTCGATTCGCTGATGCTGCAGGATGCCGACCGCAAGCCCGACCAGCCGCGCCTGCTCGCGGTCGACAATGAGGTGGTGGTCCCGGTCAACAAGGTTGTCCGGATGCAGGTGATCGGCGCCGACGTGATCCATGCCTTCGCGGTGCCGTCCTTCGGCATCAAGATCGACGCCGTGCCCGGCCGCCTCAACGAGACCTGGTTCCGCGCCACCCGCGAGGGGGTCTATTACGGACAATGCTCGGAATTGTGCGGCAAGGACCACGCCTATATGCCGATCACGGTCCGGGTGGTGAACGACCGCGACTACGCCGCCTGGCTCGATCAGGCGAAGAAGAAATTCGCCTACCGACCCGATCCGCAGGACGGCCTGGCCGTCGCCGCGCAGGACGCGCCGAACGCACGATAACCCGGCTGATGGCTATACATATATTGAAACGCGAATATGTGTGCTAGCCTGAGCAACCGGACAAAGAGGACTGAAGGGTAAGACCATGGCAGCCACGCCGCACACCGATGCCCATGCCGACCATCAGGCGCATGACGCGCATGACCACCCGACCGGATGGCGGCGCTTCGTGTATTCGACGAACCACAAGGACATCGGCACGATGTACCTGGTGTTCGCGATCATCGCGGGCGTGATCGGCGGCGTGCTGTCGATCGCGATGCGGCTCGAATTGCAGCAGCCCGGCATGCAAATATTCGCCGACGCGCATATGTTTAATGTCTTCACGACCGCGCACGGGCTGATCATGATCTTCTTCATGGTCATGCCGGCGATGATCGGCGGCTTTGGCAACTGGATCGTGCCGCTGATGATCGGCGCACCGGACATGGCCTTCCCGCGCATGAACAACATATCGTTCTGGCTGCTGCCGGCCTCGTTCACCCTGCTCCTGATCTCGCTGTTCGTGGAGGGCGAACCGGGTGCTCCGGGCGTCGGTGGCGGCTGGACGCTCTATGCTCCGCTCTCGACAACCGGCCATCCGGGACCGGCGGTCGACTTCGCCATCCTGTCGCTGCATCTGGCAGGCGCCTCATCGATCCTCGGGGCCATCAACTTCATCACCACGATCTTCAACATGCGCGCGCCGGGCATGACGCTGCACAAGATGCCGCTGTTCGTGTGGTCGATCCTGGTGACGGTGTTTCTGCTGCTGCTGGCGCTACCGGTGCTGGCCGGCGCCATCACGATGCTGCTGACCGACCGCAATTTCGGCACCACTTTCTTTTCGCCCGATGGCGGCGGCGACCCGATCCTGTACCAGCACCTGTTCTGGTTCTTCGGTCATCCAGAGGTCTACATTCTGATCCTTCCGGGCTTCGGCATTGCCAGCCAGATCATTGCGACCTTCGCGCGCAAGCCGGTGTTCGGCTATCTCGGCATGGCCTATGCCATGGTCGCAATCGGCGGTATCGGCTTCGTGGTGTGGGCGCACCACATGTACACGGTCGGCATGAACACCGCGACGCAGGCTTATTTCGTCGCCGCAACCATGGTGATCGCGGTGCCGACCGGCGTGAAAATCTTCTCCTGGATCGCCACCATGTGGGGCGGTTCGATCGAGTTCCGAACGCCGATGCTGTGGGCGGTTGGCATGATCTTTCTGTTCACGGTCGGCGGTGTGACCGGAGTCGTGCTGGCCAATGCCGGTGTCGACCGCTCGATGCACGACACCTATTATGTCGTCGCACACTTCCACTACGTGCTGTCGATGGGTGCGGTCTTCACCATCTTCGCCGGCTGGTATTACTGGTTCCCGAAAATCACCGGGTATATGTACAACGAGACCATCGGCAAGCTGCATTTCTGGGTGACGTTCATCGGCGTCAACATCCTGTTCTTCCCGCAGCACTTCCTCGGCCTCGCCGGCATGCCCCGCCGCATCGCCGATTATCCGGATGCCTATTCCGGATGGAATTTCGTGTCCTCGATCGGTTCCTACATTTCAGCGGTTGGCCTGCTGATCTTCTTCTACGGGCTTGCGGTTTCATTCTCGCGCAAGGAAAAGGCTGCGGACAATCCGTGGGGTCCCGGCGCGACCACGCTGGAATGGACACTGTCGTCGCCGCCGCCGTTCCATCAGTTTGAAGTCTTGCCGAAGATCAAGTGATCTTCCGGATGATCTTCATCAAGTGATCGCTGACAATGCCGATTGAAACCAAGATCGCACACCTGCACTTGCCGCTCCCCGCGGCAAAGGCGGTTGCGTATCCGGAACCCAGCCTGGCCACGCCGCGCGACTATTTCGAGTTGCTGAAGCCGCGCGTGATGTCGCTCGTCGTGTTCACGGCTCTCGTCGGCATGGTGGCCGCGCCTGGCGAAATCAATCCGGTGATCGGCTTCACGGCCCTGATCTTCATCGCAATGGGCGCCGGCGCGTCCGGCGCGCTCAACATGTGGTACGAAGCCGATATCGACGCCAAGATGTCGCGCACCGCCAAGCGCCCGATCCCGCAGGGGATCATCGCACGCGGCGAAGTTCTCGGCTTTGCGCTGTTTCTCGCCGTGCTCTCGGTGGTTGCTCTGGGATTGCTCGTCAATCTTCTGTCGGCCTGTCTGCTCGCCTTCACCATCGTCTTCTACGCCGTGATCTACTCGGTCTGGCTGAAGCCTTCGACGCCGCAGAATATCGTGATCGGTGGCGCCGCCGGCGCATTCCCCCCGGTGATCGGCTGGGCCGCCGCGAGCGGCACGGTAGCGCTTGAGCCGGTCGTGATGTTTCTGATCATCTTTGTCTGGACGCC
>NZ_JBFWPA010000016.1:0-86290 GCF_050250235.1 Pseudorhodoplanes sp.
GCTGGGCACGCCGCGCGCTCGAACTTGATCCGCAGGAACCGGTCAGTCACATGGCGCTCGGCAATGTGCTGCTCTGGCGCCGCCAGCATGACGCCGCACTCGCGGAATTCCGCCAGATGACCGCGATCGATCCGAATTTCGCGCAGGGATACATGGCGACCGGGCTCGGGCTGACCTATTCAGGGCAGCCTGCGGAGGCGCTGGAAGCCTTCGCCTACGCCATGCGGCTCGATCCGCATTATCCCGCCATCGTTCTCCACTTCGTCGCGCAGGCGCATTTCGCGCTCGGCGACTACGAGTCCGCGATCAGGCTGCTGCGCGATCGGATTGTCCGCAATCCGGCAACCGATTCCAGCCGCATGCTGCTTGCGTCCTGCTACGGCCATCTCGGACGGATCGATGAAGCGCGTGCCGCATGGGCCGAGATGCTCGCGATCAATCCGGAGTTTTCGCTGGCGCAGCGCGAGCGCGTGCTGCCCTACAAGGATGTGCGCGATTTCCAGCGCATCGTCGACGGGCTCGCAAAAGCACGATTGCCATAGCGATTGCGATAGCGTGTCGCCTCAAGGGTCGCTTCCGGCAAACGTTCCCGGACTGGTGCGCGGCGAATGGAACGACGCCGACGGCGGGCAGTGGTTTGTCGTCGCTCATGTGAGGCAGCCCTGATGGTGTGCGGGTCGTAGCACGAGATCGCCAGTCAACGCATCGGCGGATGCATTGTGGCCGCGGCCGGTTGGCCCGGCTATTGTTGCGATGCTCTCACCGGTGTCGTCCAGAATGTCGAATCCGGCAACCACGCCTGACCGCGAGCAGGCTTCGCGCCCGTCCGCAGCGGACCGCTCGCCGTGCCCGCGGCGCGTGCTGCTTCTGGGCGCCACCGGCACCATCGGCCGTGCCACCCTGCGCGCGCTGCTGCAGCGCGGTCACGCGGTGGTCTGTCTGGCGCGGCCGCGCGCCGGTGACGATGCGGGTGTCGATCGGCCCGTGGGAGCCACATGGCGCTTCGCCAATGTCACGGATCCGCAATCGGTGGCGCGTGACGGCTTTTGCGGCGAGCGCTTCGATGCGGTTTTGTCCTGCATGGCGTCCCGGACCGGTGCGCCGGAAGATGCCTGGGCGATCGACGATCGGGCGCACCGGCATGTGCTGGCGGCCGCGCGGGACGCGGGCGTGTCGCACTTCATGCTGCTGTCGGCGGTCTGCGTGCAGAAGCCCGTGCTCGCCTTTCAGCATGCCAAGCTCGCCTTCGAGACCGCGCTGATTGCATCCGGCCTGACCTATTCCATCGTCAGACCCACGGCATATTTCAAGTCGCTGTCGGGTCAGGTCGCGCGCCTGCGCGAGGGCAAGCCGTTTCTGGTGTTCGGCGATGGCACGCTGACCGCATGCAAGCCGGTCGGCGATGACGATCTCGGGCACTACCTTGCCGATTGCCTGGACAATACCAGCCGCCACAACCGCGTGCTGCCGATCGGCGGACCCGGTCCCGCCATCACGCCGCGGCAGCAGGGCGAGCACCTGTTTGCGCTGCTGGGACGCACGCCAAAGTTCAGGCGCGTGCCGGTGGCGCTGCTGGATGCGATCGTGCTTGTGCTTGGTGCGCTTGGGCGGGTCAGCCCCGCGCTTGCCGCCAAGGCCGAACTGGCGCGCATCGGCCGCTATTATGCGACCGAATCGATGCTGGTGCTCGATCCCGCGACCGGACGTTATGACGAGGCCGCGACGCCCTCGACCGGAACCGAGACGCTGTTCGACTATTACGCCCGGCTGATCAAGGGCGAGGCCAGGGCCGAGCGCGGCGACCACGCGGTATTCTGAACAAAGCTTCCGATTGGCCGCCGCGGGTCATGCCAGATCGCGTTCCGTCAGCCATTGCCGCGTGATCGAAAGCGCCTGAGCGAGCTTCTCCGGCTGGCCCGCATAGTAATGGGTGGCGCCCTCGATCACATGCATGGTCTTGTCGGCACTGCCCGCCGCCTCGAAGATCGCACGGGTGTGCGGCTGCGGCACCGCATCGTCTGCCGAATTCTCGATCGCCAGAAGCGGCACCGAAATCAGCGCCGCGCACCGCAAGCCATCGGCGTTGCTGTCGTCGATCGACCATTGCGACAGCCAGGACCGCAGCGTGGAAAATCGCGCCAGCCCGACCGGCCCGGTATTGGCGGTCTCCGGATTGCCGAGATAGCACCAGTTCGGCTTGCGATCATTCGGATCGAGAGCCGGATCGAGAAAGCGTGGCTCGGCGAGCGTGCGATGGGTGACGAAGCCGCGCTCCAGTTCGGCGGTGTTGCGCGTCTTCAGCATCGCCAATGTCTCCTTCACCCACGCCGTGATCTTTCGCATCCGCGCAAGCTGCGCCGCGCGATAGGCGGCGATGAAGTCCGCCGGGTATGGCGGCCGGTTGGGATTGGCCTTGTCGTAGATGTCGAGCGTGCGATCGCGCCGGTCCGGATCGCGTTCGTCCGTCACCGAGGGATCGATCATGTCGCGCAGCATGGTCGCGCGGGAAATGTGCGCCGCCTGGATCACCAGGGCGTCCGCCGGAATCAGTCCGGCGCCAGCGATCCCGGCCGGATCACCGGCCGGCGTCCGGGCGATGGTCGGACGTTCAGCCTGCGACTGATAGAACAGCGCGAGCGACCCGCCACCACTCCAGCCGACGATCACGATCTTCTTGTATCCCCATTGCTCCTTCGCGTGACGAATATACGCGCCGAGATCGAGCAGCACCTTTTCCAGGATCAGCGCGGTATCGTTCCTGGCATAGCGGCTGGCCGCGCACAGCACATGCCATCCGGCCCTTACAGTGGCCTGCGGCACGGGCAGAAGCTGCAGCGTCGAGGCCGGATGCATGAAGATCAGCAGGGTGGAGGAGGGCACGCCTTTGGGCGTCATCAGCAGGCCTTCGAGATTGACCGCGCCCTGATTGCCGGAAAATCCGTAGGTCTCGACGAAGCCGGTGTCTTCCTTGTACTGGATATGGATCCAGCGATGCTCGATGTCGTGCTGTCTCTCGTCGGCCATCGTCTTTCTCACCTGAAGCCATGCGGGCGGGATGCCGGAGAACTCTGGCTGCACCCGTGCGATGCGGGCTGTCCTAATTCGGTTTGGGAAAGGGATCGGCGCCAGCCGGTTTCGGAAATGGATCGGGCTCTGCGGGCTTCGCCTTCGGTTTCGCTTTCTGCTTCGGCGGCGTCGGCGGTGCCGCTGGTGTTGGAGGCGCCGCCGGCGGCCAGGCATTGTTGTCCGCAGCCGCCGGTGGCGGCGCTGCTGCGGGTTTTTGTTTCGGCGCAGGCGAGGCCGCGGGCTTGGTTTCGGAGACCGGCGGGGCCGTCGGCTTGGCGGCCGGCAACGGGGCAGGGCTGCTGACAGGTTCAGGCGGCGGCGCCGCCCGCGGCCCCTTTGCGGCCGCCGAGTCGGGATCGTCGAGGATCGCCTTCGCGTCCGAGATGAGCTGCCGCAGGCGACCGAGTTCCGCGATCAGGAAATCCGCGCGCATGCCTGTCCAGCGGCCAAGCTCGATGCTCACCAGATTTCTTGCGGCGGCGCCGTCGGTATTGAAGACCACGATCCTGACGTCGCCGCGGGTCTGATAGGAGGCCTCGAAATTTGCAAGCTTGGTGGCGGCAAGGTCGATCTTCGAGATTGAATCGATACCCTTGAGAAGAGCCTCGATCTCGTCATGGTCGACATAGCCGGTCCCCGACCGCGACAGACCCGCGGCCTTGATGGTCAGGACCAGTCCCTTTGCCTGCGATCCGGTGGTGGCATTGCGCAGGATGGTCGCCGAAACCGTCACGGTGCCACGGGCTTCGATCGCGCCGGTGTCGGTATATTCCCGGATCAGCACCTCGCCGCTGGATATCGTGAAGGCCTCGAGCTTGGTCTTCGGCGCGGCCAACGTGCTCGGCTCATCGAGCCGCAGCCGTTCCTGGAACGTCGCCTGAGCCAGAGCGGCTTCGACCGAGAACACGAGAGCGATGGCTGCGCATGACGTCGCAGCGGATGCGAAACAGGACGGTCGGCGGTCTCGACTCATCGCGCTGATCACTCAGCTCCAGGGCGGCGGCGCAACCGGGAAGCGGCTGGACCGGCACCGACATCGCGGACTTGACTCGAATTGAACCGGTCTGTTGCGCCTCAGCCGGCGGCGCGAGCAGCAGAACAGCAGACTTCGGATTCGGGACACTAGGACGCAGGTCGCATCGTCGCAACCCGTCGTCTCTTCGCGCACGATAACGGGGAGAGCTTTCCGGCATCTTCTGATAGATTCTCATGCGACACGGTCGGCTCCGGAACCGGCGGGACATCCATGAGTCTGCGCTACAGGCTTGCAATCCTGATGATGGTTGCGCTTTTGCCGCCGCTCGCGATCACGGCCTACAACACGCTGCGCTGGCAATATTTCCTGGAGCGGGATTCGCGCGAGGAGGCGCTTGCGGCGGCCCGCCTCGTGGCGGCGGAGCTTGCGCAGATCGTCGAAGGCAGCCGCCAGCTCATGATCGCCATGGGCCGGCACCCCGCCGTCCCCGACAACGAGGGGGAATGCGCGTCCTATCTCAAATCGGTGATTACCGGGCTGCCGACCTACCGCGAAGCCGCCGTGATCAATCCCGACGGAAAGTTCATCTGCTCGACCATCGCGATCCCCCCGACGCTCGATGTCAGCGACCGGCTGTATTTCTATGGTCCGCTCAAGAGCGGTGAGCTCACGGTCGGAACCCTGGTGCAGGGCCGGGTGACACGCTCGAACTCGATCCACATCTCGATGCCGTTCACAAAGGGCGACGGCGTCAAGCGCGGAGTCATCGTCGTCATTCTCAATCCGGAGCGCGTTGCGCAGGACCTGTCGGCGCGGCCCTGGCGCACCAATCACCGCGTGGTCGTGATGGACCGCGAAGGCAGCCTGGTATTCACGATCCCGCAACAGGGCGAACAGGATGCGCGCGCAATCGCGAAGGCGGTGTTTCCGACCGCGCGAATTTCCAACGGGGGCGTGACGCAGGCTTCCGATGCGCGTGGCCGACCACAGATCGTCGGCTTCGCTCCGCTGGAGGAAGCTCCGAGCGGGCTGCTCACGGCGGTCAGCATCGATCGCGACCTCGCGCTGGCGGAAGTTCGCGAGACCGCCTGGCGCAGCATCTGGTTCGCGCTCGCGGCGGTGATCCTCGCGGTCACCGGCATGTTGTGGGCCGCCAATGCGCTGATCCGGCGTCCTCTCAAGGCGATCGTCGCCGTGGTCAACCGCCGGGAGCGGGGCGAAACCGACGTCAGGTTCCCGATGCTGGATCCGCGCACCGATCTCGGGCAATTGAGCGCCGCCCTTGCCCGCATGTCGGACTCGATCGATACGCTGCTCGAGCAGAAGACCTTCCTGCTGCGCGAATTGCAGCACCGCGTCATGAACAGTCTCAATCTGCTGTCCAGCGTACTCGACCTCCAGCGCCGTCACACGGTCGATCCCGATGCGCGCGACCAGCTCGCCCGCGCGCGCGACCGCGTCATTTCGATCGGCAGCGTGTACCGGCAATTGTATCAGGCCGACCATGCCGGACGGGTCGAATTCGCCGATTTTCTGAACAAGCTGTGCGAGGACAGCCAGAACGCCTATGGCGGCCATCGTCACCGGATCGAGGTGAGCGCGGAGCCGATGCAGCTTTCCGGCAGCAAGGCGGTCGCGCTCGCCGTGCTGACCCATGAGCTGATTACCAATGTTCTGAAGCACGCCTATGCCGCCGACGAGACCGGACCGATATTCGTCAGTCTGAAGAAGGCCGCCAATGGCTCCTACGAGTTGCGGTTTTCGGATCGCGGCAAGGGCCTGCCGTCGGATTTCGACCCTTCGAAATCGAGTTCGCTGGGCTTCAAGGTTATCCTCGGAACCGCCCGCCAGCTCGGCGGATCGGTCGAGATCGTGCGGCTGGAGCAGGGGACCGAGTTCCTGATCCGCTTGCCGCCGAATATCGGGGATTAGGCTGCGTATTCCCTTCGACCCGGGCTTGCCGCAGCCCACCCGCGCGCAGATTCCTGCAGGGAGAGTCAAGGCCGTGCTGCTGCGCAAACCCGCTTGTGTCCGGCCCATCCGTCCGCGTAACGTCTCCGCCAAGGAAACAACAACGATCCGCCGTGCCGGCGGAATATCCCAGGGAGAACGTCCGATGAAAGTGCGATTGCTCGCATCCGTGTTCGCTGCCGGTCTGGTGGCCGGTTCTGCCGCCGTGTCGGGTGCGCAGGCTGCGGAACTCAAAATGATGACCGGTCCGCAGGGTGGCGTCTGGATTCCGCTCGGCGGCCAGCTCAAGGACATGTGGGAAAAGGCCGTCGGCGGATTGTCGGTGCAGGCGCTGCCCGGCGCCGGCATTGCCAATGTGCGCGGCGTGCAGGAAGGCAAGGCCGATGTCGGATTCGGCAACTCGATCTCGACGGTCGATGCGATCAAGGGCAACGCCCCGTTCAACAAGCCACACGACAATGTGTGCAATGTCGCGACCCTCTACCCGCAATATTTCCAGGCCGTGGTGCTCGCGGATGCCGGGATCAATTCGCCGAAGGACCTGAAGGGCAAGGGCGTCACCACACAGCAGCGCGGCAATACCGGCGAGGCGATCACCGGACACATGCTGAAGGTCGCGGGGCTCGGCTACAACGACGTGAAGATGAGCTTCGTCTCCTACACGGATTCGGTGACGCAGATGAAGGATGGCAATGCGGTGGCGTTCACGCTCGGCACCACCATCCCGTCCGGCGCCGTCATGGACCTCGCCGCCGCGCGCGACATCAAGCTGCTCGACATGAGCGCCCTGTACGACGACATGCGCAAGATCAATCCAGGCTACACGCTGGTTACCGTCCCCAAGGGCACCTATCCCAAGCAGGACAAGGACGTGAAGGTGATCGGATATGCGACGCATATCGTTGCGTCATGCAAGCTGCCCGAGGACATGGTCTACAACATGACCAAGGCAATGGCCGCGAATGTCGCCGGCATGGCCGCGGTCAACAAGGCGATGGCCGGACTGACACCCGCGGCCATGGCCGAGAATATCGGTGTGCCGTTCCATCCCGGTGCTGCGAAGTTCTACAAGGAAGCCGGCGTCAAGATGTAGCGCTGCGCCGGCCGGCGGCAACGTCGGCCGGCTGCTTTTCTGCTGATCGACACGTCGCTGCGAGCGGGTCCAGGTGGGGGCGCGTATCATGAAGCTCGAATGGAGCCGCGCCGGCATCATGCGTGCGGTGACGACCATCGTCGCCGTGGCGATGGCGCTCTACCACGTCAACGCGATCATTTATGGAACGCCGGAAGCCATCCTGTTCCGCGGCACCCATCTGCTGTTCGCGCTTGCGCTGACCTTTCTGATCTTCCGCGTCAACGGGACCCAGAATTTTTCTCCGTCGCTGTTCGACTTCGTCCTGCTGGCGCTCGGCGCGGCGCCGATCCTCTATCTGTTCCTCAATTACGAGTATGTCGTCACCCGTATCTTCTATATCGACGACCTGTTCCCGCTCGACATCATCTTCGGCGTGATCCTCACCGCCGTGGTGCTGGAGGCGACACGGCGGGTGATCGGCTGGGCATTGCCGATCACGGCGCTGGTCTTTCTGTTCTACGGCCTGTTCATCGCCAAGCTCGAATGGATGCGGCTGCTCGATCAGCTGTTCATGACCACGGAGGGCATTTTCGGCATTCCGCTCTCGGTGTCCGCGTCCTACGTTCTGATCTTCGTGATGTTCGGCGCCTTCATGGAGCGCACCGGTACCGGACAGCTGTTCATGGATTTCGCGATGGCGCTGACCGGCCACACCGCCGGCGGTCCGGGCAAAGTGTCGGTGATGTCGTCCAGCCTGTTCGGCACGATCTCCGGGAGCGCGGTCGCCAACGTCATGGTGGACGGCCCGATCGCGATTCCGCTGATGAAGCGTTCCGGCTTTCCTCCACATTTCGCCGCTGGCGTTGAGGCCACCGCATCGACCGGCGGACAGATCATGCCACCGATCATGGGGGCGGCCGCCTTCGTCATGGCGGAGTTTCTGGCGGTCGGCTACGGACAGGTCATCATCTGGGCGCTGCTGCCCGCCGTCCTATACTATATCGCTTGCTTCGCCGCGGTGCATTTCGAGGCCAAGCGGCGCGGGCTGGTCGGACTGCCGCGCTCCGAACTGCCGCGTCTCGGTGAGGTCATGCGCGATCGCGGGCATCTGTTCCTGCCGGTCGCCGTCATTCTGTTCGTGATGTATTCGGGCTACAGCGCGCCGCTCGCGGCGCTGTGCGGGACCGCAGCCTGTTTCCCGGTAGCGGCGCTGCGCAAGACCACGCGCGATGCCGTCACCCTGCGCAACCTTCTCGATGCCACGGTCGAGGGAGCGCGCAACGCGGTTCCGGTCGCGCTCGCCTGCGCCTGCGCCGGCATCGTGATCGGCGTCGTGACGCTGTCCGGACTCGGCATCGTGTTCACGCAGTTCGTCGCGCGGCTGGCCGCCGACATGCTGGTCATCGCGCTGATCCTGACCATGCTCGCAGGCATCGTGCTCGGCATGGGAATGCCGACGACGCCGGCCTATATCATCATGACCGCGCTGCTGGTCCCGGCCATCATCAAGCTCGGCGTGATCCCCCCGGCGGCGCACCTGTTCGCATTGTATTTCGCGGTGCTGTCGGCAATCACCCCGCCGGTCGCATTGGCGGTCTTTGCCGCGGCCGGAATCGCGAAGGCGGATCTGTGGGCCAGCGGCTGGGCGGCCGTGAAGATCGGTGCCGCGGGCTTCATCGTGCCGTTCATGTTCGTGTTTCAGCCCGCATTGCTGATGATCGGCTCATGGCCCGATATCATCGTCGCCTTTGGTACCGCATCATGCGGAATTCTGCTCTTTGCCGGCGGTCTGCATGGCTATTTCATCACCGCCGCCAACCACTGGCAGCGCGTCCTGCTTTGCGTCGGCGGGCTGCTGCTGATCGACCCCGGACTGGTGACGGACAGTGTCGGCGCAGTGCTTGCAGCGATCGTCATTCTGTCGCAATGGTACGCGCGCCGGCAGGCGCCCGGCAAAGCCGCAGACCCGGCACCCGCCAAGCAATCTCCCTGACGGCAAGCTCCCTGACACCAAGCCCTTGATGCAATGAAACACAAACGGCCCGAAGACCTCCGCAGCCATCGCTGGCTCGGAGTGAGCGATCTGCGTTCGTTCGGACACCGATCGCGGCTGCGCCAGTTCGGCCACGACAAGGCCGACTGGGAAGGCAAGCCGGTGATCGGCATCATCAATACCTGGAGCGATCTCAATGCCTGCCACGCGCATCTGCGCGCGCGCGCCGAGAACGTGAAGCGCGGCGTATGGCAGGCCGGGGGATTTCCGGTCGAACTGCCGGCGATGTCGCTGTCGGAGCCCTTCATCAAGCCGACCACCATGCTCTATCGCAATTTCCTGGCGATGGAGACCGAGGAGCTTCTGCGCTCGCATCCGATCGACGGCGCGGTTCTGATGGGCGGCTGCGACAAGACCACGCCGGCGCTGATCATGGGCGCGATCTCCATGGGCATCCCGTCGATCTACGTTCCCGCCGGTCCGATGCTGCGCGGCAACTGGCGCGGCCAGAAGCTCGGCTCCGGGTCCGACGTGTGGAAATACTGGGACGAGAAGCGTGCCGGCAACATCACCGACGATGACTGGAACGAGATCGAAGGCGGTATCGCGCGTTCGTTCGGCACCTGCATGGTGATGGGAACGGCGGCCACGATGATGTCGATCGCCGAAGCGATGGGCCTGTCGTTGCCGGGTGCGTCGTCGATACCGGCTGCGGATTCCAGTCATCCGCGCATGTGTTCGTCGGTGGGGCGCCGCATCGTGGACATGGTGTGGGAAGACCTGACGCCGGCGAAGATCCTTTCGCTTCCAGCCTTCGACAACGCCATCAAGGTGCATATGGCGCTGGGCGGCTCGACCAATGCCATCGTACATGTGGTGGCGATGGCGCGGCGGGCCGGCATCCCGCTCGGCATGGACCGGTTCGACCGGATCTCGCGGGACGTGCCGGTGATCGCCAACATCACACCGTCCGGAAAATTCCTGATGGAGGATTTCTACTATGCCGGCGGCATCCGCGCGCTGATGGCGGAACTGCACGACCTGCTCGACCTGTCCTGCATGACGGTGACCGGCAAGACGCTCGGCGAGAATATCGCCGGCGCAAAAGTGCATCTGCCGGAAGTGATCCATCCGCTGTCCGATCCGATCTACGAAGGCGGCGCCACCGCGGTGCTGACCGGCAATCTGGCGCCAAATGGCTGCGTCATGAAGCCGTCGGCGGCGGACCAGCGTCTCACCCAGCATCGCGGCAAGGTGATCGCGTTCGAGGACTACAACCACATGATGCGCGAAGTGGAGCGCGACGATCTCGACGTGACGCCCGACCATATTCTCGTCCTGAAGAATGCCGGACCGAAGGGTGGCCCGGGCATGCCGGAATGGGGCATGCTGCCGATCCCCAAGAAGCTGGTGAAGCAGGGCGTGCGCGACATGCTGCGCATTTCGGATGCGCGCATGAGCGGCACGAGCTACGGCGCCTGCATCCTGCATGTGGCGCCGGAGAGCTTCGTCGGTGGCCCGCTCGCCTTCGTGCAGACCGGTGACGAGATCGAGGTGGATGTGAAGAACCGCCGCATCCATCTGCATGTCAGCGATGAGGAGCTTGCGCGCCGGAAAGCGAAATGGGCCCCGCCGAAGCCGCATTACACGCGCGGCTATGGGGCGATGTTCGCGGAGCATATCGGGCAGGCCGACGAGGGCTGCGATTTCGATTTCCTGCTGGCGGGCGAGAAGACGCCCGAGCCGGAGATTCATTAAGCGCACGTATTCGTCGCGCCCGCGAGATGCGATGCGGTCAGCCTCCCGCCTGTCCCGGCCTCGCCGGTATCGAATCGGCGTACCATTCGAGCGTCAGATTGGTCGGAACATTCGGCTTGTCGTCGGCCTGACGGCGGAGACGATAGAATTCGAGTGCGCTGCGCGCTGTGGAAAGCTGCAGACGATCGAACTGCGCTAGCGCCGCGGCAAGGTCCATCGGCGAAAGCCCGCGATCGGCGGTTCGCATCGTCAGGACTGCGCGCACGGTGACGCGGGAGCATTGCGCCGCGCGCGCGAGAATCAGGATCAGGTCGGTCGAACGGTCGATCAGCGCGCGCTCGACCAGGTCGATCGGAAATTCGCCGAGTGCTGCGAGCGCGACCGAGGCGCGCTCGAAGTCGTGGGCGCTCGCATAGGCGTGCAGGTCGGCCTCGCTGAATTGCCCGGTGCGGTGCAGACGCTTCACCCGCGCCACCGCGCGCGCATGATCGCGCGAGCTGTTGCGCACGTCGTCGCTGATGCAGGCCGCGATGTCGGCAACGGTGGCGTCGACCACATCCATCAGTCTCGGATTGGAAGCGATCAGTCGCGCGCGCACCTCCGCGGAGGCGTTCTCCAGCAGCTTCAGAAAATGGTGCCGCGGAATGTCGCGCCGGGCACCGACATTGCGGGCGAGGCCGTCGTCGCCGACAGCCCGGCTGACCAGCTTGCCGAAGCCTGCCTCCGAAAAGCGGGCGCCTGCGTTCTTCACCACGAGGTGGATGATGCGGGCATTGCCCCGCTCGATCAGGGCATCGGTGACCGGCTCGCTCAGGGTTCGCCGCTGGGTGATCGCCTGCAGATGGTCCTGGCTCTTGCAGCCGGCGTTGCGCACCAGATCGTTGTCCGTCAGTCGCTCCGAGCGGATCAGAACCGGGGCGGCGACCGCGATCGAGTCGTCGAAGGCAAGCATGCGCACGACCTTTTCCGGCGCGTCGGGCCGCGGGGCGAGCCGGCGGGACAATTGCACACGGGCATTCACCTCGATGGTGTCGATCAGCACCATGAGAATGTCGTCGAACAGCGCGATCTGCTCCTGCGAATGCCGGCCGGACCCCGCCAGGAACAGATCGGTGATGCGGGTAAGCGCATCGAGGCGCCTCGCGGACGATCCCGCGGCGATCGCCTGTTCAAGCTCCTGGATCAGGGACGAGGTATCAGACATGGTCATCCGTTCGCCAATGCGGGCCCGCGGGTCACTCACCCTGGAGCATAGCGACAATGCTTGAATGGTTTTTGCCTTGATTGCGTTGTGTGTGATTAAAATCTGAAGCAACTTCCGTTCCTCGGCCCGCCAAGGCCCCGCAAAGCAAAAACATTCACATGTCCGACGACATTGCCTTCGACAAGAGCTTCGATCTCCAAACCGGCATTGCCGCGGAGGTCGCACCCATGGTGCGCGCCGTCTGCGCCGGCAATGCAGGGCCGTTCACCTTCAAGGGTACGGTCAGCTACATCGTCGGGCGCGGGAAAGTGGCCGTGATCGATCCCGGACCGGACGATGCTCGCCACGTCAAGGCGTTGCTCGAGGCGACACGGGGGGAAACCGTCACGCACATCCTGCTGACCCATACCCATCGCGATCATTCGCCCGCGGCGGCGGCGCTGAAGGCTGCGACCGGCGCCGCTACTTTCGGAGAGGGGCCGCACCGTGCATCGCGTCCGCTGCATATCGGGGAGATCAATCCGCTCGACGCGGCCGGCGACATGGATTTTCGCCCGGATCGCGCGCTTGGGGATGGCGAGGTCGTCGCTGGCGCCGGCTGGACGCTGGAAGCAATCGCCACACCCGGACATTGCGCCAATCACATGGCCTATGCCCTGAAGGGGACCAGCACGCTGTTCTCAGGCGACCATGTGATGGGCTGGTCGACCTCGATCGTCGCCCCGCCGGACGGCGCCATGAGCGATTACATGGCTTCACTGCACAAGATCGCGGAGCGGCCGGAGACGGTGTATTTTCCCGGTCATGGCAATGTCATCCGCGACGCGCCGCGTTTCGTGCAAAGCTATATCCGCCATCGACTCGGTCGCGAGCAATCGATCCTGCACCGGCTCGGCAAGGGCGCGACCGATATTCCGACGCTGGTGCGCGCGATCTATATCGGGATTGATCCGCGGCTGATCGGGGCCGCCGGACTGTCGGTGCTGGCCCATCTCGAAGACCTGGTTGCGCGTGGAATGGTCGCGACCGAGGGCGTGCCCTCGATAGCGGGGCATTACCGCTTGGCCTGAGGCGTGCCCTTCTTGGCGGGCGGCGCCTGTGGAGGAGCCTTCTTGGGTGCCGGACGGCGGCGTTCCTCGCGCTCGAGCGTGGCGTCGATATTTTCCTCGAGGGTCTCGAAAAAGCCGCGGATGCGCGCCGCATTGCCGCCGAGATCGTGAAATCCGTAGCGCGACGACGAGCGCATGTCGACGCGCGCTTCCTCGTCGCCGCCGCGGATGCGGATGACCACATCCTCGCGAAATCCCATGACCGGGGTGCGCGCGACCGCCTCGATCCGCCCGTCGCGGCGCTTGGGCTGTGGCTCGCGGGCGTCGAGCACGAGCCAGCGCCGCTTGTTCACCAGCGCCAGTGCGTGGTCGTAGGCGGCTTTCGGCGAAACCGACAGTTCGAGCGGCGTCACTTCGGGATAGGATTCGCGCTGCTGTTCGGCGGCGTAGAGACCGGCATATTGCACGGGGTTGGTGTTTCGCGAGCGCAGCCGGCGCACGGCGTCGAAGGCCGGCGGGTCGAGCACGTCGGTGGTGATGTCGTAGATCGGCGGCAGCTTGTAGGCCTGATAGCCGAGATAGGCAGGATAGGCGAGGAGCAGCCCGCCGACGGCAATCGCGGTGACCGCATAGCCCAGGCCGCCGAGGCCCTGGCGCCAGATCGTGACGAAGGAGGCTAGCGCCAGGAGAATACCGAGGCCGGCAAAAGCCAGCGCCCCGCCGAAGGTTGCCATGCCCGGAAGCGCCTCGATCAGGCCGGCGCGGACGACAATGACGGCAATCAATGCAGCCACGACCGAAAACAGCGCAAGGCGCCGCGACCAGATCGCGAGCTTCGAATTCGGTTCGTCGGGAAGGCGGCGGCGTGCCATTTTCGTTCATGCCTTGAGCGCAGGGGGCCTTAGTCTAGCGGTAGCCCGCGCAGATCCGTTTCAAGGCTCTCCACTCGGCCGCGTCAAGCAGAGTTGCGCCACCACTTTGCGGCGGCGCGATGGCATTGATGCGGGTCACCCGATCCGGCGTTGCCGGATGGTCGAGAAAAATCGATCCGGTTCGCGTCTTGCCCGCGATACGGGCCAGGAACCGGCCGAGCGCGCGCGGGTTTCCGCCCGCAGCCTGAATGGTGGCGACCGCGAAATCGTCCGCCCGGGTTTCGGCACCGCGCGAATAGGAGGACTTCAGCAGCGATTTGCCGGCCAGCACCACAGCGCCGCCGCCGACGAAATCGCCCAGCAGGATGCCGAACATCACCGACAGGCCGGTCGCCTGCAGGATCGCCCGCGTGCCGTCGCGGCTGGCGACATGGCCGAGTTCATGGGCGATGACGCCGGCGACTTCGTCCACCTCTTCGGCCTGATCGATCAGCCCCTTGAAAACATAGATATGGCCGCCGGGAAGCGCGATGGCATTGGCCTCGTCGCGGCGGATGACGGCAGCGTGCAACGGGACGCGAAGGCCGGCCGCCGTCCGCAGCCGTCCCATCAGCTTTTCGAAGGCGGCGCGCCCCGCCTGTTCCGACTGCGCCGAACCGCATTCGAACGGGCGTTCGGGGGGGCCCTTGTCGAGCATCGCGCGCACCTGCGTATCGGCGGCGGCGCCGAGCCGCCGTTCGATCCCCTGCGGCACCAGCGGTGCAAGCCGGTCGGCGATCGCCGGTACCCCATAGACCGCAACCGCCAGCAGCGACACCGCCGCCAGAAAGCTCAGCGCAATGGCGCGGCGCTGCGCCTTGCGCGCGCTCGCCCCGGTCCGGTCGATATCGGGGCAGGCGAGGTCGATCGCATGCGCCATCTCCCGGTCGGCGATTTCAAGCCGGGCGAGGTTGGAGGTCTTGCGCAGCCCGACACGGAAGACATGCGCCGGCGCGGAGAGATGCTTCAGCCGCGGATAGGGCCATTGATCGATGAGCTCGCCGGCCCGGTCCAGGATCAGGACGGCATGGTCGGTCAGTTCGACCCTGACCTCGTGTCGTGTGGCGGTAACCCCGTCAAAATACACCGCCGCGCTGACAAGGCCGGTGGTCATATGCCACCCAGATTGAGCACGTCCGCGATGCCTTCACCGAGCGGCGAACTCGCTTCGCCGGCGGCCTTCACGCGTGTTATCGCGTCCATGTGCGACAGCTCGATCGAGTCGGCGGCAAGCCGCCAGACCGATAGCGTGACGATCGCATTGTACAGCGTCATGAGCCCGAGCATGAACACGACGTAGGTGCCGACCATCATCGCGACCGTGAGAAACTCCGAAAGAATCGAGCCGTCCTGCGCGAAGGCTCCGAGAAAGATCAGGCCGAAAAACACGCCGACCATCAGCACCACGACGAAGGCAATCAGGTAGCCGATGAAGCGCAGATAGGCGAAATACACGTCGCGGGTGCGCAGGCGGGAAACCGCGACGATTTCGCCGAAACGGATGCCGCCGATCCACCAGCGCATGACCATGGCGTGAAAGCCGGGCAGCAGAATTGCGACCAGCAGAAGCGTGACGGCAAATGCCACGATCGCGAATCCGAACTGGCCGAGGGAGCCCGGACTTGCCTTTTCGACACGTCCGATGACGTCGCCGCCGCCGCGCAGGGCCGTCATGACCGCGGGCCAGTTGATCGAGAGCAGCGCCGTGAGCGTCGCCAGCAGCGGAATGAGGACGGCAAGCCACATCAGAAAGCCGCGGATGAACAGATGCCATCCGGACCCTTCAAAGCGGCCCGGAAGGTCGCCGTAAAGCGTGTTGCGCATCTTGAAGCGCTCAAGCGCGGCGCGTGTGAACGGGTAGGCGAAGCCGAGCGTGAGCAGTGTCCAGCCCCACCACCAGACCGCGCAGATGGAATAGCGAATCGCGCTGCCGGTCTGATGGAAACGCAGGCCGCGAAAGACCGTTCGCGTCAGGCGGTAACGGCGCGCGAGATAGATTCCGTACTGGCTCAGAAAGGCGAGCAGCAACACGGCGGACGTCGAGAGAACATGCCCGAAGGCGCCGAGGTCGAGCACCGTGATGGTGAAAATGGTATAGATCGGCAGGACGAGTGCGATTGCGAACAGGAAGCCCTGCAGCAGCTCGAGTGCAGTGCCGGAATATTCGAGCGATTCGCCGCCGATCTCGGTATTGGCCCAAAGGAAGCGACGGATGTCGGTCGCAAGCCAGAACCGGTACAGCCCGAGCGTGACCATGAGCAGCACGCCGCCGCGTACCACGATCCGCCAATAGTCCTTCTCCGGTCCGATGAAGCGTACCGGGCGCGGCGCGCCGCTTGCCGCCCCGGCAACCGTGCCCGCCTCCGCCAACGCCATCTTTCACTCCGCCGCCACCGACCCCGGCAGGATGTAGTCCCGAAAGCGTTCGCGCAATGCCGTTTTTTGGATCTTGCCGGTGGCGGTATGCGGAATCTCGTCGACAAAGACCACGTCATCGGGGAGCCACCAATCGGCGACCTTGCCGCGCATGAAGGCAAGCAATTCGGCCTTTTCGGCGTGCGAATCCTTGCCGAGAACGACGACCAGAAGCGGGCGCTCTCCCCATTTCGGATGTTTCACGCCGATCACCGCGGCCTCCGCGACCTTGGGATGTCCGACCGCCAGATTCTCCAGGTCGATGGAGGATATCCACTCGCCGCCGGACTTGATCACGTCCTTGGAACGGTCGGTGATCTGCATGTAGCCGAAACGGTCGATGGTCGCGACGTCCCCGGTGTCGAAAAAACCGTCTTCGTCGAGAATGTCCGCATCGTCCTTGAAATAGGCCCGCGCCACCGCGGGTCCCCGCACCTTGAGCCGTCCGAAAGTCCTGCCGTCCCAGGGCTGGTCACGGCCGCTGTCGTCGGTGATGCGCATTTCGACGCCGAATGGCGGGTGGCCCTGCTTGACTTTCAGCTCCAGCAGCGCCTCTCCGGCAAGGTCCTGATATTCCGGCTTGATCGTGCAGAGCGAACCGAGCGGAGACATCTCGGTCATGCCCCAGGCATGGATGACTTCCACGCCATACTCCCTCTCGAATGTCTCGGTCATCGCGCGCGGACAGGCCGAGCCGCCGATCACCACGCGATTGAGGTGCGGCAGCTTCATGCCGGTCGCTTCCAGGTGCTGCAGCAGCATCAGCCAGATCGTGGGTACGGCGGCGGTACAGGTGACCCGGTACGCGTCGAGCAGCTGATAGATCGAGGCGCCGTCCATCTTCATGCCCGGCATCACCAGCGCGGCGCCGTTCATCGGCGCGGTGAGCGCAAGCCCCCAGCAATTGGCGTGGAACATTGGCACGACCGGCATGATGACGTCGCGCGAGGAGACGCCCATGGCGTCGCCCATGCTCGCCATCATCGAGTGCAGTACGTTCGAGCGATGCGAATAGAGCACGCCCTTGGGATGGCCGGTGGTGCCGGACGTGTAGCACATGCCGGCTGCGCTGTTCTCGTCGAAGCTCTTCCAGGCGAAGTCGCCGTCGGCTTCGCCGATCCATTCCTCATACGGCACCGCATTCTTCAGATGGGTCTGCGGCATGTGCGCTTCATCGGTGAGCACGATAGTGCGTTCGATCCCGGGCAACCTGTCCGCAAGCTTTTCCAGCAGCGGCACGAACGTCAGATCGGTCATGATCACGCGGTCTTCGGCGTGATTGACGATCCACGCGATCTGGTCGGCAAACAGACGCGGGTTGACGGTGTGGTAGACCGCACCGATTCCCATGATGCCGTACCACGCCTCGACATGGCGGAAGCCATTCCAGGCCAGTGTTGCGACCCGGTCGCCGAAGCGGATGCCGTCGCGCTCCAGCCGCTGCGCCACCCGGAGCGCCCGCCCGCGCAATTGGCCGTAGGTGGTGTGGTGAAGCGGACCCTCAACCATGCGCGACACGATCGGCCGATCGGCATGGTAGGTCGCCGCATGATCGAGAATGCGATGGCACAACAGCGGCCAGTCCTGCATCAAGCCCTGCATCGCATGTCCTCCGGGAGCGTTCTTGTTGTTGTTGCCGTTGCGGCGATGGCAAGATTACTGGCCCGCCGGCATGACGGGAAGTGGGGTTCAGGAGAACCGCGCCAGCCGGAACCTGCGAATATCCACTGTCGTTCGGCCGTTCAGCGCCAGGTCGGCAAGCGCCAGGCCGATGACGGGCGCAAACTTGAAGCCGTGGCCGGAGCAGGGTGAGGCGAGCACAATGCGCTCGCGGCCGGGCAGGCGGTCGATCACGAAATCGCCGTCGGGCGTCATGGTGTAGAGGCAGGTCTTGGCCGAGATCACCGGCCCCGCGGCGGCCGGCAGCATCCGGAACAGCGGACCGGTGATCAGCGTCTCGTCGTCGGCACCGACAAGCCGCTGGTGGTGCTCCGGATCGATCACTTCGGCTGCGTGATGGTGCTTTGCGACTTTCAGCAAGCCGTCATCCTGCAGCGGAAAGCCGTAATGGATGCCGTGATCGCTTTCGATCATGAAGACCGGGAACCAGCCCGGCCGGAACAGTTCCGGCTGTCCGGGACGAACCCACAGCAGCACCTGCCGGGTCACCTGGATTGGCAGCGCCAAATCGGGAAAAAGCGATGCCGTCCATGGCCCGGCCGCAACGATCACGCTGCCGGCATCATAGCTTGCCCGCTCGGTGCGTACCGTGACCTGCTCGCCATGCTGCTCGATCGAAACCACGCGCTCGCCGGTTCGGATGTCCGCGCCGGCGGCGACGGCGAGGCGCAGATGCGCGCGAATGCCGGCTTCCGCCTCCACGAAGCCGCCATCCGGCTGGATGACGGCGACATTATCCTGTGGCAGCCGGAACGCCGGGTAGCGCCGCATCAGTTCATGCGCGGTAACGACCTGATGCAGCAGGTGATGCTCGCGCGCGGCAGCCAGCGTGCCCGTCACCAGTATCGAATCCGGCCGCCCGATCTCGACGATGCCGGTGACCGTCATCAGCGGACGGCCGGATGCGGTTTCAAGCTCGCGCCACATCGCCGCGGCACGGCGCACCAGCGGCACATAGGACGGATGCTCGAAATAGCCGTGCCGGATGATGCGCGTGCGGCCATGCGAGGAACCGCGCTCGTGCCCTGGTTCGAAGCGTTCGAGGCCGACCGCGCGGACATTGCGTCGCGCCAGGTGGTAGAGCGCCGCGCTTCCCATCGCGCCGAGCCCGACCACGATCACGTCATAAGTCACATGCCCATTCCGGAACCTGCGTTGTGCCGACGCTATCACAGTCGCGCGCGAGGAACGTTGCCTTCGCGACACCGGTCCCGCACAAATGCCGCAATCGGCCCGGACATCCGCAGTCGTGAACCGTTTTCATCCGATTCTCGCCATGACGTTGCTGGTGTCGCTTGCGCATGAGGCGCAGGCGCAACTGTCGTCTGCGGCCGGCGATGCGCGCACGAAACCGAATCATTTCAGCCGCGAGCCGGCACGACCGCCGACCGATCGTCCGGGCAAGCCGAAGCCCGAAATCGTGCCTTCAGCGATGACGCAACCGGACACCCTGCGCCGCCGCGCCGCGCCGGTACGCGCGGAGGTGTTTGCGGCGGCGCCCGACGCAAAGCCTGCGGCTCCTTCCGCGAGCGGTGAGGCCGCTGAGCCGTCGGCCTGTCAGCTTCGGGTTGCGGACAGGATCGCCGTCCTTGAGCCGCTTCCACCGATCGGCGGTCCCGGCGATTGCGGAGCGAGCGATGTGGTGCGGCTCGGAGCGATCATCCAGGCCGACGGGTCGAAGGTTGCGGTCGCGCCGCCGGCAACGGTGCGATGCGCGATGGCGGAAGCGCTGGCGAACTGGGTTCGCGAAGACCTGACCGCAGCCGTCGCGCAGCTTGGTTCGGCCCCGCGCTCGCTGGACAATTATGCATCCTATGATTGCCGCGGGCGCAACCGGGTTGCGGGTGCGAAGATCAGCGAGCACGGGTTCGCCAACGCCATCGACATGCGCGGTGTGCGTCTGGCCAATGGCCGCTTTGCCGAGTTCACCAGCCGCACGCTGGACCGCGGGTTCCGAGAGTCGCTCCGCAGGACCGTATGCGCGCGATTTACCACAGTTCTGGGTCCGGGTTCCGACGGCTATCACGAGACCCATATTCATGTGGACCTTGCCGAACGAAGGGGTGGTTACCGGCTTTGCCAGTGGAATGTTCTGGACAGCGCCGCCGAAGTTCCGTTGCCGCGGCCAAGGCCGGTCGAGGCCCCTTAGGGTGCTTCCCGCGGCCTGGATCGGCTTTTTCTGTGGTCGCGTGAACGGTCCCTTCACCGCCAGTCCGTAGATGCGTTGCCATGAAACCTGTCCGCCCCGCCGATCTGATTGCCGTCCAACCGCCGCGTCGGACGGTGGCCTTCAGCCGCCGCTCGCTGCTGCTCGGCGGATTGGGGCTTGCCGCGCTGTCGGGGCCGGCATTTGCCGGCTATGCCGGCGTCGAGGCGGCCTCGATGCTGGACGTGACGCGCTACAAGCTTCGCCCGCGCGGCTGGCCGGCGGGGCAGCGCCTCACCATCACCGTGATTGCGGATCTGCATGCCGGCGGCCCGAATATGGGGCTCGCCCGCATTCGCGACATCGTCGATGCCTCGAACGCGCTGCAATCGGACATCGTGCTGCTGCTTGGGGATTTCGTCGCGACCCATCGATTCGTGACTGAGCCGGTCGCCGCCCCGGTCTGGGCCGCCGAACTGATGCGTCTGAAGGCACCGCTCGGCGTGCATGCGATTCTGGGCAACCACGACTGGTGGTTCCATCAGGCCGATATCCGCGCTGCACTTGCCGGGGCGCGCATCCCGCTGATGGAGAACGATGCCGTTCTGCTCGGTGAGGCCGGAGCGCGGTTCTGGCTTGCCGGGCTAGGCGACCAGCTTGCCGTCCCGCTCGGACACGGCCGGTTTCGCGGCGCCGACGATCTGGCCGGGACGATGGCGCGCATCACGACCGACGACCCGGTCATCCTGATGGCGCATGAGCCCGACATCTTCACGTCGGTGCCCGAGCGCGTCTCGCTGACACTGGCGGGCCATACCCATGGCGGGCAGGTCCGGCTGCCGCTGGTTTGGCCGGCCTTCGTGCCCTCACAATACGGAGCGCGCTTTGCGTATGGGCATATTGTGGAAGGCGGGCGCGACCTGATCGTGTCCGGTGGTCTGGGGACCAGCGTCGTGCCGTTGCGCGTCGGGGTTCCGCCCGAAATCGTCCATGTCGAGCTTGCCGCGTAGCCGACAGACGACAACGGCGCCGCCCGCTTTTCAAATCCGTTTTTGAAATCCGCCGATCAGAACGGCAGGAGGCGATCGGGCATCCGGGCGGCGACTTGCGGGTTGGTCGGCGAATCGCCCTGCTTGGGCGCAAGCACGACGACAACCGTGCCTTCCTTGGTCTTGTTGTACAGATCGATCACGTCCTCGTTGGTCATGCGGATGCAGCCCGAGGATACGGCCGAGCCGATATATTCCGGCTGGTTGGTTCCGTGAATGCGATACAGCGTGTCCTTGCCGCCGGCATACAGATAAAGCGCGCGGGCGCCGAGCGGGTTGTGAGGCCCGGGCGTCACCTGATTCGGAATGCTGGGCCCAAGCCGTTCCTTGATCGCCTGCGTTGGCGTCCAGGTCGGCCATTCCGCCTTGCGCTGCACCTTGGCGATGCCGGAGAAGGCCAATGCGTCTTCGCCGACGGTAATGCCGTAACGGATCGCCTTTCCTTCCGGCAGCACGTAGTAGAGAAAGCGCGAATCGGCATCGACCACGATTGAACCCGGCGCTTCCTTGCGGTGATACTGCACGATGTGTCGGCGGTACGGTTCCGGGATGGTTGCCTTCGCATAGGGAACCTTGGACAGCAATTCGCGGTCCCGCGGTTTCAGGTTGGCTTCGGACGCGGGTTCGTAGGTCGCGGTGGAGGTGACGCAACCCGACAAACCGATTCCGATCAGCAGAAGCGCGATCAGGCGCATCAACCACATTCCCCATTATTGCGCCGCACCCGGCGAAAATTCCAGCCGACCATAGCCGAAAAACGCCCGCCTTCCAGCGCAACGACCCGAACCTCCGGCCAGTCCTGTGAACGTGTTGCCGGAAAGCCGCAAGCTACGCAAGCGGCGGGCGAGTGTCAGACATCACCCGCCGAAACGCGATCAAAGCATCGCACCAAGCCGTTAAGCGAGCGTTTACCGTGCGGACCGCACAAGCGCTGCCCGCCGAGATGCGACACCGCCGCGCATGGCGACACGGCTTTGTGACGGACATGCCTTCAAGTCTTACCATTCCCCGCCCAATTCCGCCCCACTGGGTCCGCATCGTCCAGGCAAGGTCCGATCGGGACGAAAAATGACCGGCAGGAGGAAACCATGACCACCACCACGACATCCGGCGACAGCATCGAAAGCCGGAGGTCTGAACAGGATCTCGGCCGCCGCTACGGCAGGATCGCCATCTCTGCGCTTGTCGCAGCCTTGCCCTATGGTGGCGAGACCAGGACGGCAGCATCGGAAACTGCAGATTCCGACGCGGCGGAAAGGCGCAAGGGACGCGCCGCCTGACACGGACCTGGCGCACCCACGGACTTGGCGCATCGCGCGGGACGCCAACTTATCTCTTGCAAGAACCGACGGGCCAAGGTCATGACTGCGCGGCTCCGGCTTGAGCCGCATCCGCAGAGGGCGTCATGCTCACCGTCTATATCCCGCGTGGTACCACGCTGGAGTCGCAACCGCTCGAGGCCGGAGAAGAAATTCCAGAATCGGCGGTCTGGCTCGATCTGTTCAATCCGACGCTGGAAGAAGACAGGCTGGTCGAGCATCGGGTGGGCGTCGGCGTCCCGACCCGCGAGGAGATGCAGGAAATCGAGATTTCCAGCCGCCTCTATGTGGAGAACGGCGCGCGCTACATGACCGCGACGCTGATGTCGCAGTCCGACACCCCGTCACCGGTCACGACGGCGGTGTCCTTCATCCTCGCCGGCGCGCGTCTGGTGACGGTCCGCTACGATGAGCCTCGGCCGTTCGCGATGACGCGGCACAAGCTTGGCCGCTTCTGCCCCGCCAACGTGACGGGGCAGACGATCCTGATGGACCTTCTCGACGCGGTGATCGACCGCAATGCGGATATTCTGGAACGGATCGGGACGGAGGTTGACCAGGTCTCGCGCAAGGTATTCGACCAGCGACGAAGCCGGGGCGGTTCGTCGCGGGTCTATCAGGGCATCCTGTTCACGCTCGGTCGCAAGGGCGACCTGACGTCGAAAGTGCGCGACAGCCTGGTTTCGATCGGACGGCTCGTGCTGTTTCTCGCCAATCAGGACGAGACGTCCCGCTGGCCGAAGGAGATGCGCGCGCAGCTTAAGACCATGCAGCGCGACGTGCAGTCGCTTTCGGATCACAGCACCTACCAGACCAACAATATCACCTTCCTGCTCGACGCCATGCTCGGTCTGGTCAGCATCGAGCAGAACAACATCATCAAGCTGTTTTCGGTGGTCGCGGTCGTGCTGATGCCGCCGACGCTGGTCGGCACGGTCTACGGCATGAATTTCAAGCACATGCCGGAACTGGATTATGTGGCGGGATATCCGGTCGCATTGATCACCATGGTGGTATCGGCGATCCTGCCATATCTGTATTTTAAGTGGAAGAAATGGCTGTGATGAGGGCTGCATCGCGGCGCACGTCCTCGCGCCATGTGCGCAGGCCGTAGCCCCGCCAGTCGAAATTCTAGACGTGCTGGCCGCCGTTGATGTGAATTTCGGCGCCGTGCACATAGGACGACGTTTCGGTGCACAGCACATAGACGATCTTCGCCACTTCATCGGGCGTGCCGAGCCGGTGCATCGGGATCTGCTGCTCGACAATCTTGTCGGTACCCGGCGACAGGATCGAGGTGTCGATCTCGCCCGGCGCGATGGCATTGACGCGGATGCCGAGCGGTCCGAAATCGGCGGCCATTTCGCGGGTCAGCGCCGCAAGCGCGGCCTTCGACGTCGCATAGGCGGCGCCCGCGAACGGGTGAACGCGCGAGCCCGCGATCGAGGTCACATTGACCACCGAACCATGGGTGGCCTTCAATTCCTCCATCAGCCCGCGCGCCAGCATGATCGGCGCAAAGAAGTTGACCTGGAACACGTGCTGCCAGGTCTTGACCTCTGTCGCGATCGCGCTCAGCCGCGTGCCGCCGGCCGCCTTGGGCGAAATCGCGGCATTGTTGACGAGCGCGTGCAGCTTGCCGTCCGGCAGCCGGTTCTTGATCTCGGCAATCGCCTCTTCGGTATTGGCCGGATCGGCGAGATCAACCTGGATGTGGTCTTCCGGCCCGGCCTCCCAGGGGCAATTCTCCGGAAAGCCGTGCCGTGAGCAGGTGATGACGCGCCATCCTGCCGCGGAGAAGCGCTTGACGGTCGCATGCCCGATGCCTCGGCTGGCGCCGGTCAGCAGCAGCGTGCGCCGCGGGCCGTTATGGTCTGGCGATGGCATATGCAAATCCTGATGCTGCGCATTCGCGATGCGGATTCACGGATAAAGCCGTGTCTTGACCCAGGGCCCATCCGGTTCGGCGCGGGCGAACACGATCCGGTCGTGTAGGCGGAAGGGGCGATCATGCCAGAATTCTATCGATACCGGCGCCACCCGAAAGCCCGACCAGAAGGGCGGCCTCGGAATCGTTCCAAGCGGATGGCGCGCAGTGACGCCGGCCACTGCCTTTTCGAAGGCCAGGCGGCTTTCGAGTGGCGCAGACTGCCTGCTCGCCCAGGCGCCGATCTGCGCCAGCCGCGGCCGCGTCGCAAAATAGGCATCGGCCTCCGCATCGGACACCGCAGATACGGTGCCGCGAATGCGGACCTGCCGCCGCAGCGATTTCCAGTGAAAGGCCAAGGCTGCCTGGGGGCGCTCGCGCAATTCGCGCGCCTTGGCGCTGTCGAGATTGGTAAAGAAGACGAAACCGCTCTCGTCAAAGCCCTTCAGCAGCACCATCCGCACATCCGGGAAGCCATCCGCACCCGCGGTCGCAAGCGCCATGGCATTGGGATCGGAAGGCTCGGTCCGCGACGCGTCATCCATCCAGCGCGAAAACAGCGCGAAGGGTTCGGCGCTTTCCGTGAAATCACCGTTCCTTAACGGGTCCGGATGTTCAATGGCAGGTGTGTCTGTCATTCCGTGGAGCACCGAGTGGCCGGCCCATCTTCAGCCGTCCGGCAGCCCGTATATAGGCGAGCGTTCACCGCGCGCCTATGCCGAATGCTGCTGAGCGTCGGTGTCTTTGCCGCGGCCTGTGCAGCCTGCGGATGCAGCACCCATGTGAAGCTCGACGGAACCGCCGGCAAGGACGATGACCAGTCGTCACACACCGGCTCGATCCTCACCCCGCCTTCGCCGGAAGGGACCGGGCTGCCGCCAGCGTCCGATCTCGCCTATGCCAAGCTGGCGGCTGCCGAAATCATGAACCGCAACACGCGGGACGCGAGCCTGCCATGGCAAAACCCGGCCTCCGGCGCCCGCGGTACGGTCATCCCGGTTGCGTCGGCCTATCGGATCGAGGGAGAGATCTGCCGCGACTTCATCGCAAGCTACGTCGCCGCCGGCTCGGAAGCATGGATGCAGGGCGAAGCGTGCCGCGTCGACAAGGGGCAATGGGAGGTCCGCAGATTGAAGGCGTGGCGCCGCTCGTGACGCGTGCAGCTTGGGACGGTGGCCCGACAATCGCCGGTCGCTCCCGAAACCTTGCCTGAATCCTGCCGGAATGCTTCCCCGGCGTTGCGAATCCCGGATTACAGTCCCAGATAATGGCGCAATCACCTGCCGGGCCCGGCCCGGCATCTGCCGAAGGGAGTTTGTCTCGACATGCGCGACCCCTATGAGGTCCTGGGGGTGCCGCGGGGGGCTGCGGCTGGCCAGATAAAGTCAGCCTTTCGAAAGCTTGCCAAAAAGCACCATCCGGATGCGAACAAGGATGATCCGAAGGCCGCGGATAAATTCGCCGAGGCGAACAGCGCCTATGAAATTCTGGGCGACGAAGCCAAGCGCAAGCAATTCGATGCCGGCGAGATCGATGCCGACGGCAAGCCGCGTTTCCAGGGCTTCCAGGGCTTCGAAGGCGCGCATCCCGGCGGCGGATTTGGCGCGGGCGCGGGTCCCGACGTTCATTTCGAAACCTTTACCTGGGGGCCGCAGGGCGCCCAGCGCTCGGGCCGCGCCGGCGGCGGCTTCGGCGGCATCGATGATATCCTCAAAGACATGATGGGCGGCCGCGCGCGGCGCGGCGGCGGCCGCAGCTTCGAGCCCGAGGAGTTTGCGCCGCCTCCCGGCCGCGATGCCGTGGCGTCCACCACGATCACCCTGTCCGATCTCGCCCATGGCGGCTCCCGCCGCGTCTATCTGCCGACCGGCAAGGAGGTCGACGTCAAGATTCCGGCCGGCCTGTCCGATGGCCAGCAGATCCGGCTGAAGGGGCAGGGTTTTTCCGATGGCGGAGCGCCGGGCGACGCGATCGTCACCGTGCACATCGCAAAGCACCCGTATTTCGAACGCGATGGCGCCAACATCCGGCTGGAACTGCCAATCACCCTTTACGAAGCGGTTCTCGGCGGCAAGGTGCGCGTGCCGACGCTGGATGGCGCGGTGGAACTGAATATTCCGGCCAATACCAGTGGCGGGCGGACCTTCCGCCTCAAGGGCAAGGGCCTCCCCGACAAGGCCGGCCAGGGTGATCTTCTGGCCACGGTCCGCATCGTGTTGCCCGACACCATCGACAGCGAGCTCGACGAGCTGATGCGCAGGTGGAGGGACGACAAGCCCTACGATCCGCGCAAAAATCTCGGGTGACGGCTCGCCGGTGCCGCCAACTCAACCGCCGTGCCGGCTGACCACCGGTTCGGCCGAGGAGCGGCTGGGATGCGGCGGTGGCGCACGGTTTTCGAGCTGCTCGAAGGCGGCACGCGCCAGCTCCTTCAGCTTCATCTTGTCGGCGGGACCCGCAACCACATAGCCGTAATCGCTGACCACCCAGCGGATCGCCGCGACATTGTCCGACGTGTAATACCGGAAGGCCATCTGCGGTTGCTGCAGCTTCGAGATATAGAACGTGATGCGATCGCCAGCGCTGTTCTCGTACATGAGCAATGCGGCCGGATCGCTGTTACCCGGCAGCAGGCGTCCCCCCATCAGCTTCAGATCGAAAGCGGAAAAGTCCGGCAGCCGCAGCGTGGTGCCGAGCCGCCGCGACAGCCAGGGCGTCAGGTGGGCCTCGCTCGCGCCGACTTCGACGGGATGGCGGATTTCGCCGATGTAGAGCTTGTGCGCGGCAAGTGCGCGCTGCGCGAGATCGTCCGCCGGATCGCCGATCGCGGCCACGACTTCGGTGGTGCTGCGCGCCATCCAGCCCGCAACACCGCCGACCAGAAAGGCGAGCGCCGCCAAAGCGGCCGCGATCGTGCGCCAGTTGCGGCCAGACCGCAGCAAGGCCTCGATCTTGAGACGAGATGGAATCGCTTCGTTCGCAGTATTGTTGAAACGCGCGCGGATCGCGTCGGCCTGCAGGCGCCACGTTGCTACGCGTGAGGCGTCGTCCGGATGGGAAGCAAGCCATTCCTCGACCGCAATGCTGCGGTCGCGCGGCAACTCGCCATCGACATAGGCGTGCAGTTCGTCTTCGGTCACGGGCGATATCCGATCGACCATCGCTGAACCTCTATTTCACGCGGCGCAGCGCCGGGCGCTCGCCGTCGAGATAGGCCTTGATCTGCGCGCGCGCGCGCGCGAGCCGCGACATCACCGTGCCGATCGGCACGCCCTGGACGTCCGCGACCTCGCGGTAGGACAGGCCCTCAAGTACCACCAGCAGCAGCGCCTGCTTCTGATCGTCGACCAGAAGATCGAGCGCGCGCGAAATATCGCGCCCTCCGGCTTCGGGTCCGGCCGAATCGGGCGCATCGTTGTCGTCGAGTGTTGCGGTGAGCGGACGCCGCGCCAGCGAGCGCAACCGGTTGCGGTTCAGATTGGTCAGAATCGTAAACAGCCATGAGCGGATTTCGCCGCCATGGAACAGGTGCTCGGAGCGCAGCGCGCGAACCAGCGTATCCTGAACCAGATCATCGGCGAGTTCTCCGTCGCGGGTGAGGGCCCGGGCATAGCGCCGGAGCGCCGGTACATTGGCTTCCACATCCTGACGAAAGCTGCTCATCTTCAATCGCTGTCCCTGTGATCGGGTTCTGGGCTCGCCAACGGTCCAGGGCTGCCGTCACCATCAGGCAAACACCCTTCGGATATTCAATATTCCGAAAATGTCGCGGTTTTCGCGGATTGGCCCTCTTCTTGAAGGCCACAATACCCTATGCCACAAGGTGGCGCACAAGTGCGGCAGATTTGACGTTCCCGCCGGGATCGCCGCGAGGCAATCGGGACGTCAGATCCAGGGCTGCACCGGACCTGCCGTAGCTGGTGTCCGTCGGTTCCGACGCTTGCAGGAGCACTTGCCGCAAGGGGTGCAAGCGCCGGAACCGGGGCACCGGAGCGCCTTGAAAAGGAATTGCGATGGCGGACGCTTCTGGCCTCATGCGCGGCAAGCGCGGCCTGATCATGGGGGTTGCCAACAACCGTTCGATCGCCTGGGGCATAGCCCGGGCATGCCGCAATCATGGAGCGGATCTCGCCTTCACCTACCAGGGCGACGCACTGAAGAAGCGCGTGGAGCCGCTCGCGGAGGAGGTTGACGGCATCGTGGTCGGCCATTGCGACGTCTCGGAGCCGAAAACCATCGATGCGGCCTTCGATGCGGTCCGTACCGCCTGGGGCTCGCTCGACTTCGTGGTTCATGCCATCGCCTTCTCCGACAAGGACCAGCTCGATGGGCGTTACGTCGACACCACGGAGGACAATTTCGTCAAGACCATGCTGATCTCCTGCTATTCGTTCACGGCAATCGCGCAGCGCGCGGAGAAGCTGATGACGAATGGCGGATCGATGCTGACGCTGACCTATTACGGCGCGGAAAAATGGATGCCGCATTACAACGTCATGGGTCTCGCCAAGGCCGCGCTCGAATCCTCGGTACGCTATCTCGCCGCCGATCTCGGTGTGAAGAATATTCGCGTCAACGCGGTCTCAGCCGGCCCGATCAAGACGCTGGCCGCGTCCGGGATCGGCGACTTCCGGTACATCCTGAAATGGAATGAATACAACACGCCGCTTCGGCGAAATGTCTCGCTGGACGAGGTCGGAGATGCAGCCGCGTATTTCCTGTCGGACCTGTCACGGGGCGTGACCGGCGAAATCCATCATGTCGATGCCGGCTATCATATCGTCGGGATCAAGCATCCCGATGCGCCCGATCTGACAGTCGGCGAGCCTTAGACTAGCGCGCGCGGCTAGCTTTCAGGCGCCGTCCAGGACCCGGGCTCCAAGAAAACAAAACGGCCGGACCGCGAGGTCCGGCCGTTTTCGCGCTAGAGCGCTCCAGTCTGCAATCAGGCTGCGATCCGGTACAGGATCACGTTGTCGGCCTTCTTGGCCTTCTTCGCCTTCTTGCCCTTCTTCTTGGCGGCGGCGGAGATGTCGGTCGCGATCAGTTCGGCCTTCTTGGCCTTCTTCGCCTTCTTGCCCTTCTTCTTGGCGGCGGCGGAGATGTCGGTCGCGATCAGTTCGGCCTTCTTGGCCTTCTTCGCCTTCTTGCCCTTCTTCTTGGCAGCGGCGGAGACGTCGGTCGCGATCAGTTCGGCCTTCTTGGCCTTCTTCGCCTTCTTGCCCTTCTTCTTGGCGGCGGCGGAGACGTCGGTCGCGATCAGTTCGGCCTTCTTGGCCTTCTTCGCCTTCTTACCCTTCTTCTTCGCGGCGGCCGAGAATTCGTCGCTCTTCGCAACGCTCGGCGTCGCCTGAGCCGCGATCACCGGCGACAGGGTCGTCGACCCAATGAAGCCGATCGCAGCAATAATGGCGATCAATTTGCGCATGTGTGTGTGTCCTTGTTGGTCGGTCATTCCGGTGCGAGCGGACCTGGTTTGAGCCCCGTGATGCGCCCCCTCCGTACCGCGGAAATTCATTGCAGACTTCGAGCCGTCCAGCAAACGAAAAAATCAAAAAAACGTAGAAAAATCAGTAACTTAATGGGTATTCAGTTTGCCATTAATGCGCGTTCAGGGCTCTGAATGCGCATTAATGGCGGCACCGGTTTTTGGTGCAGTGCGGTGGCGTCTGGGCGTCCCGCGTCCGTGATCGCGAATCGCAGGGACGGCCGGGTTCGGGCTCATTTGACCCTCGGGACCACGCGGGCTACCAAACCGCGGAATCGAAAAAAGCATCATGTCGTTCAATACCTTCGGCCACCTGTTTCGCGTGACCACGTTTGGCGAGAGCCACGGGCCGGCGATCGGCTGCGTCGTGGATGGCTGTCCGCCGCGCATTCCGCTGCGCGTGGAGGAGATTCAGTCCGACCTCGACCGCAGGCGCCCCGGTCAGTCCCGCTTCACCACCCAGCGGCAGGAGCCCGACACCGTCCGGATTCTGTCAGGTGTCTTCACGGATGACGCGACCGGCACGGAGATGACGACCGGCACGCCGATTGCGCTCCTGATCGAAAATGTCGACCAGCGCACCAAGGACTATTCCGACATCAGGGACAAGTATCGCCCGGGGCATGCCGGCTTTCCCTACGATGCGAAATACGGCTTCCACGATTATCGCGGCGGCGGTCGCGCATCGGCACGCGAAACGGCCTCGCGTGTGGCGGCTGGAGCGATCGCGCGCAAGGTGGCTCCGGGTCTCACGGTGCGCGGGGCGCTGGTGCGGATGGGGCCGCATGCGGTCGATCGCACGCGCTGGGACTGGAACGAGGTGCCGCGCAACCCGTTCTTCTGCCCGGATGCGAGAACCGCGGAATTGTGGGCCAGCTATCTCGACGGCGTGCGCAAGGCGGGCTCCTCCGTGGGTGCCGTGATCGAGATCGTGGCCGACGGCGTGCCGGCGGGCCTCGGGGCGCCGGTCTATGGCAAGCTGGATGCCGATCTTGCCGCTGCCTTCATGGGCATCAACGCGGTCAAGGGCGTCGAAATCGGCGACGGCTTCGCAGCGGCGGACCTGTCGGGCGAGGCCAATGCCGACGAGATGCGGATGGGCAATGACGGCAGGCCGGTGTTTCTGTCCAACCACGCCGGCGGCATCCTGGGCGGAATTTCAACCGGGCAGCCAATCGTGGCGCGTTTCGCGGTCAAGCCCACGTCCTCGATCCTGCTGCCGCGGCAAACCGTCGACCGCTACGGCCGCGACACCGACATTGTGACCAAGGGCCGCCACGACCCCTGCGTGGGTATCCGGGCGGTCCCCGTTGGTGAAGCAATGATGGCATGTGTGCTTGCCGATCACTATCTCCGTCATCGCGGGCAGGTGGGAGAGGGGCCGTCCTGGCCGTTTCCTCTGCCAGCTCGCTAACAGGACCCCCATGCTCGAAACCCACCAGCGCATCGACCAGGCCATCGCGGCGTTTGCGCGCGGCGAGATCATCGTGGTCACCGACGACGACGACCGCGAGAACGAGGGCGATCTGTTCGTCGCGGCCTCGCTCTGTACGCCCGAGAAGATGGGTTTCATCATCCGCCATACCTCGGGAATCGTCTGTGCGCCGCTGTCGTCGGATGACGCCAAGCGGCTGCATCTGGACCCGATGGTATCGCGCAACGACGCCCCGCTCGGCACCGCCTTCACCGTCTCGGTCGACGTCAAGCACGGTCTGACCACCGGCATCTCGGCCGAGGAGCGGACCAACACGGTGCGTGCGCTTGCCAACGGCAACAGCGGCGCGGCTGACTTTGTCAGGCCGGGGCATGTGTTTCCGCTGGTCGCGCGCGACGGCGGCGTGCTGATGCGGTCCGGGCATACCGAAGCCTGCATCGATCTTTGCAAGCTGGCCGGGGTGCCGGAAGTCGGCGTTCTATCCGAACTGATGAACGACGACGGCACCGTGATGCGTGGCCGGCAGGTGACCGAGTTCGCGGAGACGCACGGGCTGAAGCGGCTGTCGATCGCCGACCTGATTGCCTATCGCCAGGCGCGCGAGAAGCTGGTCGAGCGCGTCGGCGAATTTCCGGTGGCGTCGCCGATCGGACCCTTGCATGGCTACGCCTATGTGACGCCGTTCGACGCCACCCACCACATGGCGTTCGTCTATGGCCGTCTCGGCGAAGGCAAGGAAATCCTCACCCGTCTGCACCGCGCCGACGTGATCGGCGACGTGTTCGGCGGCGCCAGGACCATCAACGCGGTGCTGCAGCGGTTCAAGGACGAGGGCAGCGGCGTCATCGTCTATCTGCGCGACGGCACCGCCGGCGTGCCGGTGACAGCGATTCCGATCAACGGCGAGACCGAGTCGGAGGCTGCCCGCATCCGGCAGTGGCGCGAAATCGGGCTGGGCGCCCAGATCCTGAAGGATCTCGGGATCAGCTCGATCCGGCTCGTAACCTCGAAAAAATTCACTTACGTGGGGCTCGGCGGCTTCGGTATCGAGATTGTGTCCACCGAATCTGTTGACGGCTGAACGGACACTTTTCCGGCGTTCCACGGCATGGCACCATGCGCCTGAAAGCGCAGGGGGACATCTGGATGCGCCGCCGACAGGCTGTGACCGCAATGCTGGCTTTGGCCGCCGGCATCGTTGCATCCAGCTTCGCATTCATCGCCCAGAGACTTGAGGCGGCGCCGGCCTCGCGCGGCGGGGATCGTCAGCAATCCTCGACCGTCGATGTCGAACTCGTCCTCGCGGTCGACATCTCCTATTCCATGGATATGGAAGAACTGGCGCTGCAGCGTGAGGGCTATGCAAAGGCGCTCACTTCCCCGGAATTCCTCAACGCCCTGCGGCAGGGCATCCACGGCAAGGTCGCGGTCACCTATTTCGAATGGGCCGGCGCCGCCGAGCAGCGTGTCGTCGTGCCATGGCGGGTGGTGGAAGGACCGGAAAGTGCGGGATCGGTCGCAAGCGAGATATTGGCCGCGCCGATCCGCCGCGCCGCGCGCACCTCGATCTCGGGGGCGCTGCTGTATGGGGCGGCTTTGTTCGAAACCAGTGGCCAGCGCGGCGTTCGCCGCGTCATCGACATCTCCGGCGACGGTGCCAATAACAGCGGCCAGCTCGTCACCATCGCGCGCGACGAGGTTCTGTCGAAGGGCATCACCATCAACGGACTGCCGGTGATGCTGAAGCGGCCGAGCTATTCGACCATGGATATCGAATTGCTCGACGACTATTACGAGGATTGCGTGATTGGCGGACCCGCGGCCTTCGTGATCCCGGTCAAGGACCGCGACCGGTTCGTGGAGGCGATCCGCACCAAGCTCGTCCTGGAGATCGCAACCCTGACGCCGCAAACCCGCGTGATCAAGGCGGCGGCCGCCAATCCGCGCGTGCCCTGCACGGTCGGCGAGCGGCTGTGGCAGGAGCGCTGGGGGAATTGAGCCACAGCACGTTATATTGAATCACAGCACACCCTACTGCCGCTCGTCCTCGCGAAGGCGCGGACCCAGAGTCTTTTCGTGCTGGATCCCGCCTTCGCGGGAATGAGCGGAGCAAGTGGGGTGGCTCGCATCCTTCACCGCACGAAACGCGCCACGATCTCCACATGCGCGGTGTATTTGAACTGATCGACCGGCGTGACCCGCATCAGCTTGTAGCCGCCGCCGATCAGGATCGCTGAGTCGCGCGCGAAGGTCGCGGCATTGCACGACACCGCGACCACATTCTTGACCCTGCTCCTTGCGATCTCGCGCGCCTGCGCCTCGGCGCCCTGCCGCGGTGGATCGAAAATCACCGCGTCGTATGCCGAAAGCTCTATCGCCGGCATCGGCAGCCGGAACAGGTCGCGCTTCACCGCCGTAACCTGTTTCAGTCCGGGCGTCGCCTGTGCCGCGCGCGACAGGGCTTCGACGGCCATCGGGTCGCTGTCGATTGCGGTGACGCGGCTGCGTTCGGCGAGCCGCAGCGAGAACGGGCCAAGCCCGCAGAACAGGTCGAGCGCGGTTTTGGCGCGACCCGCATGCTCGACCACCAGCGCTGCAAGCGTCTCCTCGCCGAGCGCCGTGGCCTGCAGGAATGGCCCGGGCGGCAGCGTCACCTGCGCCTTGCCCATCCGGACCACGGGCGGAGCGACGAGTGCCACCATGTCGCCGTGCCGGGTGATCCGGGCGATCCGCCCCGATGCCGCGACGCCGGCGAGTGCGGAGGCGCGCGCCGCATCGAGGGGACCGGAGCCGCGTACATCGATATCGAGGCCGTTCAGCGTCCCGGTGACATGAATATCGAGCGGCTTTTTCAGCGGGCCCAGCACGTCCGCGATTGCCCAGGCGGCGTCGATCGCGCCTTCCATCGCCGGCGCCAGAACCGGGCAGCGGTCGATCGGCACCAGTGTATGCGCGCGCAGCGCGGAGAAGCCGACCTCGACGATCTCCTTGGTGCCTTGCCGGGCATGCAGCACCGCGCGGCGGCGGCCCTCGCCATGTGCATCGATCAGGTCGTCGACTGGCGCATCGATGCCGGCCTGTTGCAAGGCGGCGACCACGAGTTCGCGCTTCCAGGCCCGATAATGCGGCTCCGCCCAATGCTGGATTGCGCAGCCGCCGCAAACGCCGAAATGTTCGCAGAACGGCTCGACGCGGTCGGGCGAGGGCAACACCACCCGCAACAGATGCCGCCGGTCCGGATGGCCCTGCACCGCGTCGGCATCGACGGTCTCTCCGGGCAGGGTATATGGGACGAACAGCGGTCCGCCCGGCGACGACGCCACGCCGTCACCGCGATGCCCGATATCCGTAATGACCAGCCGGTCCACCATGCCAGTGCCGCCGATTTGAAATTCCTGCACCGCCTGCCGCAAGCTCCGGTCAGGAACTTCAAATCGAAAGCGGCACTAGAACCAAAGACTTGCCAGTGCCCTTTGGTTTCCGAAGTTCGCGCAAGAGATTGCCGCGACATATCACGAACTTCGGAAACCGGGCACAACTGTCATGCCCGGATCGGGCCTGCGAGAGCAAGCCCGCTTTGACGAACGCGCTCCGGGGCTGAATGGCTAGACTGACGACGGACTCCAGGTTGCGCTGATGAAAGGGCTATGGTGGTGTCTGCCGGTTCAATGACGGCGCCGATGAAAAATCTCCAAGATCCGATCGACACAGCGATGATGGACACCGTTTCCGCGCCTGATCCCGATCTCTCTTCGGCAGAACTGATTGCTCGCGCCAGGGCGCTGGCGCCGGCGGTCCGCGAAGAAGCGGCGGCGTCGGAAAAGCGCGGCTATTACTCCGACGCGTTGCACGAGAAATTCCGTGACGCCGGCTTCTATCGCATCTTCGTCCCGCGCCGTTTCGGCGGCTATGCCTTCGACTTCCCGACCTATTATCGTGTCATGTTGGAAATCGCGACTGCCGACCCCGGCATTGGCTGGTGTCTCGCGCTCGGCACCAGCCACGCGCTTCATGTCGGAACGTATTTCGAGCCGGCGGCGCAGGAGCGTCTGTTCGGCCCGGGCAAGGGCCACTTCATCGCGCCGGGCTCAATTCCGGCACGCGCCAAGCCGCAATGCGTCGCGACGCCGGATGGCGACGGTTATCGGATTCGTGGAAAGTTTCCCTACGCTTCGGGCGCACCTTTTTCCACGCATCTTCTGGGCGGCGCGCATCTCGAAGGCGCCCCGGACCAGCGCATGATGATCGTGATACCGCGCGAGCAATACGAAGTGCTCGACGATTGGGGCGCCATTCTCGGCCTCAAGGGCAGCGGGTCCAACACCATCGTCGTCAAGGATGGCTGGATCCCGGGCGACTTTGCCCTGCCGCTCAGCAGGTTCCGGCCAAGAGGACCCGATACACCGGGCTGGCGCCTCCACAGGAACGCGCTCTACGCCGGTCAGTTCAGGGGTTATGCCGGCGGCTCTCTCGCCTGTTCCCAGGTCGGCGCGGCCAAGGCGGCGATGGCGGAATACGAGCGCATCATCCGCGGCTCGCGCGCCCATCATGGCCCCGATCTGCCGAAGATTGAGCATCCCGACTTCCAGCGCATATTCGGGCTCGGCATGTCGATGACAATGTCGGCCGAGGCGCTGCTGATGCACACCGGCCAGCTCTATATGGATTACGCGCAGCGCGAGGTCTCGGGTGATCCCTTCACCTTGCTCAAGGCCTATCAGATGCTGGGGATGCACCACCAGATCATCCGCCTGGCCTGGGAGGCCGGGCTCGAATTCTTTCGCGCGGCGAGCTCTTCCAACGCGCTCGATGGCCAGCCCATGCAACGCTTTTTCCGCGACCTCGCCACCTTCAAGAACAACGCGTCGCATCAGGCCGATTTCTTCGCGCCTGAGATCGCCAAGGCCTATTTCGGGCTCGAACTTCCGCCCGAACTGACATGATTTTCGAGTCACTCCAGGAAGTACGATGTATCTCTTCGCGATCGCCGCCGGTGCGGTAGCCTTGATTCACGCCGTCGCGGCATTGCAGCGGCCTCGTCCGGCCGTGATCGTGTCGGGCATCCTGTGGGCGCTCTACGCGTGCTACGAGTATCTGGTGGCGAATGGCGTCCTGTGCGATGCGGACTGCAACATCCGCGTCGATCTGGTGCTCTTCATTCCGGTATTGGGGCTCGCGACATTCTGGGCCTACCAGTCGTATATGGGGCGGCCAGGCCGGACGAAGATCATTGGCACGGTTCTAGGGATCATCGGCCTGCTTGTCGTGGGGCTGGTGGCGGAGGGACTGGGTTACGGCGCTCCGGCGTATGTCGTGATCCTGGGTGCTTTGACGATCGGCGTCATCTACGCGATCAGATCGCGATACGCGGCCAATCGGTCACGACGCTAGTGCGCTGGTCCCGGCACGTCCGGCATGTAACCGCGGCTGGTCAGGATGTGGAAACGGGTCACCAGCATCGCCGCGTAGACGATCACCGAAAGCGACAAGCCGATCCAGACGCCGAAAGCGCCATAACCGAGCGTGAAGCCCAGTCCGTAGCAGGCGGTGAACCCGATCACCCAGAAGCAGATGAACGAGAACAGCAGCGGGATCCGCGTATCATTGAGCCCGCGCAGCGCGCCGGCTGCGATGGATTGTACGCCGTCGCAGATGAAGAAGCTCGCGCCGACGATCATCAGCGTCGCCGCGAGCGCCGCGGTCTGGCCGTTTTCGCTCGTCACCGAGCCGAGGAATACGACAGGCAGCATCTCCCGCGTTGCGATCACGACAAGCGTCATGGTGAACATGAAGCCGACGCCAAGCCAGATCGCAACGAAGCCCGCGGTTCGCGTGCCGGCGCTGTCCCGCCGCCCGACCGCGTGACCGACACGCACGGTCGCCGCCATGGAAATGCCGAACGGCACCATGAACATGATGGAGGCGATCTGCAGTGCGATCTGGTGGGCGGCGAGTGCGGTGGTGGAAATCCAGCCCATCATCAGTCCGGCCGCTGCGAACACGCCGTATTCCAGCAGGAAGGTGCCGGAAATCGGCGAGCCGATGACCAGCAGCTTGCGAAACAGCGGCCAGTCCGGGCGCCAGAAGCGGCCCATGACCTGGTACTTCCTGAACGGCCGCAGCGAATAGCAGACCCAGATGGCGGCAATGCACATGCCGAGATTGACGATGGTGGTCGCGATGCCGGCGCCGAGCAGATCGAGCCGCGGCAATCCGAACTCGCCATAGATCAGGGCATAGGCGAGGGCCGCATTGGCTGGGATGGCGGCGAGCGTGATCCACAGGCCGGGCTCGGGCCGGTTCACCGCGCCCATGAAGCCGCGCAGCGCGATGAACCACCAGGACGGGATGAGACACCAGGCCAGGCCATAGAGATAGCGCGCGGCGAGTGTCGCCGCCTCCTCGGTCTGTCCGAGGACCAGCAGGATGTCCCTGCCGTAAAGCTGCACCAGACTGAGCGGGATGCCGAGGAGGGTCGCGGCCCATAAGCCGACCCGCAGCGCGCGGCGCACCATGCGCGGATCGCGCGCGCCGAAGGCCTGCGCGGCGAGAGGCGCCACCGCCGAAACCAGGCCCATGCCAAGAACGAAGACCACGAACAGCACGGTATGGCCGAGCGCGGCGGCTGCCACGACATGGTCCCCGAGCCGCCCGAGCAGCGCAAGGTCACTGGTCATCATCGCGATCTGGCCGAGTTGCGTCAGCGCGATCGGCCAGGCGAGCCGGACCGTTTCGGTCAGCTCGGTGCGCCAGCGTGACGCAGTATTGGCCGGGACGGGGACCCCGGCGGCCAGGGTGGTTTCCAATGTCATCGGATCAGGCGTGGTGGCTGAGCGCGCCGCGACGAAGTCTTCGGCGCTTCAGCCTTTGGCTCAGGCATGTGAAGCTTGCGTGACCCGCGCGATAAAGGCGAAAAGTGTTGGAAATCAGCCCGCTTCCATTCCAACCGCTGATGAGTGGAAGTGGCGGTGTTCATACGCGAATCAGCGGCCGGCGCGCAGGCACCGGCGGTCCCGCGGGAAGCGGGCGAAACGAGGTTGCCGATGGACAGGATCGTTGTGGCGCTGCGCACCTTTCTGCGGCTGGCGCTGCCGTATTTCCGCTCCGAAGAGCGCTGGACCGCGCGGCTTCTGCTCATGGCGGTGGTCGGGGCGGAACTGGCGCTGGTCTATGTGGCGGTGGCGGCGGTCAACTGGAATGCGCGGTTTTTCAATGCGCTCGAGCGACGGGATTGGGAGTCATTTCACGAGGAGCTGATCTTCTTCGGACTGATCGTGATCGGCGCGGTTCTGGCGGGGGCCTCGCAATATTTCTTCGGCCAGACGTTGCAGATCCGCTGGCGGCGCTGGCTGACCGCGAATTACGTTTCGGTATGGATGGCACAGGGCCGGCATTATCGCGTCCGCGTGGTGGCGCCGCAGGTCGACAACATCCATTTGCGCATCGCCAGCGACGTCTATCTCTTCATCCAGCGCACGCATGAACTTGCAACCGGCCTGCTCGGCAGCGTGGTCGCGCTGTTGTCGTTCGCCTATATCCTGTGGGGACTGTCGGCCACGACACCGGTGCCCGGCCTCGGCGGGGGCACCGTCCCCGGCTGGCTGATCTGGTCGGCGCTGCTTTATGCCGGTCTCGGCACCCTGTTCGCGCACTGGATCGGGTGGCGGCTGATCCCCCTCAATTTCAACCAGCAGCGCTTCGAATCCGACTTCCGCTTTGCGATCGTGCGCGCGGCCGATCATTCCGAGCCCATCGCATTGATGCAGGGCGAGCCGGTGGAGCGGGAGGAGCTTCATCATCGGTTCTCGAACCTGGTCGCGAACTGGACCCGGCTTGTGGCGACCCAGACGCGCCTTGTCGGATTTGTCGCGGCCTATGGCCAGGCCTCGACCGTGGTCCCGGTCCTGATCGTCAGCCCCGCCTATCTTCTCGGCGCGATCCCGCTCGGCTCCCTGATGCAGGCCTCGCTCGCCTTCACGCGGGTGGAGGGCGCCTTCGCCTTCTGCATCAGCGCCTATCCCAAGATCGCGGAATGGAAGGCGATGGTCGATCGTCTCGCGGGCTTCGAGGATGCGATGGTGGCAGTCGACCAGAGCCGCGCGCAGACCGAAGGCGTCATCGTGGTCGGGCGCGACGGCGGGGAAGATCTCGAACTGTCCCGCCTGTCGATAAGCTTGCCCGACGGTTCGGACATTTCGGGTTTTCCGGCGATGGCGCTCAAGCCCGGCGACCGGCTGATGATTGCTGGGCCTTCGGGATGCGGCAAGTCCACTTTGTTCCGTGCCCTGGCAGGGCTGTGGCCGTCCGGCTCCGGACGCGTCGAATTTCCCAGCGACGGCGAGGTGCTGGTCATGCCGCAGCGGCCCTATTTCCCGCTCGGCACGCTGCGAACGGCGGTGGCCTATCCCAGCGAGCAGAATGCCGTGCCGGAATCGGAAATCGTTGCGGCACTTCGCACGGTCGGCTTGCCGCATCTCGTGCCGCGGCTCGACGAGGAAGCCGACTGGAACGTGCTGCTCTCGGGCGGCGAGCAGCAGCGGGTCGGGATCGCGCGCGCGCTGATCCGCAAGCCCAGGGTGCTCTTGTTCGATGAGCCGGTTGCGGCCCTCTCCGATGCCTCCGGCTGCGAACTGTATCTGACGCTGCTCGAAAAGCTGCCCGGAACCGTGGTGCTGACCATCGACCGCCGCGAGGTCCTGCGCGAATACCACCCGAAAGTCATCGAATTGTGCCGCGACGAGAACATGACCCAGGTGCGCCCCTTGGCAACCCTGCCGGCTTGAGCTAGCGAAACAGGACCATTCAGCGGGGACATGCCATGCTGCAGATGAATTACTGGACCGACAAATGGGACCTGCACGAGGACGTGTGTCCCTGCGACGTGCATTTCAACGAATGGCTTGCCGAGCAAGGTCTCAAGAACAAGACGATCTTTCATTTCGGAACCGGGACGCATCATGTCGTCGGTATCGAGCAGGCGCGCAACGGCTCGAACAATGCGGTGCTGGCGATCACCGCCTCGATCGAGGAATACGAGGCGTATATCAAGCTGGTGTCCACCAATTCCGGCGTGGCGAAGAGCTACGTCGCCTATTTCGGCGACATCTATCTGACCAACCCGCGGCTGCTCCCGGATTTCGACATCGTCACCATGGTGCATCTGTGCGAGTTCTTCTATCCGAATACCGCAAGCCCCGAATATGGCGGCAAGACCGACCGTCAGGTACTCGACCTGTTCACCGACAAGACGCGATCGGGCGGCTATCTGATCTTCTACAGGAATTCGATGGGGAAGGAGGCCACTGCGGAAATCCTGCCGGTCTGGGAGAAGGAAAAGCCGGTGGAGCGCGTTGCCGATTTCAAGACGCTGATTGTGTATCGGAAGAAATAGGCGCTCGGCGTGCGTTCAAGGGGATGAGCGGAGTTTGTGGAGGCGCCGACGCGCCTACTTCACATCGAGCGGCGTCGTCCCCTTGGCCTTGCCGTCGGCGCCGGTGGTGATCTTGTCCACGCGCGCTTCGGCGGCTTTCAGCAATTCCTCGCAGCGGCGCTTCAGCGCCTCGCCGCGCTCGTAAATCTCGACGGATTCCGCGAGTGGCACCTTGCCCTCTTCGAGCCGCTTGATGATCGATTCGAGTTCGTCGATCGCGCGCTCGAACGGCATGCTGGTCACGTCGGAATGGTTGTTCTCGGCCATGTCGGTCCTGTTGTGATTCTTGATCGATTATAGCCATTCCGGGGCGCTTGCCGAGGCAAGCCGTTGGGGGCGGCCCGCGGCGCGCTACCCCCTCATCAGCGCGGTGACATGCGCATCGACGGAATTGGCCAGCCCCTGCAGGTCATAGCCGCCCTCGAGCGCCGAGACCACCCGGCCGCCGGCCTTGCGATCGGCCAGTTCCATCAGCCTCTTGGTGGCCCAGGCGAAATCGGCCTCGGTAAAATTCAGGCTCGCCAGCGGGTCGCGCATGTGTGCGTCGAACCCGGACGAAATGATGACGAGGTCCGGTCCGAAGGCCTCGAGCCGCGGCAGGATCACGGACTCCATCGCCTCGCGGAACTGCTCGCCGCCGTCGCCCGCCCGCAGCGGCGCGTTGACGATATTGTCGTGGTCGCCGCGCTCGGATTTGGCGCCGGTGCCGGGATAAAGCGGCATCTGGTGGGTGGAGCAGTACATCACGGTCGGGTCGCTCCAGAAAATCTCCTGGGTGCCGTTGCCGTGATGCACGTCGAAATCGATGATGGCAACGCGAGTAAGCCCATGCTTTTTCTGCGCGTGGCGCGCGGCGATCGCGACATTGTTGAACAGGCAGAAGCCCATCGGGCGCACGGTCTCGGCGTGGTGACCGGGCGGGCGGGTCGCGACGAACGCGTTCACGGCACGCTTGCCGACCACCTCGTCGACGGCAAGCACGACGCCGCCGACCGCGCGCAAGGCCGCCTCCAGCGAGCCGGGCGACATCGAGGTATCGCCATCGAGCGACACCATACCCTCGCGTGGCGCGGCTTCGCGGATCGCTTCGGCATAGTCCATCGGGTGTGCCAGCGCGACGGTGCCGAGTTCCGCCATCGGCGCCTGTTCGCGCGCGAGAATGGCGAATTTCTCGTTCTCCAGCGCGCGATCGATCGCCCGCAACCGGTCCGGCCGCTCCGGATGGCCGGGCGGCGTGAGATGATTGAGGCAGGCGGGATGGCTGATGAGCAGCGTTGTCATTGCGACGGAATGTCCGGGCTTTCAGGATTTCGGGCGTGAGCCTTCAAGGTCACGGATATCGCGCCTTGCGTCAATGACAACGCCCGGTGGCGGCGGCGGTTCGCTCGGCGTGAAAAACACCTCGGCCAGCGGCATGCTCGGATCGACCCGGTACTGCTCGAAATCGCGCACGCCCTCGCCATAGAGAAAGGTATCGTCGATCAGGAAATGCCCGGTGAACGAGCGTGCGGGCTTGCTGAATACCGCGTAGGCCGCATCCGCCATGATCGCCGGCTTGCGCGACATCCGCATGATCTGGTCGCCACCGAGCAGGTTCTGGATCGCGCTGGTGGCGATGGTGGCGCGCGGCCACAGGGCGTTCACTGCGATTCCTTTCGGCCGCAACTCGCCGGCAAGTCCCAGCACCACCATGCTCATGCCGAACTTCGCCATCGAATAGGCGGTGTGCGGCGCGAACCATTTCTCCTTCATGTCGAGCGGCGGCGAGTTCATCAGGATGTGCGGGTTCTGCGCCCTCTCAAGATAGGGAATGGCGAATTTCGACACCATGAAGGTGCCGCGCGCATTGACTCCGTTCATCAGGTCGTAGCGCTTCATGTCGGTCTGTTCGACCGGTGTGACCTGCACGGCGCTGGCATTGTTCACCACGATGTCGATCCCGCCGAAGATTTCGGCGGTGCGGGCGAGGGCGCCCTTCACCTGGTCCTCGTCGCGAACGTCGACATGCAGCGGCAGGGCGCGGCCGCCGGCCTTCTCGATCTCGGCCGCGGCGGTATGGATCGTCCCCGGGAGTTTCGGGTGCGGCTGGTCGGTTTTGGCCGCGATCGCGATGTTGGCGCCGTCGCGCGCGGCGCGCAGGGCGATGGCAAGGCCGATGCCGCGCGATGCGCCGGTGATGAAAAGGGTCTTGCCCTTGAGTGACATGGTGAAATCTCCGCCTTTAGCGATGGGACAGCCTGCCGCGGTCCGAGTCAACGCAAGAGCCGCATACGGTCGGCAGCGGCAAGGGGCTTTCCTTTTGGATCGGCCCGCCTATGTAAAATATTTGGGCCAGCCGCGAGGGCCGGCCGCATCGTTGTGCGGAACCATCTCATGCAACTTGCCGGCATCCACCATCTCACCGCGGTGTCCGCCGACGCGCCCGGCAACCTGCGATTCTATACGCAGGTGATGGGGATGCGGCTGATCAAGAAGACCGTGAACCAGGACGATGTCTCGGCCTATCACCTGTTCTACGGCGACGGCGTTGCATCTCCCGGCAGCGATCTCACCTTCTTCGATTTTCCGGCGTCGCCGGAGCGTCGCGGCAACCACACCATCACGCGCACCGGTCTGCGGATCTCGGGCCACGACACGCTGCAATGGTGGCACCGCCGTCTGACCGAAGCCGGGGTCAGGGTCGGCGAGATCGGCGAACGCGACGGCCGCTTCACGCTGGATTTCGAAGATCCGGAGGGGCAGCGGCTGAGCCTGATTGATGACGGAGGAGCCGGCGAAGCGCATCCCTGGCACAAGAGCCCGGTGCCGGCGGAGCATCAGATTCGCGGACTCGGGCCGATCACCATGAGCGTGCCGGATCGCGCCGCGACCGACATCGTGCTGCGCGAACTCATGTTCATGCGGCATGTGCGCGATTATCCGGTACCGGATTCCGATTCCGACATCGTGCATGTCTACGAGATGGGCGAGGGCGGTCCTGGCGCTGAATTGCATGTCGCGGTGCGGCCCAACCTGCCGGCGGCTCAGCCCGGCGCGGGCGGCGTGCATCACGTCGCGTTCCGCACACCCAATCGCGCCGAATACGACGAATGGGCGGAGCGGCTGCGCAAGCTGCGGGTTCCGAACAGCGGCAAGGTGAATCGCTATTATTTCGAATCGCTATATTTCCGCGAGCCGAACGGCATCCTGTTCGAGATCGCTACCGACGGGCCTGGCTTCGCCACCGACGAGCCGCTGGAAACGCTCGGCGAGACGCTGGCGCTGCCCCCGTTTCTGGAGAAGCGCCGCGCCGAGATCGAGGCGGGGTTGAAGTCGTTGTGACGCTTTGCGACATCGCGTCGCGGGGTGAACCTGGCTAGCATTGCAGGCGACCACGGATCAGCAGGCCGGCCACCCGTGAGGAGGGTTGATGATGCGTGCTGCAATCGCCGCAGATGCGGTGTTCTCCGCCGGAAGCCCGAATTTGCGCTCCTATTGTCGGGAGATGCTCATGCGCCGCGTCTCGATTCTCGGTCTCGTCATGGTCGCAAGCATTGCGGTGCTGGGTTCGGTCGTCACGCCGGCCGGCGCGCAAAACCTGACGTCTTGCACCAGCAGACCTGCGGCCATTCAAGCCTGCAGCCGGTTGCTGGCCCGCCGAAATCTCACCGCCGCGCAACGTGAGCTCTTGCTCGTGACCCGTGGCATTTGGTACCGCGGCTTGCTCGACTACGACAAGGCTCTGGCCGACTTCAACGAGGTGATTCGCGGCAATACGGTGTATGCAGAAGCCTATCATGAGCGCGGAAGGATCATGCTCGACAGGAAGAATTTCGCGCAGTCATTCGCCGATCTGAACAAGGCGCTCGCACTGCCTCCGCGGCCCACGACGGACGGAATATTGTTCGGATCGACGGACGCCTTGATCTACAAGGAGCGTGCGGAAGCCAATCGCGGCCTCGGCAATATCGATGCGGCAATCGCCGATTATACGGAATACGCGAAACGTGCGCCGCATCGCTTTTCTGACACATATGGTGCGCGCGCAGAGTTGTACGCCCGGAAGGGAGACATTGAGCGCGCGATTGCCGACTATGAGGAGGCGCTCTCGATTGAACCAGGCCGCAGTAACTATCGAGAAGAACGCGACAGGCTCCACGCCACGCTAAAAAGCAACCAGGGCGCCGTAAGCAGGCAGGACGGCACCGCTCAGCGCCCGTCCTCCGTCGCCGGTCCGGTCCGCAAGCAGGATCGCAGCGACTGTCTCGAAAGCTACGGCGGCGGCGATTCTGACACCGCGATTCCGGCCTGCACGCGGCTGCTCGCATCGCCCGCAATCAAGCATGACGAGAGGACGCGCGTGCTGATCATGCGCGGCACCTGGTACCTGTCCGCGAGCCAGGCCGATGCGGCGATCGCCGATTTCCGCGAGGCCGCCCAGCAATCTCCGACCAGAGACGCGCTGTTCGGTCTTGCAGAAGCCTACCGGAACAAGGGTGATTTCGACAAAGCCATCGCCGCGCTGAGCGATTACATCTCGTCTCATCGCGACGATCCCGACGGATATCACAATCGCGCCAATCTGCATGCGAGCAAGCACGAATTCGACAAGGCGATCGCCGACATGACGGCGAAAATCCGGGTCGGCAGTCGCGATCACGGGGACTACATCCTGCGCGCCTCGTTCTGGCACAGCAAGGGTGACCTCGACCGCGCCATCGCCGATTACAGCGAGGCGATCCGCATATCGCCGCGCGACCAGTCGGCCTACGAATTGCGCGCGCGCATCCATGACGAAAAAGGCGACATGGAGAAGGCGCTTGCGGATTTCCGCACGGCGCTATCACTTGATCCCGATACCGGCAAGTCGATGGGCATCGACAAGAAGATCGCGCGGATCGAGCGCGACATCGCGTCAGGCTTCAGGTCCGAGACGAAGCTCGTCAATGCCGATCCGGCGAGTCCCGACAGGCCTCGGGCGCTTGCGCCGGTCACTGAGAACCGGATCGCGCTGCTGATCGGCAATTCGGCCTACCGGCACAATGTCGCGCTTGCCAATCCGCGCGCCGATGCGCAGGCGCTCGCAGCCACACTGAAGCGCATCGGCTTCAAGTCGGTCGATCTGAAGTTCGATCTCACCCGCGAGCAGCTTGTGGAGGCACTGCGGCAGTTTGCGGCCGATGCGGCGCAAGCCGACTGGGCGGTGGTTTATTTCGCCGGCCACGGGCTGCAAATCGGCGGGATCAACTACCTGATCCCGGTCGATGCCAGGCTTGTCTCGGACCGTGACGTGAGTTTTGAGGCCGTGGCAATGGAGCACGTGCTCAACGCCGTGGACGGGGCGCGCCGGCTCAGGCTCGCCATTCTCGACGCCTGCCGCGACAATCCGTTCGTGAAGACGATGACGCGCAGCCTCGCGACGCGCTCGCTCGGCCGCGGGCTGGCGGCAGTCGAGCCGCAGCGATCCACGCTTGTCGCGTTCGCCGCGCGCGATGGGCAGGTCGCACTTGACGGCACCGGCGGCAACAGCCCCTACGTCTCGGCGCTGATCCGGCATCTCGAAGCGCCCGGCCTGGAGATCAATCTGCTGTTTCGGAAGGTGCGCGATGACGTCCTGGCGCGGACCGGAAACGACCAGGAGCCATTCACCTACGGGTCGCTGTCAAGCGAGGCGCTGTATTTCCGGCCGGTCGCCGCGGCAAAATGAGCGAAATCGAGCTGTTCGCATCGCAACGCATCCGGAATACAGGCGGGGGAGGGACGACCAAGTACCTCCCCCGCCGGACATCGATCCCGCTGACATCAGGATCAATGTGTCAATGAGACGGGTGCGCGTTCGCACGTGCAGCCCGTGTTGCTCCGCAAGCTACGCCGCCGCGGCCTTCGCGCCGGTCGGAACCGCGGCGATGGTTTTCAGGATCTGCGAGGCGATCTGATAGGGGTCGCCCTGCGAGTTCGGACGGCGGTCTTCCAGATAGCCCTTGTAGCCGTTGTTGACGAAGGAGTGCGGAACGCGGATCGAAGCGCCGCGATCGGCCACGCCGTAGCTGAACTTGTTCCACGGCGCGGTCTCGTGCTTGCCGGTCAGGCGCTTGTCGTTATCCGGGCCATAGACGGCGATGTGGTCGTGCAGGTTCTTTTCGAATTCCGCCATCATGGCTTCGAAATAGTCCTTGCCGCCGACCGTGCGCATGTATTCTGTCGAGAAATTGGCGTGCATGCCCGAGCCGTTCCAGTCGGTATCGCCGAGCGGTTTGCAGTGGAACTCGATGTCGATGCCGTATCTCTCGCACAGCCGCAGCATCAGGTAGCGGGCCATCCACATTTCGTCAGCGGCCTTCTTGGAGCCCTTGCCGAAAATCTGAAATTCCCACTGACCCTTCGCCACTTCGGCGTTGATGCCCTCGTGGTTAATGCCGGCCGCGAGGCAGAGCTCGAGATGCTCCTCGACGATTTCGCGGGCGACCGAGCCGACATTCTTGTAGCCGACGCCGGTGTAGTAGGGTCCCTGCGGCGCGGGATAGCCGGATTCGGGAAAGCCGAGCGGGCGGCCGTCCTTGTAGAAGAAATATTCCTGCTCGAAGCCGAACCAGGCGCCGGGATCGTCGAGGATGGTGGCGCGCTTGTTGGTCGAATGCGGGGTGACGCCGTCCGGCATCATCACTTCGCACATGACCAGCACGCCATTCTTGCGCGCGGCGTCTGGATAGACGGCGACCGGCTTCAGCACGCAATCCGACGAATGGCCTTCCGCCTGCATGGTGGAGGAGCCATCGAAGCCCCAGAGCGGGAGCTGCTCGAGCGTCGGGAAGACGTCGTATTCCTTGATTTGAGTCTTGCCGCGCAGGTTCGGAACCGGCGCGTAACCGTCGAGCCAAATATACTCGAGCTTGAACTTTGCCATTTGGTTTCTCTTGGGTCTCTCTTGATCTGTCGACGCGGAGGACGTGGCCCGATGGTAAAGATCGGGTGCCGGCTCGCGCCCGGCTCCGGCAATGGGACCGATCGAAGCATTTTGTGTGCCAATCGACGCAGAGTGACCACCCGTGCGGCAAATGCTGCGGCACAGCACTTTGTGTGCACCGCGTTTTTGACGGCCAAAGCGGCAAAACCGCGAACGCACATATTGTATGCATGCGATGATTTTATGTGAGGCATGCGGAGCAAATCAGCGGCATCAGGGCTATATTGAACCCAATCCAATTGAATCGCGTTAGCGGCGCAACGAGCACAACGAACACAAGGATCGAACCGATGACGACCCTCAATCGTGGACCCGCCGAGATCATCGCCTTTCCGTTGCGCGGGCGCTTTGCGCCCGCCGTCCGGCCGGACGATGTCCTGAACCCGCACGCAACGACCCGCGTGGCCAGGGCCGTGAGCGGAAGCTCCTGGTATCACGAAGAAGCCATCCGCGAAGAGCGGACCAAGTCCAACTGAGGTTGGACCGACTGCGATTGCACAGCGCCGGGTCTGTGCGAAGCGCGCGTCGCCGGGACGCGCGCTTTTTTTTCAGTAACAGGCGCGTCCAGGCGAAATCCTGGAGGCGGATGTCACGCCCCGAATACCGACCAGCCCATCCGCTGCGCCAGCTTCTCCAGCGCGATGCGCCCAAGATGCGAATTGCCGGTATCGTCGAGGCCGGGCGACCACACCGCGATCGAGGCCTTGCCCGGCGCGATCGCCAGGATGCCGCCGCCGACACCGCTCTTGCCCGGCAGGCCGACGCGATAGGCGAATTCCCCCGAGCCGTCGTAATGCCCGCAGGTCAGCATGATCGCGTTGATGCGGCGCGCGCGCTCGGGCTGAACCACCGCGAAGCCGGTCGAGGGATTGCGGCCCTGATGCGCGAGGAAGCGTCCCGCCATCGCGAGCTGGCGACATGACATCGCGATCGCGCAATGGTGGAAATAGACGCCGAGCGTGTACTCGACCGGGTTGTCGATTACGCCATAGGCCTTCATGTAATTTGCCAGCGCCACGTTGCGAAAGCCGGTGCGCTGCTCGGAGGCCGCCACCGCCTCGTCGATCATGATCGCGGTGTCGTCGGCGACGAACTGCATGAACCGCAGGATGTCGCCGAGCACCTCGCGCGGCTTGTGCCCGGACAGGATCGCATCGGTCACGGCGATTGCGCCGGCATTGATGAAGGGATTGCGCGGGATGCCCTTCTCGTATTCGAGCTGCACGATGGAATTGAACGCGCTGCCCGAGGGCTCGCGGCCCACGCGCCGCCACAGCCGGTCGCCGATCCGCCCCAGTGCGAGCGTCAGCGTGAAGACCTTCGAGATGCTCTGGATCGAGAACGGGTCCTCGGCAGCGCCTCCGGTGGCGACGCGGCCTTCCGCATCGACGACGGCCATGCCGAATTTCGACGGGTCGGCGCGCGCGAGTTCGGGGATATAGGTCGCGACATCGCCGCGGTCCGGCCGCTGCCGCATCTCCTCGGCAATCTCGGTGACGACCTGCTGCAGGTCGGGGTTGTCGGTCATGTCGTATTTGGTATCCAGCAGTCGGGGATTGATAAACGGTCATGCCCGGCCTCGCACCGGGCATCCACGTCTTGAAACGCAGGTCAAGTCAAGTCGGAGCCATGACATGCCCGGCCGCGACACGCTATTGTCGGCCTGGCTCTATACCGAAGCGTCTTGCGAGCTACAGTCGTCAACTCGAGGAGACAGCATTGTGAGCCATACCGCATTGCCTCGCCCCCGCGCTCACGCACTTTGCCTGATCGCTCTCGCATTCCCCGCATCCGAACCCGCACACGCCCATGTGAAATGGTTTGCCCCCTACATCATCGGCGCGCCGCCGCAGCCGATCTCCGCCACACTCACAAATGTCTGGTTCTGGACCGGCATCGCGCTGGTGCTGGTGTTCTTCCTCGCCACCCGGGCGGTCGAAAAATCGAGCGCCGGCGAACCGATCCTGGCTGGCATGGACCGCATCACCGATCCGCTCTGGCAGCACCTCGACCAGTTCCTGCGCATCGTCATCGCCGGCTTCTTTGTCGCGATCTTCGCGGTCGGCGGCGTCTATCTGACGCCCGATCTCAAGACACCCGCCGACTGGGTGTCGTGGACGCAGCTTCTGATTGCCGCTTTGGTGTTTCCGCGCGCGACACGGCCGCTGGCGGCGGCCGGCATTGTCGGCCTGTGGCTGCTCGCGCTGCGCGACTACGACGTCTTCCATCTGCTGGACTATCTCGCGCTGGGCCTGGGTGTCGCCGCCTATCTGGTGCTGGAGGCATCGTCCAGGCCGGAATGGCGCAAGCATCGTTTCGAGGCGCTGCGCTGGGGCGTCGCCATCGCGCTGATGTGGTCGAGCCTCGAGAAGTTCGCCTATCCGGACTGGTTCGACCCGCTGGTGGACGAAAAGCCGTTCCTGACCTTCGGCCTGCCGCGTGAGGTGTTCGTGCCGATGGCGGGCGTCGCCGAGTTCACGATGGGCTTCGGTCTGCTCTGGACGCCGCTGGTCCGCCGGCTGTCGGCCATCGCGCTCTTCGTCATCTTCACCGCGGCGGTCTATCCGTTCGGCCGCACCGACCTGATCGGCCATGCGCTGATCATGGCGGTGATCGTCGCCATCGCGGCCGATCACACCCGCGAAGTGCATTTTCTTCCGGCGCTCAAGCGCGGGCTTGCCGGTGTCCCGGCCGGACTCGCGGCGGCGCTGGTGATCTTCGCGACCGGCTATTGGGGACTGCATATCGCGATCTACGGGATTGCTGGCGACACGCAGGTGCCGGCCGGCGCGCGGCTGACGCATACGCCGAACGCGGAATATCCGCATGGCACGCATGGTCCGCACGGTGCCGATTTCGCTTCAGGGCCGACCGCTGAAGCCGCCAATCGCGCGGCGATGGACCGCATGCACGGCCCGATGATGCAGGGCATCGCCAATGCCGATCCGGACACGGCGTTCGTGCTCGGCATGATCCCGCACCATCAGGGCGCGATCGACATGGCGGAGATCGTGCTGAAATTCGGCAGGGACAGCCGCAACCAGCATCTCGCGCGCGAGATCATCGCCACGCAAAGGCGCGAGATCGGCGAGATGCGGGAGTGGCTGAAGCGGAAGGGCATCCCGCAGCCGTGAGGATGCGCACGGCGGCGGCCGCTATAGTCCTCGCCGCGGATCAGCCGTAGGGCGCAATAAGCGAAGCGCATTGCGCCGGGGACAAGACGCAGATTCGGAAAATTGTCGCGCTTGCACGCGGTCGCAAGGAATCGGAAGCGCTACGTTGGCATGGAATGGCGCAATGCGCTTCGCTTATTGCGCCCTACGAGCTACGAGCGATGACCCTTCGTTTCAGTCTGAGTATCCATTCGTTCTCAAAGTCCGTTAGGCATTCTTCTATTGGCCAACCCGGTGCCGTATCGACTAAGTGAAGCAAAGTCCAAGCCAGCCCGTAACAGTCATCTGGACCGAACAAACTGACAAGAATTTTGGCGTCATCATCGGAAACAGGAGTTGCTACTTCAGCCAGGAGGTTCTGAACTTCCTCAAGTTGTGCCGGATCTGCCTTTGTGGATTCGGGCAAGGGGCCCAACCTCCTTAGCTCTTCGATGGCAATCTGCATCTCTCTCTTCCCATAAGGTCCGGAAAGTTGCTTCGATAAAGTCGTAGGGCGCGCCGAGGACAAGGCGAAGGGGTCTATTCTGGAGACGTGGATGGCCGGGACAAGTTTGGCCGCGACGCTGCGGACAGATCGGCATCGACAACGGCTTACGATCACTTCTTCCTCGCAAAAAACGCCGCGAATGCCGCCTGTGCCTCGGGCGATTGCAGCCGCTCGCGGAAGAAGTCCGCTTCGAGGTCGATGCGCTCGGCAAGCTCTTCCGGCTCGCCGCGGATCATGCGGCGGGAGGCGAGCACGGCTTCCGGCGGCAGCGCGGCAATCTTGCGCGCGGCGGCGAGCGCCTGTCCTTCCACCTCCGCGCTGTCGGCAATCGCATTGACGAGGCCGATGGATTGCGCGCCCGCGGCATCGAGCGGCTCGCCCATCACCAGCATCGCGAAGGCGCGGCGCGGCCCCATCAGGCGCGGCGCGAGCAGGGTCGAAGCCGCTTCCGGGACGAGTCCAAGCCCCACGAACGGCGTGGTGAACCGCGCGGCTGCTGACGCGACCACGTAATCGCAATGCAGCAGCATGGTGGTGCCGACGCCGATAGCGAGGCCATCGACCGCCGCGACCAGCGGGCGCTCGCAATAGGCCAGCGCATGCAGAAAGCGCAGCACGGAATCGTTCAGGCCTTCGCCATCCGCCGCGGCCTGCCGGAATTCGTCGAGGTCGTTGCCGGCGCAGAAGGCGCCCGGCGCGCCGGCCAGCATCACGCATCGGATCGCCTGGTCGGTGCGGGTGCCGGTCAGCGCCGCCGCCATCGCGTCATACATCGCGGCGGTCAGCGCGTTCTTCTTGTCGGGACGGTTCATCCGCATCACGCGGATGCCGCCGTCATCCCTGATGTCGACGAGGCTTGTCATGTCAGGCAGCTTCGCCGGGCAGGGGAGAGGACATGACCGAATCTGCTGCATCCGTCACGGTCTTTTCGAGGCCGGCATTTTGAACGGCGAGATTTTCGGCGAAGAAGCGGGCGGTGGCGATGCGATCGGCGCTGTTTCCGTTCGCGAGGCGGATGGCCGCAAGCGCCTCGTTCGCCAGCATCGCGCCGCCTGCGGCATGGCCGAACATCCGCAGATACGGCGTGGCGCCGGCCAGCGCGGCACGCGTGTCGGAGGTGAGGCGCGCGAGCAGCCAGTCGGTCGCGCGTTCGAGTGAATCGATCGCTTCGGTCAGGCGCAATGCGGTGACGCCGAAGGACGGGTCGTTGGTCGCCTGCACGCGCGCTGTGATGTCGCGCAGCTCCGCGATGAAGGCCTTCACCGTGGCGCCGCCATTCAGCGTGATCTTGCGGGTGACGAGATCGATCGACTGGATGCCATTGGTGCCTTCGTAGATCGCCGCGATCCGCGCATCGCGATAATGCTGCGCGGCGCCGGTCTCCTCGATGAATCCCATGCCGCCATGCACCTGCACGCCGAGCGAGGCGACCTCGATGCCGATATCGGTGGAGAAGGCTTTCGCGACGGGCGTCAGCAGCGCGGCGCGCTCCTGCGCGGTTTTCGCGGCGACTTTTTCCTTGTCGAGATGCGAGCGGTCGAGCGCGATGGCGGTGGCGTAGCAGATGGCGCGCGCGCCTTGCGTCAGCGCGCGCATGGTGAAGATCATGCGCCGCACATCGGCATGCTCGATGATGGCGACGGAGGTGGGTCCGTTCGGGGCGTCGCTGCGGCCCTGCTTGCGGTCGCGCGCATAATGCAGCGCCTGCTGCATCGCGCGTTCGGCGATGGCGACGCCCTGCAACCCGACCGCGAGCCGCGCCTCGTTCATCATCGTGAACATGCAGGCCATGCCGGCATGTTCCTTGCCGATCAGGTAGCCGACCGCGCCGCCCTCATCGCCATAGACCATGGTGCAGGTCGGGGACGCGTGGATACCCATCTTATGTTCGACGGAATGCGCCCTCACGTCATTGCGTTTGCCGAGCTTTCCGTCTTCTTCGAGCATGAATTTCGGGACCAGGAACAGCGATATTCCCTTGGTGCCGGGCGGCGCATCAGGCAGCCGCGCCAGCACGAAATGAATGATGTTGTCGGTCATCTCGTGGTCGCCATAGGTAATGAATATCTTCTGCCCGAAGATTCGATAGGTGCCGTCGGCCGCGCGCTCGGCACGCGCCCGCAGGGCCCCGACATCCGAGCCGGCCTGCGGCTCGGTGAGCTGCATCGTGCCCATCCATTCGCCGCTGATCAGCTTCGGCAGATAGGCCTGTTTCAGGGCTTCGTTGCCGTGCAAGGCGAGCGCGTCAATGCCGGCCATGGTCAGCACCGGGCCGATGCCGAAGGCCATGGATGCGGAATTCCACATCTCGATGCAGGCGGCGTTGAGCGCGCGCGGCAGTCCCTGGCCGCCCCACGCGGACGGAGAGGCGAGCCCGTTCCAGCCGGCTGCGGCCCAGTCGCGATAGGCTTGCGTCCAGCCCGGCGGCATGGTGACCCGTCCATCCTTGAACGGGGTGCCGAATTCGTCGCCGACCCGGTTCAGCGGGGCAATGACATCCGAGGCAAACCGCCCGGCTTCGGTGAGAACGGCGCCGACATCTTCGGAAGATAGCTCGCCGTACAGCCCGGAGGCCAGCGCCTCTCCCATCCCTGCGCCATGCGTCAGCGCAAAGGCGATGTCGGCAACCGGCGCGCGATAGGACATGGTTCCCCCTCCAGGACGGGGCGTTGTGGGCGGCATCCACGGCTAGTTTACCGCATGCGGGGCGTCAACGCCCGGCGTCACAAGGACCTGGAAAGGCTCCGCGAATGCGCCGGCAATTGCCGACATTAGTCGTTGCGAGCAGCGGGGGGCGAGGCTATGAGGAAGCCCTTCCTGACAGAGTTGGGGCGTCGCCAAGTGGTAAGGCACCGGATTTTGATTCCGGCATTCGGAGGTTCGAATCCTCCCGCCCCAGCCAGCCAGTTTGGTGATTTCCGCCTCAAGAGCGTCTCCGCCAAATAATGGCGGTTTCTGCGGCGAAATCGGCTGACATTCGCCGCTAACTGTCTCTCCGCGTACCGACAGAAGCCGAGGCTACCCTCGAATTCGTAGGTTGTCTCCCGACAACGCGGCGGACACTCCCGTTTGCGAGAGAACCGGGGCGGAGACCGCCGAGTATCGGACTGGGTGGCAGGGTTTGCATTCGTTGCGTGGACAGTGGTGAGGCCGTCTCTGACGCAAACGATACTCTTTCCGTCGTTCCCCGTGTCGTGCCGCATATGAGTATGTCGTACCCATAAGTGCCGGCCAGACGTGGATGGTCCCGGAGGGACGGGCTTAGCCCATGTGGGTCCTAGCCTATTTCATACCTGAGGATGGTCGCAGACATATTGGGCTAGGGCTTCGCGCAGCTTCTCGTCGCCGACCGTTTCGACGTGCCTCCAATACGTCATCACGTTATGGCTGTGCATCCCGATCCGAGGCACCGCTCCGGCGTTAGCAAGCCTTTCCGTCGCGAACTTTAGTACAAGCTCGACCGCGTGACGGGCGTTGTAGAGGATCGGTAAAACGAGTGTGTCGCGAGCCCCGAGTAGTTTCCTTTCTATCACGGCTTCGGCGAGCGCCTTTGCAGCATCGATGTAGCCGTCGATGTAGTTCTCCGCGTCGCCCTGTCTGCCGATGCAGGCAATCACCGATGCGATGGGTCGGCTTCGAGCCGCCGGTGCCATAGGGCGGCAAATGCGGCAGGAGGAAGAGCGGTTTCTCGACGAAGGTGGATATGCCGGGTGATGGCTCACCCGACCACGAGCATGGCCGGGCGATACCCGACCATGCTAATTTCTTCCCTGAAACCTCTGATGGCGGATAAATCCCGGAGGCCATTTCGTGGTTGCCGCGGTGCGCCTGTTGCAATGGTCGGGTAGTTCAGGACCCATCATTTGCCTAAGCCAAAGCCAAGCAGCGCGCGTTGTGCGGACCAATCTGCTGACAACTGCGCGGTCAGTCTCATTAAGCGCATGGCGCTGAGCTGTCGCGGTTGCCGGCCGGTAACGATCGCTGTGGTTATGTCCGGCGCAAGGCATCGCATGCTAGGAGGGCATTCATGGCGTCCTCGATCGCGATGGCCATAAGATGTCCGCAACTCCCAAGATGGCGACGCCACGCGGCTCCCTGAGCTTTGATCTCGCCGTTTAGAGCGTTCTCGGCGGCAGCGAGCTCCTCGGCGGCCTGTTCAAGTAGGCCAAGGGATGCATTCTCGTCGCGCTCCGCTTTCGCGACCGCTCAAATTTTTATGTCGATTTCGCGGAGCAGTTCGACGACCGCATCGATGTTGCTTGCTGTCAGCTTAAGTCGTACGCGCAGCAGATCGTCGCTGCACAGAAACTAATCGAGGCCAATGGTGACAGACTGTCGCCGTTGTCCGGCGTCTGCGTCGCGACTTGACTTAGGGCGCGAGGTCAGTAACGTGCTTGTCATAAAAAGAAAAAAATTTCCGGAAACCGGAAATAACGAGTCGAACCCGGAGCCACCTTGCGATTCCCGTTTGCCATGACGCCCGTAGCAATCACGTTCGTTACTCTGACCGGAGAAGATGTTCGGCAAGAAGGGAGCGCCCGCTGTGGTGCTTCGCAATCGACAAATCAGCGCGAAAGTGTGCTGAGCGGTCGGTCTTTCAGTTTTACGCTAATAGGGGGAAGTCAGCGATGAAGCCGTTCAACGCATACTCGATCGCTTTCGGTTTGCTCGCGTCGATGCTGATCGCTGGATCGGCAAATTCAGCCGAAACGAAAAAGATTGGCATCACCACCATCGTCGAGGTACCGCAGATTCTTGAAGCAAAGCAAGGTTTGCTTGATGTTCTAGCGGAACGCGGCTTCAAGGAGGGGGCGAACCTGAATGTCGAATATCATAGTGCGAACGGCAGCATGCCGACCCAACTGCAGATTGCGAAACGATTTGCAGGCGCAAACTTGAACGCCGTTGTAGGAATGACGACGCCGACGGCTCAGGCTGTTGCCGGCGCCGTGAAGGATGCGCCGGTCGTATTCGTGACCGTGATGGATCCCGTCAAAGCAAAGTTAATTGCCGGCTTTACTCCCACCGGCACGAACATTACCGGCGTTTCCGACGCCCCTCCGCTGGCCGCGCAGCTGAAGTTGATCCGTGAACTGTTGCCCAACTTGAAGCGGCTGGGATTTGTTTACAATCCCGGTCTTGATAGCTCCAACGCGGTTCTGGAATGGATGCGCGAAGAGGGAGGAAAGCTCGGCATTGAAATGGTCGAGTCATCCGCTCCGACGACAAACGAAATCATTCCGGCGACGCGGAGGCTGGTGGGAAAAGTCGACGCTGTCTACATTCCTGGTGATACGACCGTGCTGGCGGCGCTAGAGGCCGTGGTTAAGGTCGGGGAGGAAACAAAGCTTCCGATCTTTACGCACGAGACGCGCGGCGTCGAGCGCGGTGCACTCGCCTCAGTTGGATTGAATTATCGCGAACTCGGCAGGATCGCCGGTGTCATGGTCGCCGACATCCTCGCGGGCAAGAAGGCTGGTGATATTTCTCCGGTTCTGGCGCACCAGAAGCTCCCGAAGCTGTCCCTGGTCGTGAACAAGAAGGCTGCTGCGGCAATGGGAGTCACGATCCCACAATCCGTACTGGGTCGAGCGGACAAAGTCATCGAGTGATCGGCCGCGGTTGAGCCCGGGGATTTGCGATGTCCCTCTACGAACTCTTCGGCACGATCGAAGTGGGGCTGGTATTCGGTCTCGTCGCTCTCGGCGCATATCTAAGCTTCAAGACGCTCGCCTTTCCGGATCTGACCGTTGAAGGCAGCTTTCCTCTCGGCGCGGCGGTGGCAGTCATGTTGATCGTCGGCGGAGGCGTGAATCCCTGGCTCGCCACGTTAGTTGCGGGCGTCGCCGGATATTTTGCCGGCTATCTGACTGCGCTTCTCAATGTCAGGTTCGGCATCCTCAACATTCTTGCAGGGATTCTGGTCTCGATCGCACTTTACTCCGTCAATCTCAGGATCATGGAGGGGCCCAACAAGCCATTGCTTGGTAGTAAGACGATCTTTTCGGATCTGCCCGGGTTCGGGTTGCCGACATACATGGTGAGTCCGATCCTTCTGCTTATAATCGTTATTGCAATCAAGCTGCTTCTTGACCAATTCATGCGCACCGGCATCGGCCTTTCAATGCGCGCCGCCGGAGCCAATCCCGCCATGGCGGCGGCGAATGGCGTCGATGTCGCCAAGATGAATCTACTGGGACTCGGAATTGCGAACCTGCTCACGGCACTAGCCGGCGCAATATTCGCACAGCTGTTCGGTGCGGCCGACGTCTATATGGGAGTCGGTGTCGTGATTGTCGGACTGGCGTCCGTCATCGTCGGTACATCCATCCTGCCGTCGAGGACCGTTGAGATGGCGCTGTTTGCGTGTCTGATTGGTGCCATTGCCTACCGTGCGGCGGTCGCCATCGCGCTGAATACGGACTTCCTGGGACTTCAGACGGCGGATGTGCAACTCGTCACTGCTGTTCTTGTTGTGATTGCCCTTGTGCTCCAGAATCGTGGCGGACTTCGCCGCCTCGTCCAGCGGGGGAGAAATGCATGATCGTGCTCTCTGGGATCGAGGTTACGTTCAATCGCGATACGCCGCTGGCAAACCAGGTTCTCCGTGGGGTCGGGCTGAACATCCCGACTGGACAGTTCGTAACCGTTATCGGTTCAAACGGAGCGGGCAAGTCGACCGTCCTGAATGCGATTGCAGGCACTGTCCGCCCGGATAGCGGGTCGGTTCTGATCGACGATATCGATGTGACCAACTGGGAGACGCATACGCGTGCGAAGCTGATGTCGCGCGTGTTTCAGGATCCAAAGATGGGTACCTGCGAGGATCTGACCATCCTGGAAAACTTTGCTGTTGCGAGGGGACGCACGTCGCGTCGCGGCCTGTGGCCGGCGATCGGACCCACGCTCCGCAAAGAAATCGGTGAACGTCTCAAGGTGCTCGACCTTGGCCTCGAAACGCGGCTCGATGATAAGGTCGGCCTTCTGTCCGGCGGGCAGCGTCAGGCGGTTAGCTTGTTGATGGGAACGACGGGGCAGACTCGTGTGCTGCTGCTCGACGAGCACACGGCGGCACTCGACCCCAAGACGGCGGAGTTTGTGCTGAGTCTCACGACGCGCGTGGTGGCAGAACTCGGCCTGACAACGTTGATGGTCACGCACTCGATGGCTCAGGCGCTCCATTACGGCGATCGAACGATCATGTTGCATCGCGGACGGGTGATCTTCGACGTGGCCGGCTCCGAACGCGCGAAGGTTCAGGTCACTGATCTGCTGGCGTTGTTCAAAGATCAGGGAGAAGACCTCGCCGACGATAGCCTGTTGCTGAACTAGAAGCGTATGCTGCAACGAGCGAGTGTGAATGTATCAATGACGATCGTGAGGGCCCATGTTCTATGAAGTCGACAAGGACGACCACGGATTGCCCTATAATCCGTACAAGTCCTGCGTCGTGCCACGACCTATCGGCTGGATCTCAACCGTGAGCCGGACAGGCGTCGTCAATCTCGCGCCATTCAGCCAGTTCAATTCGCTTGCTCATGATCCGCCCTTTGTGATGTTTTCGGGCGGTACTCGGCCCGACGGATCGATCGCGAAGGATTCCGTTGTCAATGCCGAGCAGACCGGCGAATTCGTTGTGAATATCGCCACGTGGGAGTTGCGCGAGTCCGTCAATCAAACCTCGGAGCAGTTTCCCGAGCATGTCGACGAGATGGAACATGTCGGACTGGAGAAGTTGCCATCGCGGTTGGTGAAGCCGCCACGCGTATCGGCTTCGCCAATTCATCTGGAATGCAAGTATCATATGACGATCGTTCTGCCGGCGAACGCGACCGATACCATTCAGCACGTCGTCATCGGACGGGTCGTCGGCGTGCATATCCGCGACGACGTCATTGTCGATGGAAAGGTCGACATCGTGAAAGTCCGGCCCCTGGCGAGGATGGGCTATCTCGACTATACGACTGTCGATTACGTGTTCGAAATGGATGTTGCCGGGGGCGCGGAAGCGGATGCACTGAGGAAGACCCATATGGGGATCCCCTCCGGTCGCTAAGGTGATAGAGCCTGACTTAAGGGCCTACAGTCCCATTTCCCTCGCAATCATGTCCCGCTGAAGCTCATTGGTCCCTTCTCCGAACGTATACAGCCGCGCGTCACGCCAGTATCGCTGCATGTCACTTTCTGCGGAATATCCAAAGCTTGCCTGAATCTGCATTCCGTGCCGGGAGACATATTCAAGCGCTTCCGAAGCGGTCACTTTTGCCTGTGCGACCTCCTTTCTGCACGAACGGCGCGCATCGATCAGTGAACTCGCGAAGTAAAGCAGCAATCTTGCCTGTTCGACCCGCATTTGCATGTTGACAAGACGGTGCTTAATCACCTGGAAATCAGCGATTCTGTGCCCGAACTGATGCCGCTCGAGTGCGTGCGCCTTTGCCGCATCGCAGGCCGCCTGAGCAATGCCGATCGCCAACGCGGCCTGCCCGGTGCGGCTGTATTGCAGCGTTGTCATCATATTCCGCATTCCGTCGCCTTCGCTCCCCATGAGAGCGCTGTCTGGCACTTCGACATTATCGAAGCCGATATCCCACGAGGACATGCAGTTGTTTCCGACCTTTTCGAGCCGGGTCATCGTCACACCGGGACTGTTGCGGGCAATCAGGAACGTGGACAGCCCTGACTTGCCGATACTTCCCTTGTCAGATCGGCACATCGTGACCAGGTAGTCCGATGTATCCGCCATACTGATCCAGATCTTGCGGCCGTTGATAAGCCATCCACTACTTGTCTTCGTCGCGGACGTAACCGCTGCCGCCGCGTCGCTGCCCGCACCGGGCTCCGTCAGAGCAAAGCAAAGATTGATTTCTCCGCGAATGATTGACGGCAGAAGTTGGAGTCGCTGCTCTTCGGTGCCGAACTTAAGGATCGACATCCCGCCAAAGTCCGTGAGCTGTCCAAACATGATCCCGGCGATCGCGCCATGCCATGCAAGTCGCTCCTGCACGAGAATGGCGGTCAGTCGATCAGCGGCAAGTCCGCCATATTCCTCCGGAAAGGGCAGCGCCAACAGTCCGGCTTTGGCGAATACCGGAAGCATGTCCTTGCAATCGGTATGAGCGGCGTCGCGGCGGCGGATCTCCTCCGGCGGATAATGCCGTCTCATGAGGCGGTCGACGGTATCGAGGATGTGCCGTTGATCTTCCGTTATCGTGAAGTCCATAGGATGACCTCGGAAAGGGTCTGACGTTCAAAAAACCGGCCGGCGCGCCGGGGCCGATGTTTCGATTTCGGCGGTCCTCACCAGTCGAAAATATCCAATCCGCGCCGTACGGTAACCCGTGCCCGACTAGGACCAGACCGATCTTGCCGTACGAACGATCAGCTCAAGTTTTGCGCGTTCCGCTTCTTCCGTGAGGGGATTTCCCGCGACCGTTGAAGCAAAACCGCATTGCGGGCTGATCGCCAGACGCTCGAGCTCGATGAACTCCGCTGCCTCCTCAATGCGGCGCTTCAGAAGATCAGGATCCTCCAGAATCGGAAATTTGCTGCTGACGAGACCGAGTACGACGCCTTTGCCCTTGGGAACGAAGCGCAGCGGGCTGAAGTCGCCGGCGCGTGGCGTGTCGAATTCCAGCAGGAAGTGGTTCACTTTTGCTCTGGAAAAGAAGCGTTCGGCGATGGATTCGTAGCTGCCCTCGGAAAGATAGCGGCCTTTGAAGTTTCCCCTGCACATGTGAACAGCGGCGATCATGTCGCTCGGAGCGTCGGCGAAAGCCGAGTTGAGTGCGTCGATATACAGGTCCACGAGGTCGTCGGAGTTCAGGCCGAGGCTTTCTACCTGTCCGCGGATCGCGGGATCGCACAACAGCGCGATCGGCACTTCATCGAACTGAATGTAACGGCACCCTGCGTCGGCAAGTGCGCAGACTTCTTCACGATAGACCCGACAGAGATCGTCGAAAAAATGTCTGGTATCCTTATAGACATTCTTGTCGGCGTAGTCGCTGCACCGATGAAAGTGCATCGTTGAAGGCGACGGCATCGTCACCTTCGGCGTCACCCTCGTTGTGTCTCGGAGAAATACGAACTCGTCGAGCACAAGTGGGCGTCTGCGGCGGAGAGGAGCCGACGCGTAAGGAGTATTGAACTCTGTTTCGTTTCCCTGGGCATCGCGAAACTTGAAGATGGCGTCACGAATATCGAACCCTTCGATGCCCTCGACAAAACGGCCCCAGAACGAGCCGCGCCGGAACTCTCCGTCGGTAACGACTTCAAGTCCTGCGCTCTCCTGCAGCCTGACAACCGATCTGATGCAATCGTCCTGCAGCCGCTCGAAGGCCACATCATCGAGCTGTCCGGTTGCATGCTGCTTGAATGCCTGACGCAGAGCCACTGGGCGTAGCAGGCTCCCGATGTGATCAGCGCGAAACGGCGGTCGTCCTCTGGCCAGCGCGGTCAAAATCGCCTCCAAATTTTTCGTTTTCCGGAAAAAACTATCGGATCATGGAAACAGTGTTAAGCACCGTAATCGGCGCAAAGGCAACAGAAAAGTCTTCTGCAGGCCGGATAGCGTCAGCAATGTCTATGGATGGGGGGCGATCCTGCAGACGCGGTTGAGCGCGAACGCGGAACAATCATCCCACTGCTCGGCGGCGCATGGCTTCTTGGCTGCGTGTTCGTCTTGGCCGCGCGTGTTTCGCCCGTCAAGCGTCGGAAAAACCTTCTTCGGCTCGGAGCAGGCTCCGCGGCGCGGCACTGGATGTTCCGCTTCTTGCTGATTCCGTCGTTATGACCGGCAGCCTTCGCGCTAGCTCGTCTGCGTATGCCTTCAGCGTGGCGACCGTGTCCTGAAGCCGTCTTCGCTTGAGCCTCGAAGCGATCCCCGATGTGCCGATCGAGTAGATCACACCCATCTGCGGGATGTGCACGGGGCAGGCGATTGCGCCGAAGCCTTCCTCGATTTCGCCCCAGCAGGTTGCGTAGCCGCGCTCGCGGATCGTCCGATATTCCGCCTGAATCCGGCTCCGGCTCGTTATGGTCTTCGGCGTCATCTTTGCGAGCGTTCCCGAGAGCGCGCGCTTGATCGTATCGTCGTCCTGAAAGGCCATGATTGCCTTCGCGGTAGCGGATGCGTGCACCGGCATGTCGCCGCCCGACACCACATAGGCGCCGATGCCGTCCGCCGGAATGGCCCATGCGATGGGACGGATCGTGGTGTAGTCGCTCAGTCGCGCCAGGAAACAGGTGTTGTCCATCTGCGCGGCGAGTTCGTCGAGAACAGGCTGCAGCATAATCCTCACATAGGCAACGTCACTGCCAAAATGCAGCAGCCTCAGAAGTCTCGGTCCGAGTTCATAGTCTCGTCTCTTGCTGTTGCTCGGTTGGATAAGGCCCGTCCTTGCGAGCGTTGTGATGATGCGGTGAGACGTGCCCACGGGCAGATTGCATCGTTGGGCGATCTCGCTGAGGCTCGGCGCTTCGGAAGCGATGGCGATCGTCTCGAGTACGCGGACATAGCGCTCCAGCGGCGAACCAAATGGCCGCGCTCCGCCTGCTTTCTTTGTCTCAGTTGACGGTTTTCGTCGCATTGATGTCCCGGTGATCGGTTCGACCGCTATTGGTGGGTGCTTCTATCGCAGCGCGATTCTTAACGCTACCCCATCGACGCGAAGCTCCAACAAAGGAGTGCGCCTCGGAACTTGACTCGCGGCAACGGACAGGTAATCTTGCTTCCGAAAAAAGAAAAGACTTTCCGAAAAACGGAATAATGTTGAGTTGATCTTTGCGATCGCCGGGTGCGGCCTTCCGGCGCCATGGATTTGGGGGGGCAGGTGCATTTGCTTCGAAGGGTTTGGCCTGCGTCTGTCGGCCGCAGCGATGTCTTTTCGATTTGCAATCGCGCCACGAACGGGACGATCGGCGCGCAAATAGGGGCGACTGATTCGCGTGCCATCCCGTTTTGCAAGAGCGGCGCGGCAAAGGACGAGGCCGGCGGGCAGCACCTCAAGATCATTGCGGCCAATGATGGGCTGACGGGGCATTTGCAGGTGGGAGAGGGAGGTTCCCTTCCGCCTGAGGTCCGGCGTTCGGTTGGGGCGGACATCCCATTTCAAAAGTCCCCGCGCCGGAAACCGCATCGAGCGCGTCCATTAAGAATTGGGAACCCGAGAGCGACCGCGATATGAATGACAGCCCGGTCCAACTCTTTTTCGATGATTTCGTTCTTGGCCAAAAGTTCTCGGGGGCCTCGAGACTGGTCTCGCAGCACGACGTCATCGCATTCTCTGAACTGACCGGCGACAAGCACCCAATCCATTACGACGCCGATTACGCGAGCAAGACGCGGTTCGGTCGCCCGATCGTGCACGGCCTGCATCTCATGAGCCTGAGCGCGGTCGGCGCGAGCGCGCTGTCCGATCAGATCGTCGAATCCATGATCGCATTCGTCGAGCAAGGGTGTCGTTTTCTCAGGCCTGTTTTCGTTGGGGATACGGTCACATCGCGCTATGAGGTCGCGGAGTTGCTGCACGAACGTGGCAAGGACTGGGGCACACTCAAGCTGAAGAGCGAACTCGTCAATGACAAGGACGAGGTGATTCTGGATGCATTTCACGCCTATCGGTTGCGTTGCCGCAACCCGGCGGGCGGAGCCGGGTGATGAACAAGCCGCGCTACCGGGAGGCCCGTAACAGCTTCGACTGGAGGTCGGTCGCGCACGACATCGGGTGGGATGAGGACAACCGGATCAATCTTGGCCACTCGATTGTCGATGCGCATGCCGACACGCACAAGGTCGCGCTGTACTGGATCGACAAGAGCGGCAATCAGTCGGTCTGGACCTATCGCGAACTTCGCGATCTCAGCAACCGGGTTGCAAACCTGTTGCGTTCACTCGGAGTCGGAAAGGGCGATCGGGTTGCTGGTGTGCTCTCGCGCAGGCCGGAAACCATCGCGATCATGGTTGCAGTCTGGAAGGCCGGCGGAGTTTACATTCCGATCTTTCCCGCGTTCGGAAGCGAGGCCGTTCGCCTGCGCGTGACGACTTGCGAGGCCAAAGCAATCTTTGTCCACGGAGAATACCGCGACCGCATTCCGCAAATGGCAGCGTGTCAGGTTGTTTCGATCTGCGGCGACAAGGGGACCGGTATTGAAAGGGGCGATATCAGCTTCTGGCACGCCGTGAACACGCAGCCCGATACGTTCGAACTCGCGCGTTACAGCCGGAGCGATGCGGCCGTCATCCTCTTCACGTCAGGTTCCACCGGGGAACCCAAAGGCGTACTGATCGCGGCGAACTTCATAGCTGCGGTGCGGCCGTACATGGTGTATTGCGCGGATCTGCAGACGGCCGACATCTTCTGGCCGACCGGCGATCCAAGCTGGGGATATGGCTTGGTTTGCTATTTTGTCGCGCTTTCGATGGGCGTTCCCGTCGTCAGTTACGAGGGAACGCCGAGCCCGCAGGTCTGTCTGGAATTGCTGCGCGACCGGAAGGTAACGAACCTCGCCGCGGTGCCCACCCTCCTGCGCGGAATCATGGCGCTGGGGCTGCCCAAGATTGCATCCTACCAGATCGTATTGCGCTGTATCAGTTGCTGCGGCGAGCCCTTGAACGCCGAGGTGATCCGCTTCTTCCGCGAGGCGATGGGCGTTACGCCGATGGACCATTTCGGCTCCAGCGAGAACGGCCTTCCACTCGGCAATTTCAATGGGATCGACGCAGAGGTCAGGAGCGGGTCGATGGGCCTGCCGGTTCCAGGCTTCGATCTTGCCATCGTTGACGATGACGGCAGAGAACGCCCCGATGACGAGGTGGGATGGCTTGCCCTGCGCCAGAGCGAGCAGGGACTCTATGCGTTGGGATACTGGAAGGACGAAGAGCGTACGCGTTCGCTTTTCCGTAATGGCTGGATCATCGCTGGAGACCTCGCGAAACGCGATGCCGACGGGTATTTCTGGTTCGCGGGTCGGTCCGACGACATGATCAAGAGCTCCGGCTATCGGATTGGTCCATTCGATGTGGAGAGCGCGATCTTGCACCATCCGGCAGTCGCAGAGGCTGGCGTGATCGGCAAGCCCGATCAGCTAAGGGGCCAGATCGTCAAGGCGTTTGTCGTGCTGAAGCCCGGGGCCTCGCGCTCGCCGGAGCTGGAAAAGGAAATCCAGGATACCGCGCGGCGCGTCCTCGGCGATCACGCTTATCCGCGAGAGGTCGAGATCGTGCGCAGCCTGCCGAAGAACGAAGCCGGCAAAATTCAGCGCTTCCAACTCCGGGCAGCGCAGGCCTCGCTACCAATCCCAAAATAGAGGAGGTTTGTGATGCCCGTTTACACAGCCGTGAAGCCCGCGACCTGGCCCGACAGGATGACATTCTCGCCGGCGGTTCGGGCAGGAGAGCTGCTGTTCATCTCGGGACACACGGCAACGGACGAGAACCGCAACATCGTCGGTGTCGGAGATATCGCAGAACAGACGCGCTGCATCTTCCGAAAATTCGACGCCATTCTAAAGATGGCCGGCGGCTCGTTCGACAACATCGTCGAGACCACGGAATATTTTTTGACGCTGGATGATTACAAGAAAACTGCCGACGTGCGCCGCGAGTTCTTCAAGGGACCGCTCTATCCCGCCGCAACGGGAGTGCTGGTTGCAAGCCTGATCAGAAGGGACGCGCTGATAGAAATAAAGGCCACTGCCTATTTCGGGAACGGGCGGTAGCTCGCGATGTCGCTTTGGCCCCAGATTCTCCTCAGCGGAATCATCGCGGGCAGTGTTTATGCATTGGTCGCGCTGGGATTTGTTTTGATCTACAAAGCGACCAACGTCATTCATTTTGGACTCGGCGAGCAGGTCTCACTCGGCGCGTATCTCGTCGTTATTCTGCAAATTTTCTTGGGCGTTGCATTCTGGCCAGCCGTTCTGATGGCGCTGTTCGTGGCCGGCCTGATCGGCTTTCTGATCGAACGTCTTGTCTTGCGGCCGATCGCGCCGCAACCTGTTCTCGTACAGATTATCGCGACACTTGCTGTCGGCTTGTGTATTCGTGAGGGTCTGCGCGGCTTCATGGGACCGCACCCCTGGCCGTTTCCGCCGCTCCTTTCAACTGATCCGCGTTCATTCGCGGGGCTCAATTTCGACCTTGCGAGCGTTGCAATCGTCGTTGTGTCCATCGCGGTCATGCTGATCCTCTACGGGATCTTCAACTACACGAAGTTCGGTCAGGCGATTCTTGCGGTTTGTCAGAACCCTGTCGGGGCGTCTCTGATGGGGATACCTGTTCCCGCCATGCTCAGCTCGATCTGGATTATGGCATCGGTACTTGCGGCGATCGCGGGTATCCTGCTCGCGCCTGTGGTGACACTTTCTCCCGAAATGGGTCTGATTGGAATCAAGGGATTTGTGGTGGCCGTGCTCGGCGGCTTCACCAGCCTGCCCGGCGCAATTCTCGGCGGTTTTATTCTCGGCATCATCGAGACCGCAATGGGGACATTTATCTCGACGGCTGTGAAGGACGCTACAACTTACGCGCTGCTGATCGTTCTGATCATCGTTTGGCCGCACGGTCTGTTTGGCCATGTGTTCGTGAAGAAGGTCTGACGGCATGAGTCGGCGATACGCATGGTGGATCGGAATATTCGCGCTGTTGATGGCCCTGCCGTTTTTCACCGCGGATTATCGAATGTTCCAGATGGGCCTGATCGCATCGACCGCGATCATGGCGCTCGGGCTCGTAATGGTGATTGGTATCGCCGGGCAGATATCGCTCGCGCAGGCTGCATTCAGTGCCATCGGCGCCTATGTCAGCACGCTGGCCGCAATCCATTCCGGTATCGTTCCATGGTTCGGGATTCCAATTGCTGCATTGCTGGCCGGGGTTGTGGGCTATGTGCTCGGCCTCGCAACGCTGCGACTGGGTGGTCACTACCTTGCGCTGGTCACCATGGCGCTGACCGCGATTGTCCAGGTCGTGCTGGTTCACTGGGAGCCGGTGACCGGTGGCGCTCTTGGCCTTTCGGTCCCGCCGCTGGCGATTGGCGGCAAGGAACTGACCACCGGCTTCTCGTTCTATTATGTCGTGGTGCCCGTCGCGTTCGGCATGTTCCTGCTGGCGGCGAATATCCTTGATTCACGGATCGGACGGGCATTCTCGGCGCTCTGTCAGAGCGAGGTGGCGGCACAGACGCTCGGCGTGAACGTTCTCCATTACAAGTCGTTGGCATTCGCGCTGAGCGCATTCCTCGGCGCAGTTGGCGGGGGCTTTCAGGGCCTGCAGACGAGCTATCTCGATCCGAACCTGTTCGGGATCATCGAGTCGGTCGCCCTTGTGGCGATCATCATTATCGGCGGCTTCCGCAGCATCGGCGGAGCGGTGATTGGCAGCGCGATCTTCGTGCTTGTGCCGGAAATGCTCGGTGCATTTCAAGGCTACAAGGGCCTGGTGTTTGCAGCGTTGCTGCTTATCACCATCGTTCTCTTCCCAACGGGCCTCGCCGGGCTCGGCAGTGTCCTGTTCTCCCGCATTCAATCGCTCGTCACAGGACGCCCGAGATGAAGGCCATCGAGATCAGCAATCTTACAGTGCGGTTCGGTGGCCTGCTTGCAGTCGACGACTTCAGCTTCGAGGTGCGTAAGGGGGATATCCATAGTCTGATCGGCCCGAACGGCGCCGGCAAGACCACGGTCATCAATACGATCACGGGTCTGTATCCGGTTTCCGGAGGATCCATCCGGGTTGCAGGCAAGGAAGTGCTCGGAAGTAGCCCGCCGGCCATCTCGCGTGCCGGCGTTGCCCGCACGTTCCAGAATACCGAAATCTTCGGCGAAATGTCGGTGTTCGAGAATGTGCTCGTAGGCAGTCACTGCAGGCATGAATACGGGCTGACGGCCGCGATGTTCAGGACCCCGAAATACTGGCGCGTCGAGAGAAGCATGCGCGAAAAGGCGCGCGATCTGCTCGATATCGTTGGACTGTCGGCCGATTCAGACAAGATCGCCAGCAGCCTTTCCTTCGGAAAGCAGCGTGCGCTGGAGATCGCTCGTGCCCTCGCGAGTGAGCCGAAGTTGCTTCTTCTCGATGAGCCTGCGGCTGGACTTCGCTCCGGTGAGATCAGCCACCTGAACGAGGCTCTCCTCAATCTTCGCAAGCAGCATGAACTTACGATTCTGCTTGTCGATCACGTCATGAAGGTTGTGATGAGCATCTCTGACGAAATCACGGTGCTGAACTTCGGAAGAAAAATCGCCGAAGGAAAGCCGGATGTCGTTCGGATGGACAAGGAAGTTCGCCGCGCATATCTCGGAGACAACCCCGACCGTGCTTAACGTCCGAAATCTATTTGCTTCCTACGGGAAGATACGCGCGCTGAACGGCATCAGCTTCGTTGCCGGGCGCGGTCAGATTACGACGCTTCTCGGATCGAACGGCGCCGGCAAGACGACGACCATGCGTGCCATCACCGGTCTGATCGCTGCGACCGGAGAAGTTACGTTCCAGGATCGTCCGGTCATCGGCCTGCGACCCGACAAAATTCTTCGCCTCGGCATTTCGATGGTTCCCGAACGACGGGAGCTTTTCGCGGAGATGTCTGTCGAACAAAATCTGCAACTGGGCGCCTACACGCGATCCGACACCGGCGAGATCAGGAATGACCTCGAGAGGGTTGTGGCGCTCTTCCCGCGTCTTCGCGAGCGGTATCGGCAGATATCCGGAACATTGTCTGGCGGAGAGCAGCAGATGCTCACTATCGGACGGGCACTGATGTCGCGACCGAAGCTGCTCATTCTGGATGAGCCTTCGCTTGGGCTGGCGCCGAACCTCGTCACCGAAATCCTGGAGACGATCGATCGAATTCGAAAAGACGGGATCACCATTCTCCTCGTGGAGCAGAACTCAAAAATGGCGCTCGCAATTTCCGACGCCGGTTATGTGATCGAGAACGGTGAAGTGGCGTTATCTGGATCCGCCACAGAGCTGCGCGCCAACCCGAAAGTTCAGGAAGCGTATCTGTGATGCAGGAACAGGCCGGAACAGAATTCGTCGCATCGGTGTAGCAGAGAGGGAGAAGGGCAATGAATATCAAGGCGATATTTACCGGAGTGACGCTGGTCGCGACGGCCTCGATGACATCCTTAAGTATGGCGCAACCCCCCGGCGTTACCGCCGACAAGATCAAGATCGGGATTCTTGGCAGTCTGACCGGGCCAGCCGCAATTTGGGGCTCGAGCAATCTCGCGGGAGGTGAACTCGCTTTTGAACAGATCAATGCCGCCGGCGGCATTCATGGACGCAAGCTGGAATGGGTTGTTGTCGATGATGAGACGTCGCCGCCGAAGGCGATCGCAGGGTTCAAGAAACTCAACGAGCAGGATCAGGTGTTTGCCATCTTCGGGCCGGCGGCAAGCGCCATTGGAGCCGCGCTGGTGCCGACGATGAGGGCGGCAAATGTGCCGGTCTTTATGTCTGTGCTGTCGTCTCCGGCGGTCACCGACCCCGTCGTCAAGAATGTCTTCCGGACCGGTCCGCTCAACGATCAGAAACAGGGTAGGGCGATCGCCAATTACGTCGTCGGCGAACTGAAAGGTAAGCGGATCGCGTTGCTTCGGCAATCCGACGAGTACGGCTCGCGCGGCGGATCGAGCGTCGTCAAGCGCATGAAGGAGCTGAAGGTCGATCCGGTCGCTCACGAAGTCTTCGGCCCAGGCGATACGGACTTCACTTCGCAGGTTCTGAAGATCCGCGAAACCAAGCCGGACGTGTTGATCATCTATGGATATCCGTCGCCTTCGGCAATCATCACGCGGCAGGCGCGGCAGCTCGGCGTCGATGCACAGATCATTGGGTCGAACGCGACCTCGAGCCGCCGCTATCCGGAAATCGTCGGCAAGGTTGCCGCAGGTACGCTGAACGTGATTACCAACTCTGAGCTTCCCGAATCGGCGGAGCCGAAAATGGCCGCCTTCCGCAAGGCCTTTGAGGCGCGTTATCCGGACCTGGTGAAGCAGGTCCGTCCCGATCTGGGAGACGTGCTCTGCTATGGAGGTGCGTTGACCTTCATCGAGGCGCTGAAACGCGCCGGAAAGGATCTTACGCGGGAAAAATTCATCGCCGCGCTGGAGGCGCTGAAGGATTACAACAACGGAATCAACCTGCCGACGACATTCTCGGCTACCGACCATGACGGGAACAACGCCGCACGCGTCATGCGGATCCGGGAAGATCTCACTCGGGAACTGCTTCCGCACATTCTGAAGGCCGACTGAGAAGCCAACGATAAAGCAGGCGGACATCTCGTCCGCCTGCTCCTCAAGGTCCTGCGTTCTGGAGCAACCGGAGAAAGCCAGGTGTCAGCAGCTCAGCGATTTGCCGGAAAGACTGCGATGGTGACCGGCGCGAGTGGAGGGCTGGGCCGCGCCTGCGCGATCCGCCTCGCAGCGGAGGGCGCTGCCGTAGCCATTCACTATAATTCCTCGAAAGATCGCGCATCCGCCACGCTCGAAGCGGTCGAGCGAGCCGGCGGCAGAGGTTTTCTCGTCAGTGCGGACAACCGCAATCAGGAGGAGGTCTGTCGGGCCGTCGAGAGCGTATCGGCGCATTTCGGCCGCCTCGATGTCCTGGTCAACAACGCCGGCCAGCATCGTTACGCACGCTCAATCGAACAGACGCAGGCCGACTGGGAAGACCTGATCAATCGCAACCTGAGCGGCACCTACTATTTCTCGCAAGCCGCCGCGAAGGCCATGCGCGGAGGCGGCGGCTACATCGTCAATGTCTCAAGCAAGATGGCCACCAGTACGGCGCCGTCGAACGCGGCCTATTGCGCTGCGAAGGCGGGAATTATCGCGCTAACGCAGGTTCTCGCTGCGGAATGGGCGCGCGACAGGATACGGGTGAACTGCATCGCGCCCGGCGTTATGGCGACGGGTGCTGTGCATTCGATGATGAATGAGATGGACGGCGGAGACTTGCTGACGAAGGCTCTGCATGCGCGCACGCCTCTCGGGCGCCTGGGGCAGGCGGACGAGATCGCGGCGGCCGTCGCATTCCTCGCCTCCGGAGAGTCCGACTTCATGACCGGCGCGACCTTGTATGTCGACGGCGGCTGGACTGCCTACGGCGACTATTCGGGGTGGGGATTCGCGAGGTCGCTTCGGAAGGAGTGGCATTCCGCGAGCGGGAGCTTGGCAGGTGGATAAGACGCATTTCAACTTCGGTGTACCGTGGGAGCACAATATCTCGTTCTCTCAGGGCGTTGCGATCCGTGGCGGTCGCTGGATTCTGCTGTCCGGCCAGGCCGCCATCGACGATGACGGAAAGGTCATCGGTGTTGGCGACATGGAAGCCCAGGTACGGGCCTCGCTGGAGGCGATCCGGCGCGGTTTGAAGCTTGCGGATGCAAACCCGACCGACGTCGTAAAATTGATGGTTTACACGACCGACTGTCGGGCCTTTCACAAGACGCAGCCGATTCGTGAAGCCTTCTTCCCGAAGCCATATCCCGCGCAGACGCTGGTGGAGGTCTCGCGGCTGGCGATGAAGGATTTCCTGGTCGAACTCGAAGTGACGGCTGTCGTTTCGGAATGACAGGAGGATGCGTCGATCGCGAGCGGAGATGGTCGCCCGCGAGTCCTGCGCCGCGCACCGATGAAGCCGCGTCACCGGGAATGACAGAGGCTGAACTCTGAGGGGACATGATGACGTGAAAAAAGAGCTTGCGCCGATCATGTCGATCGTCGGCCCGGACCATGTCTCGACCGATCGAGAATTGCTGATCGAGTTCTCGAACGATCTGGTCGACTGGAACAGCGAAATCATGGTCGATGCGGTCGTCAGGCCTGCTGATGCAGCGGAAATATCAGCGATTCTGAAGTACGCGGTGGGCGCCGGCCTGAAGGTCTCGCCGCGGGGGGCGGGACTTTCCTATACCAAGGGATACGCGCCGGAATCAGATGGGACGATTGCGCTCGACCTGTCGAGAATGAATCAGATCACGGAGTTGAACGAGCGCGATCTTTATCTTGTCGCCGGTGCAGGCACGACGTGGCAGCAGGTTCACGACGCTGCGAAGGCGAAGCGGTTAAGGCCGGTCATTTCAGGTCCCATTTCGGGAAGCGCCTCGACCCTGGGCGGCGCCGTTTCTCAAAATATCATCGGCAGCTTAGCAGGCGTTGTCGGTCTGGAAGTGGTTCTTCCCAATGGACGCATCCTCTGGACCGGCACCGGAGGCAAGCGTCGCGCCCGTTCGCCCTATTATCGGCATTTCGGCCCGGACTTGACCGGCCTGTTCACGGGTGACACCGGAATCTACGGCGTGAAAACCGCGGTCTCATTACAGTTGGAGCCGATTCCCGACGGGCTCGCGATGGCGTCGTTCTCATTTTCGACCGCTGCAGCGCTCGCCGAAGCGATGGCGGAGATCGCACGTCGAGGCCTGTCACCGCGTCTGTTCGGGACCGATCCGGTTAGATCGCGGACGGCGAGCGATGTGTCGCTGTCGGAAGCCGGCGGCATCGTCAGATCGATCGCGGGCGGCCGCTCCACCATGATGCAGGGGCTGAAGGACGCCGCAAAGGTGATCCGCTCGGGTCGGCATGCGCTCGAAAATGCGGAATGGGCACTGCATCTGCATTGCGAAGGATTCGATCAACGCGAAGCCGAACGGAGGCTGGAGGAGGTCAGGACAATCTGTCTGAGACCGGGAGAGGAAATCAGCGCCAATGTTGCGATCGCTTTGAATGCGAGGCCGTATTCGGTCCGCGGGTTCGTCGGCCTGCGGGGTGAGCGATGGGTTCCGGTTCACGGCATTTTTCCGCTGTCGCAGGCTGTGGAGGCTGCTCAGGCCGCGACAAAGATGCTGTCCGAGCGGCAATTCGTGATGGACCGGCACGGCATTGTCTCGTGCTGCTGCATGTTTACGGCCGGCCCGGTGTTTGCGATCGAACCGATGTTCTACTGGGTTGACGAACTGGGCCCGCTGCATCAGCGCTATCTGCCTGCGGACAAGTACGCGCGCTTCCGAACGTCGGCCGTGGCAAATCCGCAAGCGCGGGCGGCCGCAATGACGCTGCGCGATGAACTGCGCGACATGTTCTTCGCAATGGGCGCGGCGCATAGCCAGATCGGAAAATACTACAACTTCATCGACGCTGTTGATACCGGCCTCGGGGAAACGCTTGCGGAACTGAAGGCGCTGTTCGATCCCGCTGCGATGCTCAACAGGGGCAATTATTGGCCGCGAGGTTGTACAGCGCCGGCTCCGTCGAACGATGCATCGCTCGCGCGCCGTGGGCCGGGAGAGAGATGAGTGCAGCTCCGCTGCTTCCGACACGGTCGGGAGACACGACAGGAGCAGCGTCGCGTCCGAGAATCAAGGAACTTGGATCATGAAAGTGGACAATGTCACCGCAACGATCGCCAACAATGCCAAGCGCAGACCAAGGCATCCTGCGCTTATCGAAGGCGACGTGATCGTTACCTTTGAGGAATTGGAGCTCCGGCTTTCCCATATGGCGGGATGGCTCCGGGCGCAGGGTATCGAGGCGGAAATGATTGCCGCGCTGTCAATGCGCGACGGGATCGACCATATCGTCGCAATGCTTGCCATCTTGCGACTTGGTGCGATCCTGCTGCCCGTTGATGCCCGATGGACGGATGCCGAGAAGAAGCGTGTCATCGAGTACTTTGCGGCATCGGCCTTTGTTGCGGACCAGCCGAACTCGATTTACGAAAAAACAATTGTCGTCGATGACCTGTGGATGGATAGCAGCGGTATCGCTGCCTCAGACTTCGTCACGACTTGGTCGACCAATGCAAACTCGCCGCTCCTGTTATCGCTGTCGTCTGGGACGACTGGAGTGCCGAAAGGCCCCTTGCTCAAGCATGGCCCGTACATCGAAAGACTGTTCTATGAAATGGTGTCGGCGGAGCGAACCCAGCGCGACGTCAACATGTTGGCGACGCCGCTGTATTTCGGTGGTGGCCGCAACGTAACGCTGCAGAATCTGTTTTTTGGAGCGACTGTCGTTCTTCTCCCGCCGCCGTATGAGGTTGAGCGTCTGGTCGAAGAGGTGAACCGGAGATCCGTGACCTCGCTGTTTCTGGTGCCCACGATTCTGCGGCGCCTGCTGAAGCTGCCAGCCCAGGATGGCCTACTGATTCCGAGTGTTAAGATGCTGATGTGCAGTGGAGCTATGTTGCATGCCGAGGAAGCGCAGTCGATACGCGAGCGCGTCACCCCCAATCTTCTGAATACTTACGCGACGACAGACGGCGGTATCGCAACCGTCCTCGCGCCCGAGGATGCGGTCGAGCGGCCCGGGTCAGTCGGCCGGCCGGCCTATTTGGTCGATGTCGAGGTCGTCGACGACAATCATCGGTCCCTGCCGCCGCGGTCCGTGGGGTATCTGCGGTATAAACCGCCCGGGCTCGCCGATGGATTTTACAACAATTCCGAACAGAGCGAATTGTCGTTTCGCGACGGCTGGTTCTACCCGGGCGATCTCGGCTATCTCGACGAGGACGGTTATCTTTATATCGTCGGTCGATCCAAGGACATGATTATCCGGGGTGGCGTGAATATATATCCTGAGGAAGTCGAGAGCATCTTGGCAAGCCACGATGCCGTACGGGACGTTGCTGTCCTGGGCTGGCCAATCGGGACAATGGGCGAGGAGGTTGCAGCGATCGTCGTCCTTGATTCGGAGATGGAAGAGACGGCTTTGATTGATTTCTGCAGACTGGAGCTTGCGTCCTACAAGGTCCCCCGCCGGCTCTTTTTCGTCGAGCAGCTCCCTCGCAATGAATCCGGAAAGATCAACAAAAAGGGTTTGGCGAAGTGTCTTCCGGATGATCTGGACGGCAGCTTGAAGCCGTTTGTCTGAGCTCAACTTGCCTTCGATGCCGGTCCGCCTGCGTGGCCTGGGATTGGGGAGCGCCGATGATTTCAATTGTTTATGTTTAGCGTTCAAAGGCAGATCGTCATTCGTTCGAATACTAACGGGCATGAAGATTGTTTCGCTCAATCGATGTGCTGAGTTGCGATCAGCGACAAGACCGCACCCTCGCGCGGCCGCTAAACAATGGAAGCTTCCGGTTGCGAAGATGGATAAGCCCCGAACTTAGGGGAGGGCTAACGGGCGGACTTAGGGGAGGTCTTATTGGCCGGCGCCGATAGAGGAACTTGCGTTGTGGGGGGCCGGTTTGAGCCTGAACATCTGGCGCCAGTTCTCCAATGAATTCTGCGGCAGGCCGTGAGCAAACGACCTCGTCGCGCAGCCGACTGCGGCGCATCCGACCGCACGTTCCCTGAAAACACGAAGAACGGCGGATAATCTTCAAGCCTCATGTTCGGCTCTCAAGCGCGTCAAGTACAAGCTCGGGCTTCATCGGCAACGCGCGCGGACGGGCGCCGGTAGCATTGCAAATGGCGTTTGCGATCGCAGGCGCTGCACCGACCAGCGATGGCTCGCCGACGCCTTTTGCGCCAACGGGATGCGACGGTTCGGGGTCCTCGAAAATGAAAGCATGGATCTCGGGCGGGCTGTCGAGAATGCCGGGGATTTTATAGTCCGCGAGGGTCACGGTGGTCAGCCAGCCACTCTCATCCCACTGCATGGCTTCCGTCAGCGCGTAGCCCATGCCCTGGACAAAGCCGCCCTGGATCTGGCCTTCGCAGGCGACCGGATTGATGGCGCGCCCGACGTCATGAGCGCACCAGGCGCGCCGTACCTCAACAGCGCCGGTCGCCTCGTCCACGTCGACCTCCACGCAATGGGCACCGAATGTATAGACACCGAGATTCTTGAATGCGAGCCGATGGATCGCCGCCCGCTTCGGATCGAATGGCGGTCCGTCGAAGACAAAGCCGTGGTTGGAGGCGACCGGCCCGCCGCTCTGGAACAGCGAACGCTGCGCCACTTCGCCAAAAGTAACTTTGATCGGTGTTCCCTTGATGCCAATCTGACCGTCAGGGCGCAATTCCAGATCGTCGACGCCGCATTCCAGCATTTCGCTGGCGTGCTCCAGCATTTTCTGGCGCACCGTCGCGGTGGCGACCGCCACCGCGCGGCCGGTCATGTATGTAGAGCGGCTGCCGGCCGTCTTCCAGTTGTAAGGCGAGGTGTCGCTGTCCTGTCGGGCATAGCTCACACGTTCTATCGGCACCCGCAAGGCATCCGCGCAGATCTGCACCATGGTCGTGTCGGAACCTTGTCCCAGGTCCACACAACCGGTGGACAATGCGATCGAGCCGTCGGGACGCAATTGCACTTCCGCCGAGGTGCCCATCAGGCCGGACACATGCGACATGGCCGAAAATCCAACCCCGCGCTTGCGGCCGGGGCGCACCTGCAGTGGCCCTGCATTCCGCTGTGCTTCACGCACTCTGGTGAGGCATTCTCGCAAAACGCACGAAGGCACGGGATGGCCGCCAAAGGCGGTGTCGTTGGGCCGCATTGCGTTCAGCAAACGCAAGTCGACAGGATCGATGCCCAGGCGGGCAGCCAGTTCGTCGATTTGCGATTCGCTTGCGAAGCTCGCTTGCGGATTGCCAAAGCCGCGATAGGACCCGGCGCGCAACTTGTTCGTATAGACAGCACGCCCGCGCGCCCGGACATTGGCGATACGGTAAGGCCCCCGCGACATCATGAGCGCGAATGTCAGCACCGGCGGACTTTCATCGGCATACGCGCCGGCGTCCGTGGTTATGTCGACCTCACGGGCTAAGATCGTGCCGTCACGTTTGGCGCCGGTCCTCATGCGGATGCGGGCGGGATGGCGCGAGCGCTGAACCTCGAAATCTTGGGTTCGCGACAGGATCAGTTTGACCGGCCGTCCGGCCTCGCGGGCAAGCCAGGCGGCAATCGAATGAATATTGCTCGCGTGCTTGCCGCCGAAAGCGCCCCCGACGCGAGTGGCGATGACCCTGATCCTGGACATCGGCTCGCCAAGTTCTTCGGCGACGCGTTGCTGAATATGAACGACGGATTGGCACGTGGCCTGGATAGTAATGCGGCCGGATGCATCGACATCGGCGACGCAGCCGTTGGTTTCAAGATAGAGATGGTGTTGCGCCTGAGTCTCGTATGTGCCCTCCACGATTACGTCGCAGGCCGCGAATGCCGCGTCGACGTCGCCTTCCGTAATACTGCTTTCGAAGATAATATTGTCGTGCCCGCCGCCGCTGACCGACTGCTTGTAGTCGGCGAACTTCTCGTGCAGGATCGGTGCGCCCGCCGCAAGTGACTGGTCGATCGTCAACACGGCGGGCAATGGGTCATAGTCGACCTCGATTGCCGCCGCGGCACGCGCTGCGATTTCCGGATCGGTAGCGGCAACCGCGGCGACGGGTTCTCCGACATACCGCACCTTGTCGCGCGCGACCATCGATTCATCCTTTACGACGCCGCCGGCGCGGGGAGTCTTCAAGTCTGGTCCAGTGACGATAGCTTTGACGCCCTTGATCGCAAGAGCTGCCTCGAGGCGATAGCCGCAGATTCGCGCGTGAGCATGCGGGCTGGTCAGCAGGGCCGCGTAGAGCATGCCCGGAAGCTTGATGTCATCGATATATCCGGCGCGCCCGCTGACCTTGTCGGCGGCTTCGAGGCGGGGCGGGCTCGCTCCGATACTCATGACCGCATCCCCGCAAGTTGCTCCGCGGCTTCGACGATCTTCACATATCCCGAACAGCGGCAAAGGTTCCCCGACAGTGCGATACGGATCGCATCGCGGTGCGGCTGCGGGGTGCTTGCGAACAGATGGGTTAAAGCGATCACGAAACCGGGCGTGCAAAAGCCGCACTGAATCGCGCCGGACTTGACCAGAGCGCGTTGGACGGCGGAGAATTCCCGGCTCCTTGCGATGCCTTCCACGGTCGTGACGGTGCGGTCGCCCACATCGACAGCGAGCATGAGGCAGGATCGCGCAAGTTTCCCGTCGACCAGTACGGTACACGCGCCGCAAACACCATGGTTGCAACCGCGCTTGGTGCCGGTCAGATTGAGCGCCTCGCGCAGGATTTCCAGCAGGGTCGCTGAGGTCAGGGCAGTGATCTGGTGCGAATCGCCGTTCACCTCGATATCGATCTCCAACCTTTCGCTCATTGCGCTGCTCGCCTGATCTCCTGGGCCGCCCGAACTGTGCGACGAACAAGCTCGGGAATAACCTTGCGCCGATAGGCAGCGGAGGCGCGCTGATCGCTGGGTGGATCACTCGCATCGGCGAGCAAGCTTCCAGCCGCAACCAGGGCTCCATCGGCGACATCTATGTCAGCGGCGAAGAGCGGCTTTGGACCGCAGCCGCCAACGGCGACACGCGCGGTCTTGCCGACAACAGCGGCGACCGAGACGATTGCAAAATCGCCGGCAACCAGCGATAGCTTCTCGTAGGCAGAGCCTGCATCGTCGGCCGGCGGCGGAAGGACGATGGCCAGAACTAATTCATCTTGCGCCAGGGCGGTCTCAAAGGGACCACGAAAGAACTCGCGCGCCGGCACCCGACGGGTGCCGCGCAATGACCCGATCTCGACCTCGGCGCCGATCGCCGCGAGAGCGACCGGAAGGTCGGCTGCCGGGTCGGCGTGCGCGACCGAGCCGCCAATCGTCCCTTGCATGCGAATCGCGGGATACCCGACCACGCGCGCGGCCGCCCTCAGCAGCGAGGCAGGCGTTCCGGGCAAGGACATGTCGGCGACGTCAGCATGCGTCGTCATGGCGCCGATGCGTACCGATCCGTCGCGCTGTTGGTCGATGCCGAGCAGACTGTTGATCTTGCGCAGGCTGACCAGCCGGCTCGGCGCGACGAGACCGAGGTTCATCATGGCTACGAGCGACTGGCCGCCAGCGAGGCACCGTGTTTCGTCGTCCGAAAGTGCGCGGTACGCTTCCTCGAGTGTCGTCGGCGATATGAACTTCATCACTCACGCCTTCGAACGCAACACGTCCGCCGCCCAATCGGCGATATAGTCGATTGTCGGCGAGAACATGTCGCCGCCCACATGCTCAGCGCTGCCTTCGTCCCTATCGAAGACACGGAGTTCACGGCGTGGACTGTTTACCGCCTCCTGAACCGTGCGCTCAGCCTGCTCGATTGGAACCTGCCGGTCATTCGCGCCATGCACGACAAGAAGAGGGCAGGTGATCCGCTCGACGACGCCATCGAGCGTCATCCTGCAAATCTTTTCGTAGGCTTCGTCCGTTGTACGCGCCCCGTAATAGGCGAGAGCGTGATTAACCCATCCCGAAATCGAACGGGCCGCGTTTGGGTCACGCAGGATACGGCCGTGGGATCCGGCATTGTCCCATCGGGCACCCCAAGCGATGCATGCCGCGAGGCGCTTCTCGAACGCGGCTGCGCGTGGCGCGTAATAGCCGCCCAGGCTCATGGCCACGACGCCGATTCTGGCTGGATCGACATCGTGGCGCCCTTCGAGCCAGTCGATCGCAGCTTTGGCCCAGCGTTCGGAATCGTAGTTAACGGGCATCCCCTGAAGCCGCAAAGCGGCTCCCACGCCGGGGTGGTCGAGCATAAGGGTCGAGATGCCGCGTGCGGCGAATTCGTGCGCAATGCCGCAGAGATACATCCACTCTTTGGTTACATCGAACCCGTCGAAGTGAATCATCAGGGGGTTGCGGCCGGGCTTGGGCGCTCGATATAGCAAGGCCGGTAGGCTTGTCCCTTCATACAGAATGGTCACGAATTCGATAGGCTCATTGCGCAAACGAACGCCGCGTTCGAAGCAGCGCAACATGGAATGATACATCGAGAGCTTCTGCGGCGAGCCGTGCCCCGCCATGCGTTCGGCTGTCAGCCAGTAAACGCATGCGCGCAAATATTTCTTTCCTGCAGTGAGCGCGTGCTTTTCTCTTTCGTCGCGGACGGCGAACGACTCGACCTTGGCAGCAAGGGCGCTCCACCGTTCGACCCAGGCCGATTGGGCTCCGGCATCGTCTTTGACGTCGCGTGCCGCGGCCAGCTCCCGCAACGGACGGCATGCCTCATCGATTTCGCTCATCTCGCCGCCGAGCTGCGCCGCCATCAGGAGACCAAGATTCCAGGAATACTGCTCGGGAAAATACTCGAACATGATCGCCAGAATCCCCTATTCGCTCTGACGGATTGCGTCTTGATCGTTCATGGGAGTGCTTCGCTCACGTGCCAGAATAGTACGCGGTCGCGGATCATCTGCACGAGCTTATAAAGCGTAAAGCCGAGCAGCGAAATAGTGACGAGGTAGGCGAAGGCGGTTGCGACGTCGCCGTAGCGGAACGAGACCATCATGGAGTGGCCGAGACCGCCGCCTCCGGACACCATCTCGGACACGACGGCAACCAGGACGGCCACGACAACGGCGACCTGAATACCGTCATAAAGCGACGCAAGGGACATCGGAAAGACGACACGCCAGAACATGCGCACCTGACCGGTGCCGCGCGCTTGCGCCGACCACAAATAGATCGGACTGATGCTTTGCGCACCATGATAAGTAAAGACGATGATCGGAAACAGGCAGTCGGTAAATATCAGCATGATCTTCGACAGGCTGAACAGCCCGAAAAGATGCACGTAGAGCGGGATCAGCGCGATTTTCGGGAGCGGGAAGAAGAACGCGACGATCGGTTCGAACAGCCACTTCGCCCAGCGTGTGCGTCCGATCAGAATCCCCAGCGGTGTTCCGACCAGAATGGCCAATCCGAGGCCGACGGAAGCCCGCCAGAACGTGGTCCAGAGTGGAGAAAAAACGCTGCCGTCCAAGATCAGGCTCAGCCAACGGACCACGATAACTGAAACCGGGGGAAAGACGTAGGCGTTCACCAGGCCGCTGCGCGCGGAAATCTCCCAGGCAAGCAGCAGGGTGCAAAGCGGCAGCGTCCGCTGCAGGAATGCGGTGAGGGTTTCAGCGCGCGAAGTCATGCCAAGCCATGAACCGGCGCAGGCCAGCGGTATAGAGCCGATCGATCAGAAATCCGATGGTGGTCAGATAGAGCACGACAGCGAGCATGGCGTCGTCCGCTCCGACGCCACCGTAGGAAAAGATCAAGTAGCCAAGCCCATGTTCGGAGGAGATGAATTCGGAACTCACCATGACGATCAGGGAAATGGCGATTGCAGTGCGCACGCCGGTGGCGATTTGCGGCAGCGCCGCAGGCAACACGACGCGCCACAGCAATCGGCTTTCCGGCGTACCGCGGGCACGGGCGGACCAGATCAGGACATTGTCCACGGCGCGGGCGCCATTGAACGATGAAATCACAATCGGCACCATGCAGGACAAGGCGATGACGGTGATCTTCGAAACGTCGCCGATGCCGAGCCAAACCATGAACAGTGGAATGAGGGCTGGTTTGGGCACCGGATAGATTGAGAGCAGGATCGGCTCGACCCCGCGCTGGATGGCGGGCACGCGCGCCATCGCCAGACCAAGTACCGTGCCCAGCGCCACGGCGAGTGAGAGTCCAAAGCCCGCCCGGTAAAACGATGCTGCCGTGTCCGGGAAGATTTCGCCTGACCCGACTTGCGCAAAGAGCGAACGCATGACGGCCGAGAACGACGGAAGGACGCCCGGCGGGAGCAGCCCGGTTGCAGAGGCCGCCTGCCACAGTCCGGCGATCAGCAGCAGCGGCACGATCCTCGTCATCGGCGCATCGCTTCGACTTCTTCCTTGATGCTGTGCCAGATGCGCATCTTCAGCTCGGTAAAGCGCGGATTCGCTTCAAACTCGTCGCCGTCAGCTACGTCGAAATCACGGAGGATCACCTCCTTGATCCGGCCCGGCCGTTTTGACATCACGACGATCTGAGTGCCGAGAGCGACCGCCTCCTCGACATCGTGCGTCACGAAAAGGACGGTCTTGGTATCGCGCAGCCAGAGGCGGCGCACCTCATCCTGCAGAATGCGCCGGGTTTGCGCGTCCAGTGCGCCGAACGGCTCATCCATCAAGAGAATGTCAGGCTGGCAAACCAGCATTTGCGCCAAGGCGACGCGTTGCTGCATGCCGCCGGAAAGTTCGCGGGGATAGCGGTCCTCAAAACCTTCGAGGTGGACCAGCCGGATGTGCTCCGCGACGATCCTCTCGCGATCCGCGCGAGGGACACCCGATTCCTCGAGCCCATAACTGATATTGCGGCGCACGGTTAACCACGGAAACAGCGAATAGCGCTGGAATACGATGCCGCGATCTGCGCCGGGACCGGTTATTGCCGCGCCGCGGAGCGTCAAGGCGCCCGACGTCGGCCTAAGAAAACCACCGACCAGATAGAGCAACGTGCTCTTGCCACAGCCGCTCGGCCCGACAATGGTGATGAACTGGTGCTCCGCAATCGACAGGTCGATCGATTCGAGCGCAATTACATCCTGGTCGAACCGCATGCCAACGTCTTGAAGCCTGAGATAGGGTGCAGCCGTCATGCCCTACTTCGGCAGGTAGGACGCATCGATGTACTTGTTGACGTCGAAATTCTGATCGATGAACTTGTTTGCATAGAGCGCATCGAGCGCCGGTTGAATGAGTTTCGCGGAAACCTTTCCATCGCGACGAACCAGGTAGTCCTCTTTTGTCAGCAGGTACCCGTCGACGACCTCAAGCGGCAGCTTGTATTGGGTTGCGTAGATCGAGACGGCTTCCGCGCGATTGTCCAGGGCCCAGTTCACGGCAAGAAGATAGTCCGCAACGTAATCTCTTACGGCCTGCGGATGAGCCTTCAGGAACGAGTCGGCGAACATCATGAATACGTAATCAGTCGGCGATCCATAGGCATCGCTCGAACGGAACAGGGTCTTGATGTTGCCGCCTGAGGTCGCTTTCTTGTAGAAGGGCTGGAAAAGCGTAACCGCCTGCACTTTGTTGTCGTGCAGCATTTGGGGCAGGAACGGCGGTCGGCCTTCAACAACGGTGATGTCGTCGTCCTTCAATCCTGCCTTGCGGGCCATGATGCGCAGGTTCTGCTCCGATGTGCTTCCGATTGCATTGACGCCGGCAACCTTGCCTTTCAGATCCGCAACGCTGTTGATGCCGCTGTCGGCCTTCACGACTGTCGTATCGTCGTAGTATCCGTCGACGCCAAAGGACAGGAGCTGGTGGACGATCGTCACTGGCACACGCGACCTGAAAAGCACGTTGGTGAGGGGGAAGGGCGTTCCGAGACATCCATCGATCTTTCCAGCCGCGAGTGCGGGCGCCGCATCTCCGCCGCCGGAGAAGCGGACCCACTGGATGTCGTATGTCTTTCCCAGGTTCTTCAAAATCTCGGGCTTCTTTTGCATGATGAGATGCGCGGCAATCGATATATGAGTGCCGACGCGGATCGTCACCTTGTCCTGGGCATGCGCTATCGCAGGCGCCAGGCTTGCCATTGCCAAGATCAGTGCGACGGACAGCTTCTTCATAACATCCCCGCTCTGTTGCGTTTTGTCGTCATCGAATTCACGTTGTCTATAGCGCGGCCCGGTCTACGATCATTTTCGGATCGACGATCCGCCCGCGATCGATCAGGGTCCTGCCATCCAACGAGACCGTGCAGTCCCGCATCGGCACATCGTAATGTCCGCGCGTCGTGCGGTTGCCTCCGCCCTGACTGTTGGGCCCTGTCGAGAACAGAAAGTTTCCGGGGAACACACGTGCTGCGGCACGAGCGCGCTCGGGCTGCGAACCGTGCAGTGCCATCCAATACCATCGCGCCTGCGGGTTCATTCCCCAGCCCAAATGTGATGCCGCGAATGGATCGCGATCGTCCTCGGACGATTTCCCGTCGTTAAGCCAATCGCGCATGAGCTTGGCATCGAGGCCGCCCTCGATCTTTGTGATGTGGCCCTCGCGCAGTTCGAGCCGGATCGGGTCGGTGACGTAGCGGCAATACGGAAGGATAATGATATCGCCGGGCTGAATGACCACCGTGCCCTCAGCGCTTCCCTCGTTCGGGAAGGTGTGGATGTGGCCGGCGCCCCAATGGTCGAAATGACCCGGCTCGTCGGCATAACCCCACTGCGTCATGACCGGATACTCACCGCATGTCCATGTCAGGTCGGTGCCGGCCTCGGACGTCACGTGCACGCGCTTGGCTTTCTTGTACAGACTTTCCGCGTATTTCATTGCCTCCTTCAGGCCGGGTGGCGACATCAACTGCTCGAGGTCGTCCGGAGCGTCGATGATCATGAGAACGCGGACCTGCTTGTCCATGACGGTCTTGAGCCAGCGCGCGAAAAGCGGAACATGAAAGATAACGATCAAGTCGGCCTGCGAGAGCGCGTCCAGCGTCCCCTTGCACTTTCCGATCGTGGGCACACCGACCTTGGTCCAGCCGGGTATCGAGTTGACGCACATTTCGTAGGCGTCCGCGCCTAGACTATCGGCGGCGGCGAATGCCGCCTGGATGTATTCCCGGCGCGTGCCAAGGTCGGAAACGAGCGCAATTGTCTCCCCGCCCTTCACGGCGGACATTTCAAACTCGCGCTGGAACAGCATTGCCAGCTTTGCGGGATTGACCTCGGCGGGCTGAACGGACGCTTGCAAGACGGTCATGCTTGTCCCAATACCGATCAAAAGTAGGTTTTGAGGAACTGTAACGGCCGGGGTCCGCGAGTCAAGGCGACCTCGAGGCGCGGATCGGACGATGGTCGCTTTGCCACACGCGACGATCGGTGTACCCCCGCGCAAGTCCGCGGCATGGATCCGGTGGCTAACCATCGCTCTTTGCGGCAGAGGTTCAATCGGGTATGTGGCAAACCGGTTGGCAATCAAGAGATTGAATGTCGGAAGGTTCATGTATCGTCATGGTCCAAGTCAAAAAGGACGAGGTTCGCCAAGCGATCCTGGAAGCAGCGTGGCAGCTTTTCTCTCAGCAAACCTATCAGCGAACGACTCTGACGCATATTGCGCGCAAGGTCGGCATCTCGAGCGCCAACCTCTACGTCTATTTCGACTCCAAGCTCGACATTCTTTACGCGGTTTACGAGCCCTGGATGCGCCGACGACTGCTACAGATCGAGTCGGACATTGCATCAGTCCGCCAGCCACTTGATCGCGTGCGGCAGATTCTGCGAGCGCTCTGGAAGGAAATTCCGGCTGAGGAAAACGGATTCCTCAACAACATAATGCAAGCACTGTCGACCGTTGAAAAAGGAGAGCGCTACAAGCGATCGCTGCTGGAATGGATGGAGACCAGAATCGGAGACATGATACATGCGGCGTTACCCGCAGAGCGACGCCGATCGATAGACAAGGCACGCCTCGCGCGCGTGATGGTTATGGCTCTGGACGGTTATTCGATCCACAGACATATCAGCGCGCGCGGTCTTGCCGATGACAAGACCGTCGAAATGATGGCGAGATTGCTGATCGGTCCGAATGATCGCGCAAAGCGGCCCAGAAGCCGGACGCGAAAGCCGGCCAAGCGGCGTTGATCGAGCACAAGAAACGACCTCTGGTCCATTCGGATTTTGAGGACACCACCGCGGCGGCGGTCGATAACGCAGCCCCCGGTATTGCGGTTGGCACGGATATGGATGCTTCCGCCGCAAGGCCGCCTTCGCTGAATTTCTTGTAGGCCGAGTGTTGTCCGCAGAGCAGTTAGAATTCCTTAGCCGTCTCGCGAATCGAGCCGACTAGCCAAGGTGAAACGAAATGAGGCGTGTCTTGAGCGCATTTTTTCGGACGCCGGCGCCGATGAAGCGCGTTCGTAACCGTCCATTCCTAGCACGTCGCTCAGGCTGCGGTGGCTAGCCGGGCCCAGTTCCAAGGCAGCAGATCATCGAGCTGGGCCATGGGATGGCCGTTGGACATGCGTTCCAGCACGTCCCGGAGGT
>NZ_JBFWPA010000017.1:0-85871 GCF_050250235.1 Pseudorhodoplanes sp.
TGCAAACAATCAGGACGATCTTCAGCGCCGGAACAAATCTTTGCATCGCGCCCTCCACTGTGTCTTTGTCGCGCCAAACCGGTTCGGCGTTCGATCGTTGAATCTGTATTGTGACCGGGGTCGATCAGCACACCGTCGGGGCTTGGACGTCCTAGTGAGGGAAGCTCACACGCCGAGTTCGGCGCGGAACGAACTTTTGCATCGCGCCCTCCACGTGACCCTTGGTGTCGGTTTCGGCCCGGGCGGTTCAAGGTTGCCCACGCGGCTTGTCATTTGGCCGCCGGGCCTTTAGCACTCCGCCGGTTCCCATCCTGCGAGGCGCTTTTTATGGCCAGCTACAATCTGCTTCTGCTTCCCGGCGACGGCATCGGCCCCGAGGTCATGGCCGAGGTCAAAAAGCTGATCGACCTGTTCAACCGGAAGGGGATCGCGACATTCAAATACGAGGAAGGACTGGTCGGCGGCTCCTGCTACGACGCCCACAAGGTCTCGATCACCGACGCCACCATGGACAAGGCGCAGGCCGCGGACGCGGTGATCTTCGGCGCGGTCGGCGGTCCGCAATGGGACAAGGTGCCCTACGACGTCCGCCCCGAGGCCGGGCTTTTGCGGCTGCGCAAGGACCTCGCGCTCTACGCCAATCTGCGTCCTGCCGTGACCTATCCGGCGCTGGCCGATGCTTCCTCGCTCAAGCGCGAGCTGGTCGAGGGCCTCGACATCATGATCCTGCGCGAGCTGACCGGCGGCGTCTATTTCGGCGAGCCCAAGACCATCACCGATCTCGGCAACGGCCAGAAGCGCGCGGTCGATACCCAGGTCTATGACACCTACGAAATCGAGCGCATCGCCCGCGTTGGCTTCGAACTGGCGCGGCAGCGCCGCAACAAGGTCACCTCGATGGAAAAGCGCAACGTGATGAAATCCGGTGTGCTCTGGAACGAGGTCGTCACGCAGGTGCATGAGCGCGAATTCAAGGATGTGAAGCTCGAACACATGCTGGCCGATGCCGGCGGCATGCAGCTTGTGCGCAACCCGAAGCAGTTCGACGTGATCGTCACCGACAACCTGTTCGGCGACATGCTGTCGGACGTGGCCGCGATGCTGACCGGCTCGCTCGGCATGCTGGCCTCGGCCTCGCTCGGCGAAGTCAATCCGAAAACGAAAAAGCGAAAGGCGCTGTACGAGCCGGTGCATGGCTCGGCGCCCGACATCGCCGGCAAGGGCATTGCCAATCCAATCGCGATGATCGCGTCGTTCGGGATGGCGCTGCGCTATTCCTTCGGCATGGGCAAGGAAGCCGACATGGTGGACGCTGCGATTTCGGCCGCGCTCGCCCAGGGGCTTCGAACCGGCGACATCGCCGCTCCGGGAGAGGCGACGGTCGGAACCGCGGAAATGGGGGCGGCAATCGTCGCGGAAGTCGAGAAGGCGGTGGTATAGCCTGCGGGCGGATCGACCGGTCCGTCAGTGACGGTCTGCTCTGTGCTGCGTCGCCAGAAGAGAAACCCGGTGTTCGCCTGCGAACCGCCTGTTCCGCAAGCCGCCGGTTATGGGCCGCGATGCGCGGGGGCGGCGTTTTATTGCGGACGCATGCGCGAGAGTGGTGCAGCCCCGAACGGGAACCGAAAAGCGCGGAACTTGTCCGCGCTTTCTCCTCAAATCAACAAGCAAACCCGTTCACCACCAGTCGACGCGGCCGGGCCAGGGACGGCCACCCGGCGTGTCGAACGGCCCATTGAAGGGGTTCCGGTTCCAGGTCAGGTTCGGATTGGCGTTGTCGAGCGCCGAATACCCGTAGGGCTCGGCATATTCGCGATATTTGTACTCGCCAGGCAGCAATTCAGGTCCCGGATCGAGATAGGAGCGCGACCGTACGACCACCCGAGGCCGCACGCGATGCTTCGCCTCGCGCTGCTGAGCCGAATACATGAACATGTCATCGGCCTGACGTTTGCGGGACTGGGCGTCCGCCGGGTCGGCGCTTACGAGCAGCACGCCGGCAATCGCGGTCGCGGTCAGGGTGGACAATAGGGTCAGGCGCATGCCGTCCTCAGCGGGTGATTCAGCTTTCCAAGCACTTTACGCAGCTTTGGTTCCTGCCAACAAGACATTCGGGCGGCTTTGACCTGTCGCAACCGCGTCGGAAGGCCGCCGTGTGGCCGATTGACCACGGACCATAACGCATTAGGATTAATGAATACGTGGCACGGCGGTGCCACGCCAAAAGAAGCGGCATGATGATGCCCGCAGGGAGGACGATAATGTCGAAGATCGAGCGAACGATCGAGGAATTGTACGCGGACGATCCGGAGCGTGCGGATGCGGTGGCGTTCGGCCGCAAGACCGGTGTCGACCGCCGTGGTTTCCTGGGCGGTGCCGGCCTTGCGGCAATGGGCGCGGTGGTCGGTGGCTCCATTCCATTCGCGGCCAACATGCCGGGCGGACTGATACCGGCGGCGATGGCGCAGGACAAGCCGGCGGCTCCCGCGGCAGCGGCGGACAAGGCGCCGAAGCCGTTCGAATTTCCAGGCAAGGACCCGAAGCTGACGCTCCTGGGCGACCGCCCGCTGGTCGCGGAGACTCCACCGGAATTGCTTGACGACGAAACCACCCCGTTCGGCAAGTTCTACATCCGCAACAATGGCCAGATCCCGGAAGAGGCCAAGGACCCCGACAAGTGGGAAATCACCATCGACGGCGAGGTCAACAAGCCGTTCAAGATCACGCTCGGCGAACTCAAGTCGAAATTCAAGCCGCAGACCATCCGGGCGGTGCTGGAATGTGGCGGCAACGGCCGCTCCGGGTTTCAGCCGCCGGCACGCGGCAACCAATGGACAACCGGCGGCGCCGGCTGCGCCGAATGGACAGGCGTGTCGCTCGCCGACGTCCTCAAGATGGCCGAACTGAAGCAGTCCGGCATCTATACGGCGCATTACGGTGCCGACCAGCATCTCTCCGGCGACCCGAAGCGCCTGACCCTGTCGCGCGGCGTTCGCATCGCCAAGGCAATGGACCCGAACAGCATGATCGTGTTCGCCATGAACGGGCAGCCCCTGCCCAATATTCATGGCGGCCCGGTGCGCCTGCTCTATCCGGGCTGGACCGGATCGGCCTCGCAGAAGTGGCTCAATCGCATCTGGATCCGCGACAAGGAGCATGACGGTCCGGGCATGACCAATTTCTCCTATCGCACGCCGATCAAGCCGATGATTCCCGGCGACAAGGGCGATCCGAAAAACTTCAAGATTCTCGAATCGATGCCGGTGCGCTCGATCATCACCAATCCTGCGAATGGTGCGAAACTCGCGGCCGGTACCCGCAAGCTCGACCTTCGCGGCGCATCCTGGGCCGGCGACAACACCGTCAAGGCGGTGGACGTCTCTACCGATTATGGCGCGCGCTGGAAGCCCGCCAATCTCGGGCAGCCGAAGAACAAATACGACTGGCAGCGCTGGACGGCTTCGGTCGACTTCCCGACCGACGGCTATTACGAGATCTGGGTGCGGGCGACCGATTCCAACGGCGCCATGCAGCCACACACCACCGGCGACTGGAATCCACAGGGCTATGGTGGCAATGCCATGCACCGAATTGCGGTGCTGGTGGGCTGACCGCATGGGTCTGACAAATCTGTCGTCCGCCGCCGCGCGTCTTGCGCGGCGGCTCTCCATCCTCCTGTCAATCGCTGGCATCGGACTGGTTTCGTCCGTCGCGGGTGCGCAATTGCACAAGCAGAAGCAATTCGTGCCGCGGGACGAATCTCCGGAAGAATTCCCCGATGGGCCGGGCCGCGACGAGACCTTCTATCTCTGCACCGCGTGCCACAACTTCAAGCTTGTCGCGGCACAGGGCATGAATCGCCGGCAATGGGAGGAATCGTTCCAGCTCATGGTGGACAAGCACGGGATGGCGAATATTGAAGGCGAGGACCGCCAACTGGTGCTCGACTATCTGGAAAGGACCTATCCACCGAGCGCTCCCTCGGGCGGAGGCGGCTGGCAGAATCCGTTTCTCAAGCGTTAGTCTAATTCACTCCACTCGACTAGCGCGCAATCCGCCCGCGCAGTCGCGGCTTCGTCACCACCGAGCTGGTCACGTCGCCCGGCCGTCTGGGAGTTGCATACAGCAAGTGATCGCGCTGGCCGCAGAAGCTTCGCTTCAATTCGGCCTTTGCGAACAGCCGCGCAATGTCCGGGTCGCTGCCCGCGGAAATCAGCGACAGCCGGTCCAGCGCGCAGGAGATGGCGGAACGGTCGACCAGAAGTTTCATGCTGCAGGATAGACCGCCGATCTGTACCCGCGGCTTGTTGGTCGTGCGGATGAACCCGACGCAACTATAGCCGCTGAACGGCCCGACCGCGAATTCGAACGCGTGAAACTTGCCGAACTTGGACGGTATCGGCATTGCACTATGGAGGCCGCTCACGCGGCCATACTCGGCGGCCAGTTCGCGCATGTCGTTGGGCGCATGGCCGAATCCATCGATCTCGCTCCCGGGACGGTAGATTTCGAAACTCAGGAAACGCTGTGTCTTGCCCAACTCACCGAATGACAAGGTGTCCTTGCGGCCGCCACCCTTTGCGTGACGGCGGATCGAATAATGCGAATTGTCTTCGCCGAATCCCGGCATCGAAAGCTGGAACGCCGGCCATGGCCGATCGACTTCGATCCAGGCCGGCCGCGGGCGCGGCTCGACCATTGCGGTCAGTTCCGGTTGCCTTGCGAGTTCAGCGGCGATCAGCGACATGGCGCCGATGGCGCCGAGATAGGCGAGGATGCGAACCACCGCTGCCCGGAATTCCGAAGGCAGTACGAAAGGAGCGCTCGCAACCAGCGCGACTCGTCGCCATTGGATCGTCCGAATGGCGGCTTTCAGGGCCCGCAGACTCAACGCTTCAATCGCGCGACCGGCGCGATCGAAGGCTGCGGTAGCCCCCGCGCCGATGCGTTCGTTCCAGAACCGTCGATCGCTCAACAGGTGCGCATGCAGCCGCAAGATCGACAGCTGACGGCCCAGCCTGCTGCGCAGAGCCAGAAGGCGCGGACGCAGGGCCGCAGCGGCGGTCGCGCCGGCGGCGCGCGCGAAAGGCTGCGGCGGGGCGCTACTGGCCCCGGACGGCGATTGGACGAGCCCCAAAAACAGCCTCCCTCGACGGCCTTTCAGGCCGGCGTTGTCACGGCTGTCTTTCTCCCTTAGAAGCGCCTCCGTCCGGGTTTCTGCAGCAGCGAAATACCGGCAATTTTCCCTCGGAGAGTGAACGATGGGTTACAAGGTCGCGGTAGTCGGCGCCACCGGCAATGTGGGCCGTGAAATGCTCGATATCCTAGCCGAGCGGCGGTTTCCCGCCGACGAGGTCGTGGCCATCGCCTCGCGCCGTTCGATGGGCGTCGAGGTCTCCTATGGTGAAAAGACGCTTAAGGCGAAAGCGCTGGAGCATTACGATTTTGCGGACGTCGATATCTGTCTGATGTCGGCCGGCGGTTCGGTGTCGAAGGAATGGTCGCCGAACATCGCAGCAGCGGGCGCAGTCGTTATCGATAATTCTTCGGCCTGGCGCTACGACGCGGATGTGCCGCTGATCGTGCCGGAGGTGAATGCCGATGCAATCGTGGATTTCCGCAAGAAGGGCATCATCGCCAATCCGAACTGCTCGACCGCGCAGCTGGTCGTGGTGCTGAAGCCGCTGCATGACGCGGCGAAGATCAAGCGCGTCGTGGTCTCGACCTATCAGTCGGTGTCCGGCGCCGGCAAGGACGGCATGGACGAGCTCGATCGCCAGACCAAGGCGGTCTATTCGCTCGGCGAGCTCGAAGTGAAGAAGTTCACCAAGCGCATCGCCTTCAACGTGATTCCGCATATCGACGTATTCATGGACGACGGCTCGACGAAAGAAGAGTGGAAGATGGTGGTCGAGACCAAGAAGATTCTCGACCCGAAGATCAAGCTGACCGCGACCTGCGTGCGCGTGCCGGTGTTCATCGGCCATTCCGAGGCGGTGAATATCGAATTCGAGAACGAGATCACCACGGATCAGGCGCACGAAATCCTGCGCGCGGCGCCGGGCGTGCTGGTCGTCGACAAGCGCGAGAATGGCGGCTACGCCACGCCCTACGAGGCGGCCGGTGACGACGCCACCTATGTCAGTCGCGTACGCGAAGACCCGACGGTGGAGCACGGGCTCGCGCTGTGGTGTGTGTCGGACAACCTGCGCAAGGGTGCGGCACTCAACGCGATCCAGATCGCCGAGAGTCTGATCAACCGCAAGCTGATCACCGCAAAAAAGAAGGCAGCGTAAGCTCGCTCCCTTCCCGGAACGTTGATCAGTTCTCCAGGCCCGCCATGGCGCGCGCGAAGTCGCGCGCCGTGAATGGCTGCAGGTCGTCGACACCTTCGCCCACGCCGATGAAATGCACCGGCAGCTTGAACTTCTCGGCGATGGCGACGAGGATGCCGCCGCGCGCGGTGCCGTCGAGCTTGGTCATGACGAGGCCGGTCACGCCTGCGGTCTTGCCGAACGCTTCGACCTGCGAGATCGCGTTCTGGCCGACGGTCGCATCCAGCACCAGCAACACCGCATGTGGCGCCGACTCGTCGACCTTCTTCATCACGCGGATGATCTTTTCGAGCTCGGTCATCAGCTCGGTGCGGTTTTGCAGCCGGCCCGCCGTGTCGATCAGCAACACGTCGACGTCCTCGGTCTTGGCCGCTGTGACGGCATCGAAGGCGATTCCGGCGGCGTCCGCGCCCTGTTCGCGCGCAATCACCTTGGCGCCAACGCGTTCGCCCCAGATCTTGAGCTGCTCGATCGCCGCCGCCCGGAATGTGTCGCCGGCGGCCAGCATCACCTTGCGGCCCTCCTGCGCGAATTTCGATGCAAGCTTGCCGATGGTCGTGGTCTTGCCGGAGCCGTTCACGCCCGCGACCAGGATCACGAACGGCTTCGCGCCTTCGATCTTCAATGGATGCGCAACCGGAATCAGCACCTTTTCGACCTCGCCGGCGATGATGGCCTTCAGAGCGCTCTCATCCGGATTCTGAGCGTATTTTCCCTGCCCGATCACGTCACTGATGCGCGCGGCGGTCGCCATCCCGAGATCGGCGCGAATCATCGCCTCCTCGATCGCGTCCAGCGCTTCGTTTTCGAGCCTGCGCTTGGTGACGAGATCGCTGATCGCGGTCCCGATCGAGCTGGAACTGCGTTTCAGGCCGGAGCTGAGGCGTTTCCACCAGCTTCCGCTGCTCTCCCCGGAACCGGTGTCCTGGGCATCTTTATGGGTGCTGTCATTCATGGGCGGCGTCGTGATAGCGGTTTATGCATGACACCGGAAGAGATGGTGGCGCGGCTCCTGTATCGCGACGGGTTGATGCTGGTGCTCGACAAGCCGGCCGGGCTGCCGGTGCATCGCGGACCGAAGGGTGCGGCAAGCAAAGCAGCCGGTGTCGAGCGTGCGTTGCAGGACCATTTCGACGCCTTGCGCTTCGGCCTGCCGCGGGCGCCGGAACTGGCGCACCGGCTCGACCGGGAAACGGCCGGCTGCCTGGTGCTGGGCCGGCACCGCAAGGCATTGGCGACGCTCGGCGACCTGTTCAAGGCCGGCAAGGTCGGCAAGACCTATTGGGCGGTGGTCGAGGGTGGTCCGGAGGCCGACGAAGGCACGGTCGACCTGCCGCTGGGCCGCAGGGACCAGTCGCGTGGCTGGTGGATGAAGGTCGATCCGGCGGGACAACAGAGCCTCACGACCTGGACAGTGATGGGGCGCGCTTCTGCGCCGGGAGCCCAGTCTCTGACCTGGCTCGCACTTGAACCGGTCACCGGTCGCACGCATCAGCTTCGGGTGCATTGTCAGGCCATGGGCTGGCCGATCCTGGGCGACACGATCTACGGCAACGCGCCGCGCTTCGGCGGGCCAGGCCTGCATCTGCTCTCGCGCGAAATCGTGGTGCCGCTTTACAAGAACCGCGAACCGGTCCGCGTCACCGCGCCGGTGCCGCCGCAGATGCGGGACGCGCTGATGGCCTGCGGGTGGATCGAGAAAGCCGGTGAGTCGGCGGCTACAGCTTCTCCGCCAGCATGACGCGGCCGGTAGCGGCGACCGCAAGCTCGCCCTTCTCGTTGGTCACGCGGCCCTTCATGTCGACCACATCGCGGCCGGCCGCGGTCGGCTTCACTTCGATGACTTCCCAGGTCAGCGTAATGGTTTCGTCGGCATAGACCGGCTTGTGAAAGCGGATCGAGAAATCGAGTCCGACCGCTTCACTGCGAGCGGTAAAGTAGGTCGCGGGCATCGCCATCAAATGGGCGGCGGTTTGGGTGCCGCTGACGATCAGTCTGCCGTAACGGCTGCTCGCGGCAAAGTCGTCGTCGAGATGCAGCGGATTGAAATCACGCGCGGCGCGCGAGAAGGCTTTCGCCTCGCCGGGCGTCATGGTCAGCGTTTCGGAGAAGGTCTCGCCAACACGGGCACGCATCACGTCACGCCGCAATCAGGTGGCGGCCGTCATGTCCGGCAATGTTCACGTCGACGATGCTTCCGGCTGTTGCCCGTCCACCGATGCGCACCGGCGTAAATTGTGCGGTTCGTGCGATATCGCCGGTCTCGACCAGAACGCGGCGGATATGGCCGACTTCGCCATCGAGATGGCGGTGCAACGCCGCCTCGCCCCGCTCGCGCAGTCGCTTCGCTCGCTCCTTCACGATCTGGCGCGGAACTTGCGGCATGCGAGCGGCCGGAGTGCCTGGCCGCGGCGAGAACGGAAACACATGCAGATGGGTAAGCTCGCATTCGTTCACGATATCGAGTGAACGCGCAAACATCGCTTCGGTTTCGGTCGGGAAGCCGGCGATGATATCGGCGCCAAACAACACATCCGGACGCAAGCGCCGGACTTGATCGCAGAAGCGGATCGCATCGGCGCGCAGATGCCGCCGTTTCATGCGCTTCAGGATCATGTCGTCACCCGCCTGCAGTGACAGATGCAGGTGCGGCATCAGCCGCTGCTCGCTCGCCAGCGCATCGAGCAGGTCGGCATCGGCCTCGACGGAATCGATGGAAGAGAGGCGCAGTCGCGAGAGCCCCGGTACATGCTTGAGGATCTGTTTCACCAGCGCGCCGAGTCTCGGCGTGCCCGGCAGGTTCTCGCCGTAGCTCGTGATATCGACACCGGTCAGCACGATTTCGCGATAGCCGTTCTCGACCAGTCTGCGCACCTGCGTGACGATTTCTCCCATCGGCACGGAACGCGAATTACCGCGGCCATAGGGGATGATGCAGAAGGTGCAGCGATGGTCGCAGCCATTCTGAATCTGCACCGTGGCGCGTGCCCGCCCCTCGATGCCGTCGATCAGATGCAGGGCGGTCTCGCGGACCGCCATGATGTCGTTGACGACGACCTTTTCCTCCGTATCGAGGCCGAAGGCTTCGCGCTCGAACGCGGCCCGCGTGTCGCTCCAGGTCGCGACATCGAACTTCTCGGTGTTGCCGACCACGCGGTCGACTTCCGGCATCGCGGCAAAGGTTGCGGGCTCGGTCTGCGCGGCGCAGCCGGTCACCACGATTCGCGCGTTCGGCTTGTCGCGGCGAAGCCTGCGGATGGTCTGGCGCGCCTGCCGCACCGCTTCGGCGGTCACCGCGCAGGTATTGACCACCACCGCCTCCGTGAGCCCGGCCTCATGCGCCCTGTTGCGCATGATTTCGGATTCATGCGTGTTGAGGCGGCAGCCGAAGGTGACGATCTCGACGCTCATGCCGTCGCCTTCCGTACAAACAGCGACGGATCAAAACGGCCCTCGCGTTCGAATTCCACGCCGCCGGTCATCAGCACATGATCGTCGTGCTCGCGCCACTCGATCAGGAGTTCGCCGCCCGGCAGCGACATCCGGACCTTGCGGTCGGTACGATTGAGGCGGGCGGCGGCGACGGCAGTTGCACATGCGGCCGAACCGCAAGCCCTGGTCAGTCCCGCGCCGCGCTCCCAGGTGCGCATGACGATGTGATCACGCGATCTGACCGCGGCAAGGGTGACGTTGGCCCGATCAGGAAAGATCGGGTGATGTTCGAGCAGCGGACCAAATTTTTCAAGGTCATACGCCCACGGGTCGTCCACCCAGAATATTGCGTGAGGATTGCCCATATTGACCACCGAGGGCGTGTGGAGGACCGGAGCATCGATCGGCCCGATCTGCAATTCGATGCCGCGGGTGTCGCGGAACTCCTCGGCCAGCGGAATCTCCTGCCAGCCGAAGCGCGGCTTGCCCATATCGACGGTGAAGGTGCCCGGCTCCGTTCCGCGCCAGCAATTGATGAGACCGGCCTTGGTCTCGAAGGTGAGCGCATTCTTGCCGGTCTGCTCGAACACAATCGATGCGACACAACGCATGCCGTTGCCGCAGGCGCCCGCCTCCGAGCCGTCGTTGTTGAAGATGCGCACGAAGCTTTCGGTTCCCGCGGCGCGCGGCGGATAGAGCGCCATCAGCTGATCGTAGGGCGCTCCCGCGGGTGAAGCGATCGCCCGCGCATCGTCGGCGGTGACGGGTTGCGGGCGTGCGCGCATATCGACCACGACAATCTCGTTGCCGATGCCGTTCATCTTCACGAAAGCGTGGTTGGCGAGCGCGCTCATGACGGTGCTGTGGGTGTCCCGATGCCGCCTATATGGGCCAACCGGCTCGGCTTGGCCAGCACCGCAACTTTATTCGGCTGACGACGGTCTTCACGGCATAAAGTGGCGCGGCGCTTGTTACGACATGAAAACGTCCGCATCGCCCCGTAGGGGTGCCTTCAAGGAGAATTTTCAATGCTGCCCGCCCGTTTGATGGCCGTCGTCGCCCTTCTGGCCCTGGCGATCCATCCGGGACTGGCCGCGACCAACTCCGCGCAGGATGATGCCTTCGGTCAGGAAATCACCCTGCCCGAGAAGACGATCATCTATCTCCAGGGCACCGGAACCTGGGATACCGCTTACGAGACGCTGGTCGAAGCCTTCAGGACCGTCCACGAATACATCGACAAGCGCGGGCTCAAGCCGGACGGCGAAGCCATGATGATCTATACCGGCGCCGACGATACCGGCTTCGATTACCGCGCGGCCGTGCCGGTGATGGGCCCGTTCGACAATCCGCCCAAGGGCGACATGGCGGTCGGCACCTCGCCCACCGGCAAGGCCTACAAATTCGTTCATCGCGGCGCCTATGACGGGATGGAAAACCTGTACGAGGCGATCACCAATTTCTTCGACGAGAAGAACCTGGAACCCGGCGACCTCTTCATCGAGCGCTATGTCACCGACCCGCGGACCACGTCGGAGGACGAGCTGGTGATCGAGGTCATCTTCCCGGTTCGAAACGGTGCACCCGTCGAAGCCCCCAAGGCACCGGAGCCGCTGCCGGCGCCGCCCGAAACGGGGTCGAGGCCGCAATAAATCGGACAGGTTTCCGGGGTTTCCTTGACTTCGTGGGCCCCCGCCCCTAGTTTCCGCCCGTTCTCGCAAGAGATGAAAGTTTGAGCCGCCGACCGGTCCCGTGAGGCCGGAGGTCCCCGCCCGACAGCGCTGTGCGCCCTCGGGCGCTTTAGTGCTTTCCTCTCCCGCCTGCGGGAGAGGGAAGGAAAGAGAAGCAATGTTCGACAATCTGTCGGATCGGCTGAGCGGAATTCTGGACAGCCTGACGCGGCGCGGCGCGCTGCGGCCTGAGGACGTCGACGCCGCGATGCGCGAAGTGCGGCGCGCGCTGCTCGAAGCCGATGTGGCGCTTGAAGTCACGCGCGGCTTCATCGAGCGGGTGCGCGAGAAGGCGGTCGGCGAAATCGTCGTCAAGTCGGTCACCCCCGGCCAGATGGTGGTGAAGATCGTCCATGACGAGCTGGTCAGCACGCTCGGCTCCGACGCGGACCCGATCGACCTGAATGCGCCGGCGCCGGTCGCGATCATGATGGTCGGCCTGCAAGGCTCCGGTAAAACCACCACCACCGCGAAGGTGGCAAAGCGTCTCACCGACCTTTCCAAAAGCAAGGTGTTGATGGCATCGCTCGATACCCGCCGCCCGGCGGCGATGGAACAGCTTGCGGTGCTCGGAAAGCAGGTCGAGGTCGACACGCTGCCGATCGTCGCCGGCCAGACGCCGCCGCAGATCGCGCGGCGCGCCATCGAAGCCGCCAAACTCGGCGGCTACGATGTGGTGCTGCTCGATACCGCCGGCCGCATCACCCTCGACGAAGCGATGATGGCGGAAGCGGCGGAAGTGAAGCGCGCCGCCGATCCGCATGAAGTGCTGCTGGTCGCCGATGCGCTGACCGGCCAGGATGCGGTCAATCTCGCGCGCTCGTTCGACGAGCGCGTCGGCCTCACCGGCATCGTGATGACCCGCGTCGACGGCGATGGCCGCGGCGGCGCGGCCCTTTCGATGCGCGCGGTCACCGGCAAGCCGATCAAGCTGATCGGCACCGGCGAAAAGATGGATGCGCTCGAAACCTTCGATCCGCAGCGCATCGCCGGCCGCATCCTCGGGATGGGCGACATCGTCTCGCTGGTCGAGAAGGCCGCGGCCAATATCGACGCCGAGAAGGCCGCGCGCACCGCCGAGCGCATGCGCAAGGGCGCATTCGATCTCACCGACCTGCGCGAACAGCTCAAGCAGATGCAGAAGATGGGCGGCCTTGGCGGCCTGATGGGCATGATGCCGGGCATCGCCAAGATGAAGAACCAGCTCGCCGCCGCCAATCTCGACGATTCAGTCCTCAAGCGGCAATGCGCCATCATCGATTCGATGACGCCGCAGGAACGGCGCAATCCGGACCTTCTGAAAGCCAGCCGCAAGAAGCGCATCGCGTCGGGCTCCGGCACCTCGCCGGAACAGATCAACAAGCTTCTGAAGATGCATCGCGGCATGTCCGACATGATGAAGGCCATGGGTGGCGCCAAGCGCGGACCGCTGGCGCAGCTTGCCGGCGCGATGGGTTTCGGCGGCGGCATGCCGTCGCCGGAGGAGATGCAGAAGATGGCGGAAAAGATGCAGCAGGGTGGCGGCTTGCCGCCCGGCATGCCCGGACTGCCGCAGAACATGCCGGGAATGCCCGGCGGATTGCCCGGCCTTGGCGGCGGCAAGCTGCCGGGCCTTCCTGGCGGCTTCCACGGCATCGGCAAGAAGAAGTGAAAATGAATCCACCCTCACAGTCATTCCGGACGCGACGAAGTCGCGATCCGGAATCCAGCGACAGGGATGTCTGCATCTGGATTCCGGGTTCGCGCGCTTCGCATGCGTCCCGGAATGACAATTTTTGAAAGGAAGAACCACCAATGCCCGTCGTATTGCGCATGGCCCGTGCCGGCACCAAGAAGCGCCCCGTCTATCATATCGTCGTCGCCGACTCGCGGAGCCCGCGCGACGGCCGCTTCATCGAGCGGCTCGGCTATTACAATCCGCTGATGCCGAAGGATAACGAGAACCGCCTCAAGTTCGATGTCGAGAAGGCGAAGGCCTGGATGGCGAAAGGGGCGCAGCCGTCCGATCGCGTCGCGCGTTTTCTCGACGCCGCCGGCGTGATGAAGCGCGAGACGCGCAACAATCCGGAAAAGGCGGTGCCGCGCAAGGAACGCAAGGCGCGCGCGGAAGAGGCCGCAAAGGCCGCAGCCGCCGCTCCCAAGGCGGGCTAGGCACGCATGCCGCGTCCGACCGACGGGCGCGAGACACGAGTCTGTGTGGCGCAAATCGGCGCCGCGCATGGCCTGCGGGGCGGCGTGCATCTGCGCTCCTTCACGGAAGCGCCCGACGCCTTTGCGCAATACGGTCCGCTCGAGACCGAGGACCGATCGCGCCGGCTCGAGATCGATTCCGTGAAGCCGTCGAAGGATGGCTTCACCGTCCGTTTCGTCGGGATCACACGTCGCGAACAGGCGGAGGCGCTGCGCAACATCCATCTGTATGTCGATCGCGACCGGCTGCCGGCGCCCGATGACGGCGAATTCTATTTCGCCGATCTGATCGGTCTTGCCGCGGTTACGCCGCAGGGCGAGCCGTTCGGCGAAGTGATCGCGGTGCACAATTTTGGTGCGGGTGACATCATCGAGTTGAAGCTTTGCGCCGACGGCACGAGCACGATGCTGCTGTTCGACACGGCAACGGTTCCGGAGGTGGATATCGCCGGCGGCAGGATCGTCGTGGTGATGCCGGAGGAGATTGTGGTGCAGGACGATCCTGCGTCGTCCCGGCCAAACGCGGCAACGCCGCGTGCGAGCCGGGACCCATAGCCACAGAATTCGATTATTGATCTCGGTGCGTATGGGTCCCCGCCTTCGCGGGGACGACCGGAAAAAGAACCATGACCTTCCGCGCCACCGTGCTCACCATCTTCCCGGACATGTTTCCGGGGGCGCTGGGCATGAGCCTTGCCGGCAAGGCGCTGGCAGCCGGCACATGGTCGCTGGAAACAATTGACATCCGCGATTTCGGCATCGGCGTGCATCGTCAGGTCGACGACACCCCTGCGGGTGGCGGCCCGGGCATGGTGATGAAGGCCGATGTGCTGGCCCGCGCCATCGACTCGATCGGGGCGGACGACCGGCCCCGCCTGCTGATGAGCCCGCGGGGTCGGCCATTGACCCAGCGGCGCGTCATTGACCTGGCGGCGGGCCCCGGCGCGGTGATTTTGTGCGGGCGGTTCGAGGGGGTGGACGAGCGCCTGATCGAGGCGCGCGGACTCGAGGAAGTGTCGGTCGGCGATTACGTGCTGTCCGGCGGAGAGATCGCGGCGCTGGTCCTGCTGGATGCCTGTATCCGGCTGCTGCCGGGGGTCATGGGCAAGGCGGTGTCGGCGCAGGAGGAGAGTTTCGCGCAGGGGCTGCTGGAATACCCCCATTTCACGCGACCGCAGGTGTTCGAAGGGCGTCCCATTCCGGGGATATTGCTCTCGGGCGACCACGCGAAAATTGCCGCCTGGAGGCGCTCGGAAGCCGAACGGCTGACGCGGGAACGCCGGCCCGACCTCGCGACCCGGGGCGACTTGGACAGCGTCCTCGAAAATCCGCCCAAAAAGGGCCCATCCAAAGCGTGACAAGTCCGTGTCTTTCGACTAGAACCCGCCCGAAACCGGACATGAGATCCTCTTTTGCCGCGCCGCGCATGTCGGTGATGCCTCGCCGCACACCGAGACCGGGCGCCGCCGACCGATACGGAGACACCGCCATGAACATCATCGAGCAGCTCGAACAGGAACAGGTTGCGAAGCTCTCCACTGGCCGTGACATTCCGGATTTCGAACCGGGCGACACCGTGATCGTCAACGTGAAGGTCAAGGAAGGCGAGCGCACCCGCGTGCAGGCCTATGAAGGGGTGTGCATCGCGCGGTCCGGCGGCGGGCTGAACGAAAACTTCACCGTGCGCAAGATTTCCTATGGCGAAGGCGTCGAGCGCGTGTTCCCGCTCTATGCACCGATGATCGACTCCATCAAGGTCGTGCGCCGCGGCAAGGTGCGCCGCGCGAAGCTCTATTATCTGCGTGGCTTGCGCGGCAAGTCGGCGCGCATCGCCGAAGCGCAGGGCCGCCATGGCGGCGGAGCCGCCGAAGCCGCGAAGCAGGCGGCGGAGTAACCTGCGCTTCAGCCGCCATTGGAAAATGCGCGTCATGGCCGGGCTCGTCCCGGCCATCTGCGTCCTTGTCCCAGGAAACCAACGTGGATGCCCGCGAAAAAGGGGCGGGCATGACAGCGGCGGCCGAGCCCACGCGCTTCATTGCAGCCAAAGACTGGAATTGTTATATCCGCCGCCATGGACACGAGCGGTTTCACCGGGCCCTTCGCTTTCGTGCTGCGGGATCATGACCGCCTGCCCGGCCGCTTTTTCGGCCGCATGACCGCATCGATTCAGGCCGGTCTTTGAGTGCGTGAAACGCCGCGCCGCCGTTGCGCGCGCTTCGCCTCCTGCCTGCGTCCGTTGAAACGAGATCGAGACACGCCATGAAACCCCGCACCCTTTACGACAAGATCTGGGACGACCACTTGGTGGACGAGCAGCCGGACGGCACCTGCCTCCTGTATATCGACCGTCATCTCGTGCATGAGGTAACCTCGCCGCAGGCCTTCGAGGGTCTGCGCAACTCCGGCCGCAGGGTGCGCGCACCGCAAAAGACGCTCGCTGTTGTCGATCACAACGTGCCGACCACCGACCGCAAATTGCCCAACCCCGATCCGGAAAGTGCAGAGCAGATCGCGGTGCTGGCGGAGAATGCACGTGACTTCGGGCTTGAATATTTCAATGAGTTCGACCGGCGCCAGGGCATCGTCCACATCATCGGACCGGAGCAGGGTTTCACGCTGCCGGGCACGACCATCGTGTGCGGCGACAGCCACACCGCGACGCACGGCGCATTCGGCGCGCTGGCCTATGGCATCGGCACCTCGGAGGTCGAGCATGTGCTGGCGACCCAGACCCTGATCCAGAAGAAGTCGAAGAACATGCGCGCGGTCGTGGATGGCCAGTTGCCGCCCGGCGTTACCGCGAAGGATATCATCCTGGCCATCATCGGCGAGATCGGCACCGCCGGCGGCACCGGCTATGCGCTGGAATATGCCGGCGAGGCGATCCGTTCGATCTCGATGGAAGGCCGCATGACGATCTGCAACATGTCGATCGAAGGCGGCGCCCGCGCCGGCATGGTGGCGCCGGACGAGAAGACCTATGCCTATCTGAAGGACCGTCCGAAATCGCCGAAGGGCGCCGACTGGGATCGCGCGCTGCGCTATTGGGAGACGCTGCAGACCGACGACGGCGCGCATTTCGACAAGGAAATCCGGCTCGATGCGCGCAGCCTGCCGCCGCTGGTCACCTGGGGCACCAGCCCCGAGGACGTGATCTCGATCACCGGCGCGGTGCCGAATCCCGACGACATCGCCGACGAAGCCAAGCGTCTCTCCAAGAAGCGGGCGCTGGAATATATCGGCCTGCAGCCGGGCACCAGGATCACGGACATCAGGCTCGACCGCGTGTTCATCGGCTCCTGCACCAACGGCCGAATCGAGGATCTGCGCGAAGTCGCAAAGATCGTGAACGGACATACGGTCAACGCCAATGTCAACGCGATGATCGTGCCGGGCTCGGGCCTCGTGAAGGAACAGGCCGAGTCCGAGGGGCTCGACAAGATTTTCCTGAAAGCGGGCTTCGAGTGGCGCGAGCCGGGCTGCTCGATGTGCCTGGCGATGAATCCCGACAAGCTGAAGCCGGAAGAGCGCTGCGCCTCGACCTCGAACCGCAATTTCGAGGGCCGCCAGGGCTTCAAGGGCCGCACCCATCTGGTGTCGCCGGCGATGGCAGCCGCGGCCGCGGTTGCCGGTCATTTCGTCGATGTGCGCGATTGGAAATAGCGCAGATCAAAATCGGGTGATCCAGCGGAAAAAGGCCCGCGCGTTGGGGATGCGCGGGCCTTTCCTGTCGTCAGCTTGGTCGCACGGGTCGCTCCGGGATCACCACCACCAGCGCGGGCCGAACCCGATGCCGATCACCGGACGAGGGCGCCAGTAATAGGGAGGAGCCCAATAGACGCGGCGGGGAGCGTAATAGCGCGGTCCCCAATAGGCGCGGCGGGGGCCCCACCAGACGCGTCTCGGTCCCCAATAGCGGTAGCGGGGACCCCAATAGCGGTAGCGCGGGCCCCAATAGGCGCGTCGATAGCCCCAATGGCGGTGGCGCCAGCGCCGGCGTGAGGAGATTTCGGTGGTCTGGTCAACCCGCTCGCCGGCGTTCGAACCGCCCGGTCGTGATTTTGCGTCCGCTTGCACGGGCATTGCCAGCATCACGGCGAAACATGCTGCTGCCAATGCCAATATCGGCTTGTTCATCCTCAGGCTCCCTGCTGGTGAAGACACAACGGCTGCAACCAGCCAACGCGCAACCGCCGGTCCGGTTTCATCGGGCGTGCCCGGCAACTTGCGCGTCAAAGCCAGGGAAGCCCGCCGCCCGGCGGACTTCCCGCAACGCTCATTGGTGCGGAGGAATGTCGATCAGAACCACACACCGACACGCGGTCCGCCCCAGAACCCGAAACTCACGCCGGGCCCGTAATAGGGGCGATAATATCGGTAGGGCCGGTAATAGCCGTAGCGCGGACCTCGATAGGCGTAAGGGCGGTACCGGTAGCCGTAATGCCGTCGATAATGGCGCCGCTGCGAGCTGATCTCGGTGTGCCCGACCTGTACCGTGCTGTTGCGAGCCCCATTCACTGACGATGCCGCCTCCGCCTTTGCGGGCAGCGAGAATACGACCGCGATGCCGGCCACAGCCAGCGTTGCAACGATAGCCTTCTTCATGCGCTCACTCCTTGTTCCGTGTCGCCTCAGGCCCGATAACGCGCCAGTGCGGGTCCCGGTTCAGCGGTTGCGTGCGGGTGGACGCAAGCCATGCGCAAAAAGCAGAAGGCCCGCCTCGTAGAGCGGGCCTTCTCGTCAACCTTGCTATCGCGCGATCAGTAATAGCGGCGGTAGTACCGGTATGGCCGGTAATAATAGCGCGGGCGGTAGTAATACCGGTACGGCCGGTAATAGCGATACGGCCGGTAATACCGGTAGTAGCGCCGCGCACTGATCTCGTCGTGTGTCACTGCAGGAGCCGCGTTGCGTGCACCATCCGATGCCGCGTTCGCCGTTGCGGGCGTCAGCGCGACCAGCGCACCAAACAGAGCGAGGAAGCCGAGAGTTTTCATCATGAGGTCTCTCCAAGGTGAACCTGCCTCTCCACCAGATAGACGCCCTGAGGCATTCGTTGCAATCGTCCCCGTCGAACAAGTTACCCCAAAGACGAATGAAAGTTAACCCCGCACCCACCGGCACCGCATCTGCGGTGTCACCACGGTTCCACTCGGCCGGTACTCGGTCGCGTACCAGTCGACGCATCGGCGCACCATGCCGGGACCGGGCCACGCATAGGGTCCGGGCCGCGGATAGTCGTAGGCCGCTGGCGGAGTCACCCGAACCCGCGGACGCTGACGCGCTTGTGACGAGAGCTCGGTTCCTTCGCGACGCGCGTTTTCGTCCGATGAAACCGGTGCGGAGGCGTTCACAGCCGGCAACACAATCGCCGCAGCGATGACAAGGACGGGCAACCTGCTCATGCAGGAACGCTCTCTCATTCGGATTGGAACGTCAACCGTTTGAATCCGGGACGCGGGCCGGCCTATGGTGCCCCCATGGAACCGGGTCCCCGAACCGACAAGGAACAGGCGGCGCGCGCCGATCTCGCGCGGCTTCGCCGCGAAGGCGATGCCCTGGGCGGCATGTTCGGACGGTCGCGCGACTATTTCGCCGCAGCCGACGCGCCGTCCAGCGATTCGATCGAAAAGTGGGGGCGCCGCATCGGCCGCACCCTCAGCGCTGTCGCGTTTGTTGCTCTGGCCGTCTATCTGTACGTCACCTATGTCCTCTGACAATCCCGCAGGTCCGCTCGCCGATCCGCTGGCCTGGCGGCCAGTCAAGTCGCTCTCGCTTGACGAGATGGAAGTCATTGCAGCGGATGCGTACCGGCGGCTGCCGGATGGCTTTCGCTCGCTGTGCGAAGGCGTCATCATTCGCGTCGATGATTTTCCTTCCGCCGACGTGGTTGCGGAAATGAAACTCGAGAGCGAGTTCGACATTCTGGGCCTGTTCCAGGGCATCGGATTGCCGTTCCGTTCCGAAAGCGCGCCCAGCCAGATGCCCAACATGATCTGGCTGTACCGCCGTCCCATCCTCGATTACTGGGCCGAGCATGATGAAACCCTGGGTGCCATCATCACCCATGTGCTGATCCACGAGATCGGCCACCATTTCGGCCTGTCAGACGAAGATATGGAAGCGATCGAAGCCAGCGTTGTTTGATCCGAAGCGCCAAATCCCCGGGGAGTGACACATGCGAAAGAAGCCGTGCCTGCAATCGTCCGACGTTCACACGATGGCCGCGGCCTGCCGCGCCGAGGCCGAAAAGAACAATTGGAGCGTCACCGTCGCCATCGTCGACGACGCGGGAATTCTGCTCTATCTCGACCGGATGGACGGCGCGAGCGCCACGACCGCGGAGGTCGCGGCCCTGAAGGCGAAGACGTCCGCCATCACCCGGCGTCCGTCGAAATTCTGGGAGGACCGCGTCAAGGAGCGTCCGGCCTTCATGAATTTTCCCGGTGTGCTGCAGATTCAGGGCGGCCTTCCGATCATGGTTGAAGGCGAATGCGTGGGTGCGATCGGGGTCTCGGGCGTGCAGTCGCACGAAGACGAGGTGATCGCGAAGGCCGGCATCGACACAATCGGCTGACCGCGCCCCCGCGCGACCCTGCACATCAGACCCGACACCGGCGCCGGGGCCGCCTACTTGACCCCGGACCCGGCCGATTGCATGACAACAACAATTCCAGGCGGCCCTCGGGGCGGCCGGCCAAAGGGTACCGGAACGATGGAAAAATTCACTATTCTGGAAGGCGTGGCGGCGCCACTGAAGGTGGTCAATGTCGACACCGACATGATCATTCCGAAGCAATACCTGAAGACCATCAAGCGCACCGGGCTCGGCAAGGGCCTGTTTTCGGAGAAGCGCTTCAACGACGACGGCAGCGAGAACCCGGACTTCGTGCTCAACAAGCCCGCCTACCGCAATGCCAAGGTCCTGGTCGCCGGAGACAATTTCGGCTGCGGCTCCTCGCGCGAGCACGCGCCATGGGCGCTGCTTGATTTCGGCATCCGCTGCGTGATCTCGACCTCGTTCGGCGACATTTTCTACAACAACAGCTTCAAGAACGGCATTCTGCCGATTCGCGTGACACAGGACGAACTTGACAAGCTGTTCGACGACGCCGAGCGCGGCGCCAATGCCACGCTCACCATCGACCTCGAAAAGCAGGAGATCCGCGGCCCCGACGGGGGCGTGATCAGGTTCGAGATCGATGCCTTCCGCAAGCATTGCCTGCTGAACGGTCTCGACGATATCGGGCTCACCATGATCAAGAAGGACAAGATCGATACCTTCGAGAGCAAGGTCGGCGAAGAACGGCCTTGGATGTGATCGCCTGGACGGACCGTAGCCCGTATTGAGCGCAGCGAAACCCGGGACGGCCCGTCCCGCATTTCGCTTCGCTTCATGCGGGCTACAGATGGCAGCGCGCGCTTACCGCGTCCGTGTCAGCGCCAGCCACACGCCGCCGCCGATCAGGAACACCCCGCTCAGCTTCGAGACCAGCCGCACCCGCGCCTGCGTGAACATCACGCGGGCTCTCCCGGTCAGGATCGCATAGGCGCCGTCGGTGATTGCGGCCGTCAGCATCGCGGTCAATCCGAGCAGGATCACCTGCAGGACATAATCGCCCGCGGGATCGACGAATTGCGGGATGAAGGCGCCGAAGAAGATCAGCACCTTCGGATTCGACAGCATCACCAGAAAGCCCTGCAGAAAGAAGCCGCCGCGCGGCCTCGGCGTCTGTCCCGGATCGTCGAGCCGGCCCGATGAGCGAAACATCCGGATGCCGATCCAGATCAGATAGGCCGCGCCGAGAAAGCGGATCCAGTCGAACCACACGCCCATGGTCTCGATCACGGAAGCGAGCCCGATCAACAACACTCCGACGAACACGGCCAGGCCGGCCTGGGTGCCGGCGACATTGGCGAGGCCCGCCCGCGTGCCGTGTGTCAGCGAATTCGCGACAATCAGCGTGACGGTCGGACCAGGCACCAGCGTAAAGACGACACAGGCAAGAAGGTAGGCGGCGAAGAGTTCGATGGACATGACAACTCCGGCTCATTGCATCTGCAGCGTCGCTCTGACCTGCGGCCACGACCTCGCGCCGTTGGCGGCAAGATCGTTTCTGAGGCCATCGGGTATCCAGTCAAGGAAGGACGGCTTGAAACTCGGGCGGCTGCGCACACGCTCGAACCAGTCCTCCACGCGCGGCAGCCTGCCGTCTTGCCACATCGGATTCATCGACATCATGTCGAGACGATTGACATAGGGGGCAAGCGCGATGTCGGCGATGGAGAAGGCGTCTCCCACCAGCCAGTCCCGATCCTTCAGGCTCTCCTCCATCTTGTGCAGATAGCGGTCATAGAGCCGGATTTTTTCCGGCGCACCCGGTGCGGCGAGGCCGTGCTCGATCCATTGCCACTTGACCTTGCGCGCCTCGGCGCTGTCGGAAGACGGCGCCTTCAGGAAGTCTTCGAACTTCTGCACGCTCCGCAGAATGGTATGGCGATGCGAAACCACGTAGGTGATGGCGGAGCAGGCGGGGTGCAATTCCTCGTCCACCGCCTTGGTCCAGACCCGGGCCTGCGCGCGCAGGATCGGGTCCCGCGGAAAGATCGGATGGTCAGAAAAGACCTCCTCGAGGTATTCGCAGATGACCGTCGATTCGATGATGATATGGCCGTCGTGCACCAGCGCGGGGACCATCGCGCGCGGATTGACGCGCAGGAAATCGGACCGGAATTGCTCGCCGGCGAGAATGTCGACGTAATGACCGTCCCAGCCGAGCCGCTTTTCTGCCAGCGCGAACCGCACCTTGGCGGCGCAGACCGACGAGCCGTGATGATAGAGTTCAAGCATGGTCCTGTCCGCGCGGACGACTAGCCCTTGGCCGCGATCGCGTCCGCGATCGCAACGGTTCGCCGCGCGATGTCGGCATGCATGCGCTCGACCATGCGCCCGTCCAGCATGATCGCGCCCTTGTCCGCATTCTCCGGCAGATCGAAGGCGGAGATGAATTTGCGCGCCTGCGCAATCTCCGACTCGCTCGGCGAGAAGGCGCGATTGCAGGGCTCGATCTGATTGGGGTGGATCAGCGTCTTGCCATCCATGCCGAGATCGCGGCCCTGCTCGCACTCGGCGAAGAAGCCCTCCGCATTGCCGATATCGTTGAAGACACCGTCGAGAACGGCGAGCCCATAGGCGCGCGCCGCCAGCACGCAGGTCGTGAGCCAGGGCAGCATCGGTGCGCGGCCAAGAACGAGCCGAGCCGATGTTTCCTTGGCAAGATCGTTGGTGCCGAGCACGAAGCCCGCGAGCCGTGTTTCGGAATCCTTCGCGGCAGCCGCAATATCGACGATGTTGAGGATCGCCGCCGGCGTCTCGATCATCGCCCAGATGCGCGTCTTGTGGTCGGCCTTCATGTCCAGCAGGCGCTGTCCGAGAATCTCAAGCTGGGCCGATGAATTGACTTTCGGCACCAGGATCGCGTCGGGAGCCGCCAGCGCCGCCGCCGTCAGATCGTCGGAATGCCATGGCGTGTCGATGCCGTTGACGCGGATGAAGACTTCGCGCGCGCCAAAGCCACCCTGCTTCACCGCGGCGGTGACCTGCTCGCGGGCCGCCGTCTTGGCGTCCGGTGCAACCGCATCTTCGAGATCGAGGATCACGCCGTCGGCGGGCAGGGTGCGAGCCTTTTCGATGGCGCGCGCGTTCGAGCCCGGCATGTAGAGGACCGATCGGCGCGGTCGGATCGTCATGGTGTCTCCCTGGTCCCGCCAGCCTAGCGGCGCTGCCATTCTCATGCCAGCGTAAGCCATGGACGACAATGGCCGAACGGATGACGCGGACGCATGGCTTGCCGGGGTGGACGGCTGCCGGGCGGGATGGGTGGCTGCATTTGTCCGGCGGTCCGGTGACGAAGCGCGCATCCGGGTCACGCCGCATTTTGCCGAAATTCTGAGCGCGCCGGAGACGCCCGCAGTGATCGCGGTCGACATGCCCGTCGGACTGCCCGAGCGCACCGGGCCTGGCGGACGCGCGGCCGAAAACGCGGTTCGTCCGCTGCTCGGCGCGCGGCAATCCGCCGTGTTTTCGGTTCCGTCGCGCGCGGCACTGGAGCAAGCCGATTACCGCGCTGCCTGCGACATCGCGCTGGCGACTTCCGAACCGCCGCGCAAGATTTCCAGGCAGCTTTTCATGATCGCGCCGAAAATCCGCGAAGTCGATGCCTGCCTCCGGTCCGATGCCGCTGCGGCTGCGCGGGTGCACGAGGTGCATCCCGAACTCGCGTTCTGGCGACTGAACGGCGCCCGGCCGCTGACCGAGCCCAAGAAGGTCAGGGGAAAGCTCTGCGAGGCGGGCCTCGCCTTGCGCCGTCATCTGCTGCTGACAAGCGCGCTTCCGGCCGCGCTGATCAATTGCGCGGCACCCAGAGGCGCTGCCGCCGATGATCTGCTCGATGCGCTGGCTTGCGCCGCGATCGCGCGGCGCATTCATGCGGGCGTGGCGACGCCATTCCCCGATCCGCCGCCGGTCGATCGTTACGGGTTGCGGATGGCGATCTGGGCGTGAATAAGTATGGTCATTCCGGGACCTTCGCGCAGCGAAGGGGCGCGGAATCCAGCGCGTCAAATACCGCCGCTCCCCGCTCTGGATTCCGGGTTCGCTCGCTGCGCTCGCGCCTCGGAACGACGAACAGAAAGCGAGCGTTCCATGTCTTTCCCCAACCGCCTCGTTGAAGGCTATTCGGCATTTCTCGGTGGCCGCCTGCGCGAGGAGCAGAATCGCTACCGGGAGCTCGCCGAAAGTGGGCAATCGCCCGAGATCATGGTGATCGGCTGCTGCGACTCCCGGGTGTCGCCCGAGGTGATTTTCGACGCGCGGCCGGGCGAACTCTTCGTGGTGCGCAATGTCGCGAATATCGTGCCGCCCTACGCGCCGGACGACCGGCCGCATGGCGTGTCGGCGGCGCTGGAATTCGGCGTCGCCGCGCTGAAGATCCGCCACATCGTCGTGCTGGGACACGCGCAATGCGGCGGCGTGCGGGCCTTCGCGGAAGACGCCGAGCCGCTCTCGCCCGGCGACTTCATCGGCAAATGGATGAAGCTGATGGCGCCGGCGATGGAGCGCATCGGCCCGCGCGGCGCGGAATCTCCGGCCGATTATCTGCGCAGGCTCGAACAGGCCAATATCGTCAACAGTCTCGACAACCTGATGAGTTTCCCGCGGCTTGCCAAGATGATCGAACGGGGCATGGTCTCGATCCACGGCGCCTATTTCGGAGTGGCGACCGGCGCGCTGTATGCATGCGATCGCGAGGGCGGCGAATTCGTTCCGGTCGCGAGGGAGGAGCACGCCGAGATGCTGGCGGCGCCGCGGTTCTGACTGCACGCCGCGGGCTGCGTCGGCTCCGTGAGGATCGACCGCAAGCATGCAGGTCGCGCCAAGGGATCAGATCGGCTAGACATCGGCGATGGAACAGAAAGCCCAGCTCAATCCGTTCGTGAAGCTCGCGCTCGATTTCGGGCCGCTGATCCTGTTTTTCGTGGTGAATGGGCGCGCCGGGATTTTCTGGGCGACGGCCGCGTTCATGGCGGCTTTCGTGGTATCGGTCGCGGTCTCCTACGCGCTGATCCGCCGCTTTCCGGTGATGACGCTGGTGACCGGCGCGGTGGTGCTGGTATTCGGCGGGCTGACGATCTGGCTGCACGATCCGACATTCGTCAAACTCAAGACCACCATTATCTATCTGCTGTTCGCGGGTGTGCTGGCTGCCGGTCTGATCCTGAAGCAGCCGTTTCTGGAAATCGCGTTCGATTCCGCCTTTCACCTCACCGAGGAAGGCTGGCGCATCCTGACCATTCGCTGGATTGCGTTCTTCGTTGCGATGGCGATGCTCAACGAAGTCGTATGGCGCACGCAGTCCACGGATTTCTGGGTGGCGTTCAAGACCTTCGGCTTCATTCCGCTGACGATTGTCTATGCGCTGGCGCAATTGCCGGTGCTGCAGAAATACGCGAAGGCGGATGAGGCGCAGGGCTGACACTTCGCCGCCAGGGACATGCGCATCATGCAGGTTAACGTCATCATCGTCCCCGAGATGGTGCAGCTCGACATCACCGGGCCTTACGAAGTGCTGTCGCGAGTGCCGGGCTGGACGCTCGACCTTGTCGCCGTGTCGATGGACCCGGTCCGCACCGATCGCGGGCTGACCATCCTGCCGACGCAGACGCGCGACACCGCTGCGCCGAGCGACATCCTCGTGATCCCGGGCGGCACCGGCATCGATACCGCGATGCTCGACGAGGCGTGGCTCGATTACGCCCGCCGGGAGGCCGAGCGCGCGAAATATGTGTTTGGCATCTGCACCGGCTCGCTGCTGCTGGCCGCGGCCGGATTGCTGACGGGCCGTCGCGCTGGCGGACACTGGCAGGCGCGCGATTTCCTCGCGAAGTTCGGTGTGACGCCCTCCGACGAGCGGCTCACCGTGGATGGCAAGTTCTACACCTCGGGAGGCGTGACCTCCGGGATCGACGCGGCGTTCCGTGTGGTCGCCGATGTCATGGGCGAAGACACCGCGCGGCAGATCCAGCTTCTGATCGAATACGACCCGGCGCCGCCGTTCGAAGGCGGCACGCCGTTCACGTCGCCGCCGCATATCGTCGCCGCGGCGACGGAGTTGGGACGTGCCAGACGCGAGCGGCGCGAGGCGCTGGTCGAACAGGCCGCGCAGGCGCTGAAAGCGAAAGGCGGCTGAACCTCGGATCGGCGGCTATTTCGCCGCCAGCGCCTTTTCGATCGCCGGCATCAGCACCGCTTTCAGGTTCTGCTCGGTGATGGGCCCGACCAGCTTGTAGGCGATGCGTCCGTCGCGTCCGACCACGAAGGTCTCCGGCACGCCATAGACGCCCCATTCGATCGCGGCGCGCCCGTTCGGGTCGGCGCCGACCGCCGTGAACGGATTGCCGTAGCGGCCGATGAAGCGGCGCGCATTGTCCGGCTGATCCTTGTAGTTGATGCCTACCAGCCGGATGCGCTTGTCTTTCGCAAGCTCCTCCAGTTGCGGGACCTCGTCATGGCAGGGCACGCACCACGATGCCCACACATTCACAAGTGTCACATTGCCCTTGAAGTCGGCGCCATTGAGTCCGGGCACCGGCTTGCCGTCCGTCACCAGTCCGAGCACAGGCGGGAGGTCGCCGCGCGGGGCCTCCCGCCCAATCAGCGCGGACGGAATCCGCGAGGGGTCGCCGGCGCCCAGCCGGTAGAGGAACAGCGCGGCGAGAGCGAGGAACAGGATCAGCGGCAGCGCAACGAGCAGCTTCCGGCGCAGGCCGCTGCCGGTGGTTTCGGATGCCATGCTCATGCGAGGGAATGCGCCTCGGACTTCCGTGGCGCTGCCTTGCGCTCATCGGAGCGGCGCTTGATGCCCCGGGATTCCAAGTCGGCCAATCTACGCTTCAGAGCGCGGTTCTCCGCCACGATCCAGCCGATCAGCATCGCGAGAATGAATGCGGTCGCCGCGTAGGACGCGATGATGAAAGTGGCGTGCGGTCCGAGGTCCATGGGTTCTATCCGTTAGCGGCCTGGTGCGGCTTCCGCCTGCAGCAACTGCATGGAGCGGATGCGGCGCTTGAGGATTTCGTTTCGCATCGCGGCGAGATGCAGCGTGAAGAACAGCAGCGTGAACGCGATCGCCATCACCAGCAGCGGGATCAGGATGCTGGAATGGATCGCAGGTCCGCTCATCTTCACGACGGAGGCGGGCTGGTGCAGCGTATTCCACCAGTCGACCGAAAACTTGATGATCGGAATGTTGATGGCGCCGACCAGCGTCAGGATCGCGGCGGCACGTCCGGCGCGAGTCGGATCGTCGACGGTGCGCCACAATACGATCACGCCGAGATACATCAGGAACAGCACGAATACCGACGTCAGCCGCGCGTCCCACACCCAGTAGGTGCCCCACATCGGCCGGCCCCAGAGCGAGCCGGTGAGCAGGCAGATCAGGGTGAAGGCCGCGCCGATCGGAGCTGCGGCCTTGCCGGCCATGTCGGCGAGCGGATGGCGCCACACCAGCGTGCCGAGCGCCGCAATGGTCATTACCGTCCAGCCCATCATGGCGAGCCAGGCCGACGGCACATGGATGAACATGATCTTGACGGTCGCGCCCTGCTGGTAGTCGTCCGGCGCACCGGCGATCAGCCAGAAACCCCAGGCGAAACAGAGCGCGGTCGCCGCCGCGATCCAGGGCAGGATGCGCGCGGACAGCGACAGGAAGCGGGTCGGATTGGCGAGATCGATCAGGGCCATGACGTTCGCTTTTGATGGCGTCCGCTATTTATACACGATCCAATCCGCGCGAAATGGCGGAAGATGTCTCCCGCTTTGGTCGCACAAAGCCGCCACTGGGCAGCCAAGAACACGGATTCGTGATCTATTCCTGTCCCGCCCTGAGCGCCGCCGCCGCGGCAAAGGGACCCACCACGAACGACATCAGGGTCAGCGCGCAGAGGATGGTGAACGGCGTGCCGAATGGTACCGGACCGATCACCGCGGCATTCGAAGCGGACACCCCGAAAATCAGCACCGGAACCGCCAGCGGCAGGATCAGTACGGGAAGCAACAAACCGCCCCGCCGCAGCGTCACGGTCAGGCCGGCCCCGATCAGGCCGATGAAAGTCAGCGCAGGAGTTCCGACCAGAAGCGTGGCGGTGACCGCGCCGGTGGCGGCCAGATCGAGATTCAGGAACAGGGAGAGCAGCGGCGCGACGATCACCAGCGGCAGCGCAGTAGTGAGCCAATGCGCCAGCGCCTTGATTGCAACCGCCAGTTCCAGCGGCGCGGTTCCCATCACCAGCAGGTCGAGCGATCCGTCCTCCTGGTCGGCGGCCAGCAGCCGGTCGAGCGCCAGCAGGCTCGCCAGCAATGCGCCGAGCCACAGGATCGCCGGGCCGATGCGCTGCAGCAGCGCCAGATCCGGCCCGATCGCAAACGGCATCAATGTCACCACGGTCATGAAGAACAGCACCCCGATCATCGCGCCGCCGCCGACGCGGATCGCGATCCGGATGTCGCGCACGAACAGCGCTTTGAGCGCGCTCATGCGGCGCGCTCCAGCCTGAGTTCGCTTGCGCCATGGAGGCCGAGTGGAAGATGCGTGGCCGCGACGATCATTCCGCCGCCCGCGAGATGCCCGCGCATCAGATCGAGCAGCACGGCCTGCGAGGCGGCATCAAGTGCCGAGGTCGGTTCGTCGAGCAGCCAGAGCGGCCGCTTCACGGCGACCAGGCGCGCGATCGAGAGGCGCCGCTTCTGTCCGGCCGAGAGATAGGCCGCCGGCAACTCGGCCAGCGCCTCCAGCGCGACCGCGGTGAGCGCCTCGCGCGGTTCGCTGGCGCCGCCGAGCCATGCGGACCAGAATGCGAGATTCTCCGCGACCGTCAGCGCGGGCTTCAGCGCGTCGCTGTGACCGAGATAATGCGCCTGCTCGCCGATGCTGCGCTCAGGGTCTCCGCCGGCAAGCGACAAGGTGCCCCCCGCAATCCGCAGCAGCCCCGCGATCATCCGAAGCAGCGATGACTTGCCCGCGCCGTTGCGCCCGGTCACCAGCAGCGCTTCGCCCCCTGCGACGGAAAATCCAAGCCCTTCGAAAACCGGGCGGCCGCCCCGCTGGCAGCTCAGGGCTTGCGCCGAAAGGGTCATCGTATCAGCCACTTATGATCTTTCCGGGCGGTCGCCTGCTGCGACATGTTGTTGAAGCCTTTGGTTCATATGGCAGATCGCGCAAAAAGATTTTATAAGCCGTAGATTAGATCGCTTCTCGCCAATCCTTGGCGCCGCGCCGGCGCGCCCGGAAAAGTGACGTGTTCCCAACACGTTAGCTGTGATTCGCGAGGGCCGGAAGGCAAACGGAAGACACAAATCCATGACCTCGCTCGACAGTTTCGACTGCTGCCGCACCCTGAAAGTCGGCGCCAAGACCTACGCCTATTACAGCCTGCCGGTGGCGGAGAAAAACGGCCTGAAGGGAATCTCCCGGCTGCCTTTCTCGATGAAGGTCCTGCTGGAGAACCTGCTGCGCAACGAAGACGGGCGCACCGTCACCAAGGAGCACATCCTGGCGGTGGCAGCCTGGCTCAAGAAGAAATCCTCGGATCGCGAAATCGCGTTTCGTCCGGCGCGTGTGCTGATGCAGGATTTCACCGGGGTGCCGGCGGTGGTCGACCTTGCCGCGATGCGCGATGCGATGAATCTGCTCGGTGGCGATCCGCAGAAGATCAACCCGCTGGTGCCGGTCGATCTGGTCATCGACCATTCGGTGATCGTGAATTTCTTCGGCAACAATGCCGCGTTCAAGCTGAACGTCGATGAGGAATACAAGCAGAACCAGGAACGCTACAAATTCCTGAAATGGGCGCAGAAGGCGTTCGACAATTTCCGAGTGGTGCCGCCCGGCACCGGCATCTGCCATCAGGTCAATCTCGAATATCTCTCGCAGGTTGTCTGGACCGGCAAGAAGACCAAGCTCAAGGTCGGCGGCAAGCCGGTCGCGGCGGAGATCGCGTATCCCGACACCCTGGTAGGCACCGATTCGCACACCACCATGGTCAACGGCATGGCGGTGCTCGGCTGGGGCGTCGGCGGCATCGAGGCCGAGGCCGCGATGCTGGGCCAGCCACTGTCGATGCTGCTGCCCGAGGTGGTCGGCTTCAAGCTGTCCGGCAAGCTGAAGGAAGGCGTAACCGCGACCGACCTTGTGCTCACCGTGGTCGAGATGCTGCGCAAGCGCGGCGTGGTCGGCAAGTTCGTGGAATTCTTTGGCCCTGGCGTGCTCGATCTGTCGATCGCGGATCGCGCAACCATCGGCAACATGGCGCCGGAATATGGTGCGACCTGCGGCTTCTTCCCGGTCGACGAGCAGACCGTCAAATATCTGCGCGACACCAACCGCAAGGACGAGCGCGTCAAGCTGGTTGCGGCTTATTCCAAAGCGCAAGGCATGTATCTGACCGCGGCGACGCAGGATCCGCTATTCACCGACGTGCTGAAGCTCGATCTCGCCAAGGTGGAGCCGTCGCTTGCCGGTCCGAAGCGCCCGCAGGACCGCGTGACGCTGAAGGCGGTGAAGGCCGAGTTTGCGTCGGCGATGGACAAGGAATTCAAGAAGGCCGGCGAGCTTGCCACGCGCGTCGCCGTTCCCGGTCGCGCGCACGATCTCGGCAATGGCGATGTGGTGATCGCCGCCATCACGTCCTGCACGAACACCTCCAATCCGAGCGTGATGATCGGTGCGGGTCTGCTGGCGCGCAAGGCGGCTGCCAAGGGCCTGACGTCGAAGCCGTGGGTGAAGACGTCGCTTGCGCCCGGCTCGCAGGTGGTCGGCGAATATCTCGCGAGCTCGGGCCTGCAGAAGGATCTGGACAAGCTCGGCTTCAATCTCGTCGGCTATGGCTGCACCACCTGCATCGGCAATTCAGGGCCGCTGCCGGAGGAGATTTCGAAAGCCATCAACGACAACGATCTGGTCGCCGCTGCGGTGCTGTCCGGCAACCGCAATTTCGAAGGCCGCGTCAATGCGGACGTGCGCGCGAATTATCTGGCATCACCGCCGCTGGTCGTCGCCTATGCGATCGCGGGCTCGATGCAGAAGGATCTGGCCAAGGAGCCGATCGGCTTCGACAAGGACGGCAAGAAGGTGATGCTCAAGGACATCTGGCCGACCACCAAGGAGATCGACAGCTTCATCCGCAGGAACGTCACCAGGAAAGTGTTCGCGAAGAAATACGCCAACGTGTTCAAGGGCGATGCCAACTGGCGCAAGATCACGGTGCCCGAAGGGCTGACCTATGCGTGGGACAGCAACTCGACCTACGTGCAGAACCCGCCGTATTTCGTTGGGCTGCAGCCGCGTCCGACACCGCCGACCGACGTGATGAACGCGCATATTCTGGGGCTTTTCCTCGACTCGATCACGACCGACCACATCTCCCCGGCCGGTTCGATCAAGCAGGCTTCTCCCGCCGGCAAGTATCTGATCGAGCATCACGTCAAGCCGATCGACTTCAATCAGTACGGCACGCGGCGGGGCAATCACGAGGTGATGATGCGCGGCACCTTCGCCAATATCCGCATCAAGAACCAGATGGTGCCGGGCGTCGAAGGCGGCGTCACTATCCACTATCCGGACGGCGAGCAGATGCCGATCTACGACGCCGCCATGCGCTACAAGCAGGAGAAGGTCCCGCTGGTGGTGTTTGCGGGCAAGGAATACGGCACCGGCTCGTCGCGGGACTGGGCCGCCAAGGGAACGATTCTGCTCGGCATCCGCGCCGTGATCACGCAGTCCTTCGAGCGCATCCACAGATCCAATCTGGTCGGCATGGGTGTGCTGCCGCTGGTGTTCGAGGAAGGCACGTCGTGGCAGACGCTGGGGCTGAAGGGTGACGAAACCGTCACGATCCGGGGCATGCAGGATTTGCGACCGCGTCAGACACTGACCGCAGAAATTACGATGGCGGACGGTACCATGAAGAACGTGCCGCTGATTTGCCGGATCGATACGCTCGACGAGCTCGAATACTTCAAGAATGGCGGCATCCTGCAATATGTGCTGCGGCAGCTTGCAGCCTGAGACGATTCGCGGTTTGGCGGTGTCGTTATGCCGCGCCGTTTTCCCGCGATTCAGCAAGGGTTTTCCGGGGGCCATGTCACTCCGAATTGAGTGGCGGGCCGTGGGCGGTGGGGCTATGTGGACGGCGGTCCCATTGCCGGTGCGGGCGCGCCGGCCAAGAAACAGAAAGTCCGGCATGAATCTCGGCAGGTCCTGTTCTGCTCTCGCAGCCGCTTGTTCGGCATGGATGGTGTTGACGGGTGGCCCGGTTGCGGCCGGAGATTCTCGCGTGGTGGTCGAACTCTTCACCAGTCAGGGCTGCTCGTCCTGCCCAGCCGCGGACCGGCTTCTCGGCGAGCTTTCCAAGGACCCGACAATTCTGCCGATGAGCCTGTCGGTTGATTATTGGGATTATCTCGGCTGGAAGGACACCCTTGCACTGCCCGGTCATGTGAAACGCCAACGCGGTTATGCGGGCGCGCGGGGCGATCGCGCGGTTTACACGCCGCAAGTGGTGGTCAACGGCGCGGCGCATGTGCTTGGCAGTGACAGGCACGCGATCGAACGCGCCGTGAAGCATGCGCGCGCCGGCGCACAGAATTCGCAGCTTCCGCTCAAGGTTTCGATCGCTGACGGCAAGATCAATGTCGATCTGCCGGCGGCGAAGCAGCCCGTGCAACCGGCGGAGGTCTGGCTGTGTCCGCTCAGCAAGAAGGTTCCGGTCCCGATCGGCCGCGGTGAAAATCGCGGGCACACCGTCACCTATACGAATGTTGTGCGCGGCTGGGTCAAGCTCGGTGACTGGAAGGGCGAGCCGATGCAGTTTTCAAAGTCGATCTCGGAGATCGTGGCGAAGGGCGACTTCGATGCGGTAGCCGTGCTGGTACAGGCGGGAAAGCCGGAAGCACCGGGCAAGGTCTACGGCGCCACCACTGCATCGCTTCGGTGAACCTGCGAATTGCGCGACGCGCATTCCTGCAACGCCCGATCCTGTCTGCGGACAAAAAAAGGCCGGCACGAAGCCGGCCTTGAAGCATTGGGGATTGAACCGTACGCGGTACAATGGACCCGATCCGTTGGAGCCCCGGGGGGCTGGGGGGCTGAGGAATCCGGAACTCGTTCCGGACCGGGTCTTAGGGCCCATACCTCGCAATCCATAGGGGCATGCACTGGACCGAATTTGGGCGTTATTGTGGTTGGCCGCACGAAGCCGTGACTGCGGCACCGCGTCACGCTCTTGATTGATCAGCGGTTTTTTTGCTCGCCGCGCGGCGTCTGCCATTGCGCGCGGGACTTGCGGCGCGAGGCCGCAACGGCAATCATCGGCCATCATCGGATTGTCACACAGGAAAGGAGGCGCCCATGAGCTTGACGGGCGACACTGAGCCGAGCGAGCGACACGGGGGCGTCCCGGCCGTCACGGCATCCGCCCCCGCTCAGCCGGTCCGATTCGAACGCCGCGAACTCGACCGCATCCTTGGCGTCTACGGACGCAAGGTCGCCGACGGCGAATGGCGGGACTACGCCATCGATTTCCTGAAGGACCGTGCCGTGTTCTCGATTTTCCGTCGGTCTTCCGAAGTCCCGATCTATCGCATCGAGAAGAACCCGAAGCTGTCGCGCCGGCAGGGCGCCTATAGCGTCATCTCGGCAACCGGGCTGATCATGCGGCGCGGGCATGAACTCGACCGCGTGCTGCGCGTATTCGAGAAAGAGCTGCGTCTGGTTGCGGGTTGAACACGGGCCGTCCTTTTCAGGCGGTGCAAAGCGCTGGACACACAGTGACCGTGGCTACGGCAATGTCGCCGCGCCGTCACCCAGCGCGCGCTGCATCAGAACCGAGTCCAGCCAGCGGCCATGCTTGAAGCCGATATTGGACAATGTTCCGACCGGCTCGAAGCCCAGCGAACGGTGCAGTTCGATCGACGGCAATTGCGCCGAATCTCCGATCACCGCGATCATCTGCCGAAATCCGCGTTCTTCCGCCTCAGTGATCAGGCCCTGGAGCAGCATCCGTCCGATACCGTGGCGGTGCGCGCGGGGATGGACATAGACGCTGTCCTCGACGGTGTGGCGATAGGCGAAGCGCGGCCGGTAAGGACCCGCATAGGCATATCCCGCGATCCGGCCGCCGACATCGGCGACGAGGTATGGGAAGCCGCCATCGACCAGCATTTTCCGGCGCGTCGCCATCTCCGCTTCGCTTGGCGGCTCGATCTCGAATGAGGCGGTGCCATACGCGACGGCATGCGCATAGATCGCCGCGATGTCCCTGATATCCTCGGGCGCGACGGGACGAATGGTGATGGGGACCGACATGGGCTAGGGTGTCAGGCGGCGCGATCGGGCGGCGTCCACCCGATCATAGCAAGAAAAACGCCCCGGCTTCGACCGGGGCGCTTGCAGGACACGGAAGTTGCCGCCGTCAGCGACGGCCGCCGAACAGCCGCAGCAACATCAGGAACAGGTTGATGAAGTCGAGATAGAGCGACAGCGCGCCCATCACCGCCTTGCGGCCGGCCGACTGGTCGTCGTCGGCGGCCGAGTACATTTCCTTGATCTTCTGGGTGTCCCAGGCGGTCAGGCCGGCAAAGACCAGCACGCCCACGATCGAGATGACGAACGACATCGCGTCCGACTTCAGCCAGATATTCACCAGCGAGGCGAGGATCAGGCCGATCAGGCCCATGATCAGGAACGAGCCGATCGGGGAGAGGTCGCGCTTGGTGGTGTAGCCGTACAGGCTCAAGGCGCCGAATGCCGCCGCCGAGATGAAGAACACATTGGCGATCGAGTTGGCGGTGTAGACGATGAAGATCGTCGCCAGCGATACGCCGAGAATGCCGGCATAGACATAGAACAGCAGCAGCGCGGTGCCGGCGGCGAGCCGGTTGATGCCGAAGCTCAGCACGAACACCATGGCCAGTGGCGCCAGCATCAGCACCCACATGAACGGGCCGCCGAACAGGAACTGGCCCAGCGGGGTGAGGCCGCTTATCTGTCCGCCCGTGACGGTGATGGCGTTGCCGCCAACCATCTGGAAGGTGAGGTAGGCGACGACGCCGGTCAGCGCGACCGCCGAAGCCATGTAATTGTAGACGCGGATCATGTGCGCGCGCAGGCCGGCATCAAAGGTGACGGCGCGGTCCGCGTAGCCGCCGCGTGCGGCGGCCGCATTCCGATCGAAATCGGACATGGAAAACCCTCTCGATAGCCCGGATACCGCCGGGCCGGATGGCCGCCCGGCGGGTAGCCACACAAGGCGCCAATGTAGGGAAGCTCGGCGTCTGTTTCCAGCGACTCGGCGTCCGCCCAACGAAAAAGGGCCCGGAAAACCCCCGGGCCCCTTAACCTTTCGTAACGTCGGCGGGCTGCGCCCTGCTATTCCTCGCGCTGTCCCAGCAGCTGCAGCAGCAGCGTGAACAGATTGATGAAGTTCAGGTACAGCGACAGCGCGCCCATGATGGCGGACCGCTCGCGCATGTCGCCTTCGAGCTGGCCATAGACATACTCGTTCTTCAGGCGCTGCGTGTCGTAGGCGGTGAGCCCGGCAAACACCAGGACACCGACGATCGACACCACGAAAGTCAGCATGCCGCTCGGCCAGATCAGGTTCACCAGAGAACCAAGGATCACGCCGATCAGGCCCATGAAGAGGAACGAGCCCCAGCCGGAAATGTCCCGCTGCGTGGTGTAGCCCCACAGGCTGAGAGCGCCGAAGGTGGCTGCCGTGATGAAGAACACCCGGGTGATCGAGGTCTGGGTATAGACCATGAAGATCGAGCCGAGCGAAATGCCCATCAGCGCTGCGAACAGCCAGAACAGCATCTGCGCCGTCGCCGGACGCATCCGCTCCATGCCGAAGCTGAGCGCGAATACCAGCGCCAGCGGCGACAGCATGATGACCCATTTCAGCGGACTGACGAAGATCGTGTAGCCGATCGGGGTCAGGAACAGGCCGCCACGGATGGCCGCCGGCACTTCCGCGCCGTTGCGCATGACCTTTGCGGCTGCCGCAACGTCGCCGGTCACCGACAGCATGTAGATTCCGAGCGCGGCGAAGCCGGTGATGGCCAGGCCGAGCATCATGTAATTGTAGACTTGCAGCATGTAGGAGCGCAGGCCTTGGTCTATGACCGCGGTTGTTGCGCGCCCTGCGGCCCTGTCATAGGTGGCCGCGTTCCGATCAAAGTCCGACATCATCGAACTCCCTAATGTGTCGCCCAAGCTTCATCGCCAATCGCGCGATTCGACGCTCATATGGCGAAGCTTTGCCTATGATACAGGGGATCGGGGTAAAAATACTCTGTCGTGAACGTCGCAGCTTCGACCGACCCACGCGGCTGAATGTCGCAAATTTACAGGTTTCGCAATACCGACGCCGGCTTCTGTCCCAGTGCCGTGAAAGTCCCTGCAAGTCCGAAAACAATCGTGACCGCAAGCGCGGCCGCCGCCGCGGCCAGCGCCGGGATGGGCAGCCAGACGTAGGACAGGTTCATGATCCGCGTAACGACCAGCCAGGCCGCGACCGAGCCGGCAAGCACCCCGAACATGGCCGTCGCCAGCCCGAGCAGTGCGTATTCGAGCGCATAGGCCGAAATCAGCCGTCCGCGGGTGGCGCCGAGTGTCTTCAAGATGATCGCGTCATAGACCCGGTTGTGGTGGCTTGCCGCCAGCGCTCCGGCCAGCACCAGCGCCGCCGCGATCAGGGTGACGAGGCTCGCGCCGCGGATGCCGAGGATCAGGTTTCCGACCACCGAGCCCACCGCCTGGACGGCATCCTTGACCCGAACCGCGGTCACCGCCGGGAAGGCCGCGGCCATGTCGCGCAGGATCGCCGCGTCCTGCTGCGCCGTTGTATCGCCGGTGAAGGTCAGGGTTGCGATATGGGTGTGGGGCGCGCCGCGAAAGGCGTTCGGCGAAAACACCAGCACGAAGTTGATTCCGAGGCTCTGCCAGTCGACCACCCGCAGATTGGCAATGCGGGCGGTGATGTTGCGCCCCAGGACGTTGACCGTAAGGGTGTCGCCGACCTTAAGGCCGAGCCCGTCGGCGATCCGCTGCTCCATCGAAAGCAGCGGCGGCCCCTGATAATCGGCCGGCCACCACTCGCCCGCCACCAGACGCGACCCGGGCGGGACATCGTTTGAATAGGTGATACCGCGGTCGCTTTGCAGCGCCCATGCCGCCTGCGGCGTTGGTTTGAGCGCGTCCGCCCTGACGCCGTTCGCAGCAACGATCCGTCCGCGCAGCATCGGTTCACGGTCGACGCTGGCAGCCGGCACGGTCTTGCGGATGAAGGCGTCGAACCGTGCGGCGTCGTTGTTCTGGATGTCCACGAAGAAGAAGGCCGGTGCGCGGTCCGGCAGCGCCTGCTCGAATTGCCGCCGCAGGTTGCCGTCGATCTGTACCACGATCACCAGCACCGCCAGTCCCAGGCCGAGCGACAGCACCACCGATGGGGTGAGCGCGCCCGGCCGGTGGATGTTGGCGATGGCGAGCCGGAGCGCGGTGATTTTCGAGCGGGGCAGCATCGCCGCGAACCGCATGATCAGGATGGCGATCACGTACAGCAGGAGAAAGGTCGCGGCCGAGGCGGCGACGAAAACGGTTGCGATCCGCCTGTCATAGGCGAGCAGGATGGATAGCGCGGCCAGCGCGAGCGTCACGGCGGCGGCGGCGAGCAGATAGGGCTTGCGCGGCAGGCTGAAAGCGCCGCTCACCGCTTCGCGAAACAAGGCCGAGACCGGGATGTCGTGCGCGCGTCCGAGCGGCCACATCGCAAAGGCGAGCGCTGTCAGCAGGCCGAACATCGCGGCCAGCCCGAGCTGCGACCATTGCAAGGCGGGCTCGACCGGCAGCGGCAGCACGGCGCCAAAAGCCCATGCGATCAGGAACGGCAGCGCCGCACCGGCTGCCAGTCCCAGTGCCGTGCCGATGGCCGCGATCGTCATGACCTGTACCAGATAGATCGCGAAGATTCGGCCGCCGGTCGCGCCAAGCGATTTCATGGTCGCGATGGTGTCCCGGCGCCGCTCGAGATGGCTGCGGACCGCATTGGCGACGCCGACGCCGCCGACGAGGAGTGCGGTCAGGCCGACCAGCGTAAGAAACTGGGTGAAACGCTCGATGTTGCGTTCGAGCTGTGGCGAAGCATTGTCGCGCGACCGGGTCTCCCAGCCGGCTTCCGGGAACTGCCTGTCGGCTTGCGCAATCAGTGCCTTGACCGCGCTGTCGCTCGCATCGTTGTCCGGAAGCGCGACGCGATAATGCCAGCGTACCAGACTTCCGGGCTGCAGCAGGCCGGTGGCGCGCAGCGCATCGACACTCAGGATCATGCGCGGGCCAAATCCGATCCCGCCGGCGAGCTTGTCGGGCTCGCTGCGCAATACGGCGCGGATTTCGACCGGGGCGTCGCCTACGGTGACGCGATCGCCGAGTTTCAGTTCGAGCCGGGTCAGCAGCGCGATGTCGACAGCAGCGCCGAATATTCCGTCGCGAGCCGCGAGCGCATCGGACAGCGGCATCGCCGGTTCGAGCAAGACCGTGCCGTAAAGCGGATAGAGCCCGTCCACGGCCTTGACCTCGACCAGGGCGCTGCGTTCCCCGGACGCTCGCGCCATGGCGCGCAGGGTGGCTGCATCGGACACCCGGCCATATCGCGTCAGCAATGCGCGCTCGCCGGTGCTTGCCTCGCGATGAAACAGCGCGAATGAAACATCGCCGCCAAGGATGGTCCGGCCCTCGCGCGCCAGTCCGCCTGCGAGGCTTTCCGAGAACGATCCGACGCCGGCGATGGCCATCACGCCGAGCCCGATGCAGAAAATCAGCACATAGAAGCCGCGCAGCCCGCCGCGCAATTCGCGCGCTGCGAATCGAAGCGGCAGCGACCAGCCACGTGTCCGCGGAGGTGTCGCAACGAGGCTCATGCGGTCGCGGCCTCGCGCAGGCTTTCCTGCGATCCGTCGGTCTCGATGCGACCCGACCGCAGCCGCACCACGCGCGCGCAGCGGCGCGCGAGCGAAGGATCGTGCGTGACCAGGATCAGCGTCATGCCGCGATCGACATGACCCTTGAACAGCAACTCGACCACCTGCGAACCGGTCTTCTCATCGAGATTGCCGGTGGGCTCGTCGGCGACGAGAATCGCGGGATTGGGCGCAAGCGCGCGCGCCAGCGCCACCCGCTGCTGCTCGCCGCCTGATAATTGTGCGGGATAGTGCAACAGGCGTTCGCTCAGTCCGACGCCGGCGAGCTCAGCCGCGGCGCGCTCATGCGCGTCGGGCACCCCTGCAAGCTCCAGCGGGACGGCGACATTTTCGAGTGCCGTCATGGTCGGAATGAGGTGAAAGGACTGGAAGACGATGCCGACATTGCGGCCGCGAAAGCGCGCCAGCGCGTCTTCGTCGAGGCGGCGCAGATCCTCCCCGGCAACCACGATCGCGCCGGCATCGGCGCGTTCGAGGCCAGCAAGGACCATCAGCAATGTGGATTTTCCGGAGCCGGAGGGGCCGACAAGGCCGATCGCCTCGCCGCGGCCGATGGTAAGATCGATGTCCTTGAGAATGTGGACCCGGGCGGCGCCGCTGCCGAGCGACAGATTGACACCGGACAGGGTGACCGCGGTTCCGGCAGACGAGGGCTTTTGCTGCATTGAAATCTTTGGTCCACAGGACGATATGGCAGAATCCGGGCCGGCGCGGTCTCAAGGTCATATGGTGCGATGACGAGCTTAGTCCAGAGATTGACAGCTACGATGCTGGCGCTGGCCGGTTTCGCGGCCGTCATTGTGGCGCCGGTTGCCGCGCAAACGGATGCGCCTCTGAAGATTGTGGCTTTCGGCGATTCGCTCACCGCGGGTTACGGCCTGTCTGCGCAGGACGCCTTTCCCGCCAGCCTGCAACGTGCATTGAGGGCCAAGGGCTACAATGTCGAAATCGAGAATGCCGGGGTCTCCGGCGACACCGCCTCGGGCGGGTTGTCGCGGCTTGACTGGTCGATCGCCGATGGGACCGACGCGGTGATCGTCGAGCTCGGCGCCAACGACATGCTGCGCGGCGTCGAGCCCAGGGTGACGCGGCAGGCGCTGGATGACATTCTTGCCAGGCTGAAGGCACGCAACATCCCGGTGCTGCTCAGCGGCATGCGCGGGGCGCCCAATATGGGCGCGGATTATGTGCGCGAGTTCGAGGCGATTTTTCCCGATCTCGCGAAGAAATATGACGTGGTGTTCTATCCGTTCTTTCTCGATGGCGTCGCGGCCGATCCAAGGCTTGCCTTGCGCGATGGGGTTCATCCGAACGGGGCGGGTGTGCAGATCATCGTCGACGGCATCTTGCCGAAGGTCGAAGAACTGATTGCGCGCGCAAAGAAGCGCGCGCCGAGCTGAGGCTTGCACGCAACCGGCGAATCCGTTCTTGTAGCGGGCGTGCCACCTGCTGCGTTCTTGTCACGCGATTGTCACGTCCTGGACGTGACGGAGATGGGAGGTCCTCGATGCCGCGCCTTTTCACCGCGATCGAGATTCCCGAAAGCGTCGCGCAGATGCTGGCGTTTCTGCGCGGCGGATTGCCGGGCGCGCGCTGGATCGATCCCGAGAACTATCACATCACGCTGCGCTTCATCGGTGACGTCGACGCAAGCGTGGCCAATGAACTGGCCTCGATGCTGGATCGGGTCAATCGCGCGCCGTTCGAGCTGCGCCTGGAGGGGCTGGACGCCTTCGGCGGCCGCAAGCCGCGCTCGGTCTTCGCCAATGTCGCGCCGTCCCAGGCGCTGATGGATCTGCAGGCCGAGCATGAGCGGCTGATGCAGCGCGTCGGACTTGGGCCGGAAGGCCGCAAATATACGCCGCATGTAACGCTGGCGCGGCTGCGCGAATCATCGAGCCGGCAGGTGGCGGACTATCTGAGCGAGCGCGGTTCGTTTCGCTCGGCTGCATTCCGCGTCGAGCGGTTCGTGTTGTATTCGTCGCGTGCGTCGGTCGGCGGCGGGCCGTATGTCGTCGAGGAAGCCTATCCGCTCGCGGCCCTTGCGGCGCAGCGCGCGATTTGAGCGCGCGACGTCCTTATCCGAACCGCGCCATCTGCGTGCGAACCGTCTGCGGCGCGCCGGTCATGCCGACCACGTCCAGCCGTCCGAGGCCGTGCTTCTTCGCTTCGTCGCGCGCCCGGTTCATCAGGGCTTCCGCCAGACCGTCGGACTGATAGCCGCATTCGGCAATGAGCGTCGCCGCGGCGCGCTTGCCGTCGCGCTCCGGCACGATCTCGACGCTGGCGCGCAGCCGGCCTGCGTCATAGGCGCCGATCACGATCGCCTGGGATGACAGCAGCCGCAGGCAATGCGCGTCAACGGCCCGGTCGTCGTTGCCGACCGAGAAGAACAGGCAGCGATCGAGATAGTCGAGCCGCAGCAGATGTGCGTAATGATCCTCGATGCTGCAGCTGGACAGCACCTTGATATTGAAGCCGTTGCCGTTCATGGCCGAATCCTCACCGCATGCGGAGAGGTGGAAGCTTGCGCCCGAAACGGTACCGGCTGGTTAACGTCAGGTTGCCTTGAACAGGCGGGATTGCGCATCCAGGATCGCGTTTGCGAAACCATGGCCGTCCGACACCATCTCGCGGACCATGGAAAGCGGGGTGGGATGCGGCGCCGCGACCTCGCCCACGACCTCGCCGAAATCAAAGCTCAATTCGGCGTCGAATTTGCGGGCGAGCTGCTGCATCCGCCGGTTGTCGGCAAGACAGGCCATGTGCAGATGCGTGACGCCGCGGTTTCGGGCGGTCAAAAGCGTGCGCTGGAGCAGCGCCGACCCGACCCCATGGCTCTGCCAGTCGCTTTCCACGCTGAAGGCGGCCTCGGCCTCCTTGCTGAACCGGCCGCCGATGGCGCGCAGTTCGGCGGCGCCGCGCAGCTTTCCGTCCACGAAAAAGCCGTGCACGATGGCGTCCAGCCACACCGTGGTTTCGACGAAGTTCCGGATATAGGCGTCCGAGACTCCGCCGCCGAATCGGCGATGACGGCTCTCCGGATCGAGCCGCAGCAGGTGATCCCGGTACTTGTAGGCCTCGCCGATCCACATTTTGCGGATCAGGCCTGAATCGGGAAGCGGGTCGAGTGCGCTCATTGGGTCTCCTGACATTTGCGTCGCAGACCTCCATATTGCGTCCCTCCCCAGAGACGCGCCGGGCGAATGTTGCCGTCCGCCGCCGCCACCCGCAGATAATGCTGCGATGCAGCATTTTTAAGACAGAACCAAGCCGCAATTTAAGGCAGAGCGAGGCGTGCTCCTTAAACCTTGGTTAACGAAGCAAAGCTTGCCTTGCAGGCGGCGCGCGGTGGCGGCTATGCCTCGCATTCGCTTTCGTCCCTCCGATCCTGCGCATGATCTCCTCCATCAGCGACCGATATGCCGCCCTGATCGCGGAGGGCGCGATCACGCCGGACGCGGCTCAGGCCGCCGCGGTCGAGAAGCTTGCGGTCCTCGAACAGCGCCTTGCCGACCATCGCCGTGCATCCAAGTCGTCGTCGCTCGGCTGGCTGTTCGGCAATCGCGAGAAGCAGGCGACGCTGAAGGGACTCTACATCTACGGCAAGGTCGGACGCGGCAAGACCATGCTGATGGATCTGTTCTTCGATGCGAGCCGCGTCGGCCAGAAGCGGCGTGTGCATTTTCATGAATTCATGTCGGAGGTGCATGAGCGCATCCACGACTTCCGGCAGAAGGCCAAGGCTGGCGAGATTCCGGACGAGGATGCGATCGTACTGACCGCGAATGCGATCGCGGACGATGCGTCGCTGCTCTGCTTCGACGAATTCCATGTCACCGACATAGCCGACGCGATGATCCTCGGCCGGCTGTTCACGCAATTCTTCAACCGCGGCATGGTGGTGGTCGCGACCTCGAATGTGGCGCCGGACGATCTCTACAGGGACGGCCTCAATCGCGGGCAGTTTCTGCCGTTCATCAAGCTGCTGCTCGAAAAGGTGGACGTGGTGCGGCTCGATGCCCGCACCGATTTCCGGCTGGAAAAGCTGGTCAAGGGCCGGGTCTGGTACGTTCCGCCCGACGAACGGGCCGAGCGCGAGATCGACGAGGCATGGTCGCGCATCACGCTCGGGCAGCAGGGCACGCCGCATGAACTGACCGTGAAGGGCCACAAGCTGCGCGTACCGCAGGCCGCGATCGGCGCCGCGCGTTTCGCGTTCCCGGATTTGTGTGTGTTGCCGCTCGGCTCGGCGGATTTCCTGCGGCTGGCGCATGAATATCATACGCTAGTCATCGACCGCATTCCGGTGATGCGCTTCGCCCAGCGCAACGAGGCCAAGCGCTTTATCATCCTGATCGATACGCTGTACGACAACGCGGTGAAGTTGATCGCCTCCGCCGAAGCGCAGCCGCACGAGCTTTATGTCGCCGACGAAGGGCTCGAACTGTTCGAATTCCAGCGCACGGTGTCACGCCTGATCGAAATGGGTTCGCAGAGCTATCTCGCGCTTCCGCATGGCCCGCGCCGCGACGCTGACGCGGTCAAGGGCGGGCAGATCATCGATACGTGATGCGCCTCGCTCATGCTGACGGCTCGCGCAGGTTATCGATCAGGATCGCGACGCTGATCAGCAGCACCCAAAGCGGCATCACGACGATCACCCAGGTGGTCACATAGCTGCCTGCCAGTAGCACGACCGCGAGCGCATAACCGAGCAGCGCAATCCAGCGCGGTGCAATGCGCGTGTAGACGATCACCGTCGAGGTCGACACCATGAAGACCGTTGCGACCTTGGCCGCATAGACGTTGACCAGTATGAATGAGGCGGCGCGCGCGAGGTAGAATGTCGGCGTTCCCGCCAGCGCGCCCGGGCCCACGGCTGTACCGACCAGGATGAGCGCGCCGACCAGAGATGCGGCCGTGAAGATCAGGCCGAGGAAAAGCAGCGAGCTTCCGAAAAACACGGTGGCGAAGAAGCGGTCCTCCTTCGCGCCCAGCCGGTCACGCAGCACGCCGATGAACCACAGAAAGGCGACTCCGGCGAACGGAATCAGGTTCAGTGCGATCGCGGCCGTATGCCAATCCTCCACGAGCCAGTCGCCGGCTTCGGTCGGACTGCCCGGCACCGCACTGCGCAGCAGAATGAAGATCGCGATCAGCAGGATCGCGAACACGATGCCTGCGATTGCCGCGGCCTTCGGTGTTCTGAGTTGCGCCCCCGTTGATGGCGCGGCTTCATCCATATTGCTGGTCCCGGGCGGCATCAGGTGGTCACTCCGGACCGTCCGCCGAGACCTTGCGGATCGCCGATACGGGCGAGCGCGAGATCCTCGGGGTACGGGAATTTCTGTTCGATCTCGCGGTCGAGAAGCTCCAGTTCCTGGGCGACGGCGGGAAGGCGATGCGCCGGAAGGGCCTGCAGCAGGTTTTCGATCATTGCGCGCAGGCGCCGCGCCACCTGCAAATTGTCGCTGCCGCAGCGCCGGATTTCGCGAAACGACAGGTGGACGAAATCCTCCCAATTCGGCGTGCGCACGATTGCGCGCAGGCGCCCGCTCCGGTCGCGCAATTCGTCGGTCCGCAGATGCTTCATGCCCACCGACCGGAGCAGGCGGTGAAGCTGGTCGATCGCGAGCACCGCGGTCGTGGGATCGTTGATGGCTGGCGACAGCGCGCGCAGTGCAATGTCGACAACGATCCGGAATGCGAAGGTCGGATCCTGATCCATCGTCCGCTCCGAGCCAAACTCGACGGCGTCGCGAAGTTTTGGTTCGTCGATTGCACCCTGGCCATAGATGAGGAACAGCGCTTCTCCGGTCGCGACAAAGTCTCCGACCTGCGGTGCGAATTCGATTATGGTGCCGGTGCGTGCTGCTTCCGCCGTCAGTGCGGATGTATCGACAGCGAGCACTATGCCGGATCTCTTGTGGTGCCCAAGGACGGTGCCCGGATCGCCGCGCGGGTCCGGCTCCGGTTCTGCAGCAGACCCGCGGCTCGGCTCCGGATAGACCGCGGCGATGACGTCCAGGCCCCTGTTCCCGACCTGTGCGAGCACGGTGACCGGCCGGAGCAGCCGTGATGCATGGTCGATCAGAAAGAAGAAGGCGGCGAAGCAGATGATTCCGAGCGACGCAGCGACGAAGGCCGGGAGCTGACGCACCTCCGCGCCCATGCGGTTTTGTGCGCTGACGCAGAACAGAAGCGTGAAGATGAAAAGGCCGACGCAAACCTTGATGGTGTGATCGCTGAGCAAAGTGGTCGCGATGATGCGCGGTGTGAGTTGCGCGCTGGCGACCTGGACCGCGACCAGCAGCGAGCCAAAGGTGAAAACCAGGAACGACAGGTTCGCCGTCACGATCGCGTCCAGCATCGCCTTGGCGCCCGACATGTCCAGGCCGAGCAGCGTCCAGTTCAGCTGTTCGTCCAGCCGGTGCACGATCCGGACGGCGATCAGTTCGAGCGGGATGGCGACGAACGGGATGAACCAGATCGACGATCCGATGCGGTGAATCGTCCCGCGCAAATTCTGGGTCATCGTCAGTCAGCCCCTGTCCCTCCGACACTATCGGCCGGAAGGCGCACGGCGTCGCGTATGCCGGAGTGTAGGGACCCGATACGTTTGGATGCCTCGGCGCGGCCCACCGTCAGGCCAGACATGGGCATCGCGGATGGCGTCAGGCCGGCTTGTCCCGGCGCAGACGGGCGCTTCGCACTCGCACAACATCCCTTGTGCGCTGCAACGTCGATTTGTGTATGCTTTGGCGTCTTCGCTCTTGGCAAAGCCGAACCGCGCTGGAATAATGTATATCAGCAATGAGACTGAACCATGCGCGTTGGCCTTTCGCATCCTTGTCGTCGATGGCGGGACACGTTAACCACCGCGCGGCTGCGTTCCTCGCGCGGCCTTTCCACGGGCCTCATGCCGAGAAGCGCGCTGCGCCTTTCGGAGGACATGGGGCCCAGGTTGTCCTGACAAGAAGGTTCATCTCCTCATGGCGCGTCCCAAGATTGCATTGATCGGCTCCGGCCAGATCGGCGGTACGCTCGCCCACCTCATCGGATTGCGTGAGCTTGGCGACGTTGTGATGTTCGATATCGCGGAAGGCATTCCGCAGGGCAAATCCCTCGACCTTGCCCAGTCCTCGCCCGTCGACGGGTTCGATGCGCGCCTGTCGGGCACCAATTCCTACGATGCGATCGAGGGCGCTTCGGTCTGCATCGTTACCGCGGGCGTGCCGCGCAAGCCCGGCATGAGCCGCGACGATCTGCTCGGCATCAACCTCAAGGTGATGGAGCAGGTCGGCACCGGCATCAAGAAATATGCACCGAATGCCTTCATCATCTGCATCACCAATCCGCTGGACGCGATGGTGTGGGCGCTGCAGAAATATTCCGGCCTGCCCAAGAACATGGTGGTCGGCATGGCGGGCGTCCTCGACTCCGCGCGCTTCCGCTATTTCCTGGCCGACGAATTCGACGTGTCGGTGGAGGATGTGACCGCCTTCGTGCTTGGCGGGCACGGGGACACCATGGTCCCGCTGGTTCGCTATTCGACCGTTGCCGGCATCCCGCTGCCGGACCTGATCAAGATGGGCTGGACCACCGAGAAGCGGCTGGACGACATCGTGATCCGCACCCGCAATGGCGGCGCCGAGATCGTCAACCTGCTGAAGACCGGCTCCGCGTTCTATGCGCCGGCGTCGTCGGCGATCGCGATGGCGGAAAGCTACCTGAAGGACAAGAAGCGCGTGTTGCCCTGCGCCGCCTGGCTTAACGGCGAATACGGCGTGAAGGACATGTATGTCGGCGTGCCGGTGGTGATCGGCGCCAAGGGTGTCGAACGCGTCGTCGAGATTGATCTTGCGTCAGCGGAACGCGAAATGTTCGACAAGTCCGCGCTGTCGGTCCAGCAACTGGTCGATGCCTGCAAGAACATCGCGCCGGATTTGAAGAAGTAAACTCCACACTGTCGTGCCCCGCGCAGTTGCGGGGCACCCAGTCAACTTCCGGGGGAGTGATCTCCCACTCGAAAGCTGGATTGCCCGCCTGCGCGGGCAATGACACCGGGGGCAGGAAACAAGAATGAACATCCACGAATATCAGGCCAAGGCCGTGCTGCGCGAATTTGGCGTTCCGGTGCCGAAAGGCATTCCGGCATTCTCGGTCGAAGAGGCGATGAAGGCCGCGGGCGAATTGCCCGGGCCGGTCTGGGTGGTGAAGGCGCAGATTCACGCCGGCGGCCGTGGCAAGGCCGGGGGCGTGAAGGTGGTCAAGTCGCATGACGACGTGAAGACCGAAGCAACCCGAATCCTGGGCTCCACCCTCGTCACGCCACAGACCGGACCGAAGGGCAAGCAGGTCAACCGACTCTATATCGAGGACGGCTCGCAGATCGCGAAGGAATTTTATCTCTCGATGCTGGTCGACCGCGAATCGTCGCGCATCGCCATCGTCGTGTCGACCGAAGGCGGCATGGATATCGAGGCGGTGGCGCACGAGACGCCGGAAAAAATCCTCACCATCACCATCGATCCGGCGACCGGCATCATGGCGCATCACGTGCGGAGCGTGTCGAAGGCGCTCGGTCTCGATGCCGAGCTCGCCAAGCAGATGGGTCCGTTATTGACCAGGCTCTACCAGGCCTTCGTCGACAAGGACATGAGCATGCTGGAGATCAACCCGCTGGTCGTCACCAAGGACAGCAAGCTTTTGTGTCTGGACGCCAAGATCGGGTTCGACGGCAACGCACTCTATCGTCACCCCGACATCGCCGAATTGCGCGACGAGACCGAGGAGGACGAGAAGGAGATCGAGGCGTCGAAATACGACCTGAACTATATCGCGCTCGAAGGTTCGATCGGCTGCATGGTCAATGGCGCAGGCCTCGCGATGGCGACCATGGACATCATCAAGCTCTATGGCGCCGAGCCTGCGAACTTCCTCGATGTCGGCGGCGGCGCTTCCAAGGAAAAGGTAACGGCGGCCTTCAAGATCATCACGTCGGACCCGAAGGTTCAGGGCATCCTGATCAATATCTTCGGCGGCATCATGAAATGCGATGTGATCGCCGAGGGCGTGGTTGCGGCGGTGAAGGAGGTCGGGCTGAAGGTGCCGCTGGTGGTCCGCCTCGAAGGCACCAATGTCGATCTCGGCAAGAAGATCATCAAGGAATCCGGGCTGAACGTTCTGCCGGCCGACGATCTCGACGACGCCGCGCAGAAGATCGTCGCCGCCGTGAAGAAGGCCGGGGCGTGATGCGCAGACCGGCCTCGCAACATCCGTCATGCCCGGCACATGGGTCGGCGCGCTTGCGCGCGGGCCGAGCGCAGGCCTTGTGCCGGCCATCCACGACTTCTCCGTTCAACAGGCAAGACGTGAATGGCCGGGACGAGCCCGGCCATGACGTCGATGGTGAAAACTAATGTCCATCCTCATCGACAAGAACACCAGGGTCATCTGCCAGGGCTTCACCGGCAAGAACGGCACCTTCCATTCCGAACAGGCGATCGCATACGGTACCAAGATGGTCGGCGGCACCTCGCCCGGCAAAGGCGGTACTACGCATCTCAACCTGCCGGTGTTCGACACCGTCGCCGAGGCGCGCATCAAAACTGGCGCCGATGCGAGCGTGATCTACGTGCCGCCGGCCGGGGCCGCCGACGCGATCTGCGAGGCGATCAACGCCGAGATCCCGCTGATCGTCTGCATCACCGAAGGCATTCCGGTGATGGACATGGTCAAGGTCAAGCGCTCGCTGTGCGGATCGAAATCGCGCCTCGTTGGGCCCAACTGTCCGGGCGTGATGACCGCGGGCGAATGCAAGATCGGGATCATGCCGGGCAACATCTTCAAGCCGGGCAAGGTCGGCATCGTGTCGCGCTCGGGCACGCTGACCTATGAGGCGGTGTTCCAGACCTCGCGCGAGGGCCTGGGCCAGACCACGGCGGTGGGTATCGGCGGCGATCCGGTCAAGGGCACCGAATTCATCGAGGTGCTGGAGATGTTCCTCGGCGATCCGAAAACCGAGTCGATCATCATGATCGGCGAGATCGGCGGTTCGGCGGAAGAGGACGCTGCGCAATTCCTCAAGGACGAAGCCCGCAAGGGCCGCAAGAAGCCGGTGGTAGGTTTCATCGCCGGCCGCACCGCGCCTCCCGGCCGCCGCATGGGTCATGCCGGCGCGATCATCTCCGGCGGCAAGGGTGACGCGGAATCCAAGATCGCGGCGATGGAAGACGCCGGCATCAAGGTGTCGCCGTCGCCCGCGCGCGTCGGCAAGACATTGGTCGAGGTGCTGAAGGGGTAGTCTGGCCTGGAAATCGATCAAGGCGCGGCTTCGTGGCTGGCACCATGAAACGATCAGGACCGATGCCGGTTGTGCTTGGTTAAACCAAACAGGACGATGTTCCTGATGGCGCGAACGTAAGCGATTTGTCGCCGATCCTGTGAATTGTGATCAAAAAAGGTAATTAGGTAGAGCGTCTGTGCCGTTCGACCCACACATGTTGCGCGCGGGCTACATCGGTGCTTCCTTAATCGGAGAATACTGCTGGTGATCACGTCCTGATGAGGGGGTCACCATCATGTCAACACATCCTGTTCGTATTTTCGCCATTGCGTCTCTCGCCAGCGTCGCGCTGCTTGGCGCCGCACATGCACAGACATCCGATGATGCGATCCGTCGCCTGGAAGCGAAGATCGATGCGCTCGCGAAGGAGAACGCCTCGCTTCGTTCGCGGCTCACAAAGGTCGAAGCCGCGCCGCGCGCTGCCAGGCCACAACAAGAGCAGGGTTACATCGGGCCGATCGGCAATGTATCGACAGGTCCGACTCCGCAGCAGGTGAATGCGGCCCGCGAGGCTTATGCGGCCGACATGGCAGTCAAGTATGCGGCGCCCGCGCCTGTCATTCCCTCCTACAACTGGACCGGGTTCTATGTCGGCGGCCATGTTGGATATGGCTGGGGTGAAACCGGTGCAACCCCGACCGGCATCGTCGGATTGCTGGTCGATCCGTTCACCACGGACAATGACAGCTGGTTCGCCGGCGTGACCTTCGGCTACAATTATCAGGCCGGCAGAATTGTCCTCGGCTTCGAGGGCGAATGGTCGTGGTCCGACATCAGCGGCAGCTCGAATACCAACTTCCTCTTCGGGCTCGTTCCGGGAGCGACCGTCACCGGTACCTACCAGAACAACTGGATGTTCACGTCCGCGACCCGCCTCGGCGTCGCCTTCGACACGCTGCTGATTTACGGCAAGGCCGGCGTCGCCTGGGCGAACAACGATTATTCGGTGAGCGCCTCGATTCCCGTCATCGGCTTCAACTACGCGTCGACGGTGTCGGAGACCGAGATCGGCTGGCTCATTGGCGGCGGTATCGAGTGGGCGTTTGCGGGCAACTGGACGATGAAGGTCGAAGGCACCTATGCAGACTTCGGTCAGAAGAACCGGACGTTTGACGGAATTCCGATCGCAGGCCTGCTGACGCTTCCGGTCAATGCCGACATCGAAAGCCACATTTCGACGGTGAAGTTCGGCATCAACTACCGCTTCGGCGACTTTGGCAAGACGCCGGTCGTCGCGAGATATTGAGCCACGCCTGAACACAGGCCTGAAGGCCCCGGGCGACCGGGGCCTTTTTTCGTGGATGGCTGGCCCCGGAGACCGGACGCAGCACAAAGAAACGAATCCATATTCATTTCAATGTCATCTTATCGTGGCCCAATCGTCCCCATATCTGTAAAAGGGTCACTGCCGGAACGCGTTTTACCAGCCGATTCGACTCGAAATGGCCGCTTCCGGCGGTCAGCACGACCTCACACGCCATCGATCCAACGCAGGGATCACGGAAACTATCCACGCCAGGACGGCCCGCATGTCTCGCCAGGACGCGAACGCAGCCTTTGCTCTTACCTCTTTCCTCTATGGCGCCAACGCCGCCTATATCGAGGACCTGTATGCCCGCTACGAGGCCGATCCCGCGTCGGTTGACGCACAATGGCAATCCTTCTTCCAATCCCTGAAAGATGATCCCGCGAGCGTCGCCAAGAGCGCGCGCGGCGCGTCGTGGAAAAAGCCGGGCTGGCCACCGGTCGGCAACGGCGAACTGGTCGCAGCCCTCGACGGCAACTGGGCCGAGACCGAAAAAGCCGTCTCCGACAAGATCAAGAGCAAGGCGCAGAAGGCCGGTGTTGAGCTGACCTCCGCTGACGTCCTGCAGGCGACGCGCGATTCGCTGCATGCGCTGATGCTGATCCGCGCCTATCGCATCCGCGGTCACTTCCACGCCAAGCTTGATCCGCTCGAACTCGAACCCGAGAAGAGCGAGGAAGAGCTCGACCCGCGCTCCTACGGCTTCACGGAAGCCGACATGGACCGCAAAATCTATCTCGACAAGGTACTCGGGCTCGAATTCGCGACCATGCGCGAGATCGTTGCGATCCTGCGCCGCACCTATTGCCACACGCTCGGCGTCGAGTTCATGCACATCTCCGATCCGCAGCAGAAGGCGTGGATCCAGGAGCGCATCGAAGGCAAGGACAAGGAAATCACCTTCACCCGCGCGGGCAAGCGCGCGATCCTGAACAAGCTCGTCGAGGCCGAAGGCTTCGAGAAATTCCTCGATGTGAAGTTCACGGGCACCAAGCGGTTCGGTCTCGACGGCGCGGAATCGCTGATTCCCGCGCTGGAGCAGATCATCAAGCGCGGCGGCAATCTCGGCGTGCAGGACATCGTGTTCGGCATGGCGCATCGCGGCCGGCTCAACGTACTGACCCAGGTCATGGGCAAGCCGCACCGCGTGCTGTTCCACGAATTCAAGGGCGGATCCGCGACGCCCGACGAGGTCGAAGGCTCGGGCGACGTGAAGTATCACCTCGGAGCCTCGAACGACCGGGAGTTCGACGGCAACAAGGTGCATCTGTCGCTGACGCCGAACCCGTCGCATCTCGAAATCGTCGATCCGGTGGTGCTCGGCAAGGTCCGCGCCAAGCAGGACCAGCTCGGCGCCACCCCCGACAACCGCACCATGGCGCTGCCGCTCTTGATTCACGGGGATGCGGCATTCGCGGGTCAGGGTGTGGTGGCGGAATGCTTCGGGCTGTCGGAGCTGAAGGGCTACCGCACCGGCGGCAGCTTGCATTTCATCGTCAACAACCAGATCGGCTTCACCACCTATCCGCGCTATTCGCGCTCCTCGCCCTATCCGTCCGATGTGGCGAAGATGATCGAGGCGCTGATCTTCCACGTCAACGGCGACGATCCGGAAGCGGTGGTGTTCGCGGCCAAGGTCGCGATCGAATATCGCCAGCGCTTCGCCAAGCCTGTGGTGATCGACATGTTCTGCTATCGTCGATTCGGCCATAACGAGGGCGACGAGCCGGCATTCACCCAGCCGCTGATGTATCAGAAGATCCGCCAGCATCCGTCGACGCTCGACATCTATGCGAAGAAGCTGATCGGCGAAGGCGTCGTCACCGAGGGCGAGGTCGACAAGATGCGCGCCGACTGGCGCCATCGTCTCGAAGCCGAGTTCGAGGCCGGGCAGGGCTACAAGCCGAACAAGGCCGACTGGCTCGATGGCCGCTGGTCGATCATCAAGGCCGGCACCGAAATCGACGACCCGCGCCGCGGCGTGACCGGCGTCGATGTCGCGACGCTGAAGGAGATCGGCACGAAGATCACCAGCGTGCCGGAAGACTTCCAGGTCCACCGCACCATCAACCGCTTTCTCGATAACCGGCGGAAGGCGATCGAAAGCGGGCAGGGCATCGACTGGGCGACTGCCGAAGCGCTCGCCTTTTGCTCGCTGCTGCTGGAAGGCCATGCGGTGCGGCTGTCGGGACAGGATTCCGAGCGCGGCACCTTCTCGCAACGCCATTCCGTCCTGTTCGATCAGCGTACCGAAGCACGCTACACCCCGTTCAATCACCTGAGCGACAGTCAGGCTCGCTACGAGGTGCTCAACTCGATGCTCTCGGAAGAGGCCGTGCTCGGTTACGAATACGGCTATTCGACCGCCGAGCCCAACGCCCTCGCGCTCTGGGAAGCGCAGTTCGGCGATTTCGCCAATGGCGCGCAGGTCGTCTTCGACCAGTTCATATCGTCGGCGGAACGAAAATGGCTGCGCATGTCCGGCCTCGTGTGCCTGCTCCCGCATGGATACGAAGGGCAGGGGCCGGAACATTCGTCGGCCCGGCTCGAACGCTTTCTGCAGATGTGCGCCGAAGACAACATGCAGGTCGCAAACTGCACGACGCCGGCGAATTATTTCCACATCCTGCGGCGCCAGCTGAAGCGCGAGATCAGGAAGCCGCTGATCCTGATGACTCCGAAATCGCTGCTGCGCCACAAGCGCGCGGTGTCGCGCCTCGACGAACTTGGCTCCGACACGACCTTCCACCGCCTGCTGTGGGACGACGCGCAGGTGTTCGAGGACGAGAAGATCAAGCTCGTTTCCGATGACAGGATTCGCCGTGTCATCCTGTGCACCGGCAAGGTCTATTTCGATCTCTACGACGAGCGCGAGAAACGCGGCATCGACGACATCTACATCCTGCGTGTCGAGCAGCTCTATCCGTTCCCGACCAAGGCGCTGATGCTGGAATTGCAGCGATTCAAGCAGGCGGAGATCGTGTGGTGCCAGGAAGAGCCGCGCAACATGGGCGCGTGGTTCTTCGTCGACACCTTCATCGAATGGGTGCTGAACCAGATTCAGGCCAGGCACCGTCGTCCGCGCTATGCCGGCCGCCCGGCGTCGGCGTCGACCGCGGTCGGGCAGATGTCGAAACACAATGCGCAGCTCAAGCAGTTCCTCGACGAGGCGCTTGGGTAATTGTTGCTGTCGTCCCCCGCGAAGGCGGGGGACCCAGTAATCGATCGCGCAATGCGGTGGGTCACTGGATCGCCCGCCGGAGCTTGTCATCCGGCCGCGCTGCGCGCGGACCGGGTGGCGGGCGATGACAAAGAAATCGAATTGAACGGAAACAGAGATGACCGAAATCCGCGTACCCACCCTGGGCGAATCCGTCTCCGAAGCGACCATCGGCAAGTGGTTCAAGAAGCCCGGCGATGCCGTTGCGGTCGACGAACCGCTGGTCGAGCTCGAGACCGACAAGGTGACGATCGAAGTGCCGGCGCCTGCCGCCGGCGTGCTGGAAGCCATCTCGGCGAAGGATGGCGAGACCGTTGCGGTCGGCGCGCTGCTGGGGGAAATCAAGGAAGGCGCCAAGGGCGCGGCCGCCGCCGCAACGACGACCGGCGCGCCCGACAAAAAGCAGAGTACCACCGCCCCGATCCAGGCAGGCGCAACGGAGGTCACGCCGCGCGCGCAGGACAAGCAGGAAGCCCAGACGCCCAAGCCCGCATCGGACAAGCCGTCCGGCGACATGCCGGTCGCGCCGTCGGTGCGCAAGATGGGCGCGGAGTCCGGCGTCGATCCCGCGACCGTCGCGGGCTCCGGCAAGGACGGCCGGGTCACCAAGGGCGACATGATGGCGGCGATCGAGCGCGCCGCCTCGGCGCCGACCCCGGTTCAGACGCCGGCCGCCGCCGTGCAGGTGCGGGCTCCGTCGCCCGCGGACGATGCCGCGCGCGAGGAGCGCGTAAAGATGACGCGGCTGCGCCAGACCATCGCGCGCCGGCTGAAGGATGCGCAGAACACCGCCGCCATGCTGACGACCTTCAACGAGGTCGACATGAAGGCGGTGATGGATCTGCGCAACCAGTACAAGGATGCGTTCGAGAAGAAGAACGGCGTGAAGCTCGGCTTCATGGGCTTCTTCGTGCGCGCCTGCGTGCAGGCGCTGAAGGACATTCCCGCGGTGAATGCCGAGATCGACGGTGCCGACCTGATCTACAAGAACTATTACCACGTCGGTGTTGCGGTCGGCACCGAGAAGGGGCTGGTGGTGCCGGTGATCCGCGATTGCGATCACAAGTCGCTGGCGCAGATCGAGAAGGAAATCGGGGACGCCGGCAAGCGTGCACGCGACGGCCAGCTCAAGATCGAGGACATGCAGGGCGGCACCTTTACGATTTCAAATGGCGGCGTCTATGGCTCGCTGATGTCGACCCCGATCCTGAATGCGCCGCAATCCGGCATCCTCGGCATGCACAAGATCCAGGAACGGCCGGTGGCGATCGGCGGCAAGGTCGAGATCCGGCCGATGATGTATCTCGCGCTGTCCTACGACCATCGCATCGTGGACGGCCGCGAGGCGGTGACCTTCCTCGTGCGGGTGAAGGAGGTGCTGGAGGACCCGGCACGCCTCATTCTGGATTTGTGAGTGACGTGAAGGGCGGCGTCGGCTCCGCCCCGCCAACCGGTTGGACGACACAATGACGAAACTGAAAAGTCTCGTGCTGTGCGCTTTTGTTGTCGCGGCGGTTCTCGCGGCGAGGAACGTCGATGCGGCGCGGCCTCCTGCCGGCGACACCGTTGCCAGCGATTCGGACCTCGAATACCTCGCCTCGATCGGCGGCCTCTACCGCAACAAGGGCACCGACGGCGCGGGCAAGACCTACAACGGCATTGCCGCGGTCCTGCCGCGGTCCGACAGCGTGCGGCTGATCTGGTGGGTCGACAACGAAACCTTTTCCGGGGTTGGAGAGCTGGACCGCCACGCGCTGGTCGTGCAATGGGGCGAGAAATATCCGGTGGTCTATTCGTCCACCGACGAGGGTGTGCTTTCGGGTGAATGGGACGATGGTGCCGGCAACGACACGCTCGAATTGTTTGCACCGCTCGATCCGGATCCGGCGCCCGCCCCGCGGGGAACCTATCGACTTCAGGGGGTGAAGCCCGACGGCTCGGCCTATTCCGGCACCGTCTCGATCTCGCCGGCGGACGGCGCTTACCTGCTGGTCTGGCAGACCGCGACCGAAACCCATCGCGGCAAGGGCAAGCGCCAGGGCAACCTTCTTCAGGTCGATCGCGCGGACGGAATGCCCGCGATTTATGCCCTCGATACCGACGGCACGTTGCGCGGGCTGCTTGGCAAGGGCCGCGGCGAGGAGACGCTGTCGCCTGTGCGATAGCGCCGATCCGGAATTGCCCAGCAGGAAGAGAAATCCATTATGTCCTACGATCTCATTGTCATCGGTACCGGCCCCGGCGGCTATGTCTGCGCCATACGCGCGGCGCAGCTCGGCATGAAGGTGGCTGTGGTCGAGAAGCGTTCAACGCTCGGCGGCACCTGTCTGAATATCGGCTGCATCCCGTCCAAGGCGCTGCTGCATGCGTCAGAGATGTTCGAGGAGGCCGGCCATGCCTTCGCGAAAATGGGAATCGGCGTGTCGAAGCCGAAGCTCGACCTGAAGCAGATGCTGGTCTTCAAGGACGAGGCGGTCGACGGCAACGTCAAGGGCGTCGACTTTCTGATGAAAAAGAACAAGATCGACGTCGTGCATGGCACCGGCCGCATCACCGCGCCCGGCAAGGTCGAGGTAAAGTCGGCGGACGGCAAGTCGCAGACGCTGGAGACGAAAAACATCGTCATCGCGACCGGCTCCGACGTCACCAAGCTCAAGGGCATCGACATCGACGAGAAGCGCGTCGTCTCGTCCACCGGCGCGATCGCGCTCGAGAAGGTCCCCGAAAAGCTTCTGGTGATCGGCGCCGGCGTGATCGGGCTCGAACTGGGTTCGGTCTGGCGCAGGATCGGCTCGCAGGTGACGGTTGTCGAATTTCTCGACCGGATTCTGCCGGGCATGGATTCGGAGGTTGCGCGTCAATCGCAGCGGCTTTTCGAGAAGCAGGGCATGGTCTTCAAGCTCGGCTCCAAGGTTTCCGCCGTCGATGCCTCGGGGAAGAAGCTGAAGGTGAAGGTCGAGCCCGCGAAGGGTGGCGATGCTGAAACCATCGATGCCGACGTGGTGCTCGTTGCCATCGGCCGCGTGCCCTACACCGAGGGTCTCGGCCTCGCCGAGGCCGGCGTTGCGCTCGACGAACGTGGCCGGGTGAAAACCGACGCGCATTTCGCAACCAGCGTGTCGGGCATCTACGCCATCGGCGACGTGATCGCCGGGCCGATGCTGGCGCACAAGGCGGAGGACGAAGGCGTGGCGGTCGCCGAAATTCTTGCCGGGCAGGCCGGCCACGTGAACTATGAAGTGATCCCCGCCGTCGTCTACACCTATCCGGAGATTGCCTCGGTCGGCAAAGGCGAAGACGATCTCAAGCAGGCCGGCGTTGCCTACAATGTCGGGAAGTTTCCGTTCACCGCGAACGGACGCGCCAAGGCCAATCAGCAGACCGACGGCTTCGTGAAAATCCTCGCCGATGCCAAGACCGACCGCGTGCTCGGCGTGCACATCGTCGGCTCCGATGCCGGCAACATGATCGCCGAAGCGGCGGTGGCGATGGAATTCGGTGCGGCGTCGGAAGACATCGCGCGCACCTGCCACGCGCATCCGACGCTGCCCGAGGCGGTGAAGGAAGCTGCGCTCGCCGTCGACAAGCGCGCGATCCACATGTGAGTCGCTGTCATTCCGGGACGCGAGCTACGCTCGCGCCCCGGCTTGACGAAGAGAATTGTTCTCCGATTCCAGTTCCTCGATCCGGCGCTGCAACGCACCGATCGCCTCCGCGACGTCGGAGGCGTCGAAGCGCTGCGTGATGTGCTGCGGGCAATTCCAGTCGAACGCATCGAGATGGAGAACGAAGGCACGCTCCACCTTGCCGCGATAGCCGGGCATGGCAACCCTGGCCGCGAGGTCCGGATCGTCTGCGAGACTTTTCACCTCGGCATGCGCGAAGATTTTCAGCCGCCGGCGGTTCGCATAATCCATCAGGATCAGCGAAACCCGCGCATCGGCGCCGAGATTGCCGAGGCTGATATATTGCCGATTGCCGGCGAAATCGGCGAAGGCCAGCGTCTGGTCGTCGATCACCCGCAGAAAGCCCCGCGGGCCGCCGCGATGCTGCACATACGGCCACCCCGTTTCCGAGATCGTGGCCATGTAGAAGCTGTCGCGTTCGCTCAGGAAGGCGACTTCGTTCTCGGTGAACCGATCGAAGGCGCGGTGGCCTTTGAAGTCTTCCCACAGATGCGCACTGCCGTTCTCCGCCTGTGCTGCCTTCACGCTCGGCGTTACGGCGATGTCCAGAAATCCATAGGGCATGGCATGTTCCTCCACCTATAGACGCGCTAAATAGCGGGTCTTTGCGGATGGAATAATCTGTCTATAATGAAATGGATTATCTCATTTTTTGAGAATTGATTTGGATCGTCTTGAAGCGATGTCGATCCTCGTCGCCGCGGTCGAAGCCGGGAGTTTCACGGCGGCGAGCCGCAAGCTCGGCGTGCCGTTGCCGACCATCAGCCGGAAGGTGGCGGATCTGGAAGCGCATCTCAATGCCCGCCTTCTGATGCGCACCACCCGCAAGCTTTCCCTGACCGACGCCGGCGAAGCCTATCTCGCGGCGTCGCGCAAAATACTGGAGCAAGTTTCCGAGGCCGAGCGCGCTGCCTCGGGTGAGTATCTGGTGCCGCGAGGCCACCTCTCGATTGCTGCTCCCATCGTGTTCGGCCGGCTCCACGTCCTGCCGATCGTGAATGCCTTTCTCGCAGCTTTCCCGGAGATCGATATTCAGCTGGTGCTGTCCGACCGCAACGCCGACCTGATCGGCGATCATCTCGACCTCGCGGTGCGGATCGGTGCGCTGCGAGATTCAAGCATGATGGCCGCGCGCGTCGGTTCGGTCCGGTACGTCGTCTGCGCCAGCCCGGACTTTCTCGGCGCGCATGGCGTGCCGGCGGCGCCTGATGATCTCATGGCGCTTCCCTGCGTGACGTTCGGTGCGACCGCGACGGCATCCTGGGCCTTCGCGTCGGATGGCCAAGCCGGCCGTCCCATTGCGGTGCGGTCGCGGCTCGCGGTCAACACCGCCGAGGCCGCGGTCGATGCCGCGGTCGCCGGCGTCGGGATCGTGCGCGTGCTGTCCTACCAGGTCGCGTCCGCCCTTCAGAAGGGGCGGCTGCGGATCGTGCTGGCGGACTTCGAGCCGGCGCCGCTGCCGGTCCACCTGCTCCATCCGGCGCAGACCCGTCCGCCGCTCAAGCTGCGCCGCTTCATCGAATTCGCCGCACCGCGCCTGAAAGCGGCGCTTGCAGGCATCGACCGCCTTCTGTCTCCCGGGTAAGCAGAAGCAAACGGCGCTCACAACAAGGACCTACGATGGCTTCCTCTCTCGAAACCAGGGTCGCGCTTGTCACCGGCGCCGCCGGCGGCCTCGGCCAGGCCTTTGCACAGCGGCTCGCGCGCGACGGCGCGCATCTCGTGCTGGTCGACATCAAGCCTTGCGACGGCACCGCGGCAATGGTGGAGACACTCGGACGCGAAGCGATGTCGGTGATCTGCGACATCACATCGGAGGAATCCGTCGGCTATCTCGCTGCGGAGGTTCAGGCGCGCTTCGGCCGCTGCGATATCCTGATCAACAATGCCGGCATCTATCCGATCCAGCCGTTCGAACAGATCACGTTCGCCGACTGGCGGCGGGTGATGGCGCTCAATCTCGATGCGGTCTTCCTCGTGACGAAGGCGTTCGCACCCGGCATGAAGCGGCGCAAATGGGGCCGCATCATCAACGTCTCGTCGTCGACCCTTAACACCGTGGCGTCGGGCTACACCCATTACATCGCCAGCAAGGGCGGCGTTGTCGGTTTCACGCGCGCGCTCGCAACCGAGATGGGCAACCACGGCGTGACCGTGAATGCGATCTCGCCGAGCCTCACGCGTACGCCGGGCACCGAGGGGCGTCGACCGCGGCCCGGCCGTGCCAGCATGGACGAGGAATTCGAGCAGATCGCGAAGCTGCAGCCGATCCGCCGTGTGCAGATGCCGGACGATCTTTCCGGCGTCGTAGCGTTCCTGGCCAGCGATGATTCCGCGTTCATGACCGGCCAGACCCTTTACGTCGACGGCGGCATGGTCCGGGTCTAGACCGCGACCCCCGAAGACTGGGGCCCTATGACGCATCGTAAAATGTGCTACCGTTTGAGCTGGGCCATCAGACTGCATTCCCCGACCGGGAGGAAACACATGCGTCACTTCGGCATCCTTACAGCACTTCTCTCGACAGCTGCGATTATCGGAACCACGGCCGCCGGCAGCGCCTGGCCTGTCGCGCCCAACGCGCCCGCGCACCATGATCCGCTCGTCCTCGCGCAGATGGGTGGCATGGGTGGCGGCGGCATGGGTGGCATGGGTGGCGGCGGCATGGGCGGCGGCGGCATGGGTGGCGGCGGCATGGGTGGCATGGGCGGCGGCGGCATGGGTGGCATGGGTGGCATGGGTGGCGGCGGCATGGGTGGCATGGGCGGCGGTGGCATGGGTGGCATGGGCGGCGGCGGCATGGGTGGCGGCGGCATGGGCGGCATGGGCGGCGGTGGCATGGGCGGCGGCGGTATGGGCGGCATGGGAGGTATGGGTGGTGGCGGCGGAATGGGGGGGATGGGTGGCAACGTCAACATCAACCGCAACGTGTATGTCCGCGGCGTTCGCCCCTGGTCGAACCGCGCTTGGTACGGCACTGCCGTTGCCGGCGTGACGCTCGGAACCATCATTGCCGTCACCGCGGTGCCTCCGGTGCCGCAGGACGGCCTGTGCTGGTTCTGGATCGACGCGTCCGAAACCCGCGGCTACTGGGACTGGTGCATCCCGCCGAACTGAGCCGGGATAAACGGGTGCGGCCCGTCGCGTGAGCTGCGCGGCGGGAGGCGAAGCGGGGTGCGTGCGACAATCGTGGAGTGAGACATCGCGGAGAGGACGGCGCTGTCCGCCCCCGCGTTCAATTGCATGACCCTCGACTCTTCGACCACTTCCGATGCGCCAGCGCATGCTGCACCCTACGGCGCCCTGCTCGCGACATTCGTCACTGCGATCTTCGTCAGCGCGGCGCTGCTTTTTGCCGTGCAGCCGATGTTCACCAAGATGGTGCTTCCGCAGCTCGGCGGCGCTGCCGCGGTCTGGTCGGTGGCACTGGTATTCTTTCAAACGGCTTTGCTTGCGGGCTATGCCTATGCGCATCTGATCACCCGTCTTGCGCCGGGGCGAACCTCACTCGTGATTCACATCGCGGTGAACGCCGTAGCCTGCTTCTTCCTGCCGCTTCACATCGCAGCGAATTTCGGTCCGCCGCCGCAAACGGGAGAGGCCTTCTGGCTGCTCGGATTGTTCGCCGCATCCATCGGACTGCCGTTCTTCGCGCTTGCCGCGAACGGTCCGCTTCTGCAGGCGTGGTTCGCCCGCACCAGCCACCCTGCGGCGAAGGACCCGTATTTTCTCTATGCCGCCAGCAACGCCGGCAGCTTTATCGCGCTGATCTCCTATCCGATCGCGATCGAGCCGTTCATCCGGCTCGGGCCGCAATCGTGGCTATGGACCGGTGGATTCGGATTGCTGATTCTGCTGACCGCCGCCTGCGGCATCCTGATGCTGCGCTATCCCGGTCCGGCTGCCCTCGACGGCGCGATACGAGCGGAGCAGACGGCCCCGCCCCGCCTGACCGATATCGTCTGGTGGGTGTTTCTCGCTGCTGTGCCCTCGGGACTTCTGATCGCGGTGACTGCGCATATCGCGACCGATGTCGCCGCGGTGCCGCTGATGTGGGTGCTGCCGCTGGCGCTCTATCTCGTGACTTTCGTGATCGTGTTTCAGACGCGTCCGGTGATTTCGCACGCGCTGGTGGTGAAGGTGCAGCCGGTATTCGTGCTGGCGCTTGCCGCGGCCTTCGTGCTCGGCCCGATCGACTCGATCGTGACGTCGCTTCTGCTGCATCTCAGCGTGTTCTTCGTCTGCGTGCTGATGTGCCACGGCGAACTGGCGCGCCGGCGGCCGCCGCCCCGGTACCTCACCGGCTATTACATGTGGATATCGGTCGGCGGCATGATCGGCGGCATCGTCACCGGACTGGTTGCGCCGCGCGTGTTCAACTGGATCGCGGAATATCCGATCCTGCTTCTGCTCGCGGTGCTGGCGAGACCGGGCCTTTCCTGGCCGGCGCGCGGGACCGGGCAATGGCCGCTCTTCGTGGCACTGGCGGCCGGCCTGCTCACGCTGCTCGCCGCCATCGCCTTCGACCTGAAGCCTGATGTCAACATGCTCTATGTCGCGGTCGGTCTGCTGATCGGCCTCACCGTGAGCTTCTGGCAGAGGCCGCTCGCCTTTGCGGCGATCCTCGGGGTGCTGTTCCTCACCAATCTGACGTTCCGCAGCAACCCGCCGGTCCATCTGGTGCGCAACTTCTTCGGCGTGCTGAGCGTGGTGGATTCATGGAACGGGCAATATCGCGGGCTGTGGCATGGCACCACCAGCCAGGGCACGCAAAAAATGCTCGATGACGACGGCAACCCGATCAAGGGCCGGCCGGAAATGATCTCCGAATTCTACCAGGGCTTCGGAATCGATCAGGTGTTCAAGGCGGTGCAGGCGAAGAAAGGCGGACCGATCGACGTTGCCGTGGTCGGGCTCGGCACCGGCTCGCTCGCCTGTCAGCGCCGACCGGGCGATACGCTCACCTATTACGAGATCGATCCGGACATCATCCGCATCGCCTCCGACCCCAAGCTGTTCAACTTCGTGTCGGAATGCGCGCCCGACGCCCCGATGGTGGTCGGCGACGCGAGGCTGAACCTCGAAAAGGCGCCCGACGCAAGCTACGACCTGATCATGATCGACGCCTTCATTGGTGCGGCGATTCCGATCCATCTACTGACCAAGGAGGCGGTCGCGCTCTATCTGCGCAAGCTAAAGCCGGACGGGCTGATCGCCATGCACATCTCGAACAAGAATCTGGAACTGGCGTCGGTGGTCGCGGGCGTCGCCGAAGCAAACGATCTGATTGCGCGCATCTATGACGGCGGCGATGCGGAGGAGGATGCCGATCGCTATCTGTGGGTGCCGCGCGTCGCGGCGCTGGCGCGCCGGGAAGAGGATTTCGGCGCGCTGGCGAAGTCCGATTACTGGCCGGTCTTCATTCGCGATCCCTCGCAGCGGGTTTGGTCGGACGATTATTCGAACGTGGTTGGCGCCGTGATCCGCCACTTGCGCGCACGCTGGCGGCAAGGCGGCTGAGGCCAGCCCTGCCTCCCGGACAGTTCAAGCCGCACTCGGCGGACGCACAGAACCTTCCGAGCGGGCGGCCTTGGGCGGCCCGCTCGGCAACGGCTTCACTTCGCCGGTGGACGATGCGTCATTGCGGCGCAGCGTTGAGCGGCGTGGTGATGACGCGCTTCTCGGTCGAGATCAGAAAGCGCTGCAAGACATCCAGCCCGCTGTCGGGACGGCAATCCCGCGGCTTGCCGTCGTTGGTCAGGCAGCGAAGTGCATTGGCCACCACGAAGCTTCCGACCTGATTGCCCTGCGCGATTCCGGCGTCGGCGTCGAACTGCCAGTGCACGCCGATATAAATCCGGCTGCGCGCGTTCTCGTCCTCGGCAGCGCGAAAATTCGCAAAGCTTCGGACGATCTCCGGACGCGGCGTGCTGGAGCCGACCGGCCTGTTGATGCCGTTATACTCATCCGACCGGAAGGTGAAGGCAGTACCCTCGGCATAGAAGTTGCGAAGCACTTCGAACAGCGCGCCGCCGAACGTGGCATGCCCGGAAGGATAGGCCGGAAATGGCGGCGTGAAATTCGGGCCGCGGACCGAATTGCTCGCCGGTGCCCCGAGCGCGCGCCAGTAATAATCCGGCTCCGTCGCCGCATTTCCGTCGGTCGCCGCGGCCCGAATTCCGACCACGGGACGCCAGTAGCGATAGTGATATTTGGCGTCCCAGGCCGCGATCGCGGCGTCGGCCATGGCCAGGTTTGCAAGCGCAAACAGCCGCGCATAATTCAGCAGCTTGGGGTCCTGATCCTTGCTTCGTTCGTCCCTGGTCTTCTGCTCCACGATCTGGCGGATGACCTGGTTGTAGAGCCGCGGCGGTGCGCACAGGAACGCGGTGCCGTCATAGGCCCAGAATATTCCGATGATGGTTTCTTCCTCCGTGCGGTCGGTCCGCGTGCGCTGGGTTACCTCGCCGCCAAGTCGTCTGACTTCCTCGAAGTCCTTCGCATAGCGCGGGTCTCCGGGCGACGGCGGTGCCGGCGGACGGAAGGTCGGGACGTTTCGGATGACGAAGGGCTCTACGCTTCCCCATCTTCCGCCGAGCGCCGTGATGATGTTGCTCACCGGGTCGGGTCTCCATTGGCCGGGTCCGTCGGCGAGCGGAAATCCATCCTGCCCCACCTGCGGCTCCACATGCGCCGACCCGTCATTTTTTCGCCGATCGAGAATGGCCCGTGCGGCGGCGGTTCCGAGATCGCGCGCTTCGCTGTAGAATGGTGTCTTGCCGTCCTTCTTGTTGAGGATGGCCATCTCGTCCAGCCGCATGAATTCCGCGATCACCGGCGCCTGCTCCCTGTACAGCGCCTTCAACGTCTCTCCGGCTGCATAGGTGATGGCGAGGTCGATCGAGACGGCCCGCTTGGGCAACGGCAGATTCGGCGAATAGGTTTCGAACCGGTAATTTGGCTGCGACGGATTTTTTCCGTTGAAGCGGCTGGCCATATTGATGGCGTCGAACATCGCAACATGCACGATCGCCATGACGCGGCTGGAACGATGCGGGCCGAGATGCTGAAGACCGGGATTGGTGTTGACCCCTGGAGGCGGCGGGGCGTGGTCGATCGCGGTGGTGTCGAGGGCGATCTGGTTCCACATCACGAAGCGGTCGAATGCGCTCTGCGGCGCGCATGGCAGCGGGCGCAACTGGTCCGGGGGGATCTGCGGGAGCGCTCGCTGGAAAGAATCCGGATCGAAGCAGTTCCGCGCAGCTTCGCGTTGCAGCTGTTTTGACACTTCGGGAGTGAGACCCGGCTGAAGCAGCCCCGGACTCAACACGCGGCTGAAGTCGTCCTGCGATTGCGGCTGCAGCACCTGTTGCGCAGAAACAGAGCCGGGCGCGCTCGCGACCGCGGCGCAGATGGCAAGCCGTCTGAGTAGGTATTTCATGTCGCCCTCCAGAGTTCACAAAGGAGGACTACAATCTTATGCTTTATCCAAAAATAAATCAATCACAGGTTGTATATCGTAACAGCGATGCTGCCGCGGGCCGATCAGTTCCGCGGCAGTGTCATGCGCGAGCGCCGGTGCGACCGCCACGGATAGGGCACCCGAAGGTCCACGGGCGGATCCGATTTCATGGACGGCGCGTCCTCGACCTGCTCGAGTGCCACCAGAGCGTCGCTGACCGCTTCGCTCTGCAACACATCGGTCAGGCGGCGGATGGCAGCTTCGGCTTGCGCCGGGGCCGCCGGCGCGCTTTCCCGGAATTTGGCCAACTCCTCGCGACCAAGCTTCGCGGCCTCTACCAGAGTGGCAAGATGGCTGTTCATACACGTCAACTCCTCATCCTCGATGGAGATAACGCTGCCCGCCCAAATTCGCACCCGGGACACGAAATGTTTATTCCGTGGTTAATGCGTGTCCAATCGTCACGGAAATGTGTTCGAACACGCAACGTGGAGCCGATGGCAAGAACTGGTCCAGCGGCGGAGCCACGCACCAGAGAGCACATGGCTATTCGATGATCTCGTCGGCGCGCACCAGAAACGATCCCGGGACTGATAGGCCGAGCGTTTTTGCGGTCGCAAGATTGATGACGAGATCGAATTTGACCGGTTGCTCGACCGGCAGTTCTGCGGGGTTTGCCCCGCGCAGAATCTTGTCCGCGAAGTCTGCAGCGCGCCGGAAATTGCCTGAAAAGTTTGGCCCGTAGCAGATCAGCCCGCCGGCAACGACATATTCCCGACTGCCGTGCATGGTTGGCAGACGTGCACGCAACGCCAAGGCGTTGAGGTGAACGCGATTGGCGTTCACAAGCGGGTCAGCCACGACATACAGCGCGTCAGCACCGTTCTTTATCTTTTCGATAGCAGGCGAAATGTCCTCCGCTCGCCGGATTTCGAATATGGCGACCTCCTGAAGCCGAAGCGCCTTTGCTGCACTTTGCGCGTCCCGCACGTCCAGCATCAGGTTCTGGTTGTTGCCATTGCCGAGAATCGCCAGCCGATGGAAATTGGGGACAACCTCGCGCAAGAGTTCAATTCGCTTGCCCACCAGGTCGGCGGACTGAATCGAGAGGCCGGTTACATTGCCGCCAGGCCGGGCCAGAGTCGCGACCAATCCGGCGCCGACCGGATCAGCGGCCAATGCGAACACGATCGGGATCGTCGATGTGGCGCGCATTGCGTCCGGGACTGCCGTCCCCGAAGTGACAATGACATCGACTTTCAGCCTGACAAGCTCGGCCGCGATTTCGGCGAGCCGTTCATGGCGTCCCTCCCCCCAGCGATACTCGATGGTGACGGTGCGTTCCTCGATCCAGCCCAGTTCGCGCAATCGATCGACAAATGCCGCAACCCATTGGCTCCATGCTGATGCGGCGGCCGTTCCCAGAAATCCGATGGTCGGGCGCCTTGGCTGCTGTGCGAGCGCCGCGAACGGCCACGCCATTGCGCCGCCGCTCATTACACTGAGGAATTCCCGCCGCCTCATGTCCGCTCCGCCTCCCAGGCGATGCATCGTAGCCACGAACCGGCCGGTCCGGAAGGATAAGGATGTCCGCTCGTGTCCAGCGCAAGACCCGGCGTCATCGCGGACATTATCCTTTCGGCCGCGTCTTGATCTCGTCGAACTTGGACAGCGCCCGTTCGAACTTCTCGTTGAACAGCCACATCGCATCGAGTATCTCGCGATAGGTCGCCGATGTCTTCGTCCGATCGGCCTGTCCGAAGCTGAACATGGAATTGTTGCGCAGATAGTCCATGATCCGCGGGTCGGAGACCCGGTATCCGGCGATGTCGCCCGATCTGATCGCGGCTTTGGTCGGCGAGGGAACGATCTGGATCAGTTCGAACAGCTTCAACTGATCGATCGGATCGGGAAAGGTCGCGGCGATCGCCGGAATGTGCGGGAACGCGTCGGCATGTGCGTTCATCAACGCGTCGCGCACATTGAGCCAGTGATTGTACCGGCGGTCGAGCTTGCCGACCCGCGCTTCCTCTTGGGCGTCGCGCGTGATCAGCGCCGGATCGAAAGCTGCAATCGAGGGCTTGAGCGTCCCCCACTTTCGTCGGCCGCGTTCGGCTTCCGCCACGCCGGTCTGGAAGCTGCCCTTGTACTTGTTGGACCTCGCATTGCCGATGTTCTGATTGCCATTGGTCTCGGCAAAGAAGATGCCAAGACCGATGCGGCCGGCAATATCGGCATGGGCCGCATCGAGGCCGCGGGCGCGGGCAATGGCGGTGGCGAGATCGACAACGTCCTTGAACGGCGTCGCCGAACTTTGTGCATTGGCCGGCGCTGCCTGCATGATGCTGAACAGGGCGAGATACTCGTCCAGCAGTGGCTCGACGGCGGCATCGAGATAGGCCGGCGGAATACGGAACTTGTTTGGTGGCCCGATCCGTACTGGCAGCGCGTCGGTCAGATCTTTGTAGGTGCTCATCACGGCGTTTCGGGCGCGGTAGAGCGCCTGGCCCGGCAGGTTCGGCAGCTCCTGCTTCTCATCGATCTGCGAGCGGCGCTGGCTCAGGATCGATTTGAAGTCATTGAGCGCCTTGTTGTACCGCTCGAGGGCATCCGACTGCGATGCCGTGAGTGCGGGCTGTTGCGCCTGGGCGGCAGGCAGCGCGAAGAAGAGCCCGAACGCGACGGCGACGGAACAAAACGCCGCGCGCGCCGTGGACCGTGCAGCATTGGCGATGGGCGAACGGGTGCCGGCGTCTCCGGCAGCAACCAAATATCGCAATCGACGCGTCCACAGGGACTGCACGGCTCGGGTATCTCCTTCTGATGCGGTGCTGGCGTATATCTACACGGCGGCACTGTCACGCCCTCGGATGCGCCGCGTTATACGCATCCAGCAGCCGCTCGGTATCGACCGCGGTGTAGATCTGCGTGGTCGAAAGCGAGGCGTGGCCCAGCAATTCCTGGATGGCGCGCAAATCGCCGCCGCGCGATAGCAGGTGCGTTGCGAAGGAGTGCCGCAGCGCATGCGGGGTCGCGGTGTCGGGCAACGAAAGCGCGACGCGCAACCGCTCCATTGTGAGCTGGATGATGCGCGGCGACAGCTTCCCGCCCTTGGCGCCGACAAAGAGCGGGCCGTCGTCGGGCAGGTCATAGGGGCAGAGCGCGATGTATTCGGCAATCAGCGTCAGCACGGCCGGCAGCACCGGCACCATCCGCGCCTTGCTGCCCTTGCCGATGACCGTCAGCGTATCGCCCATGCCGGGCGCGGGGACCTCCGCGCGCTTCAGCCCGAGCGCCTCGGCGACGCGCAGGCCTGAGCCGTAAAGCAATGCCAGCACCGCGGCGTCGCGCGCGAAAATCCAGGGTTCGCGTTCTTCACCGGCGCGCAGATCGGTATCGGAGATGCGCCTGGCCTGGGGCACCGCAAGCGGCTTCGGCAGGGTCTTTGCGACCTTGGGTGCGCGCACCGCGTTCAGCGCGCCGATCTTGCCCTTGCCGTCGCGTTCGAGGAAGCGCACGAAGCTGCGGGTGCCGGCGAGCTGGCGCATCAGGCTGCGGGCGCCGATGCCTTTCGCGCGGCGTGCCGCCATGAAGGCGCGCACGTCCTGGGGGGTGAGTTCGGCAAGAGCGGCGAGCGAGGGCTGGCCGCCGAGATGCTCCGCCATGAATTGCAGGAACTGGGTGACGTCGCGGCGATAGGCCTCGAGCGTTTTCGGCGACATCCGCTTCTGGTCGGCGAGAAACGCCGACCAGCGCAGAAATTCTGCGGAAATCTCGGCGGAGAACGGCAGAGCATCGGTGTTCTGGGGCATCGTCGTGCATTCCGGATGCGGTCGCGGAACACCATGCGGGAGCATCCTTCACCCTTCCTTAAGCGTCCGGAATCGGGTGAGTCTCGCCCGCAATGAGCCAGAAAACCGTCGACGTCATCGTGCCGGTCGCGCTCGACCGCGCCTATACCTACCGCGTGCCGGCGGGCATGAGCCTCGCCGCGGGCGATGTCGTGGCCGTGCCTCTGGGGCCGAACGAATATGCCGGGGTGGTGTGGGGGGAATCCGAGCCGCGTCCCGGATTGCACAACAAGCTCAAGGACGTAGACGCCAAACTCGACCTGCCGCCGCTGCGCGAAGAGTTGCGGCGCTTCATCGACTGGGTGGCCGACTACACCCTGGGTGCGCGGGGCACCGTGCTCGGCATGGCCCTGCGGATGGGCGCGCAGGGCCCCGCCCGCGAGAAGATCGGCGTGCGGCTCGCAGGCCCCGCGCCGCAGCGCATGACCGCGGCAAGAGCGCGCGTTCTCGCGGTGTTGTCCGAGGACGGGATGGCGCGCGCCAAGAGCGATCTGGCGCAGGAAGCTGGCGTCTCCACAGGCGTCATCGACGGCTTGATCGATGAGGGCACCCTGGAGACGCTGGTATTGCCGCCGGAGCCGGTGGCCTATCCGCCTGATCCGGCTTTCGTTTTGCCCGAGCTGACGGAGGCGCAGAGCGGGGCCGCGGACACCCTGCGCACCGCCGTCCGCAACGGTGGCTTCTCCGCCTTCCTGATCGACGGCGTCACCGGCTCGGGCAAGACCGAGGTCTATTTCGAGGCCGTGGCGGAGAATATCCGCAAGGGCCGCCAGTCCCTGATCCTGATGCCGGAAATCGCGCTGACGACGCAGTTTCTCAACCGCTTCGAGCAGCGTTTCGGGGTGCGTCCGGCCGAATGGCATTCGCAGCTCGCGCCGCGCAAGCGCGCCCGCACCTATGCGGCGCTGTGTTCCGGCGAAATCTCGGTCGTTGTCGGCGCGCGCTCGGCGCTGTTTCTGCCGTATCCGGACCTCGGTCTGATCATCGTCGATGAGGAGCACGACCCCGCCTACAAGCAGGAAGACGGCGTGCATTATCACGCGCGCGACATGGCGATCGTGCGCGCACATGGCGCGAAAATTCCCGTCATCCTGTCGTCCGCAACGCCATCGGTCGAGACCGAGGTCAATGCTCGTAGAAACCGTTATGCTCGGCTGAAATTGCCCGAACGCTTCGGCGGTCAGCACCTGACGCATGTCGAAGCCATTGATATGCGTAGCGAAGGCCCCTCCCGCGGACGCTTCATCGCGCCCAGGCTCGCAGAAGCCGTGAAGCTCGCGCTTTCGAGGAAGGAGCAGGCGCTCCTGTTCCTGAATCGCCGCGGTTACGCGCCGCTGACGCTGTGCCGGTCCTGCGGCTACCGGCTGGCCTGTGGCAATTGCGATGCCTGGCTGGTCGATCACCGCTTCAAGCGGCGATTGGTCTGCCACCATTGCGGCTTCTCGATGCCGCAGCCGAAGACCTGTCCGCAATGCAATGCCGTGGACTCGTTCGCGCCCGTGGGGCCCGGCGTCGAGCGCCTGCAGGAGGAAGCCTCGGCGCTGTTTCCCAATGCGCGCACCATCGTTCTCTCCAGCGACCTGATGGAATCGGTCGAGCGGCTGCGCGAGGAACTGGATGGCGTCGCGCAGGGCAAATTCGACATCATCATCGGCACGCAGCTCGTCGCGAAGGGTCATCATTTCCCGAAGCTCAATCTGGTCGGCATCGTCGATGCCGATCTCGGGCTTGCCAACGGCGATCCGCGCGCCGCGGAGCGCTCATTCCAGCTGCTGCACCAGGTGGCGGGCCGCGCCGGCCGCGAGGCCGGGCAGGGGCTCGGCTTTCTGCAGACGCATCAGCCGGAGCATCCGGTGATGCGCGCGCTGATTTCCGGCAACCGCGATGCGTTCTACGACACCGAAATCGCGCAGCGCGAGGCCACGGGCTATCCGCCGTTCGGCCGGCTGGCTGCGCTGATCGTGTCAGGCGCCGACCGGCACGAGACGGAAGGCTTTGCGAAGAAACTCGCCGCGGCATCACCGCTGGATGAGCAGGTGCGCGTGCTCGGGCCGGCCGAAGCGCCGCTTGCGGTGGTGCGCGGGCGCTATCGCTATCGCCTGCTGATCAAGGCGCCGCGCGCTTTCGATCTGTCGCATTACATGCGCGGCTGGCTGGAACATGCGCCGAAAACGCGCAAGAGTTTGAAGCTGGAAGTGGATATCGATCCGCAGAGTTTTTATTGAGGCGCGGTCCCTCACGGTAGACAAACAAATCCGCCGCTGAATAGCTCCTGTGGCTAAACGATAGCAGAATTTGCTTTCATTGGCTCGTTCTGGAGCGCAAATTGAATTAGGCTGACGGTGTAGTTTCCGATTCTTGACGCTGCGACCGAATATTATGGCAGACACCAAAAAGCATATCCGAGTATTTTTGGCCTCTCCAGGCGACTTACAAGACGAGCGTATCGCGGCAAAGGCAATCGTCGAGCACGTTAATAGGATGTTCTCTGATTTCGAAGGCTACCACGTCGATTTGGTCGGCTGGGAGGATACGCTTCCGCGATATGGCAGGGCTCAGGCAGTCATCAATCAAGACTTGGACACCTGTGAGCTATTTGTCGGTATGCTCTGGGAGCGCTGGGGAACGCCACCAAGTAAGGATGGGCCTTACACGTCAGGATTCGAAGAAGAGTACGAGTTGGCGATGGCCAACCGTCGCCAAAATAATCGACCCGAGATATGTCTTTTCCTTAAAGACATGGACGCGAAGCTGCTTCGCGACCCGGGGCACGACACAAAAAAAGTACTGGAGTTTCGAGAAAGGCTCGCCGCCTCAAAAGAGATTAAGTACGAGTCTTTCAGCGATATCCGTGACTTCGAACTCAAGATTATGCGGGCAGTCGTCGCTTACATTCAGCGACTGGTGAAGGCGGACAGGGAAAAGGAACGGATCGAAAATCAGGCGACGCCGGCAGAGGCGTCTTCGTCGCCGACGATCAATGATCATCTTCCCCCCGACGCGCCATTGGATGCAGCGGGGGAGGCTTTTATCCGAGAGTTCCTAGCGCTCAATAAAGCTGGAGGCGAAGAAAGCGAAATTAGCGCAGTTCATGTTGCTCGTTTGAGGCTTCTTGCAAATCTCATCGAGACGCAAGGCAACGATGAGGATTCGTTGGGGCCGCACGATGCCAATTTGCTGTTCTCTAACAAAGAAGGTTGTGTGCTGGGCGGCAAAGAAATTACCGGACTTGTAAAAGTTGGACTTAGTCATTTTCAATCTGAAAACGCCCCCCTTTGGTACTGGTATTCGAAGGACGACGGCTTCGCAAAAAGGTGGCTAGGTTGGTTTTCTCTTGGTCGTGTAGTGAAGGTGCGTGTTGGCGCCCTTGCTGCAATGACCCTCATCGAAGAGCCCCTTAGGGAGTTCCGCGACCTTGGGCGTGATCTGTTTCTGAACGCTTGGTTTGCGGAGGACGCGCAAAGCCAAGTTAAAGTTGCAGCCCTGAATTACCTTGCCGAGTGCGGGCTTCTTTCTGATCTTGAAAAAGTGAAAGCTGAACTTGCGCGAGGTGACTATCAGACTCGCGACGCAGCGCTTGACGCGGTCATTCGAATTAATTTGCGAGAGGGACGGCAAAAAGCCTTCGACGAGTTATTCGATTTGCAGACCGATCAGATCAGTAACCGCCTTTGCAAAATATTGTTTTCGAACCGCGAAGCTATCAGCGACGAAATTCTTAAAAGAGGAATCTCACAACGAAACGATGCGATACGCCGTGAGTGCGTGGATGAGCTTAGTAAGCGAAGCAGTTTGTCGCCTGAAACTGCCGCAAGACTTCTTGACGACAATGATGCGCAAATCAGACTCGTGGCGATCAAGACGCTAGTTAAATCCGGAAAAACATACTCTGAGGATGAGGGTCGTAAGATCATCTTGCGCCAAACCTCAACAGGCCTGCTCGGCTTGGGCGGGCAGACCTTCGGAGAGGCTCAATTCATTGAATTTCAAAGGCTCATTCGAGCCTCCAAGACCGAAGCGGAATTGGAAGAAGCGTCGAAGCGGGCCTCTATATTTGATCGAACCGCCGAATGCGCTCTTATGGAAAGACGATTTGGGCGCGACAGTGGTCCCCTCTTGAGGCTTATCGATGATTGCTACAAGCAAACATTCGCAGATTGTTTTAAACAGCTTGTGGTGCGGCATGGTGAGGAAAGTCAACTCGTCAAGGATGTCAAAGGACTTGAGGGTCACCTCAGAAGCAAATTCGTGCGTGATGCGCTTGATGTGGTCTTGCGTAAGAGCGATGCGCGGGGGTTGCCTTTTATCCGAAGGCACCTCGCGGACAGCTCGTTAGCGTATTCCGAGCACGACCTTGAATATTTTGGCGAGCATGGAGAGTGGCAAGATGTGCCACTGATTGTTTCGCTGACTGCTCGGTACGCGGCGGGCACTTCATTGCTTTCCATTGGTGATGACAGGCGATATCGACTCGCGGCAAAGGCTCTACGTCGAATTGGAAAGGGGCGGGCCGGGGAGTTGCTTACCTTAGAGATGCCGTCGACGCTGCTCGCGCTTGTCATTCATGGTATTCCTGACAGGGAATTTAAGGCGCTATCCAAGCATCATATCGAAAGCATGCTATCGTCAGAGTCCGAACGCGTAAGGAAGATTGCAGCCCTGAGATGTGTGCGAAGCTTCTCTAAGGCGCGACTGATGCAAACGCTTAAAGACTACATCACCGGAGATAAGCACCGATACTACAACGTAGTACATTGGCTCGATTTTGGTGTTTCCGCGCCAAGAGAAATCGCTTTGGGCTCTGTTGCGAAAGTGTTGGCGCGCGATAGGTCGGATTAGAATCTGCTCAAATAATTCCGGGTTCCCGCTTTCGCGGGAGCGAACGGGAAGAGGCTGGTCGACGCTCGTTAGAATTTGAGCCCTTGCTGACGCGCCGCCCCCTCAACACCCCACCACCCGCGCACACCCCTTGCGCACCGCATCGACCACCTCGCGGATAGCGTCGATCACAAGTTGCGGCTGTTCCTTGTGAATTTCGTGGCCGCTGTCCGTCTTGGTGATGTGCCTGGAGCCCGGCACGAGCGCGGCGAGTTTGGCCTGCGCGATCTTCTGCGCGGCGTCGGTGATATAGCCGGCGTCCGGCGGCGTGTCCTTGGTGAGGATGCCCGCGGCGATCATGCCGGGCACCTGCGGGCCCCAGGGCTTGTCGGCCGACAGTACGATGAGCGGCATCGCGCGCATCGGTGGCGCGCCTCGCATCTGCGCGAGGCTCTTGTCCGGGTCGATCAGTTCGACCGTCGGATAGAGCTTCAGCGCTTCGCTCATGTCGCCCATCATGAGCTTGCGCTGAACCGCCCATTGCGCCGGCGTCTGAGCATCCTGCAGGCCTTCGCTCAGCGCATCGACCAGGACCAGGCCCGCGACCTCGTTAGACCAGGTGCCGGCATAGAGCCGCGCGATCAGGCCGCCATAGGAATGGCCGACCAGCACGACGGGACCGGCCACCTTCGCGCGCGTGAGCAGTGCGTGCAGGTCGGCCGCGGCGTCGGCCGGCATGGCCGGTTGCGCGACAGGAGACGAGCGACTCGGCTTTTCGCCGACCGGCGTGCCCGGCCGGTCATAGGCGCAGACGCGGGTGAGCTTCGCGATCTCGCCGAACACGGCCGGGCCCGGCTTGGTGGTCTCGTCCCAGTCATCGGCGGAGGCGCGCAGGCCGCCGATCAGGATCACCGCCGGCGCGCCGCTGCCGCGGCAGGTCAGGTACATCGTGCGGCCGTGACCGATGTCGACGAGGCCGGCAAGATCGGCGGATGCCGCATGCGCAACCGGGAAGGCGACATGGAGAAGCGCGGCAAGGATCAATGCACGAAGAATCGACATGATGCGAACTTCTCCCGCTCCGCGCGACGATCGCTCCCGCAAAGACTCTGGGTCCCCGCTTTCGCACGGAAGAGCGGGAGAGGCTGACGCTAGGGATGCCCTGCGCCCGCAAATCCTACTGCACCGCAGACAGACCGATGGCCAAAAGTTGATGCGCCTGCGACATGCCTGCGCTTCACATCGTGGCGGCAGCGGTATCAACTTTGCGCCGGGTGGAAGCTCTTGGCACGACGTGCGCGATGCCAGTGCGGGTTCGTGCCGGAACCTGAAGCTTTCGATGCGTAACACGATCCTTATGAGGATGCCGGCCGCGTTGCTTGCCGCAATATTGCCGCAGGCTGCGTCGGCGGCGCCGACAATCGGCGCCGTTGCGCTGGCGGCCGTCGTCGATGCGACGTCCCCCGTCGAGCCCGTCCATTATTACGGCTATGGCCGCGCTATTACCGTGGGTACGGCCGTGGCCATTACGGCGGCTACCGAGGCGGCTATTACGGCTATGGCCGGTGTTACTACGGCGGATATGGCCGCGGCTACTATGGCTATGGCCGCGGCTATTACGGTGGACCGCTGATCACCGCAGCGAACGCGAGCGCCTGACATCATGAGACTGCCAGCGCGCAAGGCGCGCTGGAGTTTCGTGAGCGACCGCGCAGCCGCGATCCGGTAAAAAAATTGCACCTCCCCCACAAGAGGGGAGGCGCACAATCAATTCCCGACAACAACGAGATCGCTTGCAAGGGTTCTTGAGAGCGAAACCGCTCACGCCGCCTTGTCGAACACATTCTTCATCCCGTCCTGCATCGGCTTGATCGCGTCCGCACTGGCCTTCTGCGCGAGGCCGGCGAGCTGCTGGGCCTGCTGGCCGAAGCTTTCCATCTGCTTGCGCGCATGGGCGGCCGACGCTTCGAAAACCTCCGTCGGCGATTTCGCGGTGACCAGCTGCCGGGCGAGATCGAACGAGGCGTTGGCGTTGTCGCGGAGCATCTCGATCCATTGCACATTGAAATTCGCCGCCTGGCCGAAGGCATTCGAATAGCTCTCGTGCATGGACTTGCCGGCGGCGTCCGCCATCGCCTCGGACTTGTCGGCGAGTTTCCTGCTGTAATCGGCGCCCTGCTGGGCAAAGTCCTTCATCGCCTGTGCGGGGCGGTCGGTGGCATGGGATTTCTGGCTGGTGTCTGACATCGGGTGTCTCCCTGGGGTTCGTGACGGGCTTCGTGATTGGGTCGGCGCAGCCATGCTGCATTGCAATATCAATGCATCAGGGTCGTAAAAGGTCCCGACTTTTTCGAGTTTTCAGATCATGGCATGCGGCGTGGCCGGGCCGCCGCCCGTGGCGTCAGCTCCACCACGCTCTGCGTTGCATCCCGTGACAATGCTGCAGCGGATCGGACCCGACGAGGCAGGCGCATCGCAACCGCGTTGCGCCAAAGCTCGGCCTGTCGCCGATGATCACCCTCGATGCGAATTCAGGGCTTCGTGCGCCCTGCCGGAGGAAAGGTCGGCACCGAGGTCCGCTTTGGAACCCGTGGCGCAGGCGGCGGATCGGCCGGCCTCCCCGGCGTCAGGAGGTAGAGTTCCGCAAGCGTCACCAACAGGTCCAGCATGGCACGGCCCTCCCGTCTCTGCCGCTTTGTCGGAGTTCGAGAGGAGTCGGTTCAAGAAAGCGCGGCGATCCGAGCCGCGCAGCGACCGGGATGCAGTCGCAATCAGCGCTGGCGTGAGGGCCTGCGCGCCCGCTGCCAGCCGGAGAGCACCAGCTTCGCCGCCTGCTTCGCCTCGCGCGCGGCGTTGCGGTTGCCCTCGCAGGCCGACACGATCGAACCTTTCATCAGCATGTGCCAGGCCTGCGCGAATTTCTCGGGCTCTGCGAGTCCGGCCTGCTGCGCCAGCGCAAGGACGATGCTGCGGATTTTACGCAGATGCAGCGAGGCGGAGCGGTGCACGGCGCTGCCCGGCCGTGATTCCAGCAATACATTGACGAAGGAGCAGCCTTCGAAGCTTCGCTTGCGAAACCAGCCGTCGAACACGTCGAAGATGGCAAGCAGCCGCTTTTCCGGATCGGTGCTGCGCGCCTTGACTTCGGCTTCCAGCCAGGCGCGCGTCCATAGCGCCTCGCGCCGGTCGAGGAAGGCGATCGCAAGATCGTCCTTGGATTTGAAATGCCCGTACAGGCTCGCCTTGGCACAGCCGGAGCGCGCGAGGATGGAGTCGATGCCGACCTGGCTGACGCCCTGTTCGGCGAACAGGTCATAGGCCGCCGCCATCAGCCGGTCGCGCGGCCCGCCGGCCGATTTGCTCTGTGTCTTTGCCACGTCGCTTGTCTTGCGCAATGCGAATCCCGCCTGCCGGTGCTCCGGTCGCGCGATGGGTATCATCGCCCGGCCCGGCAACGCAAATTCCGCGATCAGCGACACTACCGGTCGCCCGGAGGGCTGCGGGGAGCCGCTGCCCGGCACGCGCCGCCGTCCAATCACGCCTTGACGCGCCGCCGGATCGGGAATCCAATACCTATAGACAGACCAGTCTGTCTATAGACCGCGAAAGCGGCTGCATTTTTACGAGGAAACCATCAGGGAGACTTGAGATGGCGTATGATCCACGGGCCGCCACCGGAATTCCGACCGAGCCGGTCGGCTCGATCCCGCGGCCGCTTAATCTGCAGAAGGCGTTCGCGAAATTCGACGCCGGCAATCTCAGCAAGGCGGAGCTGGAGAAGGAGCAGGACGCGGCGGTGGCCGACACCATCAAGCGGTTCGAGGCGACCGGATCGCCGATCATCTCCGACGGCGAGCAGCGGGTGTCGAGCTTCGCCACCTATCCGATCGCCGACACGCTCGCGGGCGCGGGACTGGCGAAAAATCTGGCGCCGGGCGGACAGTATTTCGCGATTTTCGCCGACGGGCACAACAGGCAGCTGCCGAAAGTCACCGGAGGCCCGTTCCGCTACAATTTCTTCGCGGGCGAACTGGTGAAGAAGGCCAAAGCGATGACCGACAAACCACTGCACCAGGCGGTGATCGCGCCGTCGATGATGTATCTGCTTTACCAGCTCGACGGCGATATTCCCGGTTATCCGCGCAAGCAGTTCGAGGACGACATCGTCAACGAATGCGAGAAGGATATCCGCTCGTGCTTCGCGGCCGGCGCCGCGCGCGTGGTGATGGATTTCACCGAAGGCCGGCTCGCGCCGCGCAACGATCCGCGCAATCCGTGGACCACGCGCAATCTCCTGCCGTTCTTCATCGAGCTCGACAACCGCGTGTTTGACCGATTCTCCGCGGAGGAGCGGAAGAATATCGGCGTGCATGTCTGTCCCGGCGGTGACGTGGATTCGGTGCACAGCGCCGACGTGCCGTATGAGGAGTTGCTGAAGCAGCTGTTCAAGCTCGATGCCGGCTATTTCCAGCTTCAGATGGCGAGCGAGCGCGACCGGGAATCCGCCTACAAGCTGGTCGGCAAATATCTGCGGGAGGACGCAAAGGGCGTGCCGCAGATGGCCTATATCGGCGTGATCGTGACGCAAAGCCCGCGCCCGGAATCGGCGCAGGAGGTCTGCGACCAGCTGGTCGCCGCCGCGAACCATATCGACAAGCAGCGGCTCGGCTCGACCGACGATTGCGGTTTCTCGCCGTTCTCGATCGACATGAAGCCCAACCACGGCAATCCGGACTACGCACGTGACGTCGCCTTCCAGAAGATCGCCAACCGCGTGACCGGAACGAAAATGGCGGCGGAGAAGCTTGGCGTTCACTGAATCCATCGGGAGCGCCGCACGGAGGTCGCCTTCCGGACATCAGGTCCGGGAGACGACGGCGCGTTTGGAACCTTTTCGTGCGATCAGCGTTTTCGGGGGCCGCTTACCGGAATGCGGCAGCAGGGCTCCCCATGAAAATCGCAGTCGGATGCGATCTCGCCTACGAGGTCGCGGATATCACCACATTCATATTCAATGTCGCGGTTGCGCAGATTTCGCAGCATGCGCAGGTTGGCGAAAGATGGATCGTCGAGCCTGCGGTTCCCGCCGAGACGATCATCGCCGGGCTCGACAACCGCTACACGCGGCTGGTGGCGCGCAATGGGACGCTGCGGCTTCGCTATGAAGCCGCGCTCGACCTTCAGCTGGCGCTGGAAGACCCGAACGCGATCGATGAAACCCCGGTGGAGGATCTTCCACTCGACATGTTTCCGTTCCTGATGCCGAGCCGCTTCTGTCCGTCCGACAGGCTCGCGGAATTTGCCGAACGGGAATTCGCCGCTCTGCCGCGTGGGCATGGGCGGGTGACGGCGATCTGCAACTGGATCTGCGACAACATCGCGTATCGGCCGGGCGCCAGTGATCCGTTCACCTCGGCCGCGGAAACCCTGCAACATCGCGCGGGCGTATGCCGCGACTTCGCCCATCTCGGCATTTCGTTCTGCCGCGCGCTCAATATTCCGGCGCGTCTGGTGAGCTGTTACGCCACCGGACTCGAACCACCGGATTTTCACGCGATGTTCGAGGCGTATCTCGACGGACGCTGGTGGCTGTTCGATCCGACCCGGCAGGCCAGGCTCGATGGCATCGTACGCATCGGTACCGGGCGCGATGCCGCCGAAGTGTCGTTCGCGTCGATGTATGGGAAAGCGCGCATGACCGATATGACCGTATGGGCGCAGCCAGCGGATGAAGCGGCCGTCAATGAGCGTCCGGTGGCGGCGGTCGGCTGATCGGTCGGATTGAATGCCGGGGTCGGATACCGGTTATCGCTCGCGCTTCGGATGGAATGCGACCGCTTCCTCCTGCGCAGCCTTGATCTGCTCCGGCCCAAGCCTGGCTCTGATCTCGCCGGCCAGCTTCAGGACCTCGTTTCTTGCGGCCTCGCTCAGGTCTGGGCTGCGCGCCGCGACCAGCGCCCATTTGTAGGCCGCGCCATAATCCGGCGGCGTGGCGACGCCATAGAAATACTGGGTCGCCAGCATGAACTGACCTTCGGCATGGCCCTGTTCGGCGGAGCGTCTCCACCACATCATTGCCTCGACCGGGTCCGGCGGCACCTTGGTATAGAGAAAGAACGCGAGCACGGCCTGCGCCTGCGGGTCCGAGCGCTCCGCAGCCTGCCTTGCGATCTCGATCGCCTTGCCGACATCGCCGCGGCGATAGGCGGCCTCGGCGTCTTCCGCCGGCCCGGCCAGCCCGGATGCTTGCCGTGCCGCGACGCAAGTCACGATCAGTGCAATCTGCATGAATCGGCGCATCATTCACCTTGGAGCGCTGCCGGTCGAACAGCAGGCGGCAGGACCGTCAGATTCGATTGCGGCGCTGCGATGGCTGGTTCATCGAGCCATGTCATCCCGACGCCAATGCCCGCACCACGAGTGTTGCGCCGGTTGCGATCAGCACAAGGCTCAGCACCCGGACGAACTGCTCGCGCGACATCCGCAACGTGATGCGGTGGCCCGCAAAGAGTCCGATCAGCATTGCCGGCACCAGCAACATCGCCATCAGCGGCAATTCGAGCGTCGTGTAGAGTCCGGCGCATGCAAAGATGACGGCTCGGGTGAATGCCGCGAGCGCGATCAGCACGCTCACCGTTGCGCGCACCGCGTCCTTGTCCTCGAGCCTGCGGCTCAGATAGATCGCGTAGATGAAGCCGCCGCTGCCGAACATGGCGCTGAACACGCCGCCGATCGCGCCGAACGGAATCACCCAGAGCTGATTGAGTGTCTGCCTGAACGACGGGCTTGCGAGCGACCAGATCGCGTAACCGATCACGAACACGCCAAGCGCCAGCATCATCGGCCGCGGCGGGATGATCAGAAGAAGCGTCCCGCCAACGATCGAGCCCGCGACAAGGAGCGGCACCAGCCACATCATCTCGCGCTTCGCGATTTTCTCGTTCAGCTTCACACCGTTGATGATCGCGGCGAGACAATCGAGCAGCGCCAGCATCGGAACGATGGATGCCACCGGCATCACCTGGGCAAGGACCGGCGCCGCGATCATCGCAGTTCCGAAACCGGCAATGCCGAAGATGATATAGGCGATGGCAAGCGTCGGGATTGCGACGGCGAGCGTGGTCCAGAACGAGGAGAAGTCGAAGGGCACTTGCAATCCGGATGTGGCTTCATTCCGGGAAGCGCGTGCCTGTCGGCACGCCCCGGAATGACGAAGACCTTTATGCCCCGCGCTTTGCTTCGGCGCTCTCCAGCGCCTTCTCCACACTGGTGACGTAGCGCACCGACCGCCCGCGCAGACCGGGCAATCCGAACGCGCGGCGCACATGCGGGCGGACCCCGGCGAAATAGACCCTTGTATGCGCCTTGTGCAGCCGCTGCACGAAGCGCTCCAGCGCCGCGGCCGCGGTGATGTCGATGAACGGCACGTCGGAGAAATCCAGAACGAAGACGCGCGGCGGATTGACCACGCGGTCAAGGATCAGGTTCACCCGCGCGGTGGCGCCGAAGAAAAACGCGCCGCTGATGCGATAGACCATCACGTCGCCCGGCATCACCCGGCCACGATAGCTCGGCCGGCTATTCTCGGCGTCGGCGACATCGTCACGCACCAATTTGGCGCCGCCCTGAACGTCGATCGCCTCCGCCATGCGGTGCATGAACAGGAACGATCCCAGCAGCACGCCGACCGCGATGCCGGTCAGCAGGTCGACGAAGATCGTGAGCAGGAAGGTGGACAGCAGCACCACTGCGTCGGCGAGCGAAGTGCGCAGCAGCAGGCCGAATTCGGCCTTGTCGGCCATCGCCCATGCGACGACCACCAGCACGCCGGCAAGCGATGCCAGCGGAATGTAGGCCACCAGCGGCATCGCCACGATGACGAAGATCAGCAGATAGACCGAATGCAGGATGCCGGCGACCGGCCCGCGCGCGCCGGCGCGGATATTGGTCGCGGTGCGCGCGATGGTGCCGGTGACCGGCGTGCCGCCGGACACCGCGGCTGCCATATTGGCGACGCCCTGGGCTACCAGTTCGCTGTTGGAGCGGTGACGGCGGCCAGACATGGAGTCTGCAACCACGGCGGAGAGCAGCGATTCGATCGCGCCAAGGACAGCGATCGCGAATGCATCGGGCAGCACGGCGCGCATCTTTTCCACGCTGAAGGGCGGAAGCGCCGGCGCCGGCATCCCGGACGGGATGACGCCGAAACGCGAGCCGATGGTCTCGACATTCAGGCCGAGCAGGAACGTGAGCAGGGTCGCGCCGGCGACCGCGATCAGGAGCGCCGGCCAGTTCGGCCGCAGCCGCCGCACGACGAGAATGGCTGCGATCGAGAATACCGACAGCGCGACGGTGATTGGGCTGATGGTGCCGACGGCTGCCCACAGCGCTTTCAGCTTCGGCACGGTATCGGCCGGGTCGCCGGCGAGCTGGAGCCCGAACAGGTCGCGGGCCTGCGAGATCAGGATGATGACGGCGATGCCTGCGGTGAAACCGACCGTAACCGGGTAGGGAATGTATTTGATATAGGTCCCGAGCCGCAGAAATCCGATGACCAGGAGCAGGCCCCCGGCCATGAGGGTGGCCAGCATCAGGCCGTCATAGCCATGGCGCTGCACGGTCAGGGCGACCAGCCCGATGAAGGCCGCGGCCGGTCCTCCGATCTGGAAGCGGCTGCCGCCGAGCAGCGAAATCAGAAAGCCGCCGACGATCGCGGCGTAGAGGCCGCGTTCGGGGCTCAGGCCCGCACCGATGGCGATCGCCATGGACAGCGGCAGGGCGACGATCGCCACGGTCAGGCCGGCCAGCGCGTCGGCGCGCAGGCCGTCGAGCCCGTAGCCCTCCCGCAGGACGGTGATCAGCTTGGGGGTGAACAGGTCGGCAAAAGTCGGGTCGCTGCGGTGGCCCGCAGGCGCAGTTGCGTCCATCTCCACCCTCGAATGGCGTAAGGCGGCAATATAGCTGATTTGGCCACGATTCCGATCCGCGTCTTTGCGGGGCATCAATGTTTCAGGTGACGAGCTTCAGGCCCACGATCCCGGCCACGATCAATCCGACGCAGGCCAGTCGCAGCACGGTGGCGGGCTCCCCGAACAGGGCAATGCCCAGAACCACGGTGCCTACAGCGCCGATGCCGGTCCAGACCGCGTAGGCTGTGCCGACCGGCAGATGTTTCAGCGCCAGGCCCAGAAAGGCGAGACTGACAACCATGGCCGCCGCCGTGCCCAGGGAGGGCCAGAGCCGTGAAAAGCCGTCGGTATATTTGAGACCGATCGCCCAGCCGATCTCGAACAGGCCGGCGATCAGGAGATAGAGCCAGGGGAGTTGGGCGGACATCGCGCGGGGTCTCCGTTGGGGCGCTCTGACAGGCAGTGCGTGAACCTTGCACCCTTTTCCAAGAAGGGAGTGCGCGCGCCAGTGCGTGGCTCACGCGGCTTGCGACGAAAGGCGCCTGAATAGGCCGGTCTTTCGGTCGATTCCGGGCTTTCCCTATGTTGCACCGCCATCACTGGCGTGTTAGCAACCGCCTCGATTTTGCAGGGGCTCCGGGGGGCAACCCGTGACGTCCCGCGAGATCGGAATTCCCCTTGAATTCCAATGGTTTGTGCCGCCGCTGACGCGACGGTGGGGCTTTTTGGATAGCGTCTACGCAACAGGTCCATGGCAAGCGAACAACCGATTGTTTCCGGCATGGCGGGGCGATACGCCACCGCGCTGTTCGAACTCGCGCTCGAGGAAAAGGCGCTCGACAAGGTCCGTGCCGATCTGGATCGGTTTGACCAGATGGTGGAGGGCAGCGACGACCTGAAACGGCTGGTGCGCAGCCCGGTCTTTTCCGCCGAGGAGCAGGTGAAGGCGCTGGATCCGCTTCTGCGGAAGGCGGGGATCCACGGCATCGCCGGCAATTTCGTCAAGCTGGTGGCGTCCAATCGCCGGCTCTTCGCCTTGCCGCTGATCATCCGGGCGTTCCGCGCGCTGGTGGCCAGGCACAAGGGCGAAGTCTCGGCCAGCGTCACGGTCGCCGAGCAGCTCTCCGACGCGCATCTGAATTCACTCAAGACCGCGCTGAATACGCTGACGGGCAAGGACGTCGATCTCTCGGTGGAGGTCGATCCCGGCATCATCGGCGGACTCGTGGTGAAGCTGGGCAGCCGCATGGTGGACACCTCGCTTCGCACCAAACTCAATTCGATCAAGACTGCCATGAAAGAGGCTCGCTGATGGACATCCGCGCCGCAGAAATCTCCGCCATCCTGAAAGAGCAGATCAAGAATTTCGGTCAGGAGGCGGAAGTCTCCGAAGTCGGCCAGGTGCTGTCGGTCGGCGACGGCATCGCGCGCGTTTACGGTCTCGACAATGTGCAGGCCGGCGAGATGGTCGAATTCGAGAACGGCACGCGCGGCATGGCGCTCAATCTCGAAAGCGACAATGTCGGCATCGTTATTTTCGGCGCCGACCGCGAGATCAAGGAAGGCCAGACCGTCAAGCGCACCCGCTCGATCGTGGATGCCCCGGTCGGCAAGGGATTGCTCGGCCGCGTGGTCGACGCGCTCGGCAATCCGATCGACGGCAAGGGTCCGATCAAGGCCGAGAAGCGCATGCGCGTCGACGTCAAGGCGCCCGGCATCATCCCGCGCAAGTCGGTGCATGAGCCGATGGCGACCGGCCTGAAGGCGATCGACGCGCTGATCCCGATCGGCCGCGGCCAGCGCGAGCTGATCATCGGCGACCGCCAGACCGGCAAGACCGCGATCGCGCTGGACACCATCCTGAACCAGAAGCCGCTGAACGCGCAGCCGGACGAGAAGATCAAGCTGTATTGCGTCTATGTCGCGGTCGGCCAGAAGCGCTCGACCGTCGCGCAATTCGTGAAGGTGCTGGAAGAGCAGGGCGCGCTCGAATATTCGATCATCATTGCGGCCACCGCCTCCGATCCGGCGCCGATGCAGTTTCTGGCGCCGTTCACCGGCTGTACCATGGGCGAGTATTTCCGCGACAACGGCATGCACGCCGTGATCATCTACGACGACCTGTCCAAGCAGGCCGTCGCCTACCGCCAGATGTCGCTGCTGCTGCGCCGGCCGCCCGGCCGCGAAGCCTATCCGGGCGACGTGTTCTATCTGCATTCGCGGCTGCTCGAGCGCGCGGCCAAGATGAACGACGAGAATGGCGCCGGCTCGCTCACCGCCCTGCCGGTGATCGAAACCCAGGCCAACGACGTGTCGGCCTATATTCCGACCAACGTGATTTCGATCACCGACGGCCAGATCTTCCTGGAAACGGACCTGTTCTATCAGGGCATCCGTCCGGCCGTGAACGTGGGTCTTTCGGTGTCGCGCGTCGGTTCTGCGGCGCAGACCAAGGCGATGAAGAAGGTCGCCGGCAAGATCAAGGGCGAACTCGCGCAGTATCGTGAAATGGCCGCGTTCGCGCAGTTCGGCTCCGACCTCGACGCGACCACCCAGCGCCTGCTGGCGCGCGGTTCGCGCCTGACCGAATTGCTCAAGCAGTCGCAATTCTCGCCGCTCAAGATGGAAGAGCAGGTGGCGGTGATCTACGCCGGCGTGAACGGCTATCTCGACGCGCTGCCGGTCAGCAGGGTAAAGGAATTCGAGAACGGATTGCTGTCGCTTTTGCGCAGCAAGCATACCGATCTTCTGAACAGGATTCGCGACACGCGCGATCTCGACGACGCTGCCGCCGAACAGCTCAAGGGTATCGTCGACGGTTACGCGAAGTCGTTCGCGTGATGTCAGCGGCCGCAGCCTCTCCATGCTTCACCCTCCCCCTTGTGGGGTGGATCGGCGCGCACAAGCGCGCCGGGGTGGGGGTGGATGCGGTCTCGACAACTGCTACCCCCCTCCCCAGCCCTCCCCCACAAGGGGGGAGGGAGCGC
>NZ_JBFWPA010000018.1:0-81186 GCF_050250235.1 Pseudorhodoplanes sp.
TGGCTGTGCCCCCGCAGGTCTATGACAGTCCGGAAGCGGGCCGGATGCTAGGGCTAAGCCGCAATGCGGCTTACGCGGCGGCGGCCCGCGGTGAAATTCCGATAATCGAGATCGGCCGATTGAAGAAGGTGCCCAAGGCGGCGCTTCACAAGATGCTCGGTATCGAGACCGCGGTGGCCTGACATGGCCGCGTCGACAAGCCGGCGTCTGCCGCCGGCGCGGCCGATCGGGCGCCTGATCCCGGTTACCGACTGTGAGCTCTACATCGCTCTTGGCTGGCGTCTTTGCGATGAGCCTGTGTGCGGGTTCGTCCGCATGATCCCGCCGGCCTGCCTGCAGACCGCAGCAGACAACGCGAGGCGGCAGCGATAGTGGCCGCTCCGCAATACGATCGCCGCAAGTTCGGCTGGTTGGATCGCATGATGTTCGACATCACGCTGTCACCGGCTTCGCGGCTGGTCGGCTGGGCGATCTACAAGCACTTGAATTCCGTTAGCGGCGACGCCTGGCCATCGCAAGAGACGATGCGGCGGAAGCTCGGGCTCGGCAACATCAAGACGGTCCGACGCGGTATCAGGGCGCTTTACGAGAAAGACTACATCGAGATCGTGTTCGATCCGATCAGCCGCAGCAATTCCTACAAACCGATTTTTCAGCCGGGAGATGGGGGCAATAGTGCCCCTACCGATGGGGGCACAACTGCCCCTATCAATGGGGGCATAACTGCCCCCACCGACGCCCAATCCGCACCCCCGATGGGGGCAATAATGTCCCCATCGATGGGGGCAATTTTGTCCGGGGGTGGGCCCTTTAGTGCCCCACTAAATAATAGAATAAATAAACCAAGAGAAAAAAGCGCGCGCGGTTCGGTCACGGACACGACCAACGGCAATGTCGAGCGGTTCGACCGTCAGGCCGCCGAAGGCGACGGGGTGACGATCGAGGCAGACCCGATCGCCGACACCTGGTTGATGGTCAAGGCAACCGTGGTCGGAAGGCACGGCGACCGCGCCAAGTCCTTTCTCGATCGCCTGAGTGTCCGCAGAGACGGGCACGACATCGTGCATTCAGCGGCCGGCAGCTTCTTCGTCGACACGATACGCAACGACTACCTCGACACGCTGACAGCAGCGTGGCGGTCCGAACACGCGTGGGTGCGCACCGTGCGCTTGATCACCAGCATGCGCGAGGCCGCGCAATGATGGCGTCGCCACCATGGGGGGCACCCCGGAAACATCTGACCGGAAGACCAGCGGACCGCGTGGGTGTTTCAGTCTCAACGAGACGAAATCAAATTGAGAAAGCCCACTTGGGCTTTCTCATCGGTGAACCGGGGGGGTACGTCGAAACATACCGGCCGGGACCGTTCTACCGGCTAGGGGGCGCGCTCGTAATTACGCAAAAATCAGCCAACTTTTTTTTGTGGGGTTGTGCGCAATGAGCCGCCGCCGCGCCGACATGACGCCGGAACAGATTGCGCGCGCGCGCGAGCAGGAGCGGGAGCGGTCGGCGCGGCGGCGCGAGCGCTCAAGGCCTGGACACAAGCTTGTGCTTTTGCCCGCCGATGTTGTCGACGAACTCGGTGACGACGAGAACGTGGCCGCTCGGGCGATCGATATCCTGCGGCGATATCTGGTCAAATCCATGCGTGACCGTGCGTGACGCCACGGGAATTCGGAAAGCGATAGGGTGAATTCCCATGAATGACGAAAACACCCTCCTCCCAAGCGCCGTGCGCGAACACGTCAAGCGGGGCTGGACCGCTGAAAACGAGGCCGAGCTAGCCGATCTCGACTATCGGTGGAAATGCAATGCCTCCAGTTTGCTGCAGGCCGACAAAGATCGCTTTTTCGATCTTCAGCGACAGAAGCGGTTCTTCGAGAGCAAAAAACCGCCTGCCGCCGCCGTCACTCAAGCCGCGTTACCACGGCTGCCGCGCCAAAAGCTCGCCGACGCTGACGAATATCGAAAAGAGGTTGCCGAGATCGTCGCCGACATGTGTGAATTCGCAACCGACCTCACGAAAGATCAAATCCTCGACAGCCTCAAAGCGCGAGAGGATCTGCTCATACGGGTCTGGAACAACTGCTCGAAAAACATCCGCGATCCTTTCCGCGCTATCCTCTCCGTTCTGATCAACAACAACATGTCGCTGGAGTCCGATCGGCTTGCGGCACGCGCTAAGCGCGTCGCGCTTGAAGAGCGCGTTGCCGAGCTGGAGCGCGGCGGGGCCGGCATTTCCATCGAGGGGACTTTTGATGCCACCCGGCAATATGCGCGGCTCGCCGTCGTCGCGCTGGGCGGAGCATCCTTCATTGCGAAGTACAACAATCCCGGCCCGTGTCCCGGCGATGGATGGCAGTTGTTTTGTTCTCAGGGCAAGGCCGGCAAACCAGGCCCGCGCGGCGGCGTCCGGTCAATGCAGGTCGACGGCGAGGGCATGTTTTCGGTCGTCAACGCCGATGGCTCGATCGTGAAGTGCGATTTTTATTCGGTTCTGGCGAAGGTACAGGGCAGCCGATGACGAAGTACGCCGACAACTGCGCTGTCATTGCGATCCACCATGTCACTGGCGAGTCGCCCGATGACATCGTCGCGGGCATCGCGGCCTTTCCCATGCCAGACGGCCGCGCGGCGTTCGTTGGCGATGGCGTCAACGGGGACGCGCTGGGCGCCTATCTGGAATCGCGTGGATGGACCGAGTTGTTTTTCGAAGATCGCCCCGCCATTCCGTGGACATGCATCGTGTCTCTTTGTGATCCGTCACACTGTTTTTCGATCGTGGATGGCCGCATCTACGACCGTTTTAACGGCTGGTATCAGGGCTCGCCGATCATCTCGATCTATGTGCCACCGAAGGGCAGGGACGCAAAGGACCGACGATGACAGACGATCCCAAGCCTGAGATTCCGCCAGAACTGCGAGCCGCGATCATGGAGGTCGGCAACCTCGCAATACTCGCTGGCTGTACTGCCGATGAATTTATTGCGCTGTGCAAGGGGAAAGCCGCTCAATTCGGTTACGGCGTAAGGCACCGGTCTGAGACCGGGGGGGCACCTCCAAAAACCTGAAATCGAAGGACCAAGTAACCGCAGGGGTCTCACTCAGAGATTTTTTCCTTATGAGCGAAATTTTGGACCTGTTTGGTGATCCAATCCCGGAGGGGCATGGCAAGCGTGGCCGGCCACCTCACGTTGTCACCAACCAAAACCGCAACAAAGTCATCATGTTGCTAGCGCTCGGCTGGAGCAATGAGCGCATCGCGAGCGCGATCAGCGTCACGCTTCCCACTTTGCGGAAGCATTATTTTTCCCAGCTCAAGGTTCGCGACATTCAGCGCGACCGTTTGATGGCTTCGCTAGCGATGCGCCTCTGGACGCAGGTCGAGGCCGGCAACGTCACCGGCATGCGGGAATTCCAGCGGTTCCTCGATCGCAACGACGGTCCGATGAAGGCCGGCGATCAAGAAGACGAACTCGATGCGTCGGACTACTCGCACGGCAGAGAGGTCGCGTCTTGGGATGAGGATGATCTGTCGAAACTCGGCAAGAAGGCAGCGGCATCGATAGCTGCAGGCCGCCCGGATGTTGGCTCACCGCTCGGGGCGCTGATGGCGCGCCGCCAGAAACACGGGCACTGACAGCCATGACAGACAACCGCTGGGAAACTGCGACGGACGAAGAGAAGCGCACCATGGCGCGCGGTCTGCTCGAGCTAGCCATCGTCGGTCATACGAAGCTTGCGGCCGCACGCGATCGGCTGCGATGCCTGCCGGCCAGTGCGGAACGGCAGCGGGTGCTCGCCGCTATCGCGTTCCCCGTGGTCGATTTCAGTGACGCGATAGCAATGATCAATTCTGCCGGCCCGGATGTACGGTCGGCACGCAACGCGCGGGCGGCGAGCGGAGCGGATACGCTTGCCGCCCGCGATGATCTCGAAGGAGCGAAGACATGCTGACACCACAGCAACATGCGGCCATCGCGGTCGAAGTATCGGCGACGTACGCGAAGATGGGCCGAGAGCTCGGCGAGGGCGCAGCCAAGAGCCACCGCGCGGCCGGGTTGTCGCTGGGTCTGTCGGAACGGATGGCCTTCAAGACAATGCTGGACGACGCGATCGGCTTGCCGAACGGCATCGGCAGCAAGGCGACGCCTGATCAGGTCGAAGCTTACAAGGTCGCGTTCTGGAAAGCGTTGTCCGAAGGGATGCAGCCATGACGCAGGTCGTTACGCAAATTCGCGTTGATGCCTCCGCCGCAAAGCAAGGCATCGCCGATTATGAGGCCGCGATGCGGCGCGGCAAGGCCGTGACCGAAGCCAACACCGGCGCGCTGACCAGTTTCGAACAAGCGCAGCGGCGCTGGGCGCGATCCCAGACCGATCTGCACCGTCGGGTCGATGACCTGTCCTCCTCGCACGATCGTCTCAACCAGGCCATGCGGGCGGCGAACGACAATGCGAGGCAGGCTCATGCCTCGCATGCCGCGTGGGAAGTCGACATCGTCAAGGTCGCCAATGCGTTGAAGACGGCCGCGACGGCAGCCTATATCTATTCGCCCGCGGTCCGCGCGGCGGTCAATCCGGTGATCGTCACGGTGGCGACTGCGATGGGTGCGGCGCTGGCGACGATCGGGCCTGCGATCGTTGTGGCGGGCGCGGCGCTAGGACGCTTTGGCGTTGCGACCGCTGCGGCTGGCGGCGCCATGTCATCCTTCGCGCCGATGGCGATTGCCGCCGGCGCCGGGCTGACAAGCCTGGGCACGTCGCTCAGCACGGTGAGCGGCACCGCGGCGTTGCTGGCGCGGGTCTTCGCGCCGGTGCTGTGGACGATGGGCCGGCTGACGCTTCTGGGCGCCGCAGTCGGTGGCGTATTCTCTGCGGTCAACTCGGTTGTCGAGCGCGGCTCCGAACTTCTTGAGAAATACGCCAACGCGCATCGCATGGTCGACCGCTCCGATCTCGCGGCGAGCATGGAGGGCCTGACGAAGTATCAGCAAGACACGATCTCGGCAGACCAGGTCCAGCGCGCGGGCGAACTCGGCGCACGGCTCGAGGCCGCGAAGTTCACCATCGAGCAATTTTTCGCCGTGCAAATCGATATCAACGGCGCCGCGCTGCGGCTGCAAGGCATCTGGGTGGGAATTGTGGAATTGATCGCCCAGGCCGTGAATGCCGCGCCGGCCATCGGCGACAAGATCGAGAAGCGCCTTCAGAGCGGTGAGCATCAGGATTTCTTCGCGCGCCTTAACAAGCGCATGGGATGGGATCAGGTTTCCGCGGACGATCCGCGGTTCGTGTCGCCAGCGGTGCCGCCGGAAGCCGCGTCGCAGGTCGACGCGCTCGCGGCGGCTTACGGCCGGCTCGGCGCGGCGATGGGGGCCGCTGGGATCGGCAAGCCCGGCGCGCCGCTCGGCGGCAGCTTTGCCGCCACCTGGGGCGACTACATCAAGCAGCTTGACGAGGTGAACAACAAAGGCACCAGGGCTGCGGAGACGAACCAGAAGCTTGCGGCGAGCGCGCAAAAGGTGACGACGGAATTTGCTCGCGCCGTGCGCTCCGCAGAAAGGCGGGTCGATCTGCAGGAAGCGGAGGCGAAGGCATTCGGCCTTGGCGCCGCTGCCCAAGCCCGGTTCCGCGTGGAAGCCGAGCTGACCGGTGCGGCGCTGCGCTCAGAGCTCGATCCGGCAACGGACGATGTTGCCAAAAAGATCAAGGAGGCGGGCGACCGCGCGGAGGAGGCCGCCGGCAAACTCGAAAAGCTGCGCGAGGGCGAGCGCAGGATGAATGCTGTGCGCGATGCCGTGGTCGACTTCGGACAGACCTTCGCCAGCGCGATGATGGCCGGCAAATCGGCGACGGATGCCCTGATCGCGTCGCTCGACAATCTGGGCAAATCGATGATGAACGACGGCATCAAGAACGCGGTCAACGCAGCGTTCCGTCTCGATGGTCCGGGCGTGCTGATGGGCGCGGCGCAGGGTGGTGTCGGCTTTGGAGGATCGCTGTTCAAGAAGCCGAAGCCGGCCAACGATAACGACGGCGACAAGAAGGAAGCCAAAGATGAGCGCGGTCAATGTGATCGTGCAGCGTGATCGCGCTTGCATCGTCAGTGACGGTGCCAAGTACGATGCTGCCGGCATCCTGAAGGCGATCGGCCCGAAATGCGTGTCGCTGCCGCATCTGCCGGCGCTGATCGCGTCACGCGGCGCGTGCGAGGCACTGCCGATCCTGCAGTACCACGCGACATGGAGGTTCCCGACATTCGACCACCTGATCGCCGGCATCGAGGTGACCGTGGCCGAGATCATGGAGACCTATGATTTCGACAGCGGCATCTCTCCGGAACAACAGTTCACGTTCGTCGGGTGGTCGGAAGCCCGCGGCCGGTTCGCGGCGTTCGGCATGGTGACGCATGACATCACCGATGGCGTGCGCCAGTTCGCCGAAGATACCGGCGGCAACGTCGCAGCGGTGCTGGCGGCAGTGCCGGAGCCGATGAAGCTGATCGAATTCGGAGACGACATGTGCGCCCCGGTCCTGCCGGACGACGTCGCGGAAGCGATATTTTCCGGATGCGCCACGATCGATGATGTTGATCCGGCGGTCGACGGGCTGAAGATCCTCGAGGCGCAACGTCAGCTCAAGGTCAGCGGGCGGCCCGGCTGGCCGGCCGCGCATCATGTCGGCGGCTTCGCGCTGCTGTCGACCGTGACGCGCGATGGCGTGACGGAACGGATCATTCATCGCTGGAACGAGGATCGTATCGGCGAGCCGATCCGGCCGGCCGCGCCGTTCAAGCCCGCGATCGCGCCGGCGCGCGACCCGCTTGCCGGCATGAGCCGCCTGCAGCGCGACATTCTTCGGCGCAAACAACGAAAGGCCGCACGCCGATGACCGACGCCACGCAAGACGAACTGTTCCATCTCGTGCTGGCGCGCGAGACGGTGCGGATGCAGGCGGAAATTCTGAAGGCCACCGGGATGCCGCTGCCCACCATCGCGACCGAGATGATGGTCCAGGCGATCATGATGGTGATCCCGCTGGGCGTCGACGAGACGCGGTCGATGGTGCTGGGAATGTGGGAGACGTTCCTTGCCGATTACAAGGCGAGAACAGCGCCGGCCGCGGCGCTCGGTGGCGGCGTGCTGCCATTCGCGCGGCGCCCGGCGGCGAACGCTGGACCTGAGTAAAATTGACAGAGAGCGCCGCCGCGCGGTAAGTATCCACGAGCGGATAAAGACCCAGCCTGATTCTGAAACGAGCTGGTCACCGGGAGGATCAAGGGTGGTGGCGAGGGATGTAATCCCTTCTTTACCACATTCGGCCGACAATCGGTTCGACATCGAAATTCGACTTTGCGAACTACGGCGCGCCCTGCGCGTTGGTCGCATGTCAACGGTTCCCTGAAAGGGGAAAAAAGAGGAGCCCCCCTTTCGAGGGGCCCCAGTAGTGGCACTTAAATAAGTCCGGGGTTTGCCGTGTGATGACGGCGGCCCCGGCAGTGCTCGCAAACCTGCTCCCATTTGCCATTACGAAAACGGACGTAACGAACAACTGAGACCGGCTTGTTGAGCGGACACGACAGGGGGCGTTTCGTTAAGCGCTCCATGGCGTTTCTCCATCAACCGAAAGACGGACCAGGCCGTCGCCCCTTGGGCGCGGTTACGCGCCCAAACCTTGAAAGAAGGGACGCTGGCTGCCGAATCAGTCGAAGGCCGCTGTGAAATTCTTAGCACTTACTCAAACGGTTTGCCACGCTCGCACCTTACAGAGCGCCCCTCATTTCCATTTTCCGGGCCGTGGACTCGTTTCTCTTCGTCGGGCTTAACCCCGGGCGCTTCTATTCCACGGCGCTCACGGACGGCTGCAATACGATTCTTCGCATTCGTTTCAAGAGGTGCCTCAAGTTTCACTTTAACGATGCGCTTTGATCATGTGGCCGCGAAAGCTGCCCGGGTGAGGGCCCCGGCCATCGCATAGGGAAGCTTGAGTGCGGGCGGTATATGGGTCATCATTCCGATGCGCCCGCTCGGCTGCGCAAACAGCCGAGCGGACGACTTGCCATCCACGCCGTTACCGGGCGACAGATGACCGACACGAATCATATCAAAAAACTGACCGGCATTCCGCCTGGCTGCGGCTCCCTTCCACATAGGAGCATGCACCATGACGACTACCTCGACCGACCTGCACCTCAACGACAGGCTGGACGACATCGCGCGTGTGCGCCACCGCGTCTATGCCCTCAGGACGATGGCCGTCGGCATCGAACTCGAAGGCGACAAGCCCACGGGCCAAGCGCTTTGCGCGATCATCGAAGACATCGACGATCGGCTGAAGGATATCGCCGAACTTCTTGACGAGGCGCGGCCCAAGGGCCCGGAGGCGGTGTCATGAGCGCCGAGATCAGGGCGGCAAAGACCATCGGCGATATCACCGACCGGCTTGGCGAAGCCGAATCCTTCGCCCGCGGGCTTTGGGAGGCGATCAAGGGCCGGGCGGAGATCACCGGCGACGATCCGGAAGGGCTGTATGCCCTTGCGGACGTGCTGGCGGAGCGCCTGCAGGAAATCCGCGAGCGGCTGATCGAGATACACGAAGGCGAAAGCGAGGATGAGGGCGACGGAGGCGAACCGACTGGCGGCGTCACTTTGAAAGTCGTGACCTGAATGCGTTCCTCCGCCGGTCGCCGTTGATCCGCGCGGCCGGCGGGCAACACTCTGAAACACGAGCTTACGAAACCCGGGCCCGCCCACGCCGTTGGCCCAGTGTCCGTCTCGTAAAGAAGGCGCTCTACCCGAGGCCGTGTTGCGTTCTTCCGGCCTTCGGGGTGGGGTCCAACGCTTCACCACAGCCCCAACAGAATCGCGACGATGACGGCGGCCGCAACGGCGCTCGCGATGTAGGAGCCCCAGCCCGGAGGTGGCCCACCGTAGTCGTCGCTGCGCTCATAGCCACTAGCCACGCCACCGCTCCGCAAAAGCTCGCTTCGCTGCATCCTTGCTTTCGGCAAGCCCGTAGAACGGCTGCCGCGCATTCAGGGTGTGAGGGAAGGCCAGTCCCCACCACCAATCAGGATGGCCCATGCCGGCGCTGGTGCGGGCATAGATGCGGCCGATGCGCTCGCCGGAATCGACCAGCACAACGTCGAAGTCGTCAGCCGACCAGGAGCCGCCGGCGCGGCTTTCGGATGCGCGGATCAATTGCAGCGCGGACATAGTGGGATGATAGGCAGGGCGCGCCGGCACTCGCAAGCCGCGCGAACGAGCCGCGAACGCTTTGCTACCATTCTGCTACCCAACTGCCCAATACAGGCCGGTACGAGGCAGCACGGCCGAACCGCTGAAGCGCCGGAAATGCCGATAAATCGGGACTTCCGATAACCAGCCGGTACAGAACAAAACGACATTTCCCCAATCAAGAAATGGGCCGCGCTCCTGGCGCTGCTCGTCGCCGCCTTCTATCTCGTGCTGTCCGGCGCGGAGGTCGCGACCCAGCGCGCCTTCATCATGACCGCGATCGTGTTGATCGGGGTGATGTTCGACCGGCCGGCGCTCACGCTTCGCACCATCTGCGTTGCCGCGCTTGTCCTGCTCGCGATGGCGCCCGAGGCTATCGTGCACCCGAGTTTCCAGATGTCGTTTGCGGCGACGCTGGCTCTGGTCGCAGTCTATGAGGGCGGCATTCGCTGGCTCTCGGCGGAACCCGGTACACCATTCGCCGCACGCGTCGCGCTCTGGGGGGGACGCGAAATTGCGGCACTGGTTCTTGCCTCGGTGGTTGCAGGGCTCGCAACCACCCTATTTGCGGCCTATCACTTTCACCGGCTGGCCCCGTATGGCGTGCTGGCGAACCTGCTGGCGATGCCCGCCGTGTCGATCTGGGTGATGCCTGCCGGCCTTCTTGGCCTGATTGCCCTGCCGTTCGGATTCGACCGCGTGTTCTGGCAGTTGATGGGCGAGGGCATCGACTGGATGATCGTGGTGGCGACCTGGGTCGCCGGTTTGCCCGGTGCGGTGGGGCGGATTCCTGCGTTCGGGGTGGGGGCCCTTCTGCTAGGCACCGCGGGGCTTGTGGTCGTGTGCCTGCTGCGCTCGCCGCTGCGCTGGTGCGGGGCCGGACTTGTCGTACTCTGCCTGCTTGCGGCGTCGGCTGCTCCCCGGCCGGATATTCTCGTTTCGGCGGATGGCGGAATGGTGGCGGTGCGCGATACCGGCGGCGCCTTGCGGGTGATGGCGACCCGTCGCGACGCGTTCGCGCTGCGAGAATGGCTGGCGGCCGATGGCGACGCTCGTTCCGAGAACGACGAGTCGCTTGGTAAGGGTATTCGATGCGACCCAACCGGATGTGTGGCGCCGCTCGGAGACGGCCGGGTGGTCGCTCTTTCGATTGCCGCGGAAGCGATGATCGAGGATTGCGAGATCGCGGCCCTCGTGGTCACGGCGCGCAATGCCCCGACAGCCTGCGAGGCGCCCGTCATCGACAGGAACGCGGTACGGGCAGGCGGCGCGATGTCCGGGCGGTGGATCAACGATGCGCTTCTGGTCGAGGCCGCACGTCCGGAAAGCTACCGACGACCGTGGACGCCGGCACGCTCCGCCAACCCGCCTGCGCCGATCCGTCCGGTCGCGCCGCGAGATGCGACACCGCGGGCCACCGATCTCGATGCCGATGACGTGCCGTCAGTAGCGCCGGAATAGTCCGACCAGCTTGCCCTGAATGCGCACCCGCGTGGGTGGCAGAATGCGGACTTCATACGAGGTATTCGCCGGCTCAAGCGCAATGGAAGCCCCGCGCCGCCGGAAGCGCTTCAGCGTCGCCTCCTCATCGTCGATAAGAGCAACAACGATGTCTCCGGTATCGGCCGCGTCGGCTCTGCGGATCAGGACGGTATCCCCCTCCAGAATTCCGGCGTCGATCATCGAGTCACCACGCACTTCCAGCGCAAAATGCTCACCGGTCGACAGCATGTCCGGCGGAACGCTGATGGTGTGGCTCTTGGTCTGGATCGCTTCGATCGGCGTGCCGGCCGCGATCCGGCCCATGACAGGCACTGAAACCGGGCGGCCGCCATCGTCCTCGGACGCGGTGCGCACGCGGCCGAGATTGCCTTCGATCACGCTTGGGGTGAAGCCGCGGCGGACGGCGGCGTTGTGGTTCACCGAATCGGGCAGCTTGATCACCTCGATCGCGCGTGCACGATTGGGCAAGCGCCGGATGAATCCGCGTTCCTCCAGCGCGGTGATGAGCCGGTGAATGCCGGACTTGGACCGCAGGTCGAGCGCGTCCTTCATCTCATCGAAGGACGGCGGAACGCCGGCCTCCTTTAGACGTTCGTTGATAAATCGCAGCAGCTCGAATTGCTTGCGGGTCAGCATTTCACGTGTCTCCCCGGCGGCATGCTGGCTCGGGAACCAATCCCAGCGATGCGAAACAAATCATGAACGAACACTATATGTTCGATATGTGTTCCGCAACCCCTTAATTTGAAGTGAAGAAAGCGGCCGTTTCCTAAAGCGGAAGCTTTAGGATAACGCAGGCGGATCCTGCGGGAGCCTTGGGCGCATGCGGCTCGCGCACCAGAAGACAATCAGCATCGGCCAGCACCCGCGTCATCGACGAGTCCTGCAACGGGAACGGTGTGGCAACCAGTGCGCCACGGGAGGAACGGGACAGCCGCGCACGCAGGTAATCGGCGCGCTCGTCGTTTTCGGGCAGGTCCGCGCCAAGCAGGGCGTGTTCGGTCGCGTTCTCGACATCGGGCTGCCCGGAAAGCCTGCGAAGCAGCGGTGCCAGAAACAGCAGGGCGCAAACATAGGCTGAAACCGGATTGCCCGGAAGGCCGAGCACTTGAATCGCGCCGATTCGCCCATGCATCAGGGGACGGCCGGGCCGCATTGCGATTTTCCAGAACGACAATTCCATTCCTTCGGTCGTCAATGCCCGCTGCACGAGGTCATAGTCGCCCACCGAGGCGCCGCCCATGGTCACCAGCACGTCCACCTTTCGCATCCGCGCATTCTGGATCGCGGAGACGGTCTCGCTGACCGTGTCGCCCACGATCCCAAGATCGGTCACCTCGGCGCCTTCCTGTCGCGCCAGCGATGCGACCGAGTAGCCGTTCGAATAGACGATCTGACCGGGGCCCGGGTGCCGGCCTGGCGGTACCAGTTCGTCTCCGGTCGCAAGAAGCGCAACGCGCGGCCTGCGGTAGACGGGAAGTATCGGATGGTTCATCGCAGCCGCGAGCCCAAGATCGCGGCCGCTCAGACGTCGCCCGCGCGACAGCAGCGCCTCGCGCTCCCTGAAATCGAGGCCTGCTGGCCGGATGTGACGGCCCTTCTGCGGTACCGTTGTGACGATGACGTTGTCGCCTTCGCGTCTGGTATTTTCCTGGACGACAATGGTGTCCGCACCCGCGGGAATTTCGCCCCCGGTGAAAATGCGCACGGCCTGCCCGGGCCTGACCTGACCGGAGAATCGCCGCCCGGCCGCGACCTCGCCGATCACCCTCAGATCGGTCGGCACGCTGGTGACGTCCTCGGCACGCACGGCATAGCCGTCCATCGCCGACACGTCGGCGGGCGGCTGGGTGCGAGTCGCGTGCACATCCTCGGCGAGCACCCGGCGGTATGCTTCCGTGAGCGGCACGCGCTCCGCGGGAAGCGGGCTCGCGTGCGCCAGCACCTGCTGCAGGGCATCGGCGACGGGGAGCAGGACCATGGGCGGACCCCTCACGTCCGGTCCTTCGAGCGATACGGCCCGGACTTGCCGCCCGTCTTCTCGACCAGGTGCACGCCTTCGATCCGCATCCCCCGTTCGGCCGCCTTCACCATGTCGTAGATCGTCAGGCATGCAACCGAAACCGCCGTCAGCGCTTCCATCTCGACGCCGGTCTGGCCCGTGACCTTCACGGTCGCGCGCACTGCAATTCCAGGCAGCGCGGGGTCCGGCTCAAGGTCGACCGACACCTGGGACAAGGCCAGCGGATGGCAGAGCGGGATCAGTTCATGGGTCCGTTTGGCCGCCATGATTCCGGCGATGCGCGCGGTCCCCAGGACATCGCCTTTCTTCGCATTGCCGGAGAGCACGAGATCGAGTGTCGCCCTGGTCATCACAACGCGGCCTTCGGCCGTGGCCACTCGTTCGGTCGTGTCCTTGTCGGACACATCGACCATGCGCGCTTCGCCGGAAGCGCCGAGATGGGTCAGGACGTTGTCCGTCATTGCCTATCCAGCCGCAGCGCGGACCTGCGGCCGCGCCAGCAGCGTGCGGGTGGCATCTGAAATATCGCTTGCGCGCATCAGACTCTCGCCGATCAGGAAGCTGGAAATTCCAACCTCCGACAATAGCGCGAGATCGCCCGGCGAGAAAATCCCGCTCTCGCCGACGATCCGGCGGTCGCGTGGTACCTTTGGCGCCAGCTTGCGGCTGACCTCGATCGAGGTTTCGAAGGTGCGCAGATTGCGGTTGTTGATGCCGATCAACGGCGAGCGCAGCCTCAGCGCCCGGTCGAGTTCGGCCTCGTCGTGGATCTCGATCAGCACATCCATCCCGTACGACGACGCGGCGTCTTCCAGCTCCTGCGCGGCGGCATCGCCGATCGCGGCCATGATGATCAGAATGCAGTCGGCGCCCCAGGCGCGCGCCTGCGCCACCTGATAGGGCTCGAACATGAAATCCTTGCGGAGCGCGGGCAGGGCGGTTGCGCCGCGCGCCTGCGTCAGGAATTCCGGGCGGCCCTGGAACGACGGGGTGTCGGTGAGCACCGAAAGACAGGCGGCGCCGCCCCGCTCATAGGCCTTCGCGATCGCCACCGGATCGAAATCTGCGCGGATCAGACCCTTGGACGGGCTGGCCTTCTTCACTTCCGCGATCAGCGCATATTGGCCGGCGGCAATCTTTCGGTCGATCGCCGCAGCAAAGCCGCGGGGCGGTGACGCAGCTTTCGCATCGGCTTCCAGAGCCGCCAGTCCGCGCTCGCGCCTGGCGGCCGCGATCTCCTCGCGCTTGTATGCCTCGATCTTTGTCAGAATGTCGGCCATCGGCGTCTCACGCGTTGGACACGGCGATCAGACGGTCGAGCCGGGCCCGTGCGGCGCCGCTCGACAACGCCTTGCGCGCCTGCTCCGCGCCGTCCTTCATGTCCTTCGCCGCGCCCGCTACGACCAATGCCGCGGCCGCATTCATGACAGCCACGTCGCGATAGGCACCGGGTTTGTCTTCCAGCACGCCTTTCAGCGCAGCGGCATTGTGGTCGGCATCGGCACCGCGCAAGGACTCCGGCTTGACCGGGTCAATACCGATATCCCCCGGCGAGATTTCAAAGCTGCGGACCGTGCCGTTTTCCAGCGCGGCCACGGCGGTGGGCCCCGACGTCGTGATCTCGTCGAGTCCGTCGGAGCCGTGCACCACCCAGACCGCTTCGGATCCCAGATTCTTCAGAACGATCGCCAGCGGTTCGATCCATTGCCGCGAGAACACACCGACCAACTGGCGTCTGACATCGGCCGGATTCGAAAGCGGCCCGAGCAGATTGAAGATGGTGCGCGTGCCGAGCTCGACCCGCGTGGCGCCCACATTCTTCATTGCCGGATGATGGGCCGGCGCGAACATGAAGCCGATGCCGGCTTCATAGACGCAGCGGGTGATTTCGTCGGGCCGCAAGTCGATCCTGACGCCAAGCGCCGTCAGGACGTCGGCCGCGCCTGATTTCGACGACAGCGCACGGTTGCCGTGCTTGGCCACCGGCACGCCTGCGCCGGCGACGATGAAGGCCGCGCAGGTGGAAATGTTATAGGAGCCAGACGCGTCGCCGCCGGTCCCGACCACGTCGATCGCGCCCGGAGGTGCTGCGACCCTCGTCATCTTGGCCCGCATCGCGCTGACCGCACCGGTGATCTCGTCCACGGTCTCGCCACGCACCCGCAGCGCCATGAGCAGGCCGCCCATCTGCGATGGCGTCGCTTCACCCGACATCATGCGATCGAAGGCATGCGCCGCCTCCTCGCGCGTGAGCGCCGCGCCCGATGCGGTCTTGGCGATCAATGCCTTGAACTCGTCGGCCATGATGATCCTCAATGCAGGCGACGCTGCGCGCCGTTCCAGGCGGCGGCGAGGTCAAGGAAATTCTGCAGGATGCGATGACCGTGCTCGGAGGCGATGCTCTCGGGATGGAACTGCACGCCATGCAGCGGCAACGTCCTGTGAGACAGCCCCATCACGAGACCATCATCGGTGTCCGCTGTCACCTGAAGCTCCGCCGGCATGGTGTCGCGCTTGACCACCAGCGAGTGATAGCGGGTCGCCCTGAACGCTCCATTGATGCCGCGGAATACGCTCTGGCCGTCGTGGCGAATCTCGGACACCTTGCCATGAACGGGAGAGGGCGCGCGCACCACCTCGCCGCCGAAGGCCTGGCCGATCGACTGGTGGCCGAGGCAGACGCCGAGGACCGGGATGGTCTCCTTCGCGCGGGCGATCAGGTCGAGACAGATGCCGGCCTCGTTCGGGGTGCAGGGACCCGGCGACAGTACGATGGCCTCGGGCTGCGACTGGATGACAGCTTCCGCGCTGGTCGCGTCGTTGCGCTGCACGCGCACGTCCGCGCCGAGCCCGCCCAGGTAATGGACGAGGTTGAAAGTGAAGCTGTCGTAATTGTCGATCAGGACGATCATGCGGCAACCCGGGCGTGCCGCGGGTTTAGACGCGGGGTTCCGGGGGGTCAAGCGGAGCGGATTTCAGGCTAAGCGACATGAATATGCTGTTTGGATCGGGGAGATAGTCGCCGAAAGGCCCGCAAGGCGTGAAGCCAAACCGCCTGTAGAATGCGCGGGCCGGTTCGAAATACGGCCAGGCTCCCGTCTCAAGGCTCAGTCGCGAGAGGCCGCCGTCGCGGGCCGCAGCAATGATGTGCCGCAACATCTCGCTGCCGACGCCCCGACGTCGGCTGGCTTCAGCGGCATACATCGACTTTACCTCGCCGTGATCGGCAGTCAGACGCTTGAGTGCGCCGATGCCGACGAGATCGTTCCCCTCCCACGCCGTCCAGACCTGGACATCCGGGGACTTCAGACCAGACAGGCCGAGCGCATGCGCGCTGCCCGGTGCTGTCTCGGCGCGCGCACGGGTGATGTGCAGATCAAGCAAGTCGATGACGCGCGGATCGTCGAGATCGGCTGGAGCAATCGTCAGCATCCAACCTACTGCCCGCGTCCTGCCTTGCTCGCGAAGCGCCGGGCCTCTTCGGCGGCGCGAAACAGCGCTTTTGCCTTGTTGACGCATTCCTGCTGCTCGGACGCCGGATCGCTGTCGGCGACGATGCCGGCGCCGGCCTGCACATACATGGTGCCGTCCTTGATCACGGCAGTGCGCAGCACGATGCAGGTATCCATCTCGCCGGCGGCGGAGAAATAGCCGACGCTGCCGGCATAGATGCCGCGCTTGTCCTTTTCCAGTTCGTCGATGATCTGCATCGCGCGCACCTTCGGCGCGCCCGATACGGTGCCGGCCGGGAAGCCGGCGATCAGCGCGTCGAGTGCATCGAGGCCGTCGCTGAGTTCGCCCTCCACGTTCGACACGATGTGCATCACCTGGCTGTAGCGCTCGATGAAGAACTTGTCGGTGACCTCGACGGTGCCGATCTTGGCGACGCGGCCGACATCGTTGCGGCCAAGATCGAGCAGCATCAGATGCTCGGCGCATTCCTTGGGATCGGCCAGCAATTCGCGTTCGAGCGCCATGTCTTCATGCGGGCTTGCTCCGCGCGACCGCGTGCCGGCGATCGGCCGGATGGTGACGCGCCTCGCCCGCACACGCACCAGGATTTCCGGACTCGAGCCTGCGATCGCGAGGCCGTCGAGATCGAGGAAGTAGAGAAACGGCGCCGGGTTGACGCGACGCAGCGCGCGATAGAGCGAGAAGGGTGACAGCTCGAAGGGCGTCGAGAACCGCTGCGAAAGCACGACCTGAAAGATGTCGCCGGCCGCGATATAATCCTTGGCGCGCGCGACCATGGCCGCGTATTCGGCAGCGCTCGTGTTGGAGACGGCCTTCGCCGAGATGCTGCCGGCATGGTCCTCGTGCATCGATTTCGGCAGCGGCGCGTCCAGTCGGTCGAGGATCGCTGTCAGACGCTCGGTCGCACGCGCAAGCGCGGTCTTCGCCGGGACCCCGGGTTCCGGGCGCACCGGTGTGACGATGGCGATCTGGTCCTTCACCGAATCGAAAACCACCACAATGGTCGGTCGGATCAGGATCGCATCGGAAGCCCCCAGCGGGTCGGGATTGATCTCGGGCAGCCGTTCCATCTGGCGCACCATGTCGTAGCCCAGATAGCCGAACAGGCCTGCGGCCGGTGGCGGCAGCGCATCCGGTAGCGCGATCCGGCTTTCTGCGATCACGGCCCGCAGCGCCTCAAGCGGCGGCTGCGGACAGGGAAGGAATTCGTGCTCTCCTTGTGGTGCCGTGCGCTTGATTTCGGCCTGCGTACCGCGTGCGCGAAAGATCAGGTCCGGTGCGAGCCCGATAATCGAATAGCGGCCGCGAGACGCGCCCCCCTCGACCGACTCGAACAGGAAGCTCATCGGCCGGCCGGCCGCAATCTTGAGGAAAGCGGAAACCGGAGTTTCCAGATCGGCGACCAGATTTGTCCATACGACCTGCGGCACGCCCTCGGCATAGCGGGCCGCAAAATCGTCAGCTGCGGGTTCGATGATCATCGCATCCGGGACGGCTGTCCCGCGCTCGCTAATTGGTGCCGCCCACCACCTGGTTGAGGGCGGCTTCGTTGATCGAGACGCCGAGCGAGCTCTGCAGATTGGCGAGATATTGCGCGACGATATCCTCCGCCAGGACACTGGCGAGGCCATCACTGATCTTCTTGGCATCCGCGGAATTCGGATCAAGGCTCGGAACGGTTACGCCAGTGACTCGAAACACGATCCATTCGGCGGCGGACGAACCTTGCGCGGTGCCGATGCCGTCCTTCGGCGTCTGGAACACGGCATCGAGAGCACTGGCCGGGAAATCGCCCTGGGTGCGGTCGCGCCGAAGCGCCACGATGAATTGCGGCTTGACGCCGATCGCAGTGGCCGCTTCCGAAATGCTTGTGGTCCTGGCCTTGTCCGCCGTCTCCTTGGCGAGTTCCTTCAGCCGGGCGGCAACCTGGTCGTTGCGCCAGCGCTCGACGACCCGGTCGCGTACCTCGTCGAGGGGCCGCTCGCGCGACGGCGTGCTCGATATGACTTCGTACCACAGATAGCCTTCGCCATTCGCGAGCCGAACCGCGTCATTTTCCGTTCCGATCTCGGCGTTGAAAATCGCGCTGAAGAGATTGGCGCCTTCCGGCAATTGCGAGACCGGGTTGCCATCGGGCGCGCGTCCCGAGCGGTCGATCGCGTCGATGGTTCGCACCGGCAGCCCGACCTTTTTTGCGAGCTCCGCCAGTGTGCCGCCGGCACCTCGCTCGTCTTCAAGCTTGTCATAGAGGGATCGCACCTGGTTTCGGGCGCGATCAAGCGCGAGCTCGCGCCGGAGCTCGGCGGCGACGTCGTCAAACGGACGCACCTGTTCGGGTTCGACCTTTCCGACGTGAATCAGCACCGTCCCGAACCGGCCTTTGATCAGGTCGCTGGTCGAGTCGGGCTGGAGCGCGAAAGCGGCATCCGCGACCGCCGGATCGAGGAGTTGGGCCTTCGTCACCATGCCGAGATTGACATCGCTGCCCTTGTGCCCGGGTGAGGCGGCAAATTCTGCGAATGTCACGTCCGGCTGCTTCAGCTTTTCCAGCGCGGCACGGGCGTCGGCCTCGTCCTGGAACACGATCTGATGCACCTCGCGCCGTTCCGGCGTGACATATTTTGCGCGCGCCGCTTCGTAGGCTTTCTTCACGTCTTCGTCGGAAATCTCGATCGTTTTCGCGAGCGAATCCACCGAAAGCGTGACCACGTCGACTTTGCGATATTCGGGGGCGCGGAACAGCGCCTTGCGTTCGTCGTAGAATTTCGTGATCTGCTCGGGCGTGGGGTCTGCGATTTCACCGGCCTGTTCCGGACCGAGAACGACGTAGTCGAGCGCGCGAAGTTCGTTGGCGTAGCGATTCTGGGCGTCGATTGCGATCTCAGGTGCCTTCAGCTCGCTGGTCAGGCTGCGGATGATCTCCTGCTGCAGCATCTGCCTGCGACGTTCGGCGACGTAGCGCGCTTCGGTATAGCCAAGCTCACGTAGGATCGCGTTGAAGCGGTTGCGGTCGAACTGGCCGGAAATGCCGCGAAAGCTCGGGTCGTTGCGGATCCGCTGGGCGACCAGTTCGTCAGGCAGGTTGAGACCGAGCTGGCGGATGTTTTCGTCGAGTGCGGCTTCTGCGAGCATCTGGGCGAGCAATTGCCGGTGCAGCCCCAGCGCACGGGCCTGCTCGGCAGGGATCGGCTTGCCGACCTGTCGGATCAGCCGCTGCATCTGTTCGGTGTAGGATTGGCGGAAGCGTTCCACGCCGATTTCCGTTCCGCCGACTTTGGCAACGGTCGATGTGCCGAAACCGCGGAAAATGTCGCCGATGCCCCAGATCGCGAAGGAGATCGCGATCAGGCCAAGGACCAGCCCGGTGATGAGCCGGCCGAGCCAGTTGCGGGTAGCGTTCTGAATTCCGCGCAGCATGGTTGCTTAGGGTCTTTCGTGGTCGGCGATGCGGTGGAAAGGCGGCGCATCATAGAGACGGCGATGTGCCGCGGCAACACGCTGACAAGTCACGGGAAAGCTCTGGCACCGCGGGCGCGCCTCTGATAGCCGGGGCGATCTGGGAATCGCAACACCGGAAACACAGAGGGCCCATGGCGCAAGAACCGCGTCCGCTGGTCGCAGGCAACTGGAAGATGAACGGCCTGGCCGCGTCGGTGGCCGAATTGCAGGCTGTCGTCGCGAGGGCGTCGTCGCAGCCGCCCGGCGCCGACCTGCTGATCTGCCCGCCGGCGACTCTGATCGCGCGCTTCGCTGAGGCGGCGAAGGGTTCAATCGTCGCCATCGGCGCGCAGGACTGCCACACCGAGCCATCGGGCGCCTTTACCGGAGACCTGTCGGCAGAAATGCTGAAGGATGCCGGCGCAACGGCGGTGATCGTCGGCCATTCCGAACGCCGCAGCCTGCATGGCGAGACCGACGACACCGTGCGTGCCAAGGCCGAGGCCGCCAACCGCGCCGGGCTTACCGCCATCGTCTGCGTCGGCGAAACCCGGGAGGAGCGCGAGGCCGGCGCCACGATTGCCCGCATTCAGAGGCAGTTGGGCGGATCTCTGCCAGAGAAGCTTGATGGCATTGTTGTCGCTTATGAGCCGGTCTGGGCGATCGGCAGCGGGCTCACGCCGACCGCCTCGGACATCCGCGAGGTTCACGGCATGATCCGTAAATATCTGACTACCCAGGACGAATCGGCCGGGTCGAAAGTCCGCATTCTGTATGGTGGCTCGGTGAAGCCGCAAAATGCCAAGGAACTGATGGCGGTCGCCAATGTGAACGGCGCGCTGGTTGGCGGCGCCAGCCTCAAGGCGACGGATTTTCTTGGCATTGCAGCGGCTTACAGCTAATTCCCGGATGGGTGGAAATTTGCCCTTCGATCGTGTACAGACCCGCCCGCATCCCTATATGGCGGGTTGAACCAAGGCGGCCCAGCCGGGCGCAGCAGGACCTTCAAGCATGCAGACCGTGGTGATCGTCGTTCATCTGCTCATCGTCCTGACGATGATCGGGCTTGTTCTGCTGCAGCGTTCGGAAGGCGGCGGACTTGGCATGGGTGGGGGCGGCGGCTTCATGTCCACCCGTGGCACCACGAATCTCCTCAGCCGCTCGACCGCCTACCTCGCTGCCGGCTTCTTCGTGACGAGCCTGCTGCTGTCGTGGATGGCCGGCTATAGCCGCCAGCCGACCTCGATCCTCAATACCGGAGCGCCCGCGGGCCCCGCGGTCCCCGGACCCGGCGCGCCGGTGCCGCCGCTCGGCACCGGATCCGGCGGGGTGCTGGATCAGCTCCGGCCGCCGGCCCCGCCGGCTCAGCCCGCGGGACCACAGGTTCCGCAATCGCAGTAACCCTCAGTCAAGGGCCGGGAAACCGGCCCTTCGACGTTGTGGGGTCGATTATCCTGGTGGGGCAGTTATCCAGAAGTGGACAGGCCAGTCCCCTCGTCGAATCGAGTTTGGGTGTCTAAAGGTTAAATCCCATGGCGCGGTACGTATTCATCACCGGCGGCGTGGTATCCTCTCTGGGCAAGGGGCTTGCTTCAGCCGCGCTCGGCGCGCTGCTGCAGGCGCGCGGCTACAAGGTGCGGCTGCGCAAGCTCGATCCCTATCTCAACGTCGATCCCGGCACCATGTCGCCATACCAGCACGGCGAAGTCTTCGTCACCGATGACGGCGCCGAGACCGATCTCGATCTTGGCCATTACGAACGCTTCACCGGCCGTCCCGCCAACAAGCAGGACAACATCACCACCGGGCGCATCTATCAGGACATCATCGCCAAGGAGCGGCGCGGCGACTATCTCGGCGCCACGGTGCAGGTGGTCCCGCATGTCACCAACGCCATCAAGGATTTCATCCGGGACGGCAACGACGGCTACGACTTCGTGCTGTGCGAGATCGGCGGCACCGTCGGCGACATCGAGGGCCTGCCTTTCTTCGAGGCGATCCGGCAACTGGGCAACGACCTGCCGCGCGGCGACGCGCTCTACATTCATCTCACGCTGCTGCCATTCATTCCAAGTGCCGGCGAATTGAAGACCAAGCCGACCCAGCATTCCGTCAAGGAGCTGCGCTCGATCGGTATCCAGCCCGACATCCTGCTGTGCCGCACCGACCGTCCGATCCCGCCGGAGGAACGGCGGAAGCTCGCGCTGTTCTGCAATGTGCGCGAGACTGCGGTGATCGAGGCGCGCGACGTCGACAACATCTATGCGGTGCCGGAGGCCTATCACGCCGCCGGTCTCGACACCGAATTGCTGTCGATTTTCGGCATGGATGCGAAGAAGCAGCCGGACCTCAGCCGCTGGCAATCGATCAATGAGCGCATCCGCAATCCGGAAGGGCAGGTGACGATCGCGATCGTCGGCAAATATACCGGCCTCAAGGATGCCTATAAGTCGCTGATCGAGGCGCTGGCGCATGGCGGAATCGCCAACACCGTGAAGGTCAATCTCGACTGGATCGAATCTGAGGTGTTCGAGCACGAGGATCCGGCGCCGTTCCTCGAACACGTCAACGGCATCCTGGTGCCCGGCGGCTTCGGCCAGCGCGGGGCGGAAGGGAAAATCCGCGCGGCGCAGTTCGCGCGCGAGCGGGCGGTCCCGTATTTCGGCATCTGCTTCGGCATGCAGATGGCGGTGATCGAAGCCGCGCGCAATCTGTGCGGCATCGAGACCGCAAACTCGACCGAATTCGGCGCGACGTCCGAGCCGGTCGTCGGCCTGATGACGGAATGGCTGAAGGGCAACGAGCTGCAGCAGCGCGCGGCCGGCGGCGATCTCGGCGGCACCATGCGGCTCGGCGCCTACCCGGCGGCACTCGCGCGCGACAGCCGCGTCGCCGACATCTACGGGTCGACCGAGATTTCAGAACGCCATCGCCACCGCTACGAGGTCAACACCGCCTACAAGGACCGGCTCGAGCAGCACGGCCTGCGCTTCTCCGGCATGTCGCCGGACGGCATCCTGCCGGAGATCGTCGAGTATCAGGATCATCCCTGGTTCGTCGGCGTGCAGTTTCATCCCGAACTGAAGTCGCGGCCGCTGGAGCCGCATCCGCTGTTCGCGTCGTTCATCGAGGCGGCGGTGGAGCGGAGCCGGCTGGTGTAGGGATTTTTCCGCCGAGAGTTGAATCGGCGGCTAGGAATGTTATTTCCTTACCGATCTTCGATCGATGGGAGTTCGGTAATGGCGAGAGATACAGCCAAGCTGTCAGCCAAATTCCAGATCTCCATTCCGAAAGCCATTCGGACCGCGCGGCGTTGGCATGCTGGCCAAGTCTTTGCTTTCATTCCCAAAGGTGAGGGCATGTTGCTCGTGCCGGTGCCCAAGGTGGAGCAACTCGTCGGCTTGGCGCGCGGGGCGAAACCCAAAGATTATCGGGACCGGTCGGAGCGGGGCGTTTGATGCTCCTGGTGGACACGTCCGCTTGGATCGAGTGCCTCATCGACTCTCGACTTGGCGAAAGACTCACGGCAGACCTGCCGGACCGCGCACAATGGTTGGTACCGACCCTGGTCCAACTCGAATTGGCGAAATGGCTTACGCGCGAGATTGGCGAGGATAAGGCCGACAGCGTTATCGCTTTTACCGCAACCTGCGTCGTTGCCGATCTCGATACCGCCACAGTCTTGTCAGCGGCTGAGCTGTCCTCCAAACACAAGCTCGCGACGGCGGACGCCGTCATCTATGCGACCGCCTTGGCTTACGACGCAGAACTTTTAACCTGCGACAGGCATTTCGAAAACCTGCCAGGCGTTCGGCTTGTGTCCAAGGCTGACTGACAACGAAGTCATCCCTTGACTCGACCCACTGACGCACAAGACGGTTGGATATTTCCTATGCCCCGCGGTCTCGACCATATCGTTCATGCCGTGCGCGACCTCGATGTCGGCGCCGAGTTGTACCGTCGGCTGGGCTTCACAGTAGGGGCGCGCAACCGCCACCCGTGGGGCACGCATAACCACATCGTGCAATTGCCGGGTTTCTTCATCGAGGTGCTGACTGTCGCCGAGCCGGACAAGCTGACCGGCGAGGGCATCCCGCAATTGTTCGGTGACTACAACCGGCGCTTTCTGGAGGCAGGCGAGGGGTTCTCGCTGCTCATCCTCGAAAGCCATGACGCCGCGGCCGATGCGCGCGCCTTCGAGGCAGCGAAGATCGCTGCGTCCTCCGCGCTGCGGTTCGAGCGCGAGGGCCAGCGGCCGGACGGGTCGGCGGTGAAGGTCGCGTTCTCGCTCGCCTTCGCACATGATGCGCTTTCGCCGGCGAACGGCTTTGCGATCTGTCAGCAGCATTATCCCGAGAATTTCTGGAATCCGGCGTTTCAGCAGCACGCCAACGGAGTGACCGGGATCGCCGGCGCGGTGATGGTTGCGGACAATCCGAGCGACCATCACATCTTCATGTCGGCGTTCGCGGGAGAGCGGGAGTTGCAGTCGTCGTCGGCGGGGATCACGATCACCACGCCGCGCGGCGACATTCAGGTGATGGCGCCGACAGCGTATTCGGATCATTTCGGAATGGCGGTGCCCGACGTCACAGCGGGCGGGAGACTGGCGGCGCTGCGCCTGACGACGTCCGACCTGGCGGCCACGGACTCCGCCCTGTCCTCGGGCGGGTTTTCACCGGTCCGCCGCATGAGCCGGCTGGTGGTTCCTCCGGATCAGGCGCTCGGCGCGGCCCTCGTATTCGAGGCGGCGCATTGATTCCGCAGCCTGCGCGGCGCATGGTCGAAGGCAAATGGATATGCCTCTGATCCCAAACCCGGTCGTGGATGTCGGCACAGCGCGTTTCGGCAACGATCTGCCGCTCTCGCTGATCGCCGGGCCGTGCCAGCTCGAAAGCCGCGCCCATGCGCTGGAGATGGCCGCCGCACTGAAGGAGATCGCCGGGCGGCTCGGCATCGGGCTCGTCTACAAGACCTCGTTCGACAAGGCGAACCGCACCAGCGGCAACGCCGCGCGCGGTATCGGGCTCGACGCGGCGCTGCCGGTCTTCGCCGAGATCCGGTCCTCGCTCGGGCTGCCGGTGCTGACCGACGTGCATGACGCGGCGCAATGCGCGGCCGCGGCCGAGGCCGTGGACATCCTGCAGATACCGGCATTCCTGTGCCGTCAGACCGATCTCCTGGTCGCAGCGGCCAGAACCGGACGTGCGGTCAACGTCAAGAAGGGTCAGTTCCTCGCGCCCTGGGACATGAAGAATGTGGTCGCCAAAATCACCGGCGCCGGCAATGCGCGGGTGCTGGTGACCGAACGCGGCGTCTCGTTCGGATACAACACGCTGGTCTCCGACATGCGAGCGCTGCCGGAGCTGGCGAAGACCGGCGCACCGGTGATTTTCGACGCCACCCATTCGGTGCAGCAGCCGGGCGGGCAGGGCACGGCCTCGGGCGGGCAGCGCGAATATGTGGCCGTGCTGGCACGCGCCGCAGTCGCGGTCGGCGTGGCGGGGGTGTTCATCGAGACGCATCAGAACCCCGATCATGCGCCGTCGGACGGGCCCAACATGATCGCGCTGAAAGACCTCGCGCCGTTGTTGAAAACGCTGGTCGCCTTCGACCACCTCGCCAAGGGCTGATCGCGCGCGCTTCGGCGCGCCGAAACGACCATGAATCGTGAACTCTTCGTCATTGCGCTGATTGTCTTCGTCACCTCGCTGTTCACCCGCTCTGTCGATCCCGTGGTCCCGCTGATCGCCGACGGAATGGCGGTTCAGGTCGGGACCGCGGCGCTGCTGTCGACCGCATTCGCGCTGCCCTACGCGCTGGTTCAGCCGGTGCTGGGCGCGCTGGGCGACATGATGAGCAAGACGCGGCTGATGAGCGTCAGCCTCGTCATCCTTGTCCTGTCCGCCGCCGTCAGTGCGACCGCACCGAACTTCACCATCCTGATGCTGTCACGGGTCGCGGCGGGCATTGCGTCGGGTGGGATTTTTCCGATCTCGCTTGCCACCGTCGGCGACCGCGTCCCGGTTGCGCAGCGACAGATCGCGATCGGGCGCCTGCTTGCGGCCACGATGACCGGCAATCTGATGGGCGCCTCGCTGGCCGGAATTGTCGGCGATCTCGCCGGCTGGCGCGCGGTTTTCGTCGTCACCGGGCTGCTCGGCCTGATCGTGACGGTCGCGGCGCTGATCGGATTTCGCAAGGCGAGCGACGACAGGCCTTCCGGCTTCGACCTCTCGACCATCGGCCCGAATTATCGCGCCATCTTCGCCAACCCGCATGCGAAAATCTGTTTCGGCGCCGTGTTCGTGGAATCGCTCGTGGTGTTCGGAATCTTTCCGCACATGGCCGCGATTCTTCAGGCAGCCGGCGAAACGCGGGCCTCGATCGCCGGCATCGTGCTGGCGGGCTTTGGAATCGGCGCGGTCGTCTACACGCTGTCCGTGCGCTTTCTGCTCGATGCGTTCGGCGAGCGGCGTCTGATGCTGGGCGGCGGGCTGATCATGGCGGCTTTCCTCCTGATCCTCACGCTCCGGCTGCCCTGGCCGCTGGAATTCGCGAATTTCGTCATGCTGGGTTTCGGCTTCTACTGGCTGCATGGATCGATTCAGGTCTTCGCCACCGAGCTTGCGCCGAAGGCTCGCGGCTCGGCGATGGCGATGCATTCGATGTCGTTCTTTCTCGGACAGGCGGCCGGCCCGGTCATTTACGGGGCCGGTTTCGCAACGATCGGAAAGACGCCGCTCCTGATCGCGGCCGCCGTCATCATTGTTCTGGTCGGCTATGTCTGCTCGCGTACGCTGCGGCGCACGCCGATGGCGACGATCTAGATTCCCGGCATTGACGTGGTTCGTTCACGCGAGCCGTTATCCGCTTCGCTCAAGAACGCATCACCCCCGTCCGCGATAGGGCGCGACCCCCTGATCTGGCGCCCAGACGCCCTTCGGCAGCCGGCCAACCTGCCAGAACACGTCGATCGGCATGCCGCCGCGCGGGTACCAGTAGCCGCCGATGCGCAGCCAGCGCGGCTTGAGAAGCTGGTTCAGGCGCTTGCCGATGCCGACCGTACAATCCTCGTGGAAGGAACCGTGGTTTCTGAATGAGTTCAGGTAAAGCTTGAGCGACTTCGACTCGACCAGGAATTTGTCCGGAACATAGTCGATCACGAAATGCGCGAAGTCGGGCTGCCCGGTGATCGGGCACAAGGCGGTGAATTCCGGCATCGTGAAGCGCGCGACATAATGGGTGTCGGGATGCGGATTCGGGACGCGGTCGAGTCGTGCCGCCTCGGGCGAGGCGGGCAGGACAGCGGGGCGGCCGAGCTGAAGCCCGGGTGGGAGCTTGGATTTGCGAGCCATTCAGCGCTCTTAGCGCGACTTGCGCGCGCGGGTCCATCCTGTACAAGCGGCGCCAATTCAACCCCGCCACCTCTTTTGCAGCCGGATTCTCCGTCATGAGCGCCATCGTCAATATCCTCGGCCGCGAAATCCTCGACAGCCGCGGCAATCCCACCGTCGAGGTGGACGTGCTGCTGGAGGACGGATCGCTCGGCCGCGCGGCGGTGCCCTCCGGCGCTTCGACCGGCGCGCATGAGGCGGTCGAACTGCGCGACGGAGACAAGGCGCGCTATCTCGGCAAGGGCGTGACCAAGGCGGTGGACGCCGTCGAGGGCGAAATCTTCGACGCCATCGGCGGCATGGACGCCGAGGACCAGGTGCTGATCGACGAGACCATGATCAAGCTCGACGGCACGCCCAACAAGGCGCGGCTCGGCGCCAATGCGCTGCTCGGCGTGTCGCTCGCCACCGCCAAGGCGGCGGCGCAAGCCAGCGGCCTGCCGCTCTACCGTTACGTCGGCGGCACGTCCGCGCGCACGCTTCCCGTCCCGATGATGAACATCGTCAACGGCGGCGCGCACGCCGACAATCCGATCGACTTCCAGGAATTCATGGTGATGCCGGTCGGCGCATCCTCGTTCGCGGAGGCGCTGCGCATGGGTGCGGAGATTTTCCATACGCTGAAGGCGGCGCTGAAGGCGGCCGGCCACAACACCAATGTCGGCGACGAGGGCGGCTTCGCGCCCAACCTGCCGAGTGCCGAAGCCGCGCTCGATTTCGTCATGCAGGCGGTGGAGAAGGCGGGCTTCAAGCCGGGCGACGACGTGCTGCTCGCGCTCGATTGCGCCGCGACCGAGTTCTTCAAGGACGGCGTCTATGATTATGAAGGCGAGGGCAAGACGCGCAGCATTGCGCAGCAGGTCGAGTATCTTGCGGGCCTCGTGTCGAAATATCCGATCGCCTCGATCGAGGACGGCATGGCCGAGGACGATTTCGAGGGCTGGAAACTTCTAACCAAAACCATCGGCGGAAAGTGCCAGCTTGTGGGTGACGACCTGTTCGTGACCAACGTCAGGCGCCTCGCCGAGGGCATCAGGACCGGGATGGGCAATTCGATCCTGGTCAAGGTCAACCAGATCGGCACGCTGACGGAGACGCTCGCCGCGGTCGAGATGGCACACAAGGCGGCGTACACCGCGGTGATGTCGCACCGCTCGGGCGAGACAGAAGATTCGACCATCGCCGATCTCGCGGTCGCGACCAATTGCGGGCAGATCAAGACCGGCTCGCTGGCGCGCTCGGACCGCACCGCGAAGTACAACCAGCTCCTTCGCATCGAGCAGGAGCTGGGATCGCAGGCGATCTATCCGGGGCGGAGTGCGCTGAAGGCGTAGTCCCGCCGCTGCTCACAATCTTTCACTACTCCGCCGCGACCGGCTTCAGCTCGAACACGCGGCCATATTTTGCAGCTTCCGCGACGTCACCACGCTTGAGCGCGAGCCGAACGGTGTCGAGCTTGCGAACATCATCGGGCGCGAGATAAGGCGACCAGGCGGTATCGTCCTCGATCAGTTCGACCGGGACCTCCGCGGCGTACTTGCCTTCGTGGACGAATTCTTTCGATGGGCGTGTCATGGCTTCATGCGTCTTTTGAAATCATCCGACCAGCGCTCCGGCGCGGGTCGATAGGCGGTTACGAGTATGGCCGGGCGCCCTGTCTCTCTTGGAACGCCCCACAAGACGTGGATCGGTCTTCCGTCGCGGTCCGGCTGCAATACCAAGACCGACGGCTCCTTACGCGAATTCGGATAGTCTTCGACAACAATGGCTGTCTGGACACCCGCTATCGCGTCTTCGGCAATAATATCATCCGCAGCGAGTTCTCGAAACCCATGGCGTGACACCAAAAAGTCGCCGTTAAGTATGAGCGCTTGCACCCGGCGTAGTGTTTCGCTCATGGCCTTGGCATCTCATTGCTCGCGGCTCACGCTCGCCAGCGCCGTCGGAAACGCGACGAAGTCGTTGTGCTTGCCTCTTACCATGTGCGGCCGCCGCCGTTTAGCCGCCTTGAGACGGAGCGGGTGATCCCAGTTCCGTTGCCGCCTGAGTCCATTAATCCGCCCTTAACATCGCCCGCGCATCTTGCCGCGATGGTTTCGCGCAGACGCGTACGTGGCATCCTGACGGCGCTCGGTCTCTATGTCGTGGCCGGGGCGCTGATCAGCTATTTCGGCTTCCATGCCTTCAACGGACAGCGCGGCCTGCATGCGCGGCACCAGATCGACCTGCAGATGACGGAACTCACCGCCGACCTGGAACGGCTCAAGGCGGAGCGCGTGCAATGGGAGCGGCGGGTTGCGCTGCTGCGGCCCGACCGGATCGATCCGGACATGCTGGACGAGCAGGCGCGCATCCTGCTGAACCTCGCCCATCCCAATGACCTCGTGATGATGGTCAAGCCGCGATAACGCCGCCGGCGTTCAGAATTTCCCGTTGCGACTCAGGCATTTCGCCGCAACCACCGTTGCGCACAGGGCATGGCGCGCGCTTTAATCCGGCCGCGAATTCCGCTAAGTGACTGTCTCGCACAGCGCAGCGCAGGAAGCGCCAGGGTATCCCGATGGCCGTAGCCAAGAAGACGACAACGTCCACCGATCCCGCCGACAATCCGGCCGGGCCTGCCGAGTTCACCAGGGATCAGGAGCTATCCGCCTATCGCGAGATGCTGCTGATCCGAAGATTCGAGGAAAAGGCCGGCCAGATGTACGGCATGGGCCTGATCGGCGGCTTCTGCCATCTCTATATCGGGCAGGAAGCGGTCGTGATCGGCATGCAGATGGCTCTGAAGGAGGGCGACCAGGTCATCACCGGATACCGCGACCACGGCCACATGCTGGCCTGCGGCATGGACTCCAAGGGCGTGATGGCCGAACTGACCGGACGCCGCGGCGGCTATTCCAAGGGCAAGGGCGGCTCCATGCACATGTTCTCCGTGGAGAAGGGTTTCTATGGCGGCCACGGCATCGTCGGCGCGCAGGTCTCGCTCGGAACGGGCTTGGCCTTCGCCAACCGCTATCGCGAGAACGACAATGTCTGCCTGACCTATTTCGGCGACGGCGCCGCCAACCAGGGCCAGGTCTATGAGAGCTTCAACATGGCGGAGCTCTGGAAGCTGCCGGTGATCTACATCATTGAGAACAACCGCTACGCGATGGGCACCTCGGTGCAGCGCTCGTCCGCGCAGCAGGATTTTTCGAAACGCGGCGCTTCCTTCAACATCCCGGGCGAGCAGGTCGACGGCATGGACGTTCGCGCGGTGAAGGCAGCGGGCGACAAGGCGGTCGCCTGGTGCCGCGAGGGCAATGGCCCCTACATTCTCGAGATGCAGACCTACCGCTACCGCGGTCATTCGATGTCGGACCCGGCGAAATATCGCACCCGCGACGAAGTCGAGAAGGTGCGCTCCGAGCAGGACCCGATCGAGCAGGTGCGCCAGCGCCTCCTCAAGAACAAATGGGCGAGCGAGGACGAACTGAAGAAGGTCGATGCCGAAGTCCGCGCCATCGTCAATGAGGCGGCCGAGTTCGCGACCGTCGATCCGGAACCCGATCCGTCGGAACTCTATACCGACGTGCTGCGCTGATCGGTTGTCGCTGATGTCGCCCGTCGCCAAGATCATGGTTGCGATCGCCGCCCTCGGCGCTCTTGCGATCTGGGTCTATGGCGCACTTGCCTATATCCGGACGCTGCAGGCGATCCGTGCGAGCGACGAGAATGCCGGGATGACCTGGCATGCGATATTCAACTGGCTGGGCGCCTCGGGGCGTCTGAAGGGTGAGGCGGCGCTTCATGCCGCGAAAGTCAACAGGGCGGTCTACGGCTTCCTGATCTGCGTGGTGGTCGCGGCCGCCGCCGCGATCTTCACCGCCGTCCCGTCCGAACCGGTGCGATAACGAAAGAGCGTCCATGCCGACCGAAGTCCTGATGCCCGCGCTCTCGCCCACGATGGAGAAGGGCAACCTTGCCAAGTGGCTCAAGAGGGAGGGCGACACGGTCAAGTCCGGCGACGTGATCGCCGAGATCGAGACTGACAAGGCCACCATGGAGGTCGAAGCGGTCGACGAGGGTACGCTCGGCAAGATCCTGGTGCCGGAGGGCACCGCCGACGTCGCGGTTAACACCCCGATCGCGGTGCTGCTGGGCGACGGCGAGGATGTGTCCGCGATCAAGGCCGGGGCGCCGGCCGCCGCCAAATCCCAACGTGCGGAGAGCCAGGAGTTCCAGGAATCGAAGGCCCCCGACGCGCCGGAGTCCGAACAGCCGCAGGAGAAGGGCGAGCCGGTATCCGCGGTCGCCGCGCCGCCGAAGCCGCAGGAAGAGCCCGAGCCCGACGTTCCGGCCGGCACCGAGATGGTGACGCAGACCGTGCGCGAAGCTCTACGCGACGCGATGGCCGAGGAAATGCGCCGCGACGAGAAGGTCTTCGTCATGGGCGAGGAAGTCGCCGAGTATCAGGGCGCCTACAAGGTCACCCAAGGGTTGCTGCAGGAATTCGGCGCGCGGCGCGTGGTCGATACGCCGATCACCGAACATGGCTTTGCAGGGCTTGGCGTCGGCGCAGCGCTCGCTGGCCTGAAGCCGATCGTCGAATTCATGACCTTCAATTTCTCGATGCAGGCGATCGACCAGATCATCAATTCGGCGGCGAAGACGCTCTACATGTCCGGCGGCCAGATGGGCGCCTCGATCGTGTTCCGTGGACCGAACGGCGCCGCGGCACGCGTCGCCGCCCAGCACAGCCAGGACTTCTCGGCCTGGTATTCGCACATCCCGGGTCTGATCGTGCTTGCGCCCTACACCGCGGCCGACGCCAAGGGGCTGCTCAAGTCCGCGATCCGCAATCCCAATCCGGTGATCTTTCTCGAAAACGAGATTCTCTACGGCCAGTCCTTTCCGGTGCCGAAGCTCGACGATTTCGTCCTGCCGATCGGCAAGGCCAAGGTGGTGCGGCCAGGCAACCACGTCACCATCGTCTCGTTCTCGATCGGCATGACCTATGCGCTGAAGGCCGCCGAGGAACTCGCCAAGAAGCACATCTATGCCGAGGTGATCGACCTGCGCACGCTGCGTCCGCTGGATGACGCGACCATCATCGAGTCGGTGAAGAAGACCGGCCGGCTGATCACGGTGGAGGAGGGCTGGCCGCAGAACGGCATCGGCGCCGAGATTTCCGCCCGCGTGATGGAAAAGGCGTTCGACTGGCTCGATGCGCCGGTGATGCGCGTCACCGGCAGGGACGTGCCGATGCCGTATGCCGCCAACCTGGAAAAGCTGGCGCTGCCTTCGGTCGCAGAGATCGTCGATGCGGCCAAGGCCGTGACTTATCGTTGATTGGATACGCACAATGCCGATCGACATCCGCATGCCCGCGCTCTCTCCCACGATGGAGAAGGGCAATCTTGCGAAGTGGCTCAAGAAGGAGGGCGACGCCGTCAAGTCCGGCGACGTGATTGCCGAGATCGAGACCGACAAGGCCACGATGGAAGTCGAAGCCGTCGACGAGGGCACGCTGGCGAAAATTCTGGTCGCCGAAGGCACCGCCGATGTGCCGGTCAACGAGGTGATCGCGGTGCTGGCCGGCGACGGCGAGGACGTGAAGGCGGCGGCCAGCGGCGCGAAGGCGGCTCCTGCCGCGGCGCCGGCGGCGCCGAAAGTCGAAGACAAGCCGAAGCCTGGTCTCGCCCAGAACGCTCCGGCTGCATCACCTGCATCAACGCCTGCAGCGACCTCAAAGCCTGCCGCGCCTCAAACGCAGCCGGTCAAGGCCAACGGGAGCACCCGCATCTTTTCCTCGCCGCTGGCGCGCAGGCTCGCGAAGGACGCTGGCCTCGACATCGCGCGCATCGAGGGCAGCGGTCCGCATGGCCGCGTCATCGCGCGCGACATCGATGCGGCGAAGTCCGGCAAGGGGTTGAAAGCTGCGCCGGCGGCCGCGCCAGCCAGCGCCGCGACATCAGGAGCGGCGGCAACTCCTGCGATGAGCGATCAGCAGATCCTCGGCCTGTACGAGCAGGGCACCTACGAGAGCGTGCCGCATGACGGCATGCGCCGCACCATCGCGCAGCGCCTGACCGCCGCGACCAATTCGATGCCGACCTTCTACCTGACGGTGGATTGCGATCTCGGCAAGCTCTCCGCCGCGCGCGAAGAGATCAACGCTGCATCGGCTAAGAACGCCGAGGGCAAGCCGCTCTACAAGCTCTCGGTCAACGACTTCGTCATCAAGGCGATGGCGCTGGCTTTGCAGAAAATCCCGGAAGCCAATGTGTCATGGACGGAAAGCGCGATGCTCCGTCACAAGCATTCCGACATCGGCGTTGCCGTGGCGTTGCCGTTCGGGCTGATCACGCCGATCATCCGCAAGGCCGAACTCAAGACGCTGTCGGCCATCTCCAACGAGATGAAGGATCTCGCCGCGCGCGCCAAGGCCAAGAAGCTGAAGCCAAACGAGTACCAGGGCGGCTCTTCCTCGGTGTCGAATCTCGGCATGTACGGCATCAAGGACTTCACCGCGGTGATCAACCCGCCGCAATCGTCGATCCTTGCGGTCGGCACCGGCGAGGAGCGTGCCGTGGTGCGCAACGGGCAGATCGTCGCCGCGACGATGATGAGCGTGACGCTCTCGTGCGATCACCGCGCCATCGACGGCGCGCTCGGCGCGGAGCTTCTGGTGGCGTTCAAGAAGCTGATCGAAAATCCGGTGATGATGGTGGTGTGACTTCCTCATGTCCGCGCTGGTCGTGGGCATCCACGTCCTTGTTGATGCGCGCAAGACGTGGATGGCCGGGACCAGCCCGGCCATGACCGTTAGGAAAGCGACGGATTTCAATGGCAGATACCAGTTTCGACATCATCATCATCGGCGCGGGCCCGGGCGGCTATGTCACCGCGATCCGGGCGGCGCAGCTCGGCTTCAAGGTGGCCGTGGTCGAGCGCAGCTATCTCGGCGGCATCTGCAACAACTGGGGCTGCATCCCGACCAAGGCGCTGCTGCGGTCGGCCGAAATCTATCATTACATGCAGCACGCCAAGGATTACGGCCTGTCCGCGGACAATGTCTCCTTCGACCCGAAGGCGGTGATCCAGCGCTCCCGCAATGTCGTCAGCCGCCTCAATACCGGCGTCGGCTTCCTGATGAAGAAGAACAAAATCAGCGTGATCTGGGGCGAGGCGTTCATCGACGCGCCGGGCAAGATCACAGTGAAGGCGTCGGCCGTCGAAGCGCCGAAGGGCTCGCTCGGGCCGGGCAGCTATCAGGCGAAACACATCATCGTCGCGACCGGCGCACGCCCGCGGGTGCTGCCGGGCCTTGAGCCGGACAAGAAGCTCATTTGGACCTACTTCGAGGCGATGAACCCTGACCGGATGCCGAAGTCGCTGCTGGTCGTCGGCTCCGGCGCCATCGGCATCGAGTTCGCGTCGTTCTACCGTACCATGGGTGCGGCGGTGACCGTGGTCGAAGTGCTGCCGCAGATATTGCCTGCGGAGGACGCCGAGATTGCCGCCTTCGCGCGCAAGCAGTTCGAGAAGCAGGGCATGACGATCCTGTCCGGCGCCAAGGTCGCAAAGCTCGACAAGAAGGCCGACAGCGTGGTCGCTACCATCGACGATGGCAAGGGCAAGACGCAGACGATCGAGGTCGACCGCGTCATCGCGGCGGTCGGCGTGGTCGGCAATATCGAGAATCTCGGGCTGGAAAAGCTCGGCGTGAAGACCGACCGCGGCACCATCGTGATCGATGGGATGTGCCGGACGAATGTGCAAGGCATCTACGCCATCGGCGACGTCGCCGGTCCGCCGATGCTCGCGCACAAGGCCGAGCACGAGGGCGTCATTTGCGTCGAGGCCATCAAGGGCCTGCATCCGCACGCGATGGACAAACTGCTGATCCCGGGTTGCACCTATTGCACGCCGCAGGTCGCCTCCGTTGGCCTCACCGAGCAGGCGGCGAAAGGCAAAAAGCTCGACATCCGGATCGGACGCTTTCCGTTCATCGGCAACGGCAAGGCGGTCGCGCTCGGCGAGGATCAGGGGCTCGCCAAGGTGATCTTTGACCGGAAGACGGGACAACTCCTTGGTGCGCACCTGACCGGGCCGGAAGTCACCGAGCTGATTCAGGGTTTCGTGATCGCGATGAATCTCGAGACCACGGAAGAGGAGCTGTTCCACACCATCTTCCCGCATCCGACCCTGTCGGAGACGATGAAAGAGGCCGTACTCGACGCCTATGGTCGCGTGCTGAACATGTAGCTGTCAGTCGGAGGCGAGCGGCGGGTTGCCGTCCTCATCGCTGAGCGGCTGCGATCCGGCGCGGGCGCCTGCTTTCGACCACGACGACCCGCGGCCGCGCAGCGGCGCCGGTGGCGGTCGATATCACGGACCTGCTGAGTTCTTTGCGAGCAGGAGCGAGGGTGAGCAGCGCCGCCCGAACGTCCTGTTGGGGCAAGCCGATCAGCGAGGATGCGATCTCAACCTGTTCGTCGCGGTCGTCCGACAGTCCCTGGGCCGCGGCGATGGCCTCCTCCAGGGTTGGCCCTTCGCGCCGAACACGGCGAGCGCCATATTTCGTCTTCCATGCTGAATCTTTGGCCTTGCTCATCAATCCGCCTTGAACCGATCTGACTTTGAACGACTGGACAAGCCTAGCGGTTCTTTTGTTGCGCCGCAACAATATAATGGTGCGACGCACCATTGCCACCGCTTCCGCATGGAATTGGCGTCACAATGCGCCGCACTCACGCGGCGTCTCGATGCGAAATCTCGATTACGCGCGCGCGCAATGCCAGTTCCTCGACCAATGCGTTGGCAGCCGCGCGGTTCGGGCCGTCGAGATTGGCGTCCCACTCGTCGAGCAGATAGATCGGCGCGTCGGTATGGGCGACGATTTCCTGCAGCGATTTGATCTGGCGCTCGCCCGACGAGAATCCGCTCTTGCGCTTGCGGCGCTTCGGCGCCTCCTCATCCTCTTCTTCCCCCGGCTCCGGCTCCTTGCTGGCGAACTGGAATGCCAGCCGGTCCGTGGTCGGCCAGTAATAGGCGCGGTTCCTGATTTCGCCCTTGAGAGCGGCGAGCAGAGTGGACTTGCCGGAGCCGTTGCCGCCGCGGACGTTGACCCGTCCGGTGGCTGAGCCGAGCAGAAGCCGCAGCGCTTCATCGATCGATGACACCGACTGGATGTCGCCACCTTCGCGCAGCACCAGGCGGTCGAACTTGATGCGCCGGTTGAAATGCGGATCGGGTTCGGGCCGCATGTTGTCTGCGATGCCGCCGACCCGGGTCCATGCCGCGAGCACATCGTTGAAGTCGATCGCGAGCTGATGCACCTCGTTGGTCATGTCGATCTGTCGCGGCAAAGTGGCGGCCATGGCGATCAGCAATGCGATGTCACCGGCATCGCGAAAGGCGATATAGGCGAGCGTCGTGAACACGATCGTGAGGCCGAAAATCGCGCCGGCGGCGCTCAGTCCCTCGCGCGCCACGATCACCCGGATCGCAGCGCGCAGGCATCCGCGCGCGCGATCCTTGAAGCCTGAGAACCACAGACGAAGATTGTAGCGGTTGCCGGCAAAGACATTGTCCCACAGCGTGTAGCCGTGCGCGGTGACACGGTTATTCCAGCGCTGACTGTCCAGATAGATTTCGGTCACGCGCTTGCGCACGAAGAATTGCAGCGCGATCAGGGTCGTGAACACCGTCGCATAGGCGAGGGGCAGGAGCCCGTCGATCTCCATCCCGAGCACGATCGCGTTGAAGATCAACGCCAGTAGAATCTTGAGCTGGCCCTCGACCTCGTACATCAGGCGATAGATGGTATGAAACGTCTCGCCGGTCAGGAACGGCTCGACCTGCTCGCGCGCATGCCGGTCACCCAGCAGGGTGGGGAAGTGGCGGTTGTCGCGCGCGAATTTCGCGATGTAGAGGCCGAAGGCACGCATGCCGGCGCGCTCCGCGTAAACCCAGCTCACCGCGCCGGCGGCGTAGGAGGCGCACTGAACCACCAGAATCCAGATCAGGTCGTAGACCAGGCCGCCCCCGCCACTGGCGACGTCCCGCCCGGCCTTGATCACAAGCCAGGTGGTGGCGGCCGACAGCAGCGCCTCGAACACCAGCAGGACGAAGGTGACGTAGAGTGGTCCGCACAGGAAGAAGCGGACGAATTCCAGCCGGGTAAAGGGCTCGCGGACCGCGGATTCTCGAGTCATGGAAATGGGTGTTCCGGCCAGAATATCCGGGGAGGGTAGCCGTCTTGCGGTGAATGGTTGCAGAACGTAAGTAGAGTCGAGCGCGATATCCTGATGCTTCCTGATATTTTGAGGCCACCGGTGACGGTCGTTATCGACACCATCTCGCAGCCGCGGCCGCGGCACCCGGAAAAGGCGAACCGGCCGGACACTCCAGCGGTTCGCAAGCCGGACTGGATTCGCGTGAAGGCGCCGGTCTCCAAAGGCTATGCCGCGACGCAGGCGATCGTGCGGGAAAACAAGCTCGTCACTGTCTGCGAGGAGGCCGGCTGCCCGAATATCGGCGAATGCTGGGAGAAAAAGCACGCCACCTTCATGATCATGGGTGACACCTGCACGCGAGCCTGCGCCTTCTGCAACGTCAAGACCGGGTTGCCGGGCGCGCTCGACCGCGACGAGCCCGGTCATGTCGCGCAGGCGGTAGCCAGGCTCGGTCTGGCGCATGTGGTCATCACCTCGGTCGACCGCGACGATCTCGCCGATGGCGGCGCCGAGCATTTTGCGCGCACGATCGCAGCGATCCGCAAAGCCTGCCCGTCCACCACCATCGAAATCCTGACGCCGGATTTTCTGCGCAAGGAGCGCGCGCTGGAACAGGTGGTTGCGGCAAGGCCGGACGTGTTCAACCACAATCTCGAAACCGTGCCGTCCCGCTACCTGACGGTGCGGCCCGGCGCGCGCTACTTCCACTCGATCCGGCTGCTGCAGCGCGTGAAAGAGCTCGACCCCACGATGTTCACCAAGTCCGGAATCATGGTGGGGCTGGGCGAAGAGCGCAACGAAGTGCTGCAAATGATGGACGACCTGCGCAGCGCCGATGTCGATTTCCTCACCATCGGCCAGTATCTGCAGCCATCGCGCAAGCATCACCCGGTCGTGCGGTTCATCCCGCCGGATGAATTCAAGTCCTACGAGACCACCGCCTATGCGAAAGGCTTCCTGATGGTGTCGGCCTCTCCGCTGACGCGCTCGTCGCATCACGCGGGTGAGGACTTCGCGCGCCTGAGGATCGCGCGCGACGCAAGAGCCTGAGCCGCCAAATGCCGGAATTCTCGACCACGCGGCGCGTGCGCCACAACGCGTCCGACATGTTCGATCTGGTTGCCGATGTCGAACGCTATCCGGAATTCCTGCCGCTTTGCAGCGGCATGAAACTGCGCAGCCGGAAGGAAGAGGCAGAGGGCGTGGTGGTGATCGTCGCCGACATGACGGTGGCCTACAAGCTGATCCGCGAAACCTTTCGCAGCCGTGCCACGCTTGACCGGGCCAATCTGCGGATTCTTGTCGAATATCTCGAGGGTCCGTTCAGTCGCATGGAAAACCGATGGGAATTTCACCCGGTGCAGGAGCGGGTCTGCGATGTGAAGTTCTTCATCACCTATGAATTTCGCAGCCGGATGCTTGGCCTGCTGATGGGTGCGATGTTCGACACCGCCTTCCGACGCTTCGCGGTGGCGTTCGAGCGGCGCGCCGATGTGATCTATGGACGCAACACCGCCTAGCCGGGTTGCGGTCAGCTTCGGGGCGGCCGCTGGGTTTCGACTTCGGCCAGATCATGCAGCATGCGAAATGCCTGCAAAACCGACTGTTTTCGGACCTCGGCGCGGCCGATATCGCCGAACCGCTTTTCGACATGGATGAGCCGGCCCGAGTGCGTGGCGGCACCGAAATGCACGAGGCCCACCGGCTTCTCCGCGGTGCCGCCGTCGGGTCCGGCGATCCCGGTCACCGAGACCGCCAGATCGACCGGCGCATGGGCGATCGCGCCGCGCGCCATCTGTTCGGCAGTCTCGCGCGAAACCGCGCCGTGCATTTTCAACGTCTCGGCCGCCACTCCGAGCATGTCCTCTTTCGCCTGGTTGGAATAGGTGATGAAGCCGCGGTCGAGGATGCTCGATACACCGGGAATCTCGGTCAGCGTGCCGGCAACCAGACCCGCGGTACAGGACTCGGCGGTCGCGACCGTCAGGTTCTTGCGCTTGCAGATGTCGAGCAGGCGCTTCGCCGCTTCAACGATGTCGTCGTCCAGCATGTGATCAACTCGTGGGAAGCCGGATCGTTGCCGTGGCGTAGGCGACCATGCCTTCGCGGCGCCCGATAAAGCCCATGGCTTCATTGGTCGTGGCCTTGACGCCAACGCGGTCCGGCGTGACCCCGGCAATCTCGGCGATGCGCGCGCGCATGGCGTCGCGATGCGGACCGATCCTCGGCGCCTCGCTGACCACGGTGATGTCCAGATGCGCGATAACGCCGCCGCGCCGGGCGACACGCTCGGCTGCGAATTTCAGGAAGCGGTCCGACGTGGCGCCCTTCCATTGCGGATCGCTCGGTGGAAAGTGATCGCCGATATCGCCCTCGGCAAGGGCGCCGAGAATGGCGTCGACCGCGGCGTGGAGCACCACATCGGCATCCGAATGCCCGGAGAGGCCGTGGTCATGCACGATGCGCACGCCGCCCAGCGTCACATGATCGCCCGGCCCGAATGCGTGCACGTCAAAGCCCATCCCGGTGCGGATGTCGGACAGCCGGTCGCGCAGCATGGTTTCGGCCCGCATGAAATCCTCTGGCGTGGTCAGCTTGAAGTTTCCGCTCTCGCCCTCGAAGGTCGAAACCGGATGACCGGCCCATTCCATCAGAGCAGCGTCGTCGGTGAAGTCGCAGCGTCCGGCCTGTTCGGCGTTGCGATGCGCGGCGATCAAGGGTGCGAAGGCGAATGCTTGCGGCGTCTGAACGGTCCGAAGCGCCTCCCGATCCGGAGTCCCCGTAATGGTGCCATCGGGGCTGACCGACTTCACCGTATCGACAATTCGCAGGGCGGGAATGGCGGCGCCGGAGGTTCTTCCGGCCTCGATGGCGCGAGCGATCAGCGCCGCGGACGCAAAGGGCCTGGCTGCATCGTGGATCAGGACCAGACTGGGGGCTTTCGGCTCGAGCGCAGCGAGCCCGGCCAGGACCGATCCCTGGCGGGTCTCCCGGCCGCTGACCGGCGGCTGAAGATCAAAGCCGCGAACCGCATCTTCGTAAAGGTCACAGTCGTCCGGGTGGATGACGACCTGCACCGCCGACGCCAGGCCGGAATGTGACACCTGGGCGAGACTTCGGCGCAGCGCGCATTGTCCTGCGACCGGTCTATATTGCTTTGGGATGCCGTCTCCGCTACGGCGACCGCGCCCTGCGGCGACGATAATGAAGGCACAGTCTGCAGCCATCAAGCTACCTGGATACCGTTGCTCACAGGTGTCCCTGCTATGCACATATTGTAATCTTTTTTGCACTGCAGCACTTGTGTCATCCTCAGACTTGTCTAAACTCTAAGCATCACACATGCAGCCTAATTTTTGTGCAAATCCTGCAAGCATGAGCGGCACAACAGAGATCGCAGTCGGCGGCAACCGCTTGGCCAATCCGGTGATGCTGGCCCCGATGTCCGGCGTCACGGACGCCCCGTTCCGGCGGCTGGCTGAACGCCTCGGTGCCGGACTAGTCGTATCCGAGATGGTGGCAACATCAAAGCTTGCCGATGGTCAGCGCGACGCCGTGCTGCGCGCGGACGGTCGAGGGGTCTCGATCCACGCCGTGCAACTGGCCGGATGCGAGGCGCGCTGGATGGCGGAGGGCGCGCGGATCGCGGAAAGCGAGGGGGCCGCCATCATCGATATCAATATGGGCTGCCCGGCCAAGCACGTTACCAGCGGGCAATCCGGCTCCGCCCTGATGCGCGATCTCGATCACGCGATGACGCTGATCGATGCCACCGTAGCCGCGGTGTCGGTGCCGGTAACTCTGAAGATGCGGCTCGGATGGGATCGCGATTGCATGAATGCGCCCGAGCTTGCGCGCCGCGCCGAGGCATCGGGCGTGACGCTCGTGACCGTGCATGGCCGCACCCGTAATCAGTTCTACAAGGGAAAGGCCGACTGGGCTGCGGTACGGGCGGTGAAACACGCGGTGTCGATCCCGGTCGCCGTCAATGGCGACATCACGTCGGGTGCCGAGGCGAAGACTGCGCTCGCACAATCGGGCGCCGATCTCGTGATGGTTGGCCGTGCGGCGCTCGGACGGCCCTGGCTGCCGGGCCGCGTCGCTCTTCATCTGGCGAACGGGACCGAGGAGTGCGATCCGCCGCTGCATTTGCAGCACGAGATTGCGGATGCGCTGTACCGGGAGATGGTCGAGCATCATGGCGTCGAGATCGGCCGGCGCCACGCACGCAAGCACCTGGCGGCTGCGATCGACGTTGCAGGCGCGTATGCCGGGGCGACCGCAGAGACGGTGAAATCGCTACGGTCGCGGGTGCTTACGGCGGAAACCCCGGCAGAGACGCTGCGCCGGCTGGCCGCGGCCTTCGAGGTCCTGCAGGCGCTGGCGCAACCGAATTCGCAGGCGAAGGACCGGTGGAGAGTCGCGGCATGAACGTGCGCAGCGCAACCCGCATGCTTCTCGGTACGCCGGATGCAGTCGTGAATGCGCTACCGCTGCCGGTCGTGGTGGTGGCTGCCGACGGCAAGATCGTCGATGCCAATGTTGCGGCGGAGAACTTCTTCGAGGTTTCGGTACCGCTGCTCAAGCGTCACTCGCTGCGCGAGTTGATTCCGTTCGGCTCTCCGCTGCTGTCGCTGGTGGACCAGGTGCGTGAGCACGGCGGGGCCGTGAACGAATATCGCGTCGATCTTTCGACCCCGCGCAATCCGGGCGAGCATGTCGTCGATCTCTATGTCGCTCCCTTGCCCGAACGCGAAGGGCATGTGGTCGTGATGCTGCAGGAGCGGACCATTGCCGACAAGATGGACCGCCAGCTCACGCATCGCGGCGCCGCGCGGTCGGTGAGTGCGCTCGCGTCGATGCTCGCCCATGAAATCAAGAACCCCCTGTCCGGAATCCGTGGCGCGGCGCAATTGCTCGAGCAGTCCGCGGGCGACGAGGATCGCACCCTGACCCGGCTGATCTGCGACGAGGCCGACCGTATCGTGAAGCTGGTCGACCGGATGGAAGTGTTTGCCGACGAGCGTCCGGTCGAGCGCGCGCCGGTCAACATTCACGCCGTGCTGGAACACGTGAAGCGGCTCGCACAGTCCGGCTTCGGCCGCCACATCCGCTTCCTGGAGGAATACGACCCGTCACTGCCGCCGGTCTATGCCAACCGCGATCAGCTCATCCAGGTATTCCTGAACCTCGTCAAGAACGCCGCCGAGTCGATCGGCGAGAGCGCGATCGACGGCGAAATCCAGATGACCACGGCGTTTCGGCCGGGCGTCCGGCTCACGCTTCCGGGCAGCCGGTCGCGGGTGTCGCTGCCGATGGAATTCTGCATCAAGGACAACGGCCCCGGGGTTCCCGCCGACCTGCTGCCGCACATGTTCGATCCCTTCGTGACGACCAAGACCTCCGGATCTGGCCTCGGACTTGCATTGGTTGCGAAGATCATCGGCGACCATGGCGGCATCATCGAATGCGAATCCCAATCGCGGCATACGATTTTCAGGGTCCTGATGCCCATGTATTCCGGCAACGGCTCCGATTCCCACCCGATCGAGGCGCCGGAAGCGGCGGAGGCCCAAGCGCAATGAGCAGCCGAGGCTGAATGCATATGCCTGCGGGAAATATTCTCGTCGCCGACGACGACGCCGCGATTCGGACGGTGCTCAACCAGGCATTGTCGCGCGCAGGCTATGAGGTGCGCTCCACCAGCAACGCGGCCACGCTGTGGCGCTGGGTCAGTCAGGGCGAGGGCGACCTCGTCATCACCGACGTCGTGATGCCGGACGAAAATGCGTTCGAACTCATTCCGCGGATCAAGAAGCTGCGGCCGGAACTGCCGATCATCGTGATGAGCGCGCAGAATACGTTCATGACCGCGATCCGCGCCTCCGAGCGCGGTGCCTACGAATACCTGCCCAAGCCCTTCGACCTCAAGGAACTGATTGGCATCGTCGGCCGCGCGCTGTCCGAGCCGAAGGACCGATCGCGCAATATCGCGAAGCCGGACGAAATCGATTCCTCGATCCCGCTGGTTGGTCGCTCGCCGGCAATGCAGGAAATCTACCGCCTGCTGGCGCGCCTCATGCAGACCGATCTCACGGTCATGATCACCGGGGAGTCCGGCACCGGCAAGGAACTGGTGGCGCGCGCGCTGCATGATTACGGCAAGCGGCGCGGCGGTCCCTTCGTGGCCATCAACATGGCTGCGATCCCGCGCGACCTGATCGAATCGGAACTGTTCGGCCACGAAAAAGGAGCGTTTACGGGCGCCAACACGCGTTCTTCGGGCCGCTTCGAACAGGCCGAGGGCGGTACGCTGTTCCTTGACGAGATCGGTGACATGCCGATGGAGGCACAGACCCGGCTGCTGCGCGTGCTGCAGCAGGGCGAATACACCACGGTCGGCGGCCGCACGCCGATCAAGACCGATGTCCGTATCATCGCCGCAACCAACAAGGATCTGCGGATATTGATTCAGCAGGGCCTGTTTCGGGAGGACCTGTTCTTCCGCCTCAACGTGGTGCCTCTGCGGTTGCCGCCGCTGCGCGAACGCGCCGAGGACGTGCCCGACCTGATCCGCCATTTCCTTGCAATCGCGGAGCGCGAGGGCCTGCCAAGCAAGCAGGTCGATCAGGCGGCGCTGGAACGCATGAAGAAATATTCGTGGCCCGGCAATGTGCGGGAACTGGAAAATCTCGCGCGCCGGCTGGCGGCCTTGTACCCGCATGAGGTGATCACGCTTGCGGTCGTGGAATCCGAACTGACCCAGCCCGCCGTTTCCCACGATATCGATACCGCCGCGCCGGATAACCTCTCGGCGGCGGTCGAGCGCAATCTCGCCCGCTATTTTTCCGGCTTCCCGGAGGGGCTGCCGCCACCCGGTCTGTATCATCGGGTGCTGCGCGAGGTGGAATATCCGTTGCTGACCGCGGCGCTTGCGGCAACCCGCGGCAACCAGATTCGGGCCGCCGACCTGCTCGGGGTCAATCGCAATACCCTGCGCAAGAAGATCCGCGATCTGGACATCCAGGTCATTCGCACCACCAGTTGACAGCGGCTGCCGCGGATTTGTCTCAATTCCGCAACAATGTTGTAGAAATACATCATTGCGGCCTGATCTGGCCGTCCAGCAACGTCGCAAACGGGGGGCGATGGCGAGCGCCGACCAGTCTTTGCCGCTAGAGCGGCCGGCAGCCCTGGGCTCCGGCCGGCGGTTGCCGTGGCGGTGGATCGGCCTCGTTGCGGTCGGCGTGGCGCTGCTCTCCGCGCTGGCGACGTTCCTGGTCTTGTCTGGCCTGACCCCGCTGCCGCCGACACACAACGTTGTCGTCAGCCTGCTTGCCATCAACGGCGCCGCGGCACTGGTTCTCGTCGCGGTGATCGCGCGGGAAATCAGGCAGATCGTGCTGGCGCGACGACATGGCCGCGCCGGCGCTAGGCTGCATGTCCGGATCGTCGGACTTTTCGCGATCATTGCCGCGGTGCCGACCATTCTGGTCGCGACCGTAGCCACCATCACGCTCGACCGCGGGCTCGACCGCTTCTTCTCGAGCCGCACCAAGGCGATCATCGAGAATTCGCTTCTGGTGGCCGAAGCCTATTTGCGCGAGCATGGACAGTTGATCCGCGGCGATATCCTTGCGATGTCGCAGGATGTAACGCGCGCGAAGCCATTGTTCGATTCCGAGCGCGAACGGTTCCGCCAGTTTCTTTCAGCTCAGGCGACCATCCGCGGCCTGCCGGTGGCGGTGATTCTCACGGGCGATCTGGAGATTGTCGAACGCACCAATCTGCGGGTGACGCAGGATTTCGCAATTCCAAACAAGGAAGTACTGAAGGCGATCGGCGAAACCGATCCGCAGATCGCGCTCATCCCGGATGCCAATTATGTGGCGAGCATCATCAAGCTGCGCAACTACGACAACATGTATCTCTATGTCGTTCGCCAGCTCGATCCGCGCGTGGTCCTGCATGTGCGCGATACCCGGGCGAGCGTATCCGATTATGCCCTGATGGAATCGCGCCGTGCCGGCGTCACGGTTGCCTTCGGCCTCATGTACACGGTGATCGCGCTGATCGTGCTGCTGTCCGCGGTCCTGATCGGGCTGAATTTCGCCAATCGCCTGGTCGCGCCGATCCGTCGTCTGATCGGCGCCGCCAATGTCGTGGCAACCGGAAACCTGCATGTCCAGGTCCCGGTCAATCGCTCGGAAGGCGATCTCGGCCAGCTTGGCGAAACCTTCAATCGCATGACCCACGACCTTCGTACCCAGCGCGACGACCTCGTCAGCGCGCGCGATCTGATCGACAGCCGGCGACGCTTCAGCGAAGCGGTGCTTGCGGGGGCGAGCGCCGGCATCATCGGCGTGGATCACGACGGCAAGATCAGCATCCTGAACCGGTCGGCGGAACAGTTGATCGGCTCGCCCGGTTCCGATGTCATGAGCAAGCCGCTGCTCGAGGTGGTCCCCGAGCTTGCCGAACTCGTGCACCAGGCGATCGACAACGGCCAGCGCCTGGCGCAGGGGCAGGTGACGCTGAGCCGCAAGGGGCGCGATCGCAACCTTTCGGTGCGTGTTGCAAGCGAGCAATCGGCCGATGCCGAGCATGGCTATGTTGTCACGCTGGACGACATCACCGAACTTGTGGCCGCGCAGCGCACCTCGGCCTGGGCCGACGTCGCTAGACGCATTGCGCACGAGATCAAGAACCCGCTGACTCCGATCCAGCTGTCCGCCGAGCGGCTGCGGCGCAAATACGGCAAGGTCATCACCGAAGATCGTGCGGTGTTTGAGCAATGCACCGACACGATCGTGCGTCAGGTCGACGACATCCGCCGCATGGTTGACGAGTTTTCGCGGTTCGCGCGAATGCCGAAGCCGGTGATGCAGGCGGAGGATGTCGCCGACACCGTGCGGCAGGCGGTGTTCCTCATGCGGGTCGGGCATCCCGATATCGACATCGAGCTGACGATCACAGAGGACCCGATGCCGGCGCGCTTTGACCGCCGCCTGGTGTCGCAGGCGCTGACCAACATCATCAAGAACGGCACGGAGGCGATTTCGGCATTGCCTGACAATTCGGAAAAGGGCCGCATCGAAGTCACGGCTACCCGCGACCAGGACAATATCTTCATCGACGTGATCGACAACGGCATCGGATTGCCGAAGGAGCATCGCTCGCGATTGCTGGAGCCCTATGTCACCACCCGCGAGAAGGGTACCGGACTTGGGCTCGCAATCGTCGGGAAAATTCTGGAAGAGCATGGCGGCGGCATCGAATTGCACGATGCATCCGAAAAGGAAGCAGGGCGAAGGGGCGCGTGGATAAGGCTGCACATTGCCGTCAATCCGCCGCAACCGAGCGCGACGAATTCGAACGAGGACGACAGGTCCAAGCTTGCAGGTGGCGTGACATCATGACGGCCGAGATTCTTATCGTCGACGACGAACCCGATATTTGCGAACTGGTGTCGGGGATCCTGCAGGACGAAGGCTATTCCACCCGGACGGCGCGCGACGGCGACGACGCGATTGCTGCAATCCGGACGCGGCGGCCCAACCTGCTGTTTCTCGATATCTGGCTGCAAGGCTCCAAACTCGACGGGCTGCAAATCCTGGACGCAGCGAAGGAGCAATATCCCGATCTGCCGGTGGTGATGATATCCGGACACGGCAATATCGAAACCGCCGTCGCCGCCATCAGGCGAGGGGCCTATGATTTCATTGAAAAGCCGTTCAAGGCCGACCGTCTGGTGCTGGTGGCAGACCGCGCGCTGGAGAACTCACGGCTCAAACGCGAAGTGAAGGAGCTGAAGGCGATCGCGCCCCTGCCGTCCGCCCTGGTCGGAAAGTCGCCCGCCATGAATCAGTTGCGCCAGACCATCGACAAGGTGGCACCGACCAACAGCCGCATCATGATCATCGGCACGTCGGGCTCGGGCAAGGAATTGTGCGCGCGTACGATCCACAATCTCTCGAGCCGGGAAAGCGGTCCCTTCGTGGTCATCAACGCCGCCGCGATCACGCCCGAGTCGATGGAAGTCGAATTGTTCGGCGTCGAGCAGACGAATGGCAGCCAGACCCGCAAGGCAGGGGCACTGGAAGAGGCCCATGGCGGCACCCTGTTCATGGACGAGGTCGCCGACATGCCGCGCGAGACGCAGAACAAGATCCTGCGCGTGCTTGTCGACCAGACCTTCCACCGGGTTGGCGGCAACAGCAAGGTCGCTGTCGATGTGCGCATCATTTCCTCGACCGCGCGCAACCTCGAGGCAGAGATCGCTGCCGGACATTTCCGGGAGGACCTGTATCATCGCCTTTCGGTCGTCCCGATCCGCGTACCGCCGCTTGCCGAACGGCGCGAGGATATTCCGCTGCTCGTCGATTACTTCATGGACCAGATTTCACTGGCGACCGGCCTGCCGCGGCGGCAGATCGGCGACGATGCGATGGCCGTTCTGCAGTCCCATGACTGGCCGGGCAACGTGCGACAGCTGCGCAACAACGTGGAGCGGCTGATGATCCTCGCGGGCGGGGATCCGAACGCGGTCATCAGCGCGAGCATGCTGCCGCAGGATGTCGGCTCGATGGTGCCCGCTATGCCCAACGGCAATGGCGGGGAGCAGCTGATGAGCTTGCCGCTGCGCGAGGCTCGCGAAATGTTCGAGCGGGAATATCTGGTGGCGCAGATTAGCCGCTTCGGTGGCAACATCTCGCGAACCGCCGAATTCGTCGGCATGGAACGCTCCGCCTTGCACCGCAAGCTCAAGGCGCTGGGCATCGGCTGACGCGCGAGAGAACGGTCCCGTGTCGCGCATTGCCTATGTAAACGGACGCTACCTGCCGCAGCGCGACGCCGCGGTCCATGTGGAGGATCGGGGATATCAGTTCGCCGACGGAGTCTACGAAGTCTGCGAGGTGAGGGGAGGCCGACTGATCGACGAGCGGCGTCACATCGAGCGCCTGCAGCGATCACTGTCCGAATTGCGGATCGCGTTGCCGATGTCGCTGGCTGCGCTGGGCATCGTGCTGCACGAGACGGTGCGGCGCAACCGCGTGCGCGACGGCATCGTCTATCTGCAGATCACCCGAGGCGTTGCGAAGCGCGACCATGCCTTCCCGGTCGCCGATACGCCGCCGTCGGTCGTGGTGACCGCGAGCCGGATCGACCCGGCCAGGACCGAGCGGGTCGCCGCCGAAGGTATCGCGGTCGTGACCCTGCCGGACAACCGCTGGGACCGCGTCGACATCAAGTCGATTGCGCTGCTTCCCAATGTGCTGGCAAAGCAGCTTGCACGGGAGCAGGGCGCCCGCGAAGCCTGGTTCGTCGCCCCCGACGGCACCGTGACGGAGGGCGCCTCTTCCAATGCCTGGATCGTAACCACCGGAAACGAGGTGGTGACCAGGAAGGCGGACCGATCGATTCTGAGGGGGATCACCCGCACGGTGCTGCTCGACGTGCTGCGGGCGCAGGGTCTGATCCTTGTGGAGCGGGCTTTTACCGTCGCCGAGGCCATCGGCGCGCGGGAGGCCTTCATTACTTCGGCAAGCCAGACCGTCATGCCGGTGGTCCGGATCGACGGGCAGCCGGTCGGAAACGGGGCGCCGGGACTGATCGCAAGCGCGCTTCGCGCCGATTTCCACCGCCATTCCGAAAAATCGTGACGATTTGTCCCTCCGTGGAATGTAACAGGCCCCATGTTGTGCTTGCGCGTGGTCCGGCCGTGCCATCTAATACGTCGCCCCAAGTCCTCGTGGGTGACAAGAACGAGGGACGATGCGACTTGGCAAGAACGTCCTGCGGGTTTCGGGGTCCGCGGGCAAGAAAATGGAACGAACGGCAATGGCCGCCGAAAGAACACAAAACCTCCAGGACACCTTCCTCAACCACGTCCGCAAGGCCAAAATCCCGCTTACGATCTTTCTGGTGAACGGGGTCAAGCTTCAGGGCGTGGTCACATGGTTCGACAATTTCTGCGTTCTGCTGCGACGGGACGGGCATTCGCAACTGGTCTACAAGCACGCTATCTCCACCATCATGCCGGGGCACCCGATCCAGTTGTTTGAGGGGGCCGAGGAAGGCGCCGGGGAAAAGAGCTAGGGCGGCGGATTTGAAGTTCCTGCCAGTATTCGCGGCCGGGTCGGTCGCAGGAACGTCGAAATCCAGAGCCGCACTGGAATAATCGCTTGTGTCCCTTGTCTCCGGCGCTTGCAAGGGCGCGTGCTGAGAAGGGTACAGCCACCGGAACCGGGATACGAGTGCAGCCACGCCGTCGCGACCAGAATTCCGGCCGGCTCAGCCCTGACGATCCGGGCAAGTCCACCGGCCGTGCGCTGGTGATCGGTCCTTATCGCAAGGAGCAAAAGTCCGGTGCGCTCCGCTCGCCTCAGGCGCGCCTCGAAGAGGCCATCGGACTCGCGCTAGCCATCGACCTCGACGTGATCGACACCGGCATCGTGTCGCTGAACGAGATCAGACCCGCGACCTATATCGGCAAGGGCAAGGTCGAGGAGGTCGAGGGGCTCGTCAAAGCCCACGACATCGGTCTCGTGGTGATGGACTGCGCGCTGTCGCCGGTCCAGCAGCGCAATTTGGAAAAGGCATGGGGTACCAAGGTCCTCGATCGCACCGGGCTGATCCTGGAAATCTTCGGCAAGCGCGCCCAGACGAAGGAGGGCGTGCTGCAGGTCGAGCTGGCGCATCTAACGTACCAGAAGAGCCGCCTGGTCCGCTCCTGGACCCATCTCGAGCGCCAGCGCGGCGGCTTCGGGTTTCTCGGCGGCCCGGGCGAGACCCAGATCGAGGCCGACCGCCGGGTGATCGAGGAGCGCATCGCGCGCATCGAGGCCGAACTGGAAAAGGTCAAGAAGCGTCGCAAGCTGCACCGCGACAGCCGGGCGCGGGTGCCGTACCCGATTGCGGCGCTGGTGGGCTATACCAACGCCGGCAAGTCGACGCTGTTCAATCGCATGACGCGGGCCAAGGTGCTGGAAGCCGACATGCTGTTCGCCACGCTCGATCCGACATTGCGGGCGATCGACCTGCCGCACGGAACGAAAGTGATCCTGTCCGATACCGTCGGCTTTATTTCCGAGCTGCCGACCATGCTGGTGGCGGCCTTCCGCGCGACGCTGGAAGAGGTCACCGAGGCCGACGTGATCCTGCATGTGCGCGACATCTCGCATGACGATACCGAGGCGCAGATGCAGGACGTGCAGGAGGTGCTGAAGGCGCTGGGGATCGACGAAGCGCGGCGCGGCCGCGTGATCGAAGTCTGGAACAAGATCGACGTGCTGGATGCGGAAGCACGCGCGCGCGTGGAGAACATGGCGGCGCGGACAGCGCCCGACCATCAGCCGATGGTCGTGTCGGCGCTGACGGGCGAGGGGATTGATGCGCTGTTGTCGGCGATCGAAGGCCGGCTTGCGGAAACGCGCATTGTGATCGATCTGGTGCTGGACGGCACCGATGGCGCGGGCCTGTCCTGGCTGCACCGGAACACCGAAGTGATCGAGAAATCGGTTCAGGACGACGGCAAGGTCGCCGTGTGCGTGCGCGCCGACCCGGTCAAGGCCGCTCAGGTGCGCGCGCGCTTTGCCGGGGCGATCCCGGTGTCCTGAGCATCCGCGCCGCGTCCGGCAGGCTCGGTCGCCTTGGTTTCGGTGGCCTTGGCCTGATCCCAGAGTGCGTCCATCTCGGCAAGCGTCGCCTCGGACGGAGTTTTGCCGACGCGCAGCAATGCAGCCTCGATCGCGGCGAACCGGCGCTCGAATTTGACATTGGTCGCGCGGAGCGCCGCATCCGGGTCCACATCCAGATGCCGCGCGAGATTCACCAGTGCGAACATCAGATCGCCGATTTCACCGGTCGCGGCGTCCCTGTCCTTTGCGTCGAGCGCGGCTTCGATTTCGTCAGCTTCTTCACGGATTTTCGCCAGCACCGCGCGCGGATCGTTCCAGTCGAACCCGACCTTTGACGCTTTCTGCTGCAGCTTGAGCGCGCGAGACAGCGCGGGCAGGGCCGCCGGGACGCCGGCCAGCGCGCCTGCCTCGTCGTCCTTGCCGCGCCTCCGGCGGCGCTCAGCCTTCTCCTCGGCCTTGATCCGGTCCCACAATCCTTTGACCTGGTCCGGCGTCAGATCGGCCGTGTCGCCGAACACATGCGGATGCCGCCGGATCAGCTTTTCGGTTATCGCCTGGACGACATCGCCGAACGCGAACGCGCCTTGCTCCTGCGCCATCCGCGCATGAAACACGACCTGTAGCAGCAGGTCGCCGAGCTCATCCTTGAGATCGTCGAGATCGTCGCGTGCAATCGCGTCGGCGACCTCGCAGGCTTCCTCGATCGTGTAGGGCGCGATGGTCGCAAAATCCTGCTTCAGGTCCCAGGGGCAGCCGGTGCCGGGCGTGCGCAGCGCGGCCATGATTTCGATCAGGCGGGCGATGTCGCGGGAGGGTGTCACAGCCTGGGGAACCTACCGCCTGACGGGAGGCAGTCCTGCGCAGTCGGCAGCTTCCGTTGCTCTCGCTTTCCTGGACTCTCTGCGCACGCAGCTTGAATCACAAACGGCGTCCCATCGACCTTTTGTACAGGCGCGTTCGGCGCGACCCACAACTTGAAGCGTTTCGTTCCAAAAACCTACCATAAATCTCGCAAGGTCACAGAGCGTTTGCTTGTCCTCAGCAGCGGTAGATGTCTTTGTGGAACGCGCTGTGATGGCATCGACGCGGGCTTGCCCTGTCGCCGATTGAGCCTTGACCGCTGCAATGGCCGAGCTGCATGCGTCAGCAGATACTTGCTCCGCCGGGGCAACAGCCAAGACAAATGTTGCGAACACAACTTGCAGCAACCAACGTTTGCTCATCGCCTGTCCTCGATAGGGTCAGCACGCACAGCGGATTGCTGGCGTCGAAATGCGGCCCGGGTAATGTTGGGGCGGGTTGCGGTTGCGGGTCTCACGTCACGCCACGATGTGGCCGGGCAAAGCGTAAGCACAAGCGGTTTCGGGCGCCATCCCCAGGCAAGGAACCTCGGCCATCCAATTCGCATAAGACATATTATGGAACATTGAGTCGGGGTTTGGGAACGGTCCGACGGGGGCCAGCCAGGCGGCCCATGCCCGGCAGAAGATTTGGCGAACGAAACAGTTATCTCGCTATCCTCTGCCTTCATGTCCACTTTTCGATTCAAAAATATCTATTTGAATCAGATTATTATGCCGGATTTCGTAAGCGGGATCATGAGTGGTTCAAGCTGGAATTTGCATTCCATCGAATCCCGGCTCGACCTGGGGCGGCAGCGATTCGCGCAAGGCGTCGTAGTCCAGATCCGTATGCATGTTGGTGAGGATCGCCCGCTTCGGCTTCAGCCGCTCGATCCAGCCAAGCGCATCCGAGAGCGAGAAGTGGCTCGGATGCGGCGTATGGCGCAAGGCGTCCACGATCCAGACATCCAGCCCGGCGAGCGCAGCCGCGCTGTCGTCCGGCAAACCGACCAGGTCCGCGGTATAGGCGACGCCACCGAACCGGAAGCCCAGGCATGGAATGTCGCCGTGATCGAGACCGATCGGCAGCGCCGTGATCACGCCGCCATCGCCTTCGACTGCGAATGGCTCGCCGGGCCTGATCCGGTGCTCGGCCAGGATCGGTGGATACGCACTGCCGGGCGGCGTCATGAAGCAATAGCCAAACCGCGCATGCAGCGACCGCGAGGTTGGCTCGTCGACATAGGCGTCGATACGGCGGCGATGCTTGATGAACAATCCGCGCAGGTCGTCGATTCCGTGGGTATGGTCGGCATGCTCATGGGTAAACAGCACACCGTCGAGCTTGGTGACATTCGCGTCCAGAAGCTGCTCGCGAAGGTCGGGCGAGGTATCGACCAGTACGCTGGTCGTCCCAGCAGGCCCGGTCCGCTCCACCAGAATCGAGCAGCGGCGTCTGCGGTTCTTCGGATTCTCCGGATTGCACGCGCCCCAGCCGAGCGCAGGACGCGGGACGCCGCCGGACGAGCCGCAGCCAAGGATGGTGACGGTCAGGCTCATGCTGCGGCTGAGATGTTGCGCGGGACCTTGTTGAAAAGCCGAAAGAAGTTGTCGGTGGTTTGTAGCGCGATCTGCTCGAATGTCACGTCGCGGGTCTGCGCCAGCATCTTTGCGGTCTCGATGACATAGGCCGGTTCATTGCGCTTGCCGCGATACTTGCCCGGGGCAAGGTATGGCGCATCGGTCTCGACCAGGATGCGGCCGGCCGGCAGCGATGCCGCAATCTCCCGCAGGTTCTGCGACGCCTTGAAGGTCAGGATGCCGGTGAAAGAAATGTGCATGCCTAGCGCAATTGCGCGTCTGGCAAGTTCGGGACTGCCGGTGAAGCAATGCAGCACGGCGGGGAAGGCCCCCTTCCCCGTTTCCTCCTCCAGAATCCGCGCCATGTCGTCGTCGGCATCGCGCGAATGGATCACCAGAGGCAGCCCGGTCTCGCGCGCGGCCGCGATATGCACCCGGAAACTTTGTTCCTGCGCCTCGCGCGGGGAATTGTCGTAGAAATAGTCGAGGCCGGCTTCGCCGATGGCGACCACCTTGGGATGCGCCGATTTGGCAACGAGGTCAGCCGTGCTGATATCGAGTTCCTCGTGCGCGTGATGGGGATGAGTGCCGACCGAGCAGAAGACGTCGTCGAACCGCTCGGTGATGGCGAGGAGTTCCGGCAGGCGCCGCACCCGTGTCGAGATCGTGACCATGCGGCCGATTCCGGCTGCCCGCGCGCGGCTCACCACACCGTCGAGATCCGCGGCAAGGTCGGGGAAATCCAGATGGCAATGGCTGTCGACCAGCATGGCGCTCACAACTTTCCGGCAGCGTCTCGACCGGCAAGCGCCGCGATCGCGTTCATATCGCTATGCTCGGCCTGCAAATCCAGAAGAAAGGGCGTCCGCCGGCCTGCCACCCGGATGATCATGCCGCCGGCTTCCGGCCTCGCGACTTCAAGGATCGCCGTCACCGGAATGCGCATATTGCGGTTGCCGTAGAGGCCAAGCGTCGTGATGTCGGCCATGTCGCCATCCCGGATAATCCGGACGACATACGCGTTGCCGTAGAAGTACAGCGCCACCAGCGGCAGAAATCCGATCACGACCACGATGGCCACCGCCGCCGGCCGCGAGCCACCGCTCCACAGCACATTGGCCCAGTAGAACCAGCCCACCGACCAGACGACAGCGGCAAGAATGCTGAAACGGGCCCGTTTGGCCCGCTGGCGGTTGTCATACAGAACCGTCATTGCCGATCTACTGCCGTGCCTTCTCACCCGTGGCGGCGTCGGGATCAATGTAGCGCGGGAATACCCCGACTGGGGTGGGCAGATTGACGCCGGAGGCCAGCCGGTGCCCACCGCCGAGCCGCGCGAAGTCGCGCTCCTCTGCCGGCACCGCCAGAAGGTCGAGCAGCTTTCCGGCCGAGGCCGGCACGAACGGCTGCGCCAGGATCGCGACCTGACGGATGACCTCGGCTGTGACGTAAAGGACCGTACGCTGCCGCGCCGGATCGGTCTTGGCCAAGGCCCACGGCGCCTCCGCGGCAAAATAGCGGTTGGCGTCGGCGACCACCGCCCAGACCTGGTTCAATACCTGATGCAGTTGTTGCGTCTTCATCGCCTCGCGCGCGCCGGCGATCATGCCATCGGCTTCGGCTAGGATTGCCTTGTCACCGGCGGAGAGTTCACCCGGTTCCGGCATCACGCCGCCCAATTGCTTTCCGATCATCGACAGCGAGCGCTGCGCCAGATTGCCAAGGTCGTTTGCGAGTTCCGCGTTGATGCGGGTTGCGATCGCCTCATAGCTGTAATTGCCGTCCTGACCGAACGGCACTTCACGCAGGAAGAAATAGCGGATCTGGTCGACGCCGAAGGTGTCGGCCAGCGTGAACGGGTCAACGACATTGCCAGTCGACTTCGACATTTTCTCCCCGCGGTTGAACAGGAAGCCGTGGCTGAAGATGCGGCGCGGTACTGCAATTCCGGCCGACATCAGGAAGGCCGGCCAATAGACCGCGTGGAAGCGCACGATGTCCTTGCCGATGACGTGCAGATCGGCCGGCCAGTATTTGCGGAACATCTCGCTGTCGGCGTCGGGATAGCCGATTGCGGTGATGTAATTCGTAAGCGCATCGACCCACACATACATGATGTGCTTGTCGTTGCCCGGCACGCGCACGCCCCAGTCGAAGGTGGTGCGCGAGATCGACAGGTCCTGCAGGCCGCCCTTCACGAAACTTGCAACCTCGTTCAGCCGCTCCTTCGGCAGCACGAAATCCGGGTGCTTCGCGTAGAGGTCGAGCAGCCTGTCCTGATAGGCGGAAAGCCGGAAGAAATAGCTCTCCTCCTCCACCCACTCGACCGGGGTGCCGGTCTCGATCGCAAGCCGCGTGCCCTGCTCGTTCAGGCGGGTCTCGTCCTCTGCGAAATAGCGCTCGTCGCGCACCGAATACCATCCCGCATACTTGGCGAGATAGATATCGCCATTCGCCTCCATCTTCTCCCAGATCGCCTTCGAGGCAGCGTGATGCCGATCCTGCGTGGTGCGGATGAAATCGTCGTTCGAGCAGTTCATCCGCTCGACCATGGCCTGGAAGCGCGGCACGTTGCGCTCGACGAGCTCGCGCGCGGTCAGCCCTTCGCGCGCCGCGGTCTGCTGGATCTTCTGGCCGTGCTCGTCGGTGCCGGTCAGGAAATAGACGTCGTAGCCGTCGAGCCGCATGAAGCGCGCGATCGCATCGGTCGCGATCGCCTCATAGGCGTGACCGATATGCGGCGCGCCATTCGGATAGGAAATCGCGGTGGTGACGTAGTAGCGGGGCTTCGCCGGCATCGGGCGTCGTTCTTTTCAAATTCGGAAGGATCAGGCGACGAAGGGGCTTGCGGAACAGCTATCAGCCGCGTGCGGCATCGGCAAGGCGGCCGAAGGCTTTGAAGATGAGCGGCTTTCGATCGAGATTGTACGTATCGGCTTCACGTGCGGCCGTGTTCAGTTCGTCCCATATATCCGCCACTCGGGCGGCTTGCGCGAGGTCCGGCGCGACCGCTTCGAGGCGCGCGGAGAGCCAGTGATTCAGCGCGTCGAGCACGATCTCGAAGACACACGCATCCGCGGTCGCGAGGCTGTCGGCAAGCGTGTGCAGCTGGCGCATTTCGGTCGCAGGCAATCGCCCGAGCAGCGCCATGGTCTGCTGTCGCAGCTTGAAGGCTGGCCCGTCAGACAGGGCAAGCGCCCGGCTCACACTGCCCTCGCCGGCAGAGACCACCGCCTGATCGGGCTCCTCCCCCGTTGCCGCAGCCAATGCGCGTGCCAGGTCTTCGGACGCCAGCGGACGCAGCATCAGCCGATGGCAGCGCGAACGGATGGTCGGCAGCACCGAGCCTGCGGCGTGACTGACCAGCAGAAATAGCGTGCGGGCCGGCGGTTCTTCCAGCCCCTTCAGCAAGGCATTGGCGCTTTCGGCATTGAGATCGTCCACCGCGTCGACGATCACCACCCGCCAGCCGCCAAGCCCCGCCGTAGCGCCGAGAAAGGACGCGACCTTGCGGGCATCGTCCACGCGGATCACGGTGCGCAGCTTGCCGGTATCGCCCAGCGTACGCTCCAGCACCAGCAAGTCGGGATGGGATTGCGCGGCAACCAATCCCGCGGCGGTGCCGTCTTGAGACAGCGCAAGCGAGGTCGCGTTGCGGACCGATGCCGGGTCGGGATGGGCGAGCACGAAGCGCGCCATGCGAAAGGCGAGCGTAGCCTTGCCGATGCCCGGTGGTCCCCCGATCAGCCAGGCATGCGGAATACGCCCGGACCTGTAGGCATCGAGCAGCTTGCGCTCCGCCGCTTCGTGACCGAACAGCACGGTCGTCTGTCTCGGATGCGGAAATCCCTCATCGCCGGTGGCCGCGGCCGCAGCAGCGCGGCTCATGACCCGGTTTCCGCGAGCGCAACCGGTGCGGTGGCGGGGTCGAGCTTGCGCGTCACTGCCGACCAGATGCGTTCGGTCACGCGTTCCGGCGCATCGCTGGCATCGATCAGGACGCATCGGTCCGGTTCACTGACCGCGAGTTGCCGGTAGGCCTCGCGCAGCCGGTCGTGGAAGGCGATGTCTTCACTCTCGAAACGGTCGATCGCGCCGTCGCCGCGCCTTGCCCGCGCGCGCGCAAGTCCGGTCTCGGCCGGCGCATCGAGGATGAGCGTGAGGTCAGGCTTGTTGTCCCCGACCGTGATCTTTTCCAGACGCTTGATCAGACGCGGGTCGACGTGTCCCAGCACCCCCTGATACACGCGCGTGGAATCGGCAAAACGGTCGCAGACCACCCAATGCCCGCGATCGAGCGCCGGCTTGATGGTGTAGCCGAGATGATCCTCTCGGGCGGCGGCAAACAGAATGGCTTCGGCTTCCGCGCCGAGCGGCTTGGCAGCCCCCGACAGCAGCACATGCCGGATCACTTCGGCGCCCGGCGAACCGCCTGGTTCGCGCGTCAGCGTCACTGCGATCCCGAGCACCTTCAGCCGCTCGGCCAGCGCCAGCGCCTGGGTCGATTTGCCGGTGCCCTCGCCGCCTTCAAAGGTGATGAATTTTCCGCGCATGCTCGTGGTTTCCGCCGACCGGGTCCCGGTCTCACAGCTTCTCCAGCCCGGCCCGGAACCAGCCGCCGACCAGTTCCGCCAGCGCGTCCATGGCGCGCCTGTGCAGCGAGCCACCTTCCACCGATTCGGCTGCCTGCAGCGGCGTTTCAAGAGCGACGTTGTCGCCGCGCCAGACCTTCAGCGTTCCGATCGGCTGACCTTCGGACACCGGTACCTGCACCGGACCGCGATAAACCACCCGCGCCAGGATCCGCTCGGTTGAATTCTTCGGGATCATCAGGCGGATCGGCTTCTTGTCCTGAGACTCGAGCGCGACATAGCGATGCTCGCCACCGAACACCCGCGCTTCTCCGACCCGCTGACCCTCAGCGAACAGGAGCCGCGACTCGAAGCCGTTGAACCCGAAATTCAGCAGGCGTCGGGCTTCGTCCGCACGTTCATTGGCCGATTTCAGGCCGTTGACCACCACGATCAGACGCAGATCGTTCTGCACCGCCGAGCCCACCAGGCCGTAACCCGCCTCCTTGGTGAAACCGGTTTTCATGCCGTCCGCGCCGATATTCATGGTCAGCAGCGGGTTGCGGTTCAGTTGCCGGATCTTGTTCCAGGTGAATTCCCGCTCGCCATACCACTTATAGAGCTCAGGATAGGTGTGGATGATATGCCGCGCGAGTTTCGCAAGCTCGCGCACGGTGACCCGCTGCTCCGGATCGGGAAGTCCGGTGGAGTTGGTGAAATTCGACTCGGTCAGGCCGAGTTCGCGGGCGCGTCCGTTCATCAGGCGCGCGAAACTGTCCTCGTTGCCGGCAATTCCCTCGGCGAGCGCGATACACGCGTCGTTGCCGGACTGGATGATCGCGCCCTGCAGCAGGTCGGACACCTTGGCGCGGCTATGGATCGGCGCAAACATCGTCGAGCCGCCGGAGGGAGCGCCACCGCGGCGCCAGGCATTCTCGCTCACGATGAATTCCTCATCGAGGCTGATGTTGCCCTCCTTGATCTCGTTGAAAACCGTCTCGGCCGTCATCAGCTTGGCAAGACTTGCAGGCGCCACCAGGGTGTCGGCGTTCTTCTCGAACAAGACGGTGCCGGATTCGGCCTCGATCAGGATCGCGGTCGGAGCCGCAGTCTGAAAGCCCTCATCCTTGGCCTTGCCGCCGGCAATCGTCGCCGGCGCGGCATGCGCTCCGCCGATTGCGGCGCCGAGAACTGAAAATGCGGCAAGGGCGCCGATGGCGCGTCGGGTCAACAGGTTCATCGTACGGAAAACACCACGTTTTGCGCGGAAATCGCGCGAGCGACGCCCCCTGGTGAAGCCGGGTTCGCAACGCGCCGCTAGTAGAGGCCGCGTCCGCTCATGAATCCGGCCCGCGCATCATAGCGCAAGCCTTTGCCCGCGGAAACCGGCCGGGCGGCAACGCGGGCCGGCCGTCCGGCCGCCGTCACGTCGGTCAGGCGCGGCGAGACCGGCTCGCCGAGATTGTATGGCCGGCCGGGCGGAACCGGAACCGGGCCGCCGACCGCAACACCGCGCGGCAAGGCAGGCAGCGCGATCGGGGCCCTGCCGGCCGCGGCTACAAGGACCGGCGCCGGGGCGGGCTCGCCATGGCGCAGCGTCGCCGCCAGCCTCCGGTCGTCGGACCCTTCGAGCGCCGCGCGTCCGATATATTCGACCCGCACACGCGCAACGCCATTGTCCTTGAAACCGAGCAGTTGCGCGGTCTTGTGCGACAGATCGATCACGCGATTGCCGTGAAAGGGTCCACGGTCGTTGACGCGAACGATCAGCGAGCGCCGGTTGGCGAGATTGGTGACCCGCACATAGGACGGCATCGGCAGCGTCGGATGTGCCGCGGTGATCGATTCCATGTCGAAGACTTCGCCATTGGCGGTCAACCGCCCATGAAAATCGCGCCCATACCAGGACGCGAGGCCTTCCGACCGATAGCTCGTATTCTCCTCGGGTACGAAGGTGCGGCCCGCCACCACATACGGCTTGCCCACGCGATACACCCCGCCGCCTTTCGGTACGCGCTCACCGAGCTCCACCACGCGCGGACTGGAGGCAACGCCGTATTTCGGATCGACCTTTCGCGCAAATTTGTCGGACGAGGCGCAGCTTGCCAGCGCAAGCGCCGCGACCATCGCGGCCACGCCCCCGATCGCACGGTTCCCCCGAAACGACGGCATCCCGTCCCCAATTGACGTGTCAGGGGCCATGGCCCCTCCCCGGATTCACCATAGCGTGACCCGCCCGCCACGCAAATGGGCAGAGTGTTCCGATGGTTAACGCACGATGTGCGCACGGTATCTTATGACGGCACGGCCCCGCCCCGCCGGCCGCCTTTTTGTTTCCGGCTCGGCTCGGCGCGGCCGGTTGCAGACTGGCCCCGGCCTATTTTTCCACATCCCTCACGTGCAATTGCGCGCAACCCGGGAGCACGTGCTAGATTGGATTTGTCTGGTGTCACCACGGTTTTGCAATGCCCGGTCCCATCCCCCCCGCCAAAGAGTCACTTCGGGAAAGCCGGCTTCGCAACAGTCCGAACTGGTCGCGGCTGTTCGTTCGGCCGATCCGGCTCAATGATGGAACGGTGCTGTTCACGCTGAAACAGGCTGCGGAGCGAATCCTCGAAATTCCGGCGGCGCCGTCATCGCGCGTGGCCGCCGCGCGGATCATGGATGCAGCGCTCCGCGGCGGAGACATCGGTCACACCGAGGCCGCGGTGCGGCTCGCCTTGAAGGCGTCCCGTCCGAAGCCCGCTACCGGCAACGACGCCGGCACGCCGTAGCAACACTATGTACCCGCGTCGTCGCCGCGCTGATTGTCTGGCAAGCTGGCGGATGGGCCAGGGGTTGTGGCCCCAGGCAGGCGAACGTGTGGGCGGCGCTTTGCCCTGGTTGCTTCGGATCGCGATGCTGCATGTCGCAGCTTTCATCTCGGCGCTGACCGTCTCTGTCGCACCGGGCAAAGCGGCATCGGCCTGCGAACTGGTGAAGGACTATCTGACCGGGCCGCCCCGGCAATTCATTGCGAACCGGCGCGGGCAGCCCGACAAGAACGGGTTCTGGGCGGCGAGCAACAAGCTTGAGACGCATGGCTGCGTGCTGGCTTCCGGAGAAATCACGGCAAACGAATTCAATTATCAACTCATCTGCCACTGGACCGAAGACCGGAAGCTTTTCAATTCGTCGCTGCGCGAACTGCGTTCCTGCGTCCCGAAACTGTTGCTCTCCCCGACGCTGAAGATCGGCAGCGAGATTACGAGCGAGGCCCACAAGCACAGCTGGGAACTGGATACCGACGCCGAAAACCAGATCGTGGAGCTGATTTGGGAATATGGCTCCTACCTGCTCAGCATCGGCTATTGGCCAAAGAAATAGAGACGGCGTCACCGGGCAGTTTACGTCGGCCGCCAAGCGCAAACTTGCGCGTCCCGGAGCGGTGGCGTGCGGCTGCGACACGAAATCCACCGGCCGTGGCGGCGACGACGCCGTCTCCGAGTTTTTCGGAAAACGGCCTCAGTCGGGAACATTCCGGACTAGATCACCATGCCGGGCAAAACTGCACGGAGGTGCAGTAGCTAAGCGTGTAATGCACCGCTGTTTCGCTACCGGCGGCGCTTTCCAGCACGTCGTCGGAGACCTCGAAGCCGAGCATGTCCTCTTCCTGCTGGTTCAGTCCCATCGCCACATTCATCGCACACTCCCTTTCATGGTCGGGCTGTGACCATAATAGCATGTGTCACGGGACAGTCATCGCCGTCTTGTGACATTCGTCGGACCGGCCACGCACCCACATGATGTTTGCGGCCCCCGCCCTCCGCGCGGATTGACGGCGGCCAGCGGGAATGCGCGTCACTGCTCGGACCGGCCCGAATACCGCTCCCGCGCCGCGGCGATCATGAAGCTGGCATTTTCGGCCGAAGCCGAATAGCTACCGGATTTCGGTGGCAATCTTGGCGGAAATGCTGCTTTGTTCCCTTGGGACAATCAGCTAAGCGACTGAGACTGCCAGCCTCGGAAGGGTGGCCGAGTGGTTTAAGGCAGCGGTCTTGAAAACCGCCGTGGGTGCAAGCTCACCGTGGGTTCGAATCCCACCCCTTCCGCCAGGACCCCCAAAAAGCGGACGGGTTGAGACGTGTCAGGTTTGGCCGAACGCGACCCACCAAAGCGCGCACCGCTCAAGCCGGTGCCGGAAGGTTGGCGGCGCTTCGTATTGCTTGGCATTCTCGCCATTGCGGCGCTGGGCGTTTTCGCGACGCTCGGAGCGGTTTATTTGCTGCCGGCCTTGTTGTCCTATCTGCGCTGAGGACGCCGGAAAACCCGCGCCGTTGCTCGCGGCGGGCGCGGGTGCCGGTCTTCAGGCCGCGGCCTTGTTCTTGATCGCGCCGACGATGGCGGTCAGGATCGCGCCACCGGCCCCGCCTGCGATCACGTGCGAGACGATGCCGCCGACGCTGAGGTTTCCTGCCTGAGCAGCCGCCATGACCGACGGCAGCAGCAATGTCACAACCTGGCCCAGAACCCCGCCACCGACCGCACCTGCGATGAGGTTGCCGATCATGCCGAGATCGAATTGCGGCGCGGCCTTGCCAGCACCCGCGCCACCAAGCGCTCCAGCGACGAGATTGATCAAAATCTGTTCCATGGAGAAGCCTCCTTTGCCCCGTTGTTGAGGCGGTGCGAATCTAGACGTCCCGACGCAAGGCGTCGATCAGGGACGGCGGCCTTGCACCGGTTTTCGGCGCCTCTCCCAGCGTCGTAACCGTCAGTGTGCGCCGCACCGGAAACAGCACCAGTCCCCACCTGTCGGAGATGTAGCCCCAGATTCCCTTGGGTGCGAACAGCATGATCACGATCGCAAGCGCGCCGAGCAGGATCAGGTACCAGGTGCCGTAGCTCGAGAGGTAGGTCTGCATCAGATAGAAGATGATGACGCCGATGATCGGCCCCTCGATCGTCCCGATGCCGCCGATCACCACAATGAAGACGACGTAGGCGGTCCAGTCCAGCACGGAGAAGGCGGCATCCGGCGAGACCCGCGCCTTCTGCAGGTAGATCAGCGCGCCGACCATCCCGGTGCCGATGGCGGCGAACACATAAACCCAGAACTTCGTACGAAAATTGTCGACGCCCACGCTTTCCGCCGCCACCTCCGAATCGCGAATCGCGGCCAGCGCGAGTCCGCGCCGCGACCGCAGGATCCAGTAGACCGCGAACACGGTGCCCGCGACCAGCGCGAGTGCGATCCAGTAGGTGATGATGTCGCGCGCCGCCGGCGTGCGCACGTCGAACGCGGTTCTCACCCATTCAATGCCGAACACGCTGTTGGTGACGGATGGGGGCAGCGAAGTGCCGGTCCCGCCACCCAGCGATTTGAACTGGGCGAATACCAGCCGGTAGACCTCGGCCACCACCCAGGTGCCGATGGCAAAATAGGCCCCACGCAGGCGGAACACCACGAACGCGGTCGGCACCGCGCATAATCCCGCGAACGCACCGGCGAGAATGATCGCCAGGATCGGGTCCATGCCGGTGAAAATCGTCAACGCGAACAACAGATAGGCACCCAGTCCGACGAATGCCTGCTGGCCGACCGAAACAAGCCCGGCATAGCCCGCGAGCAAATTCCAGTATTGCGCCAGCGCCAGCATGTAGAAGATGAAGATCAGGTCCTGGATCAGGTTGCGGCTGGCAAAAGCGGGCAGCACGATCAGGAGACTAATCAGCCCGGCTCCGAACGCGGCCAGCAGACGGCCGTAACCTGCGCCGATCCGGCTCGCATAGTTGCGCTTGATCGGCGCCGGCTCGGGCGAGCGTCTGCCCTTGTCGTCCTTGTTCTGCTGCCACGCCGCAACCTGCCAGAACAGATCCATGACGCGCCTTCAATCGAAGGCGCGCGGGAACAATCCGCGCGGCCTGAGAACGAGCACGATCAGGAAGGCGATGTGACCCGACAGGATTTGCCACTCCGGATTGATGGCGGCGCCGATGGTTTGCGCGAGCCCGATGATCATGCCGCCGATGAGCGTCCCCCACAGGCTTCCGAGCCCGCCGATGATGACCGCTTCGAATGCATAGAGCAGCCGCGCGGGCCCGATGGTCGGATCGAAATTCGCGCGCATGCCGAGATAGAGCGCGGCGATGGTGACCACGATCATCGCGATCCCCATCGCCACCGCAAAGATTCGTTTGTGGTCGATGCCCATGACCTGCGCGATTTCCAGGTCGTCCGACGTGGCGCGGAAGGCGCGGCCGAGCTGGGTACGGTAGAAGAGGAGGTTCAGGGCGAGGATCACGACAATCGCCGACAGGAACGTAATGAGCGGCAACACGCCGAACGCAACCCCTCCTCCGAGCGAGATCGAGGCCGTGCCGATCGCGCCGGAGCGCAGCAACTGGCTGTCGGCGGAGAAGCCTTCCATCAGCCCGTTCTGGATGATGATGGAGAGTCCGAATGTCACGAGCAGCGGCGGCAGCAGATCGCGCCCGAGCGTGCGGTTCAGCAGCAGATGCTGAAGCGCAAAACCGGCCGCGAACATCAGCGGAATCGCGAACAGAAGCGCCGCGAACGGACCGATGCCCAGCCAGGCCGAGAAGGCGAGGATCGTGAAGGCAGCAAGCACGATCAGATCGCCATGCGCGAGATTGACCAGCCGCATGATCCCGAAGATCAGCGACAGCCCGGCCGCAAATAGTGCGTACAGGCCGCCGAGCAGGATGCCCTGGATGATGGTGTTGATCCATTCCGCCATCGGCTCGTTCCTTCACGATCCGAAATAGGCGTTGTGGATTTGCGCGCGCGACAATTCGCGCGGGCGCCCGCTGAGCGAGAGCCGGCCTTCCTGGAAGCAATAGACACGGTCGGCGACCTGCAGCGCCTGCACAATGTCCTGCTCGACGATGACGACGCTGGTACCGCTCTCCTTGATCCGCGGCAGTGCCGCGTAGATGTCGCGGATAACGATCGGAGCAAGCCCCAGGCTGATTTCGTCGCACAGCAGCACACGCGGATTGGAAATGAGCGCGCGGCCAATCGCCGCCATCTGCTGCTGTCCGCCCGACAGGGTCGTGCTCGCGGCATGGCGCCGCTCGCGAAGGACCGGAAACAGCCGGTAGATTTCCTCGAGCGTCCACTGGCCCGGCGCCTGCCGCCCGTACCGGCCGATCAGCAGATTTTCCTCCACCGAAAGCGAGGGAAACAGCCGCCGGCCCTCGGGCACCAGCGATATGCCGAGCTTCATCACCAATGCCGCGGGCATTGCGCCGATCGGCTGGCCATCGAACATCACGCTGCCGGGATCATTGCGAATGAGTCCTGCGATCGATTTCAGATAGGTCGATTTGCCGGCGCCATTGGCGCCGATGATCGCAACGGTCTCGCTCTGCTCGAGGAAGGTGTCGATGCCGTACAGCGCCTGAAAGTCGCCATAGAACGATTTCAGGGTGCGGGTTTCGAGCAGCGCCATTACGCTTCGATGCCCATATAGATTTGCCGCACCTCGGGTGAATTCATGACCGTGCGCGGATGGCCCTGCGCGATCTTGCGGCCGAAATTCAGCACCATCAACCGCCCGACCACGGCAAGCAGCGCATGCACGACATGCTCGATCCACACGATGGTGGTGCCACCGGCATGAATGCTCTGGATGGTGCCGACGAGTTCCAGGCATTCGCCTTCGGTCAGCCCACCCGCGATCTCGTCGAGCAGCAGCAGCCGTGGCCCGGTTGCAAGCGCGCGCGCCATTTCCAGCCGCTTGCGCTCGAGAAGGGTGAGTGAGCCGGCCGGTACATTGGCGCGCGGCAGCAGGTGGGTGCGCTCGAGGATGTCGCCGCACGCAGCGGTCACGTCGCGCTCATTGCGGCCCCGGCCATAGACGGCGCCGACCAGCAGATTTTCGAACACGGTCAGGTTCTCGAACGGCTGCGGGATCTGGTAGGAGCGCCCGATACCGGCGAGGCAGCGCTGATGCGGGCGGCTGCGGGTGATGTCCTTGCCGTCGAGGCGGATGGTGCCGGCATCCGGCGAAACCCCTCCCGCGATCAGGTTGAACAGCGTGGTCTTGCCGGCTCCGTTCGGGCCCACGATCCCGAGCGCCTCGCCCGCCGCCACCGACAGGTCGACGTTTTCGGCGGCCACGACCGAGCCGAAGGATTTCGAGACGCCCTGAAGTTCAAGCAGCATACACGGGGATACACAGCGTCAGCGTTGAAAAGACAAGGGCCGGGCATGATCCCGGCCCCCGTGCTCGTCGGATCAAGCGTCGGCTCAGCTGATCGGCTCCATCTTGCCGCCGACCGGAATATTCGGCGCGGTGCGGTTGTCGGTGATCACGATCTCATACTTGTTGCCGTCCTTGAGACGCCACTGGCCGCCCACCAGCGGGGTCTTGGTGACGTTCTTGGCCGCAAAGGGTGGCACGCCCTTGCCGTCCCAGCGCACCGGGCCTGCGACCGTCTCCAGATTGGTCTTCTGGATCGCATCCACTGTCGCCTTGTTGTCGCTGATGTCGGCGGATCGCTTGATGACATCGAGGCCGACTTCGAACAGCGAATGAATGAAGCCGATCGGCTGGGTCCATTGCTTCTTGGAATGCTGCTCATAGGCGTCGCCAAGCTGCTTCGCGGTCATGCCGTTCAGCGACGACTTAAACGGATGACTGGGCGTCCACCAGACTTCCGAAGACAGGTTGTTGCCATCCTTGCCGAGCGCCTCGACCGCAACCGGGAACAGAATGGCCTTGCCGACCGAGGCCGCCTTCGGCCGGAAACCCTGCTGCATCGACTGTTTCCAGAAGGTGGTGAAATCCGGCGGCAGCACGACACCGGTCAGGATCTGCGCGTTCGCTCCCTTGAACGCCGCGATCTGCGCGGAGAAATTGTCGGTGAGATTCTGGTAGCGGCCGGGATCGAACAGCTTGAAGCCGGCCTTTTCGAGCGCCGGCGGCAGACCGACCACCTTGTCGCCCCAGGCGTTGCCGTCGGCGTCGTTCGGGAACAGCCCGCCGACGATCTTGTTGGTGTCGAGCTGGCTCCACATGTTGGTGAAGACGGCGATGACGTCCTCCAGACCCCAGAAATAATGGTAGGTGTAATTGAACGGCTTCCAGGTTTTCGGATCGCCCGGATTGCCCTGCCGCCCGATGAACCAGGGCTGCCACGGGCAATTGTTGGAGACGCAGGGCACCTCCTCGATTTCGCACTGGGTTGCCACCGGATTGGTGGTCTCGGGCGTGTTGGCGACCAGCATCAGGTCGATCTCGTCGCGGGTGATCAGTTCCCGCGCGACGTCGGCGGCGCGGTTCGGATTGGACTGGCTGTCCTTGACGATGATTTCGAGCGGCCGCGTCGAACTGCCGGACTTGATGCCACCCTTGGTGGCTTCGCGCACCTGACCCAGCACGAAATTGTCGGCTTCGGCAAAAGCGGCGAGCGGTCCGGTCTGCGGCGACACGAAGCCGACCTTGATCGGCTTCTGCTGCGCGATCGCCGGCATGTAGACGCCGCTGGATACGAGCGCCGCGCTGCCGGCGGCGGACAATTTCAACAGCGTGCGCCGGTCGATGCCAGGGCTCGAACTTTGGCGCGCGCTAAGGCGCGTGGTCTTGTCGGTCATTGCAATCCTCCCGATGAGTTGTTCTTGTGTGTTCTGCGAGCGCAGCCGAAATGCCGTGTACCGCATGGCGGACACGCATTTCGATTGGCGGTTATTGTTCGTTAGCGCCCGCAACGTGTCAACGCCGCGCAGGATCGCGCAGCGTGACATTTTCTAAAGGTTTGGCCGGTCAAAATCGGTGAGGCGGGATTTCAGACTGCGGCGCTGTATCATGGTTCGGTACAGCTCACGCGCGTCATGCGGACATTGCCGGCCGCTGCAGGCATGGCAGCACCGATGGCAGGCCGCGCGGTCCGCTGGCCGCGCTCCACGATCCACCACAGGCCGAGCCGGCCGCCGGCCACGATCGACACGATCGCGATCATCGAACCGACCGAAAGTGTCGAGACGCCGGTGACGCCCTGCCCGATGGTGCAGCCCAGCGCGGTGATGCCGCCGAAGCCCATCATGAACGCGCCGGCCAGCCGGCGTTTGAACTCCGCTGCGCTCGCCGGAATCTGCCAGCGGAAGGTGCCATCGGTGACCGCGGCCATATACGCGCCGGCAACAAAGCCGATGACCGCCCCGATCGGGAAATCGACCGACAGGGCGGTCGACAGCATGCCGTAAAGCAGCGTCTCCCCGAGCGGACCCACGAAGGTGAAAGATTCGATCCGGCGGGTATCGAACGAGTCGTAGCCGACGATCCCGGTCGCCCACCAGCCGCCGACCACAATCAGTCCAATCAGCACACCGGTGATCGCGAAACGCGGCGTGGCGCGGAAGCCGCGATGGGCGAAAGCGAACGCTGCGATCGCCAGACCGATGACGACGGCCGCGACGGTTGCCCCCTGCCCGCTCAGCCCGGCAAGCAACGGCAGCCGCTGTGTCGCCGACGCACCGAGATTGACCCCCAGCGGATCGGTGACCGCAATGCGCGCGACGCCCGTCAGACCGCGCATCGTCATCATGGCGGTGACGCCGATCACCAGAAAGGTGATGACCGCCCGCAAATCGCCGCCGCCGATCTGGCGAAGCGTGCCCATGCCGCAGGTGCCGTTCAGCGCCATTCCGAAACCGAAAATCAGACCGCCGACGATCAGCGCACCGAGTTCGAGCCGCGAGCCGGTATAGATCGACTTGGTGAGGTCGAGTTCGCCGAACCCTTCGAGGAGGTGCACGCCGACGATCGCGACGCCGATCGCGAGCAGCCAGGTGCGCAGCCGCCGGGTGTCATTGGCATAGACCGAATCCTCGATCGCGCCGAGGGTACAGAATCGGCCGCGCCGCGCGACGAATCCGAACGCGGCGCCAAGCCCGAGACCGAGCAGGAAGCGAACGAGATTGAGCGAAAGATCATCGAACATTATCGCACCCAAAATCAGCGAATCTGCGGGGCGCAGAACGCGGCATGCAGGGCTTCGATCACCTGCCGGACCTCGGGACGCGCCAGCGAGTAGTAGATGTTCTTGCCGTCACGGCGGGTCTCGACCAGATCGTCGGCGCGCAACCGCGCCAGTTGCTGCGACACTGCGGGTTGCCGCAGCTTGAGCAACTGCTCGATCTCGGTCACCGATTTTTCGCCCTCGATCAGAAGGCACAGGATCACCAGCCGCGATTCATGCGAAAGCGCCTTCAGAAAATCGCTCGCGGCCTGCGCGTTCTGCAGCAGGTCTTCCATGTCGAGGTCGGGCTTTTTGGGCTTGCGCGCCAGCGCGGTCACCATGGGGTCGCTCCGGTAACGGATGCCTCCATACATGCGCTATCGTGCAAGTATTTGAAAGGGATGGAACTTTCAAATTGGCTCGGCGCTAGAGCAAAAGCTTTTCCAAAAGGCCCCAAAAAAAGAATTCGCCCGGATAGCCCTCGATGCGCGCCTTCTCCCTGCCATCCTCGACGACGACGAAGGTCGGCGTGAAGCGGATTGGGCTCTTGAGCTCGACCGAATTGTCCTTGCCGCGATCGAGATGCACATGCCGCAGCGGGGCCTTTCTTGCGATCTCCGTCTTGGGATAGATCGGTCCGATCTCGCGGTCCCAGGCCAGACAATAAGGGCAGCCGGCGCGGCGATACATGACGAGTTCGGCCGACAGCGCCGGGGCGACGGCGCCAAGCAATGCAAGGATGGCAATGAAGCCCCTCAGCGTTCGCAATGTCCGCTCCTTTGCAGCCAGGTGATGGTTGGCATATAGTTGCATGATCATGAATGTCACCGCCACGCAATCGCGCCTGTCCCGCCGAAGCCTGCTTGCAGCCGCCGCGGCGCTGCTTGCCCCCCTGCCCGCGGGCGCCTCGATGCTGAAAATGAACGACGACGGCCTCTATACCAGGCCATGGTTTCTCGAAAGCCTGCTCGACCTGAACGACGATCTCAAAGAGGCAAAGGACAAGGGCAAGCGACTGGTCATCATGTGGGAGCTGAAAGGCTGCCCCTATTGCAAGAAAATCCACGAGGTCAATCTGGCCGATCCGGCGATCGAGCGCTTCATCAAGGACCGGTTCGAGCTCTTGCAACTCAACTTCATCGGCTCACGCGAAGTGACCGATCTTGACGGCGAGCGGCTGCCGGAAAAGGCGTTCGCCCGAAAATACGGGGTGCGGGCCACGCCCACCTTCCAGTTCTTCCCGGACAGCGTCGAGGGGCTGGCGCAGAAGGCGCCGCAAGCGCGCGAGGTGGCGCGCTGGCAGGGCTATATGGAGCCGAAGCCGTTCGCCGCGATGTTCCGTTTCGTGGCCGAACGCGGCTACGAGAAGATGAGCCTGCTGGACTATCTGAAGGCCAATAGCTGAGGCGGGTTATCCGGACCGGGTCTTGTACGCGTCCCGGAATGAGCCTCACCCCACCTTCAGATAGGCGAAGCCCTTGCCCTGCAGTTCCGCCACCGTCGCCACGCCGGAGGGCACGAATTTCAGGTACGCGCCGTCGCGCGTCTTGGCCATGTCGATCTTCTGGCGCTTGTAGGTAATCTCGCACAGATAGGCCTCGACCCCGAACTTGGTGAGGCCGATGAAGCGCTTGTAGATCTCGTCGTCGATCTTGTCATTCTCCCACGGCGTGCCGGACCGGTCGGCGAGAAAGAACTTGATGCCGGCTCCGTGCGCGACGATCACGAGCTTCACCCGCAGCGAGTCGAACTCGTAGGCCGAAAGGTGATTGTTCATGTTGGTCAGCATCTGCGAGAAGCGCCCGACATCGCCGAAATCGCAGTGATAGAGGCAGGCGATATCGGTGTCCTTCTTGATGTCGCCCAGGTTGAGTTTTGCGGGCGCGGCCGACACGCGCGACGCGCCGATCGCGGCGCCGGACATCGCAAGCGCACCGATGAAACCACGCCGGCTGGTCTTCGACGAGGTCATGTCATGCCTCCGTGGAAAAGGACCGGCACGACAATCGCACCGGCCCTGATGAAATCGCGCGAGCCTTCAGTCCTTGTTAACAGGGCTGTCGGGGCTCATCAGGAGCGCAACAGCATCCTTGATCTGCTCGATGGTCAATACCTTATTCGAGCCGAAGCGTGGCATATTCGAACACGGAAGCGCCGCGTGAGAGTTATAAATTTTCTCGTAGGTCGCTTTCACCTCTGCGTCCTTGAAATCGCGCAGCTTGCCGTACTGGAACAGGCTCGGTCCGAGCGTGCCGTAACTGACCTCCTGCTTTGAGATCTGATGGCAGGCATAGCAATTGCCGCCATTGACCCGGCGCGCAGGATAATCGCTGAAACGCATGCCATAACCGCTTTGCGCCAGCGCCTCGCCCTTTTTCCAGTCACCGATGAACTTGCCGTCGGCGGGATATTCGATGGTCGCCTTTTCGCGCTTCTGGATTTCCTCGGCGACCGCCTTCGGTGGCTCGTTCCGCGTCGCCGAGCATTGCTTCATGGTTTCATCCTGCGACAGCCGCGGGATGAACTGTTCTGGTGCGCCAGGAAACGCGGCCTTGATGGCGGCGTCGGCAACGCCGGGCGGCACCGTCGACTGTTGCTGGGCGAAGGCCGCCGACCCGGCAATCGCTGCCGCGGCGCAGGCGACAACAACGAAAGGAAGCTTGTTCATGGTTTTTCTCCCTTCGTTCAACGCTTCAGACCGGGTGCGGCAATCTCGCCGCCTTCGGCCTTCTTGGTGAGATAGGCGACGAGCGCGACGCTCGCGTCGGTACCCATCTGCAATTGAGGCATCCGCATCTGCCAGTAACAGTCATAGAGGCGGTGCTGCATGGTCATCACATGCGTGCTGGAAACGCGATAGGCAGGCCATTCACCGACGACTTTTCGGGCCTCCTTGGTATCCGCGAGATATGGCAGCCCCTGCAGGCGGATGCGCAATCCCTCCGCCGCGTGGCAGGTCGCGCAGGAAAAATCGAACGGTCCGGAACGCCGGAAGAACAGGTCCTCACCCAGCGCCAGGACCTCCTTCTCCTTTGGCAGATCGAGCTTGGCTGCGTATTTCTGTCCTGATGACTGGTTGGCGACCCATGTTGCAATGGCACCCAGTTCCTTTACCGGCTGGCCGCCGCCCGGATGCGGGCGCTTCACGATGTCGGCCGGGTTGAAACCCTGCAGTTTCTCCATGCACCAGAGCAGCCGCGTCTCCACGTCCATCACGCGGTCCGCATCCTTGAAGTAGCGCGGCAATTCGGCGAATGCGCCCTCCACTTTTCCGGGACCCTTGCCGAGGTCGCATTGTTCGAGCGTGACATTCTTCGGACCGCGTGGTGTTTTCCACAGCGCCTCGCCGCGGTCGGAATCGAGCAGACCCGGGTTGCTCCAGGGATCCTCGCGCAGCATCTGCCGGTAGCGCTCGATGCCCTTCTCGGTATCGGCATCCTGCGCAACCGCGACACCGATTGCACTCAATGCCCCAATACAAACGGCTGTGACCAAAGCTGTTCGGAATTTCACGCGCGTTCCCTCCCGCTTCGTTTTATCGCTTCGACATGGCTGTACGAAGCATCGGCCTTGAAGATCAAGTGGCCGTTTAGAGAAACAATACATGCATTTTTCCGCATGAGAAGCTTTTGCTCATTGTGCGCTGCGGAAGAGAAAAAGGATTGCGCATTGTCCCTGGATTCAGTAAACACTTTCAACGTAATGAATATGTTCCGTGCTATAAGCGGACCAAGGCGAGGAAACGTGAGGCAATCGGCGCGCTTGTTGCCGGGCTTCTGTCGTGCGAATCCAGCGCCATCATTGAAGTACGGACCCGCATCGCCAGATTGAAGCGACGCGTTCAGGAGAGGATTGAGATGACGATGATGATCACGCGCCGGCAGACTTTCTTGCTGGGCGCCGCAGCGCTCGCAGCCACTGCCCTGGGCCAGGCGGTCACGCCGGCACTCGCCGCAAACAACCTTGATGAGATGGCCAAGAAATTCACCGGCGGAACCGCGCCGGTCGAAGGCAAGGTCAAGCTGGACCTGCCGGAAATCGCCGAGAATGGAAATACGGTGCCGATCACCGTTTCGGTCGAAAGCCCGATGACCGACTCTGATTATGTCAGCGAAGTCATCGTTCTGGCCGACGGCAATCCGAATGCCGGCGTCGCGACCTTCCATTTCACGCCCGCGAGCGGTGTTGCCGAAGCCAATACCCGCATCCGCCTTGCAGGCACGCAGAATATCGTCGCGATCGCCAAGACCAAGGACGGCAAATTCTACACCGCGAAGAAACAGGTAAAGGTCACGATCGGCGGCTGCGGCGGCTGATTTCGCCACGCTGAAAGCCGCAACATCAGGTTCAGGAGACTGCAATGTCCACGCCAAAGCCGCGCATCAAGCTCGACAAGAAGGAAGCCAAGAAAGGCGACATCGTCGAGGTCAAGGCGCTCGTTTCGCACATCATGGAAACCGGCCAGCGCAAGAGCGCCGACGGCAAGGTGATTCCACGCAAGATCCTCAACAAGTTTGTAGCCACGGTGAACGGCAAGGAAGTGTTCTCTGCGGAATTCGAGCCGGCGATCTCGGCGAACCCCTATATCCAGTTTAAGTTCAAGGCGATGGAGTCCGGGCCTGTGGTCCTGACCTGGATCGACGACGACGGCTCAAAGATCGTTGGCGAAGACAGCATCAAGGTCATCTGACAGGACGGTCTGCGCCTCGCGGCCCGGACCTTTGTGACGGTTTCGAAGCCCGGCAAAGACCGGGAACGGAAGAGGCGTGCATGTTTTCAAGGCGCGATTTCCTTCAACTGGCTGCCGCCACCGCCGCGATTCTTCCGGCCGGCTGGAGCTCCGCCCTCGCTCAGCAGCGGCTGACGCAGGCCGACCTGTTGGCATTCGAGCCACGCGGCAACGTCACGCTGGTGCACATTGCCGACATCCACGCTCAGCTTCGCCCGGTGTATTTCCGGGAACCCTCGATCAATCTGGGCACCGGTGAAGCGAAGGGCCTCGTACCGCACATCACCGGCAAGGCGTTTCTGGACTATTACAAGATCGCACCCGGCACGCCTGAAGCCTATGCGCTGACGTCGGAGGATTTTTCGGCGCTGGCCAGGAGCTATGGCAGGCTCGGCGGACTTGACCGCATCGCCACCGTGATCAAGTCGATCCGGGCCGAACGCGGCGACCGCGTGCTGCTGCTCGACGGCGGCGATACCTGGCAGAACAGCTACACGGCGCTGCAGTCCAAGGGCCAGGACATGGTCGACTGCATGGCACTCCTGAAGCCCGACGCGATGACCGGCCATTGGGAATTCACCCTCGGCACCGACCGCGTCAAGGAGATGGTGGACGGTCTCGGCTTTCCGTTTCTGGCGCAGAACATGCGCGATACCGAATGGGACGAGCCTGCGTTCAAGCCGTCGGCGATGTATGAACGCGGCGGCGTCAAGATCGCGGTGATCGGCCAGGCCTTTCCCTATACGCCGATCGCCAATCCGCGCTGGATGATCCCGAACTGGTCGTTCGGCATTCGCGAGGACGACCTGCGTGCCAATGTCGAGAAGGTCCGCAAGGATGGCGCACAGCTCGTGGTGCTGCTGTCGCATAACGGCTTCGACGTCGACCGCAAGCTCGCGTCGCGGGTGTCCGGCATCGACGTGATCCTGACCGCACACACCCATGACGCCCTCCCCGACGTCGTGAAGGTCGGCAGGACGCTGCTGGTCGCGTCCGGCAGCCATGGCAAGTTCGTGTCGCGGCTCGACCTCAATGTGCAGGGCGGCGAGGTCAAGGGATACCGGTTCAAACTGATCCCGGTCTTTTCCGACGTGATCACGTCCGACGCCGAAATGGCCGCGAAGATCGACACCATCCGCAAGCCGCACGAGAAGATGCTGGGCGAGAGCGTCGCGCGCACCGACACGCTCCTCTACCGGCGCGGCAATTTCAACGGCACGCTGGACGACGTGATCTGCGACGCGCTGCTCTCGGAACGTGACGCGGAGATCGCGCTGTCGCCGGGCTTCCGCTGGGGCAACTCGCTGCTGCCGGGTCAGGACATCACGCGCGAGGATGTCTACAACGCCACCGCCATCACCTATCCGAACGCCTATCGCATGACCATGACCGGCGCGCGGCTGAAGGAAATCCTGGAGGATGTGGCCGACAACCTGTTCTATCCCGATCCCTATTATCAGCAGGGCGGCGACATGGTCCGCGTCGGGGGCATGTCCTACACCATCGATGTGAGCAAGCCCGGCGGCCAGCGCATCTCCGACATGAGCCTGGTCCGTACCGGCAAGCCGATCGAGACCGGCCGAGACTATACCGTCGCCGGCTGGGCCAGCGTCAACGAAGGCACCGAAGGCCCGCCGATCTGGGACGTGGTGATGCGCCACCTCGCAAAGAAGAAGATCGTCGCTCCGAAGGAGCTGACGAATGTGCGGGTCGTCGGAGTGTAAAAAAAATTTGGTCACACATATGCACACATACGCATTGATGAAATTGTACCGGACCGGAGGCATCGCATGAAGGATCCAAAGGGCCTCACCTCACGCCGCGGCTTCTTGCGCAGCGGCCTCGCCGCGGGCGGTGTCATTGCCGCCGGCGGCGCCAGCGCCGGCACGCCGCAAGGAACCCCTCCTGGCAACCCTGCAAACCAGCCGCCCAATGTCCCGGACTGGACCCGCAATCTCGGCGAAGGCGTGGCCGTGCGCGGCTATGGCAAGCCGTCGGAATTCGAGAAGGGCATCATTCGCCGCGACGTCGAGTGGCTCACGGCCTCGCGCGAAAGCTCGGTCAGCTTCACGCCGCTGCATGCGCTCGACGGACCGATCACGCCGAACGGCCTGTGCTTCGAGCGGCATCATTCCGGCATCGCCGAGGTCGATCCCGCCGATTACCGTCTGATCCTGCACGGGCTCGTCGACAAGCCGCTGATCTTCACCCTCGACGACATCCGGCGCATGCCGCGCGTGAACCGCGCCTATTTCTGCGAGTGCGCGGCGAATTCGGGCATGGAATGGCGCGGCGCCCAGCTCAATGGCTGCCAGTACACGCACGGCATGGTGCACTCCGTGATGTATACCGGGGTGCCGCTGAAGACCTTGCTGAACGAAGCGGGCGTCCGGTCGAATGCGAAATGGCTGCTGCTGGAGGGTGGCGATTCCGCTGCGATGACCCGCTCGCTGCCGCTCGCCAAGGCGCTCGACGACGTGCTGATCGCCTATCGCATGAATGGCGAGATGCTGTATCCGGAAAACGGCTATCCGGTGCGCGCGGTCATTCCCGGCTGGGAAGCCAATATGTGGGTGAAATGGCTGCGCCGGATCGAGCTCGGGGACGAGCCCTGGCATCACCGCGAAGAGACCTCGAAATACACCGACCTTCTCGAGAACGGCAAGGCGCGGCGTTTCACCTATGTGATGGATGCAAAGTCCGTCATCACCAATCCGTCGCCGCAGATGCCGCTGAACCACAGATCCGGCTTCACGGTGCTGTCGGGGCTCGCCTGGTCCGGCCGCGGCAAGATCGCCCGCGTCGATGTTTCGCTCGATGGCGGTCGCAACTGGCGCACCGCACGCCTCGACGGCCCGGTCTGGGACAAGGCGCTCACCCGCTTCTATTTCGAGTTCGACTGGGACGGCCGCGAATTGCTGCTGCAGTCGCGCGCGATGGACGAGACCGGCTATGTGCAGCCGACCAAGAACGAGCTCCGCAAGGTACGGGGCGTCAACTCGATCTACCACAATAACGGCATCCAGACGTGGCACGTGCACAAGAATGGCGAGGTGGAAAATGTCGAGGTTTCCTAGGCCCGCCATCGCCGTCATCGCGGTTCTGGCTCTGATGCCGGCAGGCGTTTCGGCGCAAACGGCGTCCGATGGCGCCAAGGCACAACCGGCTCTCGTTGCTTCGAAGAAGCTCGATATCGGCCGTGTGGCAAAGCCGGAGGAAATCGCCGGCTGGGATATCGACATTCGCCCGGACGGGCATGGACTGCCCGTCGGCAAGGGCACGGTCAAACAGGGCGAACCGCTTTACGTCGAACGCTGCGCGGCATGTCACGGCGAATTCGGGGAAAGCGCGGGACGCTGGCCGATCCTGTCGGGCGGCAACGGCTCGCTCGCAACCCATGACCCGGTCAAGTCGATCGGATCCTACTGGCCGCATGCGTCCACGGTTATCGACTATATCCGCCGCGCGATGCCGTTCGGTGCATCGCAGACCCTGACCAATGACGAACTCTACGCGATCACCGCCTACGTGCTTTTTCTCAATGACATCGTGACTTCGGAAGATTTTGAGCTGAGTGACAAAAATTTTAGGACGATCAAGCTTCCCAACGAGAACAATTTTTTCGATGATGACCGGGAGGTGGCCGAAAAGTCGTTCTGGCGCAAGACGCCTTGCATGACCAATTGTGCGCCCGGAGAAGCAGCGGTTACCGGACGCGCACGGGTGATCGACGTGACGCCGGAGCCGGGCCAGGAACCGAAGGTGGAGTAGGGTTTCGATGGACGGTGCCGTGCGTCGAAGGCTGGCATGCGCCGGATGGCTGGGTGCGGCATTCGCGGGGCTTGCGTCGGTGCCTGCGACATTGTCGCACGCATCCGGCGACCGCGCGCTCGGCCAATATCTGTCCTCGGAATGCGTCACCTGCCATCAATTGTCGGGACGGTTTGACGGAATCCCCCCGATCGTGGGATGGCCGGAGGAATCGTTCGTCGAGATCATGAACGAGTACAAGACCAAGAAGCGAAACCATGCCGTCATGCAAACCATTGCGGGGCGGTTATCACCGGATGAGATTGCTGCGCTGGCGGCCTATTTCGGGAGCGTCGCTCCCGTCCCGGCCCCGGCAAGGCACGAGGGAGGAAAATCATGAAAGCCAATCGCAGACAATTCATCGGCGGAGCCGGTGCGCTCGCCGCGGCAGGTACGCTCGCTGCGCCGGCCATCGCACAGGCCAAGCCACGCGTCGTGGTGATCGGCGGCGGCCCGGGGGGCGCAACGGTCGCGAAATATGTGGCGCGCGATGCCGGCGGCGCAATCCATGTCACCCTGATCGAACCGCTCAAGGAATTCGTCACCTGCTTCCATTCCAATCTCTATCTCGGGGACTTCCGTCCGTATGACTCGATCACGCATGGTTATTCCGGTCTCGCCAAGCATGGCATCACGCTGGTCCATGAGGCGGCGGCGCTGATCAATCCGAACACGAAAACGGTGCGTCTCACGAGCGGTGCCACCCTGCCCTTCGACCGCCTGGTCGTCGCACCCGGCATCGATATCAAATTCGATTCCGTTCCGGGCTATTCCGAAAAGGCGAGCGAGATCATGCCGCATGCCTGGAAGCCCGGCCCGCAGACCCAGTTGCTGAAGAAGCAACTCGACGCTCTCGATGACGGCGCAACCATCGTCATGGTCGCCCCCCCGAATCCCTATCGCTGCCCGCCCGGGCCTTACGAGCGGGTCTCGATGATGGCGCATGTCCTGAAGAAGAAGGGCCACACCAAGTCCAAGATCATCATCATCGACCCCAAGGCCAATTTCTCGAAGCAGGGGTTGTTTTCGGAGGGTTGGGAGAAGCACTACCCGGGCATGGTCGAGTGGCAGGACCCCAAGATGCACGGCGGCCTCAAGGAGGTCGATCCCTCGACGATGACCGTGAAGACCGGGCTTGCCGATTACAAGGCGCAACTCGTCAACGTGATCCCGGCGCAGATGGCGGGCAAGATCGCGCGCGACGCCGGGCTGGCCAACGAGAGCGGTTTCTGCGCGATCAAGCCGGAAAGCATGCAGTCGGCGAAGGACCCGAACATCTATGTGCTTGGCGATGCCAGCATCGCCGGTGACATGCCGAAATCGGCGTTTTCGGCCAACAGCCAGGCCAAGGTCGCGGCGATGATGATCCGCGGCGAACTGGCCAAATCGCAGACCTTCCCGGCCCGCTATTCCAACACCTGCTGGAGCCTGATCGAAACCGACGACACGGTGAAGGTCGGCGGCCGCTACGAGCCGAAGGATGGCAAGATCGCCGCCGTCGAAACCTTCGTCTCCAAGACCGGCGAGGACGCGGAACTGCGCAAGCAGAATCAGGCCGAGAATATGGGCTGGTATCAGGGCATCTCCGCCGACATTTTCTCGTGATGCCCGACCGACCGCGATTGCAACATGAAATGATGATGCGGCTCCGGCCGCATCGTCGCACCGTTCTCGCGGGCCTTGGCGCGGCCCTGCTCTGCCCGCGTGCCGATGCGCTTGCGGCTAGCGCGCCCGCAACCCGCAAGGTCGGCGGGATCGAGGTCGTGGTCGTCAGCGACGGCGTGCTGAACGTTCCATTATCCTTCTCGCTGCCGGAAACGCCGTTGTCGGATGCCGCGGCACTGTTCAAGGCGCATGGTCTCCCGGAGGCTGGAGCGCCGTCGCAGACCAATGTCGTGCTGATCAAGTCGGGCCGTGAACGCGTGCTGATCGATGCCGGTTCGGGGCCCGGTTTCCAGCCGACCGCCGGCAAGCTGCAGGAAAATCTGGAAGCCGCCGGCATCGCGCCCGACAGCATCACGAAGGTCGTGTTCACGCATGGACATGCCGATCACCTGTGGGGCGCAATCGATGATTTCGGCGATGGCGACCGCTTCCCGAATGCCAGCTACGTGATCCCGGCGGCGGAATGGGACTTCTGGACCGACCCGGACACCGCGACGCGCGTCCCGGATGCGCTCAAGGGCATGGCGCTCGGAACCGCGCGCATTCTGAAAATGATCGAGAAGAAAGTCGAGCGGCGCAGGAACGGCGAAACCGTCGCGCCCGGACTGACCTATCTCGCGACGCCCGGGCACACACCCGGTCACATGGCGGTCTCGGTAACCGATGGCGGGCAGCATTTGATCGTCGGCGGCGATGTGCTGACCAATACCGCTATCTCCTTTGCGCGGCCGGACTGGCGTATCGGCGCGGATTTCGACCGCGACCAGGGAATTGCCACCCGCACGCGCCTCCTTGATCAACTGGCGACCGACCGCATCGCGCTGATTGGATTTCATCTGGCCTGGCCGGGCTTTGGTGCCGTGGAACGCGCCGGCACGGCCTATCGCTTTATGCCTCTCTGACCCACATCCGAGGATCGCATGAGACTGACTGTTGCTGCCGCCCTGACCCTCGCTGCCTGCGCGGGGCCCGCTCAGGCCCAGGACGCCGATGCCGGCCAAAAGGTGTTTGTGCAATGCCGCGCCTGCCATCAGGTCGGCGAGACCGCCAAGAACGGCGTCGGTCCGGTCCTCAATGGGCTGTTCGGACGCAAGTCGGGAACGATCGAGGGCTACAATTACTCAGAGGCCAACAAGAATTCCGGCATCGTCTGGGACGAAGCGGTGTTTGCCGAATACATCCAGAATCCGCGCGCGAAGATTCCTGGCACCAAGATGATCTATGCCGGACTGAAGGACGAAAAGCGCATCAAGGATCTGACTGCCTTCCTCAAACAATTCGACAAGGACGGCAAGAAGGCGGCGCCGTAATAGCAGCCGTCTCAGTTTCGGACCGGCGCATAGCTCGTGAGCGGCGCGCCGCCGAATGGCACCGCTTCCAGATGACGCGGAACGATCAGCCGCTGTCCGTCGTCGAAGGTCTTGTCCATGCTCACATCGTTGAGCTGCGCGACGGCCCAGGCCGGCACCGCGTAGCGCTGTGCAATCGTGCGCACATTGTCCCCCGGCTCGGTGTGCACGGCGACGCCGGAATCCCACAATTCGATCGGCTCGCCGCGCGGCATCACATAGCGGATCGGCACGGTGGACCCTTCGAGTTGCACCGGCAATGTGGTGATCTGCACCACCTTGGCAACGATCTTGTCCTGCAGGCCGCGGATCTTGACCATGTTGACGTGCAGCACTTCCCAGTAATTCTTCAGGTCGATGGTCGAGAAGTGGCCGCGGAAGTCCGACGCCGCGCGGATATAGCCGCCGCCGAAGAAATTTAGCGACTGATAGATATTGATGAACCGGTCCACATTGTTCGGCACGGTGGGTGCCTTGCGGGTGGGATCGAAGGCCACGATCAGGCTGACCGGAACACCGGCCTCCTTCAGCTTCCAGGCAAAGGCGAGCGCAGCGTCGCCGCCGGCGGAATGGCCCATCGCCATGATCGGTTGCGGATTTTTCTTGTATCGCGCGATCGCTTCCCGCGCCGGGCCATACCAGTTGATGTGGTTGTAGGTCTCGGACTCGATCCCGCTCGCGGCGATCTTGTCACGCAGGTAGTCCATCTCGAACGAGGCAAAGCGTCCGCCCATCCCG
>NZ_JBFWPA010000019.1:0-80621 GCF_050250235.1 Pseudorhodoplanes sp.
CGGTCTATGCGCGCAAGCTCGGTGTCAATGTCGACGACCTTTTGATCTCGCAGCCCGATGCCGGCGAGCAGGCGCTGGAAATCACCGACACCCTGGTGCGTTCCGGCGCGGTCGATGTGGTGGTGGTGGATTCCGTCGCGGCGCTGGTGCCCAAGGCCGAACTCGATGGCGAGATGGGCGATTCGCTGCCCGGCCTGCAGGCCCGGCTGATGAGTCAGGCGCTCCGCAAGCTCACCGCCTCGATCAACAAGTCCAAGACCATGGTGATCTTCATCAACCAGATCCGCATGAAGATCGGGGTGATGTATGGCTCGCCGGAAACCACCACCGGCGGCAATGCGCTGAAATTCTACGCCTCGATCCGGCTCGACATCCGCCGTATCGGCGCGATCAAGGATCGCGACGAGGTGGTGGGCAACCAGACCCGCGTCAAGGTGGTGAAGAACAAGCTGGCGCCGCCGTTCAAGCAGGTCGAGTTCGACATCATGTATGGCGAGGGCGTGTCCAAGGTGGGCGAACTGATCGATCTCGGCGTCAAGGCCGGCGTGGTCGAGAAATCCGGTGCCTGGTTCTCCTATGACAGCCAGCGCATCGGGCAGGGCCGCGAGAATGCGAAAACCTTCCTGCGCAACAATCCCGACATGGCGGTCGCCATCGAGGCGGCGGTGCGGCAGAATTCCGGGCTGATTGCCGAGAAGATCCTGGCCGGCGAGAAGGAAGACGACGACGGCGAGGACGAGGCCGCCGAGGGATAGTTTTGGGCATGCGTCATTCCGGGGCGCGGCCGCAGGTCGCGAGCCCGAAAACCATGCGCCCGGTCGCGGTTGCGGATTCCGGACCGGCCGCGCTGCCGCCTCGAAGACGCGCGTGAAAGCGCTTCTGGCGGCGTCCCGGAATGCCCGATTTTTGCCAGCCCGATTTTTGCCAGCCGGAGTGACTTCCAAACCGCGTCGCCGCGCGGGCCGGGTGAGGGGACCGCTTGCCTCGCGGTCCTTTCCCCGGCGCTTTTTTTGGCAGAGCCAGGCAGAGCCGCTGCTGCGCGCCCCGTAAGGCGTCGGGGGCGTCGCGGTTCGCGTGCCGGCGCCCCTGCGGCGTCACGAATGGCGGCAACCGCCCGGAAAATCCCGGGTTTTCTGGACTTGACGGGACCCCGTCGCTACATATCCCCCGAACCATCCATCCGATCCGGGCCTGTCATCCCGGGGCAGCAGGGCCGCGGGCCTTCGGGGTGCGCGGCGGCAAGACTTTGGCGGCAAGACCTTCATGAGCGGCGTCAACGATATCCGGGCAGGCTTTCTCGACTATTTCGCGCGCAACGGCCACGCCGCGGTGCCGTCCTCGCCGCTGGTGCCCCGAAACGATCCGACCCTGATGTTCACCAATGCCGGGATGGTGCAGTTCAAGAACGTCTTCACCGGTCTGGAGAAGCGTCCCTATAGCCGCGCCGTCACCGCGCAGAAATGCGTGCGCGCCGGCGGCAAGCACAACGATCTCGACAATGTCGGCTATACCGCGCGCCATCACACCTTCTTCGAGATGCTCGGCAATTTTTCGTTCGGCGATTATTTCAAGGACCAAGCGATCGAACTGGCATGGAATCTGATCACCAGGGATTTCGGACTGCCGAAGGACAGGCTGACCGCCACGGTCTATATCGACGACGACGTGGCGTTCGAACTGTGGAAGAAGATCGCAGGCCTGCCCGAAAGCCGCATCATCCGCATCGCCGGCTCGGACAATTTCTGGGCGATGGGCGACACCGGTCCGTGCGGGCCGTGCTCGGAAATCTTCTACGACCACGGCGACCGGATTCCAGGCGGTCCTCCCGGTTCGCCCGATCAGGACGGCGACCGCTTCATCGAGATCTGGAATCTCGTGTTCATGCAATACGAGGCGCTGGCGGACGGCACGCGCGTCGACCTGCCGAAGGCTTCGGTCGATACCGGCATGGGGCTCGAGCGCATCGCCGCGGTGCTGCAGGGCACCCACGACAATTACAATATCGACCTGTTCCGCGCGATCATCTCCGCGATCGCCGAACTGACCAAGGTGTCCCCCGACGGCCCGCAAAAGGCCTCGCACCGGGTGATCGCCGACCATCTGCGCGCCTCGGCCTTCCTGATCGCCGACGGGGTGCTGCCCTCCAACGAGGGCCGCGGCTATGTGCTGCGGCGGATCATGCGCCGCGCGATGCGGCACGCCGAACTGCTCGGCGCCCGCGAGCCGCTGATGTGGCGGCTCGTCCCCGTGCTGGTGCGCGAGATGGGCCAGGCCTATCCGGAACTGCATCGCGCCGAGGCGCTGATCGCCGAGACGCTGAAACTGGAAGAGACCCGCTTCCGCAAGACGCTGGAACGCGGATTGTCGATTCTGGAAGACGAGTCGAAGGCGCTGAAGCACGGCGATGCGCTGCAGGGCGAAACCGCGTTCACGCTCTACGACACCTATGGCTTCCCGCTCGACCTGACGCAGGACGCGCTGCGGCCGCGCGGCATCTCGGTCGATCTCGAAGGCTTCAATGCGGCGATGGAAAAGCAGCGCGAAAAGGCGCGGGCCTCGTGGTCGGGCTCCGGCGGCGCCGCCGACGAGGCGGTCTATTTCCCGCTGCGCGAAAAGCTCGGCGCCACCGAATTCCTGGGCTACGAAACCGAGGGCGCCGAGGGTGTCGTGACGGCGCTCCTGCGCGAGGGCAGGGACGTTGCCGAACTGAAAAAGGGCGACACCGGCGTGGTGATCGTCAACCAGACCCCGTTCTATGCCGAATCGGGCGGTCAGGTCGGCGACACCGGGGTGATGGCGGCGGACGGTGTGCGGTTTCGTGTCAGCGAGACCCAGAAGAAGGCCGGCGACCTGTTCGTGCATGTCGGCGTGGTCGAGGAGGGAAGTCTCAAGCCGGGCCTCGCGCTGCAACTTGACGTCGACCACACGCGGCGCAGCGCGATCCGCGCCAACCATTCCGCCACGCATCTGCTGCATGAGGCCCTGCGGCAGATTCTCGGCGATCACGTTGCGCAGAAGGGCTCGCTGGTCGCGCCCGAGCGGCTGCGCTTCGACTTCTCGCATCCCAAGCCGATGACGGCCGAGGAAATCGAGAAGGTCGAGGACCTCGCCAATGACTATGTGACGCAGAATTCCGCGGTCACCACGCGCCTGATGAGCCTCGACGATGCCCGCGCATCCGGTGCGCGCGCGCTGTTCGGCGAGAAATACGGCGACGAGGTGCGGGTCGTGGCCATGGGCGAAAGCGGCGGCAACGCGCTCGGCTGGTCGGTCGAACTCTGCGGCGGCACGCATGTGAGACGCACCGGCGATATCGGGCTGATATCGGTGGTGTCGGATCAGGGCGTCGCGGCGGGCGTGCGACGGCTCGAGGCGCTGACGGGGCGCGCCGCGCGCAAGGCCGCCAACGCCACCCTGCAGGTGGCACAGGCGGTTGCCGGCGATCTTCTTCGCACCAGTGTTACCGAGATGCCCGAGCGCGTCACCCAGTTGCTCGACGAGCGCCGGAAGCTCGAACGCGATCTGGCCGAGGCGAAGAAGAAACTCGCCATGGGTGGTGGAGGCGCGTCCAGCGGCGGCGACAGCATCAGAAATGTCGGCAACGTCAAGCTGCTGGCGCGCGCGGTGACGGGCATCGACATCAAGGACCTGAAAGGCCTGGCCGACGAGGGCAAGAAGCAAGTGGGCTCGGGCGTGGTCGCGCTGGTCGCGACCAGCGACGACGGCAAGGGCAGCATCGTGGTTGGCGTGACGCCCGATCTTGTTTCAAGATTCTCGGCCGTCGATCTGGTGCGCAAGGCCTCCGCAGTGCTGGGCGGCAAGGGTGGCGGCGGCAAGCCCGACATGGCGCAGGCCGGCGGGCCGGACGGTTCCAAGGCCGATGCCGCGCTGAAGGCGATCGAAGCCGCGATCGGCGCGGGGTGAGGTTCGGCGTTCCCGCGAAAGCGGGGACCCATGTTCCAGAGCAGCGGTTACGGTCCCGCGTTCGCGGGGATGACGTCGAGCTGCTGTCGACGTGCGGGAAGGAGAACTGAATTCGTGCTGCACGCCGAACACCTGAAGGGCATCCTGATCTTTCTCGTCGCTGCGGGAATTCTGGTCCCGCTCCTGCACCGGTTTGTCGGCACGGTGCTCGCCTTCCTGCTGATCGGCCTCGTGCTCGGCCCGTTCGGCATCGGCTATCTTGACGACCATTATCCGATCCTGCGCTACATCACGCTCGAAGATCCGAAGGCCGCGGAACCGCTCGCCGAACTCGGGGTGGTGTTTCTGCTGTTCCTGCTCGGCATGGAATTGTCGCTGCCGCGGCTGTGGCAATTGCGGCGCTATGTGCTGGGTGTCGGGCTCTTGCAGGTCGGTGTCTGCATCGTGGTGATCGGCACCATCATCCGCATGAGCGGGATCACGCCGCCCGCGGGCCTCATTCTCGGCATGTGCTTTGCGCTGTCGTCGACCGCGATCGTGATGCAGCTTCTGGTCGAACAGCACCGCGCGGCCACGCCGGTCGGACGGGTGGCGCTCTCGGTGCTGCTGTTCCAGGATCTGTGCGTCGTCCCCGTCCTGTTCACGATCGGAATCCTCGAAGCGCGCAGCGCCGGCGACAAGTCGCTGTTCGATCTGCTGCTGCCCTTCGCACAGGCCTTCGCGGCGGTTGCCCTCATCATGGTGATCGGACGGTATGTGGTGACCCCGCTGATCCGCTCGGCGGCCCGCACCGGCAGCCGCGAACTGATCATGGCGATCACGCTCACCATCGTCGTCGGCATATCGGCGGCGACCGGCGCCTCCGGACTTTCGGTCGCGCTTGGCGCGTTCCTCGCGGGACTGTTGCTCAGCGACAGCGAATATCGCCATCAGATCGAAGTCGACCTCGATCCGTTCAAGGGCCTGCTGCTCGGCATTTTCTTCGTCACCGTCGGCATGGTGATCGACCTCAAGGTGGTGTGGCAGCATATCGGCTGGATCCTGCTCTCGCTGATCGGGCTGGTCGCGATCAAGGCGCTGGCGCTGTACGGGGCCGCGCGGCTTTTCCGGGTCGAGCGTCCGATCGCCGCGGAGGTTGCGTTGCTGCTGGCGCAGGGCGGCGAATTTGCGTTCATTGTGATCGGACTGGCCAGCGCCAAAGGATTGCTGCACCCGGAACTCGCAACGTCTGCGATCGCGGTTGCCGGCCTGAGCATGATGGTGACGCCGGTGCTGGCGAAAGCGGCACGCGCGCTCGGCGAGCGGCTGGAGCCGATGGAGCACGAGCATCATTCGCCGGACGCGGGCATGTCCGAGATGCGCGACCATGTCATCATTGGCGGGTTCGGCCGGGTCGGGCAAACGGTCGCGCGCGTACTCGACACCGAAAACGTGCCCTGGATCGCGTTCGATACCAACGGCGCGCTGGTGACCGAACATCGGGAGAAGGATCGCCCGGTCTATTTCGGCGATGCCAGCCGTCATGAAATCCTGCATCATGCCGGAGTGAGAAAGGCGCGAGCCTTTATCGTAACGCTCGGCAGCGCCGATGCCACGGAGCGCATGGTGATGGAGATCACCAAGCTGCGGCCGAAGGCCTGTGTTCTGGCGCGCGCCAAGGATTCCGAGCATGCGACGCGGCTGACCAAACTCGGCGCAACCGATGCGATCCCGGAAGCGGTCGAAGCCAGCCTTCAACTCGCCGGGCGGCTTCTCGAAAATCTCGACTTCCCGGAAGACGTGGCCGACCGGCGCATCGCCGACATCCGCAACCTGGAGGTCGCCGCGGTCTGGCGGGCGGCGAAGAAGTCGCGCAAATCGGAAAAGGGTGCGAAGACCGACGAAGCCGCGGCCGAGTAGACGGCAGGCGTCACGGCGGACAAGCAAGAAATTCCGTTCGTCCCCGCCAACGGGTCCGCGCAAAGCGCGGCCCGATGACAGGCCCCAGCGGGGACCCAGTTCTTCCGCGAAAGAGTCTGGGCCCCCGCCTTCGCGGGGGCGAGCGGAGTATGTGGTGATGCCGTCGAGGTTGCGCCGGGAGCCGGCTTCGGCGCGGCGTCCGGCCGCTGTGGCGGCGCCGCTACGCCCCGACGAAATTGACGCGTGTCCACCGGTCCTGTCCGTTTGGGTATTGCGGGGGGGGTCTCCACTACCCTCTACTTTCGGTTGATCACCAGAGGGGCGGCTGCATGGGGGGCGTCGCGTCTGGCCGGCATCGGCTCACCCGCGTGCCGCGCGGGCTGCCTGCGTGCCGTCGCAGGTCGTCTTATGCCGCGCTCGCGGCGGCGGCCGCGCTGGTCGCGGCCGGGCCGGCGCAAGCGCAGCAGGTCGCCTGCGTGCCGCCCAACCCGCCGAACACGTGTACGGTGTCGACCACGCACGGCACCACGACCGTCAGCGTGACTGAGCCCGGCACGACCGCGGTTGCGCCCGGCCAGCCGGTGCTGTCGGGCCAGTTGCAGGCCGCGCTGGCCGGCCCGAACGGCGGCGCGATCCAGAACGCGCTGGCCGGTCTCGGCGTGCTGGGGGGGCAAAAGGGCTGACGCTGGTCGCAAAAGATGTGACCCCTGTCGTGAGTGTCTCAACGCAGGTGGCCATCGGACCCGGCACCATCCTGATCGGCTCAGATCAAAGCCAGACGTTCTTCGTCGCTCCCGGCACCACCAACCTCAACACCAACACCCACACCGAGACCTTCGTCACCAACTTCCTGCAGGCGGCGCGGACGCTGTCGGCCCAAGGCGTCAACTTCCTGCTCGGCGACCTGCACACGGCGTTCCAGACCACATTGCTCGACGGCTCGTTCTGGTTCACCGGCGCATTGCTGGCGCGCGGATCGCAGAATGGCGACGGCGCGGGCGCGCTGTTCTCGCCTTTGCCGATGGCATTCGCGGCCGATGCGATGGGCGCATCCGCGTTCGACTTCGACGGTGCGCTCGCCTTCGCCACCAAGGCGCCGCGCGTGCCGATGACGGTCGCGTTGGGCGACGGCTGGCGGGCGTGGATCAGGGGCACGCTCGGCCGCGCCACCTTCGACGGCACCGCGACCAATTTCGGCTACCGCAACCGCACCGCCTCGGGCGAGGGCGGCATCGAGCGCCTCGTCGGCGACTGGCTCTATGGCGCGGCCTTCGGCTTCGGCACCGCAAAGGTCGAGCAGGACAGGACCGGCGACAGCGGCAGGATCGACACGCTGCGCGCCGGCGCCTATGCCGCGTATCGTCCGGGGCCATGGTCCTTCACCGGCACGGTCACCGCGGGCTGGAGCGACATCGACTCGAAGCGGCTGACGCTGTTCCCGACGCCCGCCACCGCGAGCTACGACGCCACCACGATTGCGGCGGGCTTCGAGGCGGTGCGGCGCTATGATGTCGGCGCCTATCGCGTCGAGCCGCTGGCGGGCCTCGTCTATACCGCCTTGCGGGTCGACGGCTTCACCGAGACCGGCTCGACCTTCCTCGACATTCGCGGCGACCGCGCCACCATCGATGCGCTGCAGGGCTATGCCGGCGGGCGCGTGTCCACCACGTTCGCCTATGGCGGCGCAGACTGGACGCCGGAACTGCGCGGGCGCGTGGTCTACGATTTCCTCGACGATCCGCGCGGCTTCACGGCGCGGTTTGTCGCCGATCCCGCGAACACGCCGCTGCCGGTGACCGGCATCCAGCCCGACCGCTTCGCGGTGATGCTCGGCGGCGCGATGACCGCGCGGCTTGCGGCCTGGCTGCGGGCCTTCGCCTCCTACGACGCCGAACTGCGCGGCGGCGACGTATCGCACCTCGTCTCCGGCGGCCTGCGCTGGAACTGGTGAGGGGGGCGGCAAGCGAGGCGGCAGGCGCCGTCTCTCTTCATTCTCCGTTCTTCCCCGCGGAAGCGGGGACCCAGTTCTTCCGCGAAAGAGTCTGGGCCCCCGCCTTCGCGGGGGCGAGCGGAGTATGTGGTGACACCCGAAGCTACGCCATCGCCTTCTTCAGATTCTCATCGATCTTGTCGAGGAAACCCGTGGTTGAAAGCCACTTCTGCTCGGGCCCGACCAGGAGCGCGAGATCCTTGGTCATGAAGCCGGACTCCACCGTGTCGACGCAGACTTTCTCAAGCGTGGCGGAGAACTTTGCGAGCGCCGCGTTGTCGTCGAGCTTGGCGCGGTGGGCGAGGCCGCGGGTCCAGGCGAAGATCGAGGCAATGGAATTGGTGGAGGTCTCGTTGCCCTTCTGATGCTCGCGGTAATGGCGCGTGACCGTGCCGTGCGCGGCTTCGGCTTCCACCACCTTGCCGTCCGGTGTCATCAGCACCGAGGTCATCAGGCCGAGCGAGCCGAAGCCCTGCGCCACCGTGTCGGACTGGACGTCGCCGTCGTAATTCTTGCAGGCCCAGACATAGCCGCCCGACCATTTCAGCGCCGACGCCACCATGTCGTCGATCAGGCGATGCTGGTAGACGATCTTGCGCTTGTCGAACTCGGCCTTGAAATCCCTGTCGAAGATTTCCTGGAACAGCTCCATGAAGCGGCCGTCATACTGCTTCAGGATGGTGTTCTTGGTCGACAGGTAGACCGAGTAGTTGCGCGACAGGCCGTAGTTGAAGGAGGCATACGCAAAGTCACGAATCGAATCGTCGAGATTGTACATCGCCATGGTGACGCCGGAGCCCGGCGCCTGGAAGACCTCCTTCTCGATCACCTTGCCGTCGTCGCCTTCGAACTTGAGCGTTAGCTTGCCCTTGCCGGGGAATTTGAAATCGGTGGCGCGGTACTGGTCGCCATAGGCGTGGCGGCCGATGATGATCGGCTGGGTCCAGCCCGGCACAAGGCGCGGCACGTTCCTGCAGATGATCGGCTCGCGGAAGATGGTGCCGCCGAGGATGTTGCGGATGGTGCCGTTGGGCGAGCGCCACATTTCCTTCAGGCCGAATTCCTTCACGCGGCCTTCGTCCGGCGTGATGGTGGCGCATTTCACCGCGACGCCCACTTCCTTTGTCTTGTTGGCGGCATCGATGGTGATCTGGTCGTCCGTCTCGTCGCGCTTCTGGATGCTGAGATCGTAATAGAGCAGGTCGATGTCGAGATAGGGATGGATCAGCTTGTCCTTGATGAACTGCCAGATGATGCGGGTCATCTCGTCGCCGTCCATCTCGACGACGGGATTTTTCACCTTGATCTTAGCCATGTCAGCAAGCCACCTGTTGAGCGCGCGCAGCCCCGGCAGCCGCTTGCGGGGTCTATAGCACGCCGTCGCGCACGAAGCGAAGCTGGCCGGAAGTCGTACGGTGGCCTTTTCGATATGCGCGACGCAAAACGATCGTCCGCCGGGAATATGAAATCCGTTCGATGGTTCACCATCGAGGGACGACCTCGTGCCGCGGGCATCCGCCTTCACGGAACTGTCATTGCGGCTGGCCGCAGGGTTTGCCTCGTGACTGGCATTTGGTCGCAACCGGGGTAGATTCGACGGGCCTCGCGCCTAACTGGAGTCGTCGCATGTCGCCAATCGAATGTCGGCAGGAGGAACTCAGATGACCACCGTGCTTCTCAATCGCCGCAACCTCCTCGTGACTGGCGGCTCCGTGATCGCAGCCGGCGCGTGCGGTCTGCTGCTGCCGGCGCACGCGCAGGGCATCGCTCCCACGCCGTCGATGCGGGGCGGCGCGAACAACTACCGCAAGGGGGCGCCGATCGTGCAGCGGATCGGCAAGGGCGGCTTCTGGATGAGCGGGACCGTCCGCCGCGCGGGCGACGGCGCGCCGTTGGCCGGGCAGCGCATCCAGATCTGGGCGCACACGACGGAAGGGCAGGAGCACGAGCCGCAGAGCCATGGCGCCACGCTTACGGACAAAGACGGCCGGTTCCGTCTCGAAATGCCGCAGATCGTCCCCATCTTCGGACAGCCGCATGGTCACCTCGCCTATGACAGCGGCGAGTTCAAGACCGTCTTTCTTCGCCCCTTGATGAAGTCCGCAAAGGACAAGAGCCTCGAGGCGCACTTCGTCCTTCAGCCGGCCTGAGCGGGTTGGGAATGCGCCGATGAGAGCCGTCCGGGTGGCCCTGATCTGGGCCGCCCTAGCAGCCGCCATCCTTGTTCCGATGGGCTTTGCGGCGGTGAGCCCGCTGCACGAATATCGCAGCCTGACCTATATCGTCGCCGGGTTCGCCGGGATCGTCGCGCTTGGTCTCGTGCTGCTTCAGCCGCTGCTGATCGGCGGCTACCTGCCGGGGCTGCAGGGTTACAGCGGACGGCGTACGCATCTCTGGATCGGTGGCGCCCTGGTCGCAGCGGTCCTGGTCCATGTCGGGGGGCTCTGGATCGCCAGCCCGCCGGACATGATCGACGCGCTGCTGTTCATGTCGCCGACCTTGTTTTCCCCCTTCGGGGTTATCGCGATGTGGGCGATTTTCGCCACAGCACTGTTTGCTGCGCTTCGCCGGAGATCGGGACTGGCGCCACGGACGTGGCGCTCCGCTCACATGTCGCTCGCCGTCGTCATCGTCGTTTGCAGCGTGGTGCACAGCCTTCTGATCGAAGGGACGATGGAGACGATGTCGAAAGCGGCCCTGTGTGCGCTTGTCGTGCTGGCGGCCGTCAAGGTGATGGCCGGCCGGGTGTCGCGAAAGCGTCCGGCCGCGCGCGGAGAGAGCGCCTCGAATCCGCTTTAGCCCGGCCGTTATCCAAACTCCGCTCATGCCCGCGAAAGCGGGCATCCAGTTCTCTTGTCAGGAACACTGGGCTCCCCGCTTTCGCGGCGGTGTGAGGTTAAAGCGCGGACAGCGCTGCGTTCAGCGTTGCGCTCGGCCGCATCGCCGCCGATGTCTTGGCGTCATCCGGCTTGTAATAACCTCCGGTGTCGACCGGCTTGCCTTGGGCGGCAATCAGTTCCGCATTGATCCTGGCCTCGTTGCTGGCGAGCGTCTCGGCCAGCGGCTTGAAGCGGGCCTGCAACTCCGCGTCCTTGGTCTGCGCGGCCAGTGCCTCCGCCCAGTACAAAGCCAGATAGAAATGGCTGCCGCGGTTGTCGATCTCGCCGACCTTGCGCGCCGGATTGCGGTTGAACTGAAGGAATTTGCCGATGGCGGTGTCGAGCGCCTCGGCGAGAACCTGCGCCTTCGGATTCTTGTAGGTGTGCGCGAGATGTTCTAGCGATGCGCCCAGCGCGAGGAATTCACCGAGCGAATCCCAGCGCAGATAGCCTTCCTGCTGGAACTGCTCCACGTGCTTGGGCGCAGAGCCGCCGGCCCCGGTCTCGAACAGGCCGCCGCCCGCCATTAATGGCACGACCGACAGCATCTTGGCCGACGTGCCGAGCTCCATGATCGGAAACAGGTCGGTGAGATAGTCGCGCAGCACGTTGCCGGTGACGGAGATCGTGTCATGTCCCTTGCGGATGCGGTCGAGTGAGAATTTCATCGCCTCGACCGGCGCCAGGATTCGAATGTCGAGCCCCGCCGTGTCGTGATCCTTCAGGTACTTTTCGACCTTGGCGATGACCTGGGCATCGTGCGCCCGGTTCTTGTCGAGCCAGAACACCGCCGGGGTGCCGGTGATGCGGGCGCGGCGCACCGCGAGCTTCACCCAGTCCTGAATCGGCGCATCGCGAACCTCGCACATCCGGAAGATGTCGCCCTGTTCGACCGGACGCTCCAGCAACACCTTGCCGTCTTCGGCAACAACCCGAACCGTGCCGGCCGACGGCACTTCGAAGGTCTTGTCGTGGGAGCCATATTCCTCGGCCTTTTGCGCCATCAGCCCCACATTCGGAACCGTACCCATGGTTTTGGGATCGAACGCACCGTTGGCCTTACAGTCATCGATGACCGCCTGATACAGGCTCGCATAGGAACGATCCGGGATCGCGGCCATGACATCGTGCAGCTTGCCGTCGGCGCCCCACATCTTGCCGGAGTCGCGGATCATCGCCGGCATCGAGGCGTCGACGATCACGTCCGAGGGCACGTGCAGGTTCGTGATCCCCTTGTCGGAATTGACCATGGCGAGGCCCGGCCGTTTCGCATATTGGGCTGCGATATCGGCCTCGATGGCTTCTTTCTCCGCCGCCGGCAATGTCTCGATCTTCGCCAGCAGGTCGCCGAAGCCGTTGTTGAGATTGACGCCCAGCTTCTTCAGAGTGGCGGCATGCTTCTCGATCACATCGGCGAAGAAGGTGGATACGGCGTGACCGAAAATGATGGGATCGGCGATCTTCATCATGGTCGCCTTGACGTGCAGCGAGAACAGCACGCCTTCCTTCCTGGCGGCGTCGATCTTTTCGGCAAAGAACGCGCGCAACGCCTTGCGGCTCATCACGGCGGCGTCGATGATCTCGCCCGCCTGGATCGGCGTCTTCGCCTTCAGCACCGTGACCGCGCCGTCCTTGCCGACCAGTTCGATGCGGGCGTTGGTCGCTGCCGGCACGGTGGTCGAAACTTCCGAGCCGTAATAATCGCCGGCCGACATATGTGCGACATGCGACCTCGAGTCTTTGCTCCAGGCCCCCATCTTGTGCGGATTGTCGCGAGCATATTGCTTGACGGCGCCGGCGGCGCGGCGATCCGAATTGCCCTCGCGCAGCACCGGATTGACGACGCTGCCGAACACCTTGGCGTAGCGGGCCTTGATGTCCTTCTCGGCGTCGGTCGCAGGATTATCCGGATAGTCCGGGATGTCGTAGCCCTTGCCCTGCAATTCCTTGATCGCGGCCTTGAGCTGCGGGATCGAGGCGGAAATGTTGGGCAGCTTCATGATATTGGCTTCGGGCCGGGTCGCGAGCTCTCCGAGTTCGGTGAGTTCGTCGCCGATCCGTTGCTCGGGCTTAAGCTTTTCGGGGAAATTCGCGAGGATGCGGCCGGCCAAGGAGATGTCCTTCAGCTTCACGGAGATGCCTGCCGCGCCCACGAAGGCCTCGACGATCGGCAGCAGGGAATAGGTCGCAAGCGCCGGGGCTTCATCGACTTTCGTCCACATGATCTCGAGATTCGGCATGCTTGCACCCCTGGTCGGCCGGTCGGCGGGCGCCCTATAGCATCCGCCCCGTGAAGGTGAAAGCCTTGTTGGGCGACGGCGCCGCCTGCGGGAAAACGGTCTAGCCGCGCACGTAGAGTGCCTCGTTCGTGACCACGAAATCGATCCGGCCGTCGGTGAGTGCGCGTGCGCATTCGGCCGGCGTGTTCACGATCGGCTCCTCGTGCACGTTGAACGAGGTATTGACCAGGGCTGCGAGCCCCGTCGCGCGATCGAACCCCGAGATGATGTCGTGATAGAGCGGGTTGTCGGCGCGTTCGATCACCTGTGGCCGTGCCGACTGGTCGACATGCACCACCGCCGCGATGCGCTTACGCCAGTCCGGGCGCACATCGGTTGCGATCGTCATGTAGCGGCAGGCGCGGGCGTTCACTTTCGTGATATCGAAAACATCCGCCGCGCGCTCCGCGGTCGCAACCGGCGCAAACGGCATGAATTCGGACCGTGACAGCCGCTCGTTCAGCAGGTCATGGGTCTCGCGGCGCGACGGATTGGCAAGGATGGTTCGGTTGCCGAGCGCGCGGGGCCCGTATTCCATGCGGCCGGTATAGATCGCCCCGAGTTGCCCCGCTTCGAGCCGCTTCACGCTGCCGGCAACCGGCGCGTCCGGCGTCCGACGCACGTTCGGGATGGCGGCGAGCGCTCGGTCCACGGTGGCGGTGAAATCGCGGCCGAGATAGACCGGGCCGAGATCGCGCCTGTTGTTCAGCCACGCCGCCAGGCCGTCGCGGCGCAGAAGAAAGGCGAGCGCGCCGCCTACGGGCAGCCCGTCATCGCCCATGGCGGGGAAGATGAAGACCTCGTTCAGTCCGAATGTCTCCGCCAGGAGCCGGTTGAGCTTCACGTTCGCGAACACGCCGCCCGACACGCCGACATGCTTCGCCGGATGCCTGGCGAGCAGCCGCTCGAACGAGAGCCGCATGGTGTCTTCCAGCACCTGCTGGACGCTCGCCGCATAGTCCTCCCTGCCGAGCCCCCGCTTCAGAGCCTGCATGAAGGCGTTGATCTCGCGGTCGCTCCCGAGCGTCGAATGCACGCGGCCATTGGCGTCGACGGAAAACTTTGCGGCAAGTTCGGCGGCGCGCACAGGATTGCCCATTGCGGCGAGGCCAGTGACCTTGCCTTCGTGCCGCACCCGACGGAAGCCGAGCGCCTTGGTCGCGGCGCCGTACATCTTGCCGAGGCTGTCCTCCACCGGCGGGGTCAGAATGGTGTCTTCGCCGCCATAGATATTCGTCAGCGCACCATGCGCGAAGTGACGATGGCTGTAGTGCACGTTGTCGCCGCCGCCATCAGCCGTGACGAGCAGCGCATCCTCCCAGTCCGGGCTGTAGAACAAGGCGGGCAGAGCATGCGCTTCGTGATGATTGTAGAAAAAGGACTGCGTGCCGTCGCGGAAGCCATTGTCGCGCAACAGCGCGGCTGAATCGTAGAAGCGCTCGACATCGGCGGTGTGGTGCCGGCGCAATTCCGGCATCATCTGCCGCCGCGGCTTGCCGCGCAAATGGGTGCGGTATTGTTCCTTGATCCGGTCGAAAATCGACAGGTGTCGAAAATACCGGGTCGGCATCAGGGTGCGGCTGTGGCACACCACGTCCACGTCCTGGCGCGTGGCGCCAACGATGGAGAGCACCTCGTCGATTGCCGGATCGGGATAGGCGCCGTCGCCCTTGTTCCGCGTCAGGCGCTCCAGCGACACGGCAGCCTTGAGATCATAGTCGTCGAACAAGGCCGCGGCCGCATCATGCGAGCCGGAATGGACGCCAAGGATGAGCTGGGACATTGGAGGGATCGGCGGGATCGGGCCGCGATCGTTTAGCTGGATTTATCGGTTGCGACAACTGGCGCCGCATTCAAATGCGACCTCTTTAGGCGTGTCCGGGAGCGCCGGCCGCCGCCGGAGGAGCTGGGCTAGTAGTCCCGGAATAGCGGAACTACAACCGCCCGTGTTGAAGTTTGGTCAGGAAATTGCCGGCGAAGTTCTCGGCGCCGACATGCACGATGGTCTCCGTGACCACCGCCCAGATTTCTCCGCCGCAGCCTTCGACCCAGCGGCGGCAGAAGGCCGTGTCCTCGCCGCAATAATGGCCGTGCTCGTCCGGCATCGGCTCGAAACATTGCAGCACGCCATCCCTGAGCCCGAACCTGCCATAGGTGTCTTCGATTTTTTCGCACCACAATTCCGGATAGCGCTCCCGGATGCGGCCGAAGACGTCGCGCCTGACCAGCATGATGCCGGTGCCGATGTCGCGCACGCGGATACAGGGACCGTCCGTGACAAGATCGCTGGATGAGCGGCTCTCGCCCTGTCTCGTCGTGCCATCGACAAGATCGACCGAGCCGGCATTGACATAGTCGATCGCCACCATCCGGGCGACGGCGGGGTCCGCGATCTCGTCATGCAGCGCATAGAACTTCGCAAGCTCGAATTTTCGATGGGGATACATTGCGCCGACCACCGGCTTGTCGGCTGTGATCATGTGCTCGATCAGCGAAGGCGCATAGCCCATATCGGCATCGACGAACAGGAGGTGCGTGCAGGTCTCGTCCTGCATGACCAGGCTTGCAAACAGATTGCGCATGAACGGCAGGATCGAAAGCGACAGGAACCTGTGCTCGAAACGGATATGCGGGTGCTTTTCGCGGAAATGGTCGAGCAACCGCATCAGCGCGTCGCAATAGGTCGTGGTCACCTCGCCGCCATAGGCCGGCGTAGCGATCATGATTTTCATCGGCGGCTCTCCGCGACCTCTCCCGCGAATCGGTCGCGCATGATCGCATGCTTTCGCGGCTGCTCTCCCGCCGCTATGAAAGCTCCGGGAGAGTGAGATGCCGGGCGCCGGAACCGACAAGACCAGACACTGGGTGATGGAGGCTGCGCCGGCAGTGATCCTCGTCGAGCCTCAACTGGGCGAGAATATCGGGGCGGCGGCGCGCGCGATGGCGAATTTCGGATTGTCGGAATTGCGTCTCGTCAATCCGCGCTGCGGCTGGCCGAGCCGGGAAGCCGCGATCATGGCATCGGGCGCGGACCGGGTTCTGGCCGGAGCGGCGTTGTACGCAACGCTCGCGGATGCCATCGCCGATTGCCAGCTTGTCATCGCTGCAACCGCCCGCTCGCATGATCAGGCGAAACCCGTCATGGGAGCGGATGACGCGGCGCGTCTGTCCGTCTCACGCGTGGCTGCGGGAGAACGGGTCGCACTGGTGTTCGGCCGCGAGCGCAACGGACTGGAGAATGACGAGGTCGGTCTCGCCGACGCAATCCTGACGCTGCCGGTCAACCCGGCTTTCGCCTCGCTCAATCTGGCGCAGGCGGTGGTGATCGCCGGTTATGAGTGGTTCAAGCTGCGAAGCTCCGGCGCGCTGCCCTTCGCGGCGCCCAACAGGTCGCCGCCCGCGCCGAAGGAGCAATTGCTCGCCTTCTTCGGCGATCTCGAACGCGAGCTGGAGCGCATCGAATATTTCCGGCCGCACGAGAAGCGCGGCACCATGACGGTGAACATGCGCAACATCTTCACGCGCATGCAGCCGACCCAGCAGGATATCCGTACGCTGCACGGCATCGTCATGGCGCTGGTCGAGGGACGCAAGGGACCAGCCCGCGGCGGGCTGCTCGACGGTCCGGAAGCCGAAATGCTTCGCAACATGCTGGCGCGGCATGGCAAGGCCGAAATCGTACGCAAGGATTCGCCGGTGCGCGGGCTGGCGCGCCTGCTGCGGCGCAATCCGACCGATGCCGAGCGTGCATTATGGACCGCCATGACGGGGGACCGGCGTTTCGCCGGCCTCGGCTTCAAGCGCCAAACCCCGATCGGCCCGCATGTCGCCGATTTCGTGTCCTTCCCCTTGCGTCTCGTGGCCGACGTCGTGCCCGGCAGCGAGGACGCGCCGGCGGCCGAGGCGCGGCGGCAGAAGCTCGCCTGGATGCAGGAGCGCGGCTACCGGATCGTTCAGGTGACGGCGGCGGAGGTGATCTCAGACGCAGGCCAGGTGCTCGAGCGCATCCTCGCAGTCACGCCGGGCGAGCCGCGGAACAGCGCTCCAGACTGACCGGCTACGAATTCAGAACTTTCAGTTGCGCCGCCGTTCCAGCGCGCAGAAACGCAAGATCGCTCGCGACCGCAAGGAAGCGGAAGCCCTGCTTGGCCTTGGCCACGGCCCGCTCGGCGTCGCGGCAATAGAGAGCCGGAATTTTCCGGTGTTTTTCACATGCCTTCAGGACGCGTTCGAGCGCGGCTTCCACGTCGGCCGAGTGCGAATCCATCGAGGCGCCGTTCGACAGGCTGCAGGAGAGGTCGGACGGGCCCACGAACAGCGAATCGATGCCGGGCATGCCGGCGATCGCATCGAGATTATCGAGGGCTGCGCGGGTCTCGATCATGGCGAAGCTGATCGTGGTCTCGTTGGCGTCGGCGATATAGAGCTTCTGGTCCGCTACGCGGGCGAGCATCCCGGCCCGATGCGCGCCGATCGAGCGCTCGCCGACCGGCGGATATTTCGCGACCTGCACGAACGCTGCGGCCTCCGCGGTCCCATTGATCATCGGGGCGATGATGCCTTCCGCGCCAAAATCGAGCATGCGGCTGACGGTCGCATTTTCCCACAGCGGCACCCGCACCACCGGCGCAGCCCCCGCAAGATGCACCGATGCAATCGCCGCGAGAGCGGATGCGGTATCCCACATGCCGTGCTGCATATCGAGGGTAACGGCCGAAAAGCCCTCGCGCGCAACCGCCTCACAAACCAGCGGTTCCGGCAGGCCGCACCAGGCCGAATAGACGGTTTCGCCGGCGCGCAGCCGACGGGCGAGCGTAAAGGCCGGAGTTGACATGGTTTCGGATTTCCCGGTGATGAACCGCTATAATTTCTCGATAGCGACCTGATAGTCGTAATGGACCGTCCGGTACTGCCCTTCGACCGAATTCAAGAATGCATCGACGCCGGGTTTCGGATTGTCCATGCGATCTGGCATTGCAGCCCATTGGTAATCGTCGAAAATCACAAGTCCGCCCTGGGCCATCAGCGGCCAGGTCAGCGCGCTGTCGGCATAGACCTCGCGCGCGCGATGCCCGCCGTCGATATAGGCGATGTCGAAACGACGCCCGGCAACACCCAGCTCAATCAACGCGTCGACCGAGGGCGCCTTGATTTTTTCAAGCCGTCCGAAAAACGCGCCGGTGTTGAAGTCGAAATGCGCTTCGATCGAACGCAATGTTGCGGCCTCCTGAGCGTTGACGGCGGCGGCCTCCTGATGTTCCTGACCGCCGGCGAAGGTGTCCACGCAGGTGAGCTGCATCTGCGGCAGGTAGTTCAGGAAAAACAGAGCCGACCGGCCTTCCCAGGAGCCGATTTCCAGCATGCGCGCCGGCTTGTTGCGGAACGGAGCCAGCAGCTTCATCCAGGTCGGGAAATGCCACGACGTCCAGTCGGTGCTGAACGTCTTTCCCTCGTACCAGCGCGCCGTCTCCTCGATCGGCACCGGCAGGTAGGACTGCAATGCCTGCATCGCTGGCCGAGCTACTTGCCGGCCTGAATCTGCTTCACGGCTTCGGCGAGAAGTTCCGTCATCTTGGCGCGCACCTCGGCATCGGTGGCCTTGCCGGCGAGATCGGTGACGACCTTGCGCAGCACGTCGTCGTCGCCCGCCTCTTCGAAATCGGCTGCGACCACTTCCTTCGAATAGGCATCGGCTTCCGCGCCGGTCTTGCCAAGTTCAGCGGCGGCCCACAGGCCGAGCAGCCTGTTGCGGCGGGCGGTCGCCTTGAACTTCAATTCCTCATCATGCGCGAACTTCTTCTCGAAGCCTTCTTCGCGCTTGTCGAACGTGGTCATTAGTCCCTCGCTGGCGGCTGATTCGTCGTACAGATATGGGGGATGGCAGAGGCGATCAACGGGCACACGAAAATTACCACGCAAAGAGCGCCGCAGGAACGCGGCCGATCGTCCGCGCGTGACCGGCATACCGCAACAGCGACCGCTGGCATAACGGAATTATGGCGTCAAGGCGACCATTGGCGATTGGCGTCCGGTGCCTATATGGGACGTGGAAAGGCTCCCGATGCGCAGATTGTATCCGGCGGATCGATGGGCTAGGTTGCCCGCACGGACCGGACGACCCATTCGTCTTTCACGTCGCGCCGTTCGCCCAGCCGCGGACCAAAGAACAGCAACAGGAACCCCGGCCTTCGATGGACTTCCACAAAACACGGTATATTCCGATGAGCCGCCGCCGCCGAATCTACGAAGGCAAAGCCAAAGTCCTGTATGAGGGCCCCGAACCAGGCACCCTGATCCAGCATTTCAAGGACGATGCGACCGCCTTCAACGCCAAGAAGCATGAGGTGATCGAAGGCAAGGGCGTGCTGAACAACCGGATTTCGGAATATGTGTTCCAGAATCTGAACGACATCGGGGTGCCGACTCACTTCATTCGGCGGCTCAACATGCGCGAGCAATTGATTCGCGAAGTGGAGATCATCCCGCTCGAGGTGGTGGTGCGCAACGTCGCCGCCGGCTCGCTGTCGACCCGCCTCGGCATCGAGGAAGGCACGCAACTGCCGCGTTCGATCATCGAGTTCTATTACAAGAACGATCAGCTCGGCGATCCGATGGTCTCGGAAGAGCACATTACCGCGTTCGCCTGGGCGAACCCGCAGGAAATCGACGACATCATGGCGCTTGCCATCCGCGTCAATGACTTCCTCTCAGGTCTGTTCCTCGGCGTCGGCATCCGTCTGGTCGACTTCAAGATGGAATGCGGGCGGCTGTGGGAAAACGACATGATGCGGATCGTCGTCGCTGACGAGATTTCGCCCGATTCCTGCAGGCTCTGGGACATCAAGTCGAGCGAGAAACTCGACAAGGACCGCTTCCGCCGCGACCTCGGAGGCTTGCTGGAGGCCTATACCGAAGTGGCCAAGCGCCTCGGCATCATGAATGAAGGCGAGCCGCCGCGCGGCACCGGCCCGGTGCTTGTGAAAGGCTGACCCGACGAGCAGGACGATGGGCATCCCCCGCATCGATACAGGCCCGATGACGCTCTCCGAGTTCTACGCGTTCACGGATACGCGGCCGGACGACGAGCGCTGGGAACTGATCGATGGGGAGCCGGTCATGAATGCGTCGCCCAGTTTTACGCATCAGGTAATCGTTTCGAATGTCGTGGGCCTGTTGAAAATCATCCAGTTCCAAGAACGGCGAAGCTGGATTGTCCTGCCTTCCATGGGCATCCGAATAGCGGTTAAAGATCGTCCCGAGCCGGACATCATCGTCCGGCCGAAAGAAGCGCCGCAAAACGACCCGATGAGCCGCGAATGCGACGACGCCATCGTCGTGTTCGAAATTCTTTCGCCGTCCACCGCCGACCGCGATCTGCGCTGGAAGCGGAAAGCCTATGCGTCGCTGGACAGCGTGACCGACTATGTTGTCATTGCACAAGACGTGGTCGAGGTGGCCGTCTACGAGCGCAAGTCGGGCTTTGCCGAGCGGCGTCTCGAAACGATCGGCGCCTCGCTCGAATTACCGGCGATCGGCGTCACGCTTGCGCTCGCTGACATCTATCGCGACACCGGCCTCCACAAGAAATGATTGAGATGAAAGCGCGCGTCACCGTCACGTTGAAAACGGGCATTCTCGATCCGCAGGGCAAGGCGATCGAGGGCGCGCTGAAGTCGCTGGGCGTTTCGGGCGTGGCGAGCGTCCGCCAGGGCAAGGTGTTCGACATCGAGCTCGAAGGCACCGACAAGGCGAAGGCCGAGGCCGCACTCAAAAATGCGGCGGACAAGCTTCTGGCGAATACGGTGATCGAGAATTACCGTATCGAAGTTATCTGAGCCGATATCAGCGCCATGAAATCCGCCGTCCTCGTCTTTCCCGGCATCAATCGCGAGCGCGACATGGCGCGCACGCTGAAGCTCGTGTCCGGCGTCGAACCGGCGATGGTCTGGCACGCCGACACGCAGTTGCCCGCAGGCACCGATCTCGTCGTGGTGCCGGGCGGATTTTCCTATGGCGACTATCTGCGCTGCGGGGCGATCGCAGCCCGCAGCCCCATTATGGACGCGGTGCGCGCCTTCGCCGACAAGGGCGGGCTCGTGCTCGGCGTCTGCAACGGCTTCCAGATTCTCTGCGAGTCCGGGCTCCTGCCCGGCGTGCTGATGCGCAATGCGAAGCTGAAATTCATCTGCCGGGACGTGCATCTCAAGGTCGAACGGTCGGATACGCCGTTCACGCGCGGTTACAATGCGGGGCAGGTGATCCGCGTGCCGGTTGCGCATGGCGAGGGGAACTGGATCGCGGATGACGAGACGGTACGGAAGATCGAGAGTGGCGGCCAGGTGATCTTCCGCTATTGCGCGCCGGATGGCTCACTCGGCGAAACGTCCAACATCAACGGCGCCACCAACGCCATCGCCGGCATCGTCAACGATCGCGGCAACGTCGCCGGCATGATGCCGCATCCGGAAAACCACGTGGAAAGCATCATCGGCTGCACGGACGGGCGCGGGCTGTTCGCAGGGCTGGTGGCGCAGTTTCGCAAGGCGGCTTGACCGTTGCAGATCGATGAGCGATCGCGGGAGCGGCGCCCGCGCCTCGCGTTCCTTGCCTGACGCCGAAACGGGAGCGCGCGATGACGGACACCCCCCCGGTAACGCGAGAGCCCGAGCCGGCTGCAATCTGGAAACGCGTCGTCGCTTCGATCCTGGATTTCTTTACGGTGTTTTTTGTCGGTGGCTATGTGATCGGAGCCCTGACCGGCAACACCACGTCCGAGGGTTTTCAACTGTCGGGCTGGCCGGCGCTTGTGCTCTTCGCCATCATTATCGTCTATTTCTATGTCGGCCGTCGTCGTCTTGGCGGCACCTTGTGGGACCGCATTTTCAGGATATCGCGGCCGCAGCCGAGATGACCGGCCTGCCGGCCCCGCCATCCCGCTTAGAAATTATGCGTGGATGGCCGCGCAAACGGACCTTTGAAAGGTGAAAAGGAGCGCGGGCTCGCCTAAATACAGGCCGTGCTGCGCAACGAACCCAAGATCACCCCCGCGCTGGTCGCCGAACACGGGCTCAAGCCCGACGAGTATCAGCGCGTCCTCGACCTGATCGGTCGCGAGCCGACGCTGACCGAGCTCGGCATTTTCTCGGCGATGTGGAACGAGCATTGCTCGTACAAGTCCTCCAAGGTGCATTTGCGCGGCCTTCCGACCGAGGCGCCGTGGGTGATCCAGGGGCCGGGCGAGAATGCCGGCGTGATCGACATCGGCGATGGGCTGGCGGTGGTCTTCAAGATGGAGAGCCACAATCACCCGAGCTATATCGAGCCGTATCAGGGCGCGACCACCGGCGTCGGCGGCATCCTGCGCGACGTCTTCACCATGGGCGCGCGGCCGATTGCCTGCCTGAACGCATTGTCGTTCGGCGACCCGAAGCATCCGAAGACGCGGCATTTGGTGTCGGGTGTGGTCGCCGGTATCGGCGGGTATGGCAATTCCTTCGGCGTGCCGACGGTGGGCGGCCAGACCCGATTCCACACCCGCTATGATGGTAACATCCTGGTCAACGCGATGGCGGTCGGTCTCGCCCGCGCTGACTCGATCTTCTACGCGGCGGCGTCCGGCGTCGGCATGCCGATCGTCTATCTCGGGTCGAAGACAGGGCGCGACGGCATCCACGGCGCTTCGATGGCGTCGGCGGAATTCGACGACGATTCCGAGGAGAAGCGTCCGACCGTGCAGGTCGGCGACCCGTTCGCCGAAAAGCTGCTGCTCGAAGCGTGTCTCGAGATCATGCAGAAAGGCTGCGTGATCGCGATCCAGGACATGGGCGCGGCGGGGCTGACCTGCTCCGCGGTCGAGATGGGCGCGAAGGGCGATCTCGGCGTCACGCTCGATCTGGAAAAGGTGCCGGTTCGCGAGACCGGCATGAGCGGCTACGAGATGATGCTTTCGGAAAGCCAGGAGCGCATGCTCATGGTGCTCAAGCCGGAGAAGGAAAAGGAAGCCGAGGACATCTTCCGCAAATGGGGACTCGACTTCGCGATCGTCGGCGAGACCACGCCCACAAGGCGCTTCCTTATTCGCCATCACGGCGACACCTTGGCCGACCTGCCGATCAAGGAACTGGGCGACGAGGCGCCGGTCTATAACCGGCCGTTTGTCGAGACGCCGAAACAGCCGGTGATCGCCGCGGCCGACGTCAAGCCGCCGTTGTCGAATGCCGACGCGCTGCTCAAGCTGATCGGCTCGCCCGACCTGTGCTCAAAGCGCTGGGTGTGGGAGCAATATGACCACATCATTCTCGGCAACACCGTGCAGAGGCCCGGTGGCGATGCCGCGGTGGTGCGGATCGAGGACGGTCCGAAGGGCCTTGCCATGACCTGCGACGTGACCCCCCGCTATTGCGAGGCCGATCCGTTCGAGGGCGGTAAGCAGGCAGTGGCGGAAGCCTATCGCAATCTCTCGGCGGTTGGCGCGACGCCGCTGGCGATCACCGACAATCTGAATTTCGGCAATCCCGAGCGCCCCGAGATCATGGGGCAGTTCGTTGGCTGCGTGCGCGGCATCTCGGCCGCCTGCACGGCGCTGGATTTCCCGGTCGTGTCCGGCAATGTGTCGCTCTACAACGAGACCAACGGCCGCGCGATCCTGCCAACGCCGAGCATCGGCGGGGTGGGGGTGATGGCCGACTTCACCAAATCGGCGAGTCTCGCGTTCAGGAATGAAGGCGATGCCATCCTGCTGATCGGCGAGACCACGGGATGGCTCGGCCAGTCGATGTATCTGCGCGAAATTTGCGGGCGAGAGGAGGGGGCTCCGCCGCCGGTCGATCTCGCCGTCGAAAAGCGCCACGGCGAATTCGTACGCAAGCTGATCGGCGAGGGCCGCGTGACCGCCGTGCACGATCTCTCCGACGGCGGTCTTGCCATTGCGCTTACAGAGATGGCGATGGCCTCGGGACTTGGCGCCGTGCTTGATGCGCCGCGGGGGGGCCCGTCGCACGCCTATTGGTTCGGCGAGGATCAGGCGCGCTACGTCGTGACCGCCAGGCCGGACGCGCTGGCCGCGGTGATCGAGGCGGCTCAGGTCGCGGGTGTTGCGATCGCGCGGATCGGTACCGTCGGCGGCACGGTGCTCACCATCGACGACGAGAAAGCTGTGCCCGTCGCCGATCTGGCCAGCCGCTTCGAATCCTGGCTGCCGGACTATATGGGCGGCACAATCGAACCCTGACTACCGCAATTCGCCGGTCTTCATCATTACCTCGCGGCAGCCGGGCGACAGCGCTGGCCCGTTATTGGCGAGGCACTGCACCGCGCGCCCTTGGCCGATCGGTACGCCCTTGCACAGCACACGGAAATCATTGGCGCAGAAACGCCGGATCATGATCGCTTCACCCAGCCTGGGCTGATGGGTCTGCGGCGGCGCAGGCGCGACCGCGGCCGGGGCGGGCGCCGCTGCCGGAGGTGGCGGCGGGGCGGCTTGCGGTCGCGCGGGCGTCGCAGTTCTTGCGGGCCTGGCTGGCTTTTTCGCGGCCGGCGCTGCGGGTGGTGCGGCCGGTGCGGCTGTCGCCGGAGCCGCCGGCGCCGATACGGCCGGCGCGGGCGCTGTGGGTGCGGCCTGGACCGGGGCCGGAGCCGCGGGAGCCGCCTGTGCCGGTGCGGGAGCAGGCTTTACGGCGGCCGGTGGCGGTGCCGGTGGCGCAATCGCAGTCACTGCGGAGCGGCAGCCGCCGGACAGACGCGCCTGATTCTTTGCAAGACACTCCAGCGCCTCGCGTCCGCCGCGTTGCACCCCCGAGCACAGCGAGAGGAAGTCGGAGCGGCAATTGCTGCGGATCGCGTCCTGCTGTGCCTTGCTTGGGGCCTGGGCCTGTGCGGCCACGGGCACCGACAGCAGGACCAGCGCGGCCAGCATGTTTGGGAAACGGAACGTCATTGCAAGGAAACTCCTGCCAATTCCAACGGGACGATACCGGCCGCGCGTGCCGGCCTCTGAAGCAACGCGTCAGCGTTTGGCCAGCGCGTTCTTGCAGGCATTGGTCAGCGAGGAGTGGTGCGACAGCAGGCATTTCAGCACCCGGCTTTGCCCGAAGGTCACGCCCTGACAGAGCAGGGAATGGTCTTCCCGGCAATTGCGGTTCACCCAGCGCGCCTCCTGGGTCGGACGCATCGCCGGGAGCTTCAAATCCGGCGCGGCCGATTCCTTCATGCTTTCCGGCCGGGTGATGCGGTCGGTCGAGACGACGCGCGGCGCGTCAGCGGTACCCGCGGGCTCGCTCGGTTTCGCTTCGGCCGGCGCCGCGGCCGGAGCGGTGACGCTTGCAGCGCGGGTCAGCGCCTCCTGGCAGGGCGGCATATGGGCCCCGAAATTCGGGCGCAGGCATTGCACCGATTCGGCGCTGCCCGGAACCACCCCCGCGCAGGTCGATCTGATCTCGGCATGGCAGGCGGTCCGAACTTCCGGATAGGGGACGGCGGCGGTTCCGGGCGGCGGTGCCTTCGGTGCTGCCGCGGCTTTGGGCGCCGCCCTTTGCTGCGCCGGCTCTTGCGCCCTCCGGGCTGGTGGTGCCGATTTCTTGGCCGGCGCCGGCCGCGCCTGCGGCTGGGGTTGCGGAACCTGGCGCTGCTGCTGCTGCTGTGGCGGGCCGAAGAACGGGAAGAACTGGGCGCTGGCGGTATCCGCGCCCAGCAACATGGCGGCTGCGCCGAGCGCGCCGATCAGCGATCCGGGTTTCATCATCACGCTCCGCATCCTTTTCCCCCTCGTCTCGTCCAGGGCATCGGTGCCACAATAATGTGCCGGACGCGCGCCGTCAGCCGTCCTGATTTGGCCGATGCTGGTTTGTCAGTCACCGCAAATCACCATATTCCTAGTGTAACCAGTTCCGGCGGCTTGGCATAACCCGGTTCCGCCGTGATTTAGGGAGTTGTGCGATGCCGATGGACGCCGCCGAGATCGAGCGGCTGATCAAGACCCATATCCCGGATGCCGAGGTGTCGATTCGGGATCTCGCCGGCGACGGCGATCACTATGCTGCCACGGTGCTTGCCGAGAGCTTTCGCGGCAAATCGCGGGTGCAGCAGCATCAACTGGTCTACCAGGCATTGAAAGGACAGATGGGCGGCGCCCTGCATGCGCTTGCTCTGCAGACCGGTGTGCCGGAGAATTGAACCGCGGCCCGGAACCGTCGGGAGCACGGCTGTTGCGATGCAACTGCCGTGCCCTATATTCGGGGCAAGGCCGGCCGGGCCGGTTGTGTGCCACGAGCAGCCCCTGAAGGATCAGATACTCCATGAGCATCCACCAGTTCATCGACAACGAGGTGAAGGCCAACGACGTCGTGCTGTTCATGAAGGGCACGCCGCAATTCCCGCAATGCGGATTCTCCGGCCAGGTCGTGCAGATTCTCGACTACCTGCAGGTCCCCTATAAGGGCGTCAACGTGCTGGAATCCGGCGAACTGCGCGACGGCATCAAGCAATATTCGCAATGGCCGACCATTCCGCAGCTCTACGTGAAGGGCGAGTTCGTGGGTGGCTGCGATATCGTGCGCGAGATGTTCCAGGCGGGCGAGTTGCAGAGCCTGATGCTCGAAAAGGGTCTGGCGGTTCAGGGCAAGGCGATCGCCTGACCGGTGGGTAACTCCGAGCGCGGGAAAAGCCGGGGATGTCGCCGTGCCGCTAGGGTTTCCGCCGGTCTCTATGACGGTCTGAAAGCCTCACATTTTGCCTGCGTGCCGAAGCGGCGGTCGAAATCGAGGATGCCGCCGGCCAGTGGAATGGTTGCAGGGGTCAGCCCCTTGCGGGTGAATTGCTCCATCACGATCGCCCTGTTGTTCCTGGTCGAGCGCAGGCGCACCGGCTCGATCACCTTGCCCTTCTGCGCGCCGGTCAGGTCGAGCGCGTAGAGCCCGTTCACGGTGCGGCCGAGACCGACCTTCGCGATATCGCGCCTCAACAGCACCGATTGCGGGACATAGATTTCCATCCGCGCATCCGGGCCTTCGCAGACGAACACGCGCGTCATCGGCACGTCGAGAAACAGGCCACCGGCGAAGGATGGCGAGGCGAAGTTCAACGCGGTGATCGAAAGTGCGATTGCCGCGAGGACGGGATTGCGAAGCATCGCGCTCGGGTTCCCTGCATCCGCATCGGCCGATGCTAGGAGAGACCAGCCCGGCATGCACGCCATTGCGAGTGCACAAGCGCGTGAAGCATCGGCTGCGAGCCGGACGGGAGGCGAGCATCGGCCTGCCTATATGCAGGTCGAGTCGGATTCAAAACCGCCGGATTACCCGTCCCGTGACTCCGTTTTCGGCGATGCCCCCGGAATATTGCCCGGTAAAGGCGACACTGACCGTCGTTTCAGCGGACCACACCATATCGAAGCCGGCTTCCACCAGCAGCGCATCGCGCGGAACCGGTACGCCTGCAACGGTGAAGGGCGTTCCGCTGGCGAATGCAAGCGCGGTGGTCGGTGCCGTGGCGCTGAATGCATGCCGCCAGGCCAGCCCGCCCTTGAGCGCCATCATGGTCCCTCCCTGCGCGAGCGGAAGCGCCGCGCGCAGGCCGAGCGTCGAGAAGGTCGTGCTTGAATCTGCGGCGAGGGCGGTCAGCGCGGCGGCGCCACCGCTTTCGGTGAAGCCATCGGCGTTCACCCGGACATGGGCAAGGCCCGAATAGGGCTCGATTGCAAGCGCGCCGAAGGCCAGCGCATAACCGATTTCGCCGAAAATCTGCGCCGTGTCCGCGTCATAGCGTGACTTGGCCGTGTCGCTGAAGCCGGGGAAGACGATGTTGCGGCTGGTTTCGACCGCATGCCAGGCGTGGCCCATTCCAACCCGCAATGCGAGCGGACCGTTGAGCAGCGCCGCATAGGCCGCGAGGTGATAGCTGTCGATATCGGCGGAGGAATTGCGATCGGGCACGCTGATCGCATGCGTCTGATAGGCGCCAGCCAGGCCGGCGCGCAGCGCCGGTCCGAAGGCGCCGCCCAACGTTGTGTCGAAGCCGGAGATGAATCCGCCGGTGCGGTTGCTGACCGTCGCGGCATTGCCGTCGCCATCGCTCCTGCCCCAATTGCCGAAAGCGTTGCCCCATACCGCCGATCGCCTGTCCGGCGCCGCTTCGGCCTTGGTTGCGAAGGGTCCGGCCGCTGCGGCCTTGACGCGCTTTGGTGCCGCATAGGCGAGCGGCAACCTGACGTCGTTGTCGGCGAGGTGCGAAACGGCCTGCGGGGTCGCTGAGCCGAGCGCACCGGACAATTGGCGCAGCCGTCCGATGATGCCATCGCGCAGAAAGCGGCTGTCGTCGGTGAGGATAGTGCGAATCGTCGCGTGGATTTCGCCTGACAGCAGGTCGAATGCCCGCAATGCGTTCGCAGTATCGAGATTGAGGATCGCATCGTAGATCGGGTTGCCGGGTCCGAGTTGTTCCGCGCCCGACGCCGCAGCCCTTTGGTTGGGCGTCTGTGCAACCGAGGGAAAGGTCACCGCGAGAGCGCGGGTCACATCGAGATAGACGTTGTTCGGATCGTAGAACAGCGCGAAGTCGAGGAACGGTGCGTTGTCGTTCAGCGAAGCATAGGTTCCGGTCACGCCGCCCGAGGCGGTGAGGATCGTGTAGCGCTGGCCGACGCTATAGGAGCCGGGCGCGGTGATCACATTCACGGTCCCGCCCAGAATGGAGGCGGCACCGGTGATGTTGATGAGGTCGGCAAGCGGAGCCGGACTGATCTCGACCTGGTAGGTCGAGCCCGTGGCCTGAATATAGGAGCCGACGACATTGAGGGTGCCGATCGAATTTCCGGGCGCGATCGTGCCGTTATTCGTCACCGCGCCTGTGATCGTGCCGGTGCCGCCGAGCGTGCCGCCGGCCTGCACGGCAACGGCCGGGCTCGTGAGCTGGCCGTTGACCATCAGCGTGCCGCTCTGAACCGAACTGCCGGTGCTGAAGGTGCCGGTTCCGGTGAGGGTCCACGCCGTTCCTTGCATCGTCAGCGTTTCGAAACTCGTGAACTTGTCGATGCTTTCGGTGCCGTTGCCGGCAAGCACCAGACTGTCGGCGTTCGGTCCGCCGACGACATTGCCATTGAGGACGCTGCCGGTCTGCAGCGTCAGCGAATTGGTGCCGGCGCGAAAGCGGATGGCAGTTCCATCGGTGCCGGTGATGGTGCCGGAATTGGTGACGGCGGTGGATGCGTCCGTCACCATGAAGCCGGGAAGCACCTCGATGCCCATCCCGCCCTGGATGGTGCCGGAATTCTGCACCGAGCCGCCGTGCTGCAATTCGATTGCGCCCGCACTCGAGGTAACGGAGGTCAACTCGCCCGCATTGACGATCGAGATCGGCTGACCGGTGATGGCCCAGATCGCGTTATAGCTGCCGGAGATGACGCCGGTCGCGCTGTTTGTCAGGGTGCCGCCTTGCATCACGGCGCCCGCGGCAAATCCTCCGGCCATGTCGGTGATGGTGCCGTGATTGGTCAGGATGCGAGTGGTGCCTCCCATCAACGACAACGCGTTACCGGCACCGTTGCCTTCGATCAGGGCGCCGGCCTGGTTGGTGATGGTGCCCCCGCCGTCGAAGCTCACCGCCGTTGCGGCGCCGAGTCCGATGACATCGCCGGAATTGTTGAGTGATCCGCCGCCGCTCACATGGACGGCGCTGGTGTCCGCGCGTATCGTTGCCCCGACTGCATTGGTGACCGCGCCGCCGTTCTGTATCCGGACGGCGTTGAAACCACTGTCGATCAAGCCCTGGTTATCGACGGTGCCGCCCTGCGTGAAGCTGACGCCGTTGCCGAGTTGCGCGTCGATGGTTCCCTGATTGGTCAGAGTCCAGGCCTGCGTGGTTGCCACCACGCCCGAAAAGGTTCCGCCGGGCATCAGGGTGCCGGTATTTGCAACGGTGACCCCGGGAAATATCCGCGCGGTCGTACCTGTGAAACTGTCGAGATCGAGCCCGCTATTGGTGCTGGCGGTGATGTCGACGTCGTCGGCGATCGCGATCGAAAGCGGCGCAATGCTCAGGGCCGTGGCAACGGCATGGGACATCGCCCGGCGCCGCCGCGTTTTCCTGCATTTCATTCGACCCCCCCATCCCGGATTGCGACCCGAGAGTGCCGAGGGCGTTACGGTCACGCACTATTCAAATGGATAGGCAATACGATAGGGTTTGCAGGCATACGTCGTTACCCACAGGATGCATGGCGATTTCGCCAATGGACGATGCGCTTGAAAGCCGGATTCTGGATGCGCTGTATCGCGGAGTCACCGACGCGGCAGCGCTGAGATCGGCACTTGAGATGCTTGCGACTGCGTTTGCCTGTCCGTCGGCGGCCTTTATCGCATTCGACGCGCAGGAACCGGTTGCGGGTCTGACCATGACCACCGGAATATTTGCCGAGGAGGATGTTCAGCGGCGCTATCTCGAATATGCAGCGCTTGACCCGGCACCCGGATTGTTTGCGAGCATTGCCGTCGGCCGTGCAACGACGACCGATCGTATCATGTCGGAGGATGTACGCAGGACGTCGCAGTTCGGCAACGAATTCTATCGTCCGCTCGGCCTGTCGGAAACGCTCGGCGGCAATCTGTTTTCCGATCAGGGGCGCTTCGCGCTTATCGGATTGCATCGCAGTGACGATCGCGGCGCGTTCACCGATGCCGAAATCGCGGCAGTCGAACGGCTGTCGCCGCACCTGCGACGCATTCTGCAGTTGCGGCGGCAATTCTGGGCGCTGGAGGCGAAGAACAGCGCCCTTCAGGCGGTTCTCGACGGCCTGCCGTCGGGTCTGCTGCTGCTGGACGAACGCGGCAGCGCGATCTTCATCAACAAGGCGATGCACGCGATCGTGCAGCGCGGGGACGCGTTCTTTCTCGATGCCGCGGGATTTCTTTTGCCGCGCAACTCAGATGCGCGGCGCATTTTCCTGGGCTTGCTGCATGACGTCATGCATGGCGGCGCTGGTGGGGCGTTGAGCGTTCCCTCATCGCGGTCCGAGCGCGGCTATCCGGTGCTGATTGCGCGGGTTCCGGCTGCACTGGCCGAGCCGGGCTGGCCGCGCCGCCGCCGCGCCGGCGCGCTCGTGATCGTGCACGATCCGGCCAGCCGCTTTCCGGCGCGAAGCGATATCCTGCGGCAGACGCTGGATTTGCCGGAAGGGGCCGCACAACTCGCACTGGCGCTCTGCGGCGACGACGACCTGAAGACCTTCGCCGAACGGCAAGGCATCACGATCCACACCGCGCGCTTCCATTTGCGCACCGCGCTGGCGCGAACCGGGACACGAACCCAAGCAGAACTGATGCGGCTTGTGATCCGCGTGCTGCGCGATTTCGCGCTTGGCGGGCGGGCGGACCGATAGAGGCGGGGTTGGAAATGCGAAGGCCGCCTGTAACGGCGGTCTTTGCTCAAGAAAAAAAGCGCGATCGCGAAGGTTCGGCGACCGCCGAGCGGGACGCCGCCGTGCGGCATTCGCATCCAGGCGTGCCGCAGGCGCGTCCGGCGTCTGCCCGGTGAAGCACCGCGCGGCAATCGACCGGAGGTCCGCCGTCTATTGGACGGCGAGCAGGCCCAGCCGCCAAACATGGACATCATGACCGAAGCTCCACACCGTCGTCCAATTGGTGGTGTGGCGGTACGAGGCATCCAGGTTGAGTGCGGCGGTCAGCGGCTGCACGATGCGCACGAACTGCACGAAGTTGTCGTCCTCGCGCACATTGCCACCGGTCGCGAGATTGACGGCGCGCTGGACCTCCTCGGCGACATAGCGCTGTTGGTAATAGAACAGCCCGGCTTCGAACAGAGTCGGACGGATCGCGCCCGGGCCGAGATCTTTGAAATAGCGCACGGTTACGAACGCCGCTCGCTCGTTATTGTCGAAATAGGCGCCATGCGTGCGCTCCTGCGCGTAACGGATGCCGGGCTCGATTTCGAAAAACTGCGCGCCGGAGATCCACGGGCGCCAGGAATGGCTCAGCGAGTAGAAGTAGGTCTGGCCGTTGCGGTTGTAGCGGTTGTCGAGCGGCACCGAATTGAAACCCTGATAGCGCGCTCGGAAGGCGAACAGCGTTTCGTGATGGGCGCTTGGCCGGAACGCCATCCAGAACGTGCCGTTGGTCGCTCGCGCATAGGGGTCCTGGTTCACAAAGGTCTGGTCGTAACGCAATTCCGCGCCAATGCGCCACGGTCCGAGATAGCGCGTTGCGAAGACCGACCCGCCGAGAAGCGCGTCGTCATAGGCCGAGTTTTGCCGGTGATAGGAGGCGCGCGCGTCGCCGAGCACGCCGATCAGATAGTCAGGATTTTGCACGAAATAATAGGAGGCGCGCGCGTCCAGAACCGCACGAAGGTCGCCCCTGCGGTGCAATTGCGCAGGCCACAGGATGCCATGATCGAGCCGCGCCACATTGCTGTCTCGCTCGATCCCCGCGAAGGCGCGCACATGGAACGGCCTGGATGGCGTGGCCGGGACCGGCGTCGTTGGTGTTACGATCTGACTTGGTGTCGGCGCAATGTCGATCACCGGCGTGCGCGAGATCTTCAGGCGCTCTTCGGCCGTTCCCGAGACCGGGCTTTTCGGGTCCAGCGTGACCACGGACTGGTACGCACGCTGCGCCTCGGCCCGCTTGCCTTGCGCGATCAGAATGTCGCCGCGATGCAATTGCGTCGCCGCCCGGCCGGTTTCGTAAGCCTTGTCCGATTGTTCGAAATCCGACAGCGCGGCGCGGTAGCGCTTCGCATCCTTGTTGGCGAGCCCGCGATAGAACCAGTAGCTTGGATTGCCGTCCTGGTTCGACTCCTTCTCGAAGGCCTGCACCGCCTGGCGATAGCGGCGCAGATCGTACAGCGCGCGCCCGCGGAAGAATTGCAGATTGCGGATGGCGGGGTCGAGTGCGGCGGCGCGGTCGAGGGATTTCAAGGCTGCGCGCGGTGCATGGATCGTGAGTTCATAGGCGCCGCGAGTGAACCACGTGCGTGCGTCCTTATCGTCGGCGGCGGTGGCGTCGCGCAGCTTGAGAAGGATTTCATAGCTCGGCTCTTGGGACTTGATCGCTTCGATGGCCTCGGCCCGAAGCCGCTCTGACTCCGGGGAGGCAGCGCTCGGCGATGCCGGCGCAATCAGCATTGTGCATGCGATCAGCGGCGTGCAGACGACCGTGCGCCGGACCGCGGATTGGCCAGACGATTGCGGTCGGCGTCCGATCGCGCGCCGCGCACGCGGCCACGGCGGCATACACCCGCGAAACGCCCCCCACATCAAACGCCCCCAACGCCTGACACAGTCGAAAAGTCGAAACCCTACTGACCCAGCAAATTGATCAAGTCGGCAGTCAGCGATTCGCCGGTTGCTGGTGCAATGCCCAGACGCGCCCGCAGGCTGGCGACTTCGCCGACAAGTCGTACCCGGGCCTCCTCCCAGCTTTTTGCGTTTTCGGCGCGGACCGCGTCTCGTCTCGCCCGCAACTCGGCGGTCCGTTCGGCCACCCTGCGCTCCGCGTCTCTCAACTCTTTGCCAAGAAGTCCGAGCACCCGCGTGAGATCGGCGATCGCCGCGACATATCTTTCCCGCATCTCCGGATTGGTTGTGTCGTCGCGTGCATTCTGAAATGTCGCAAGGTCTGCCTGCACCGCTGCGATCCGGTCACGCACCGAGGCAGCAATTTTTGATTCGACGTGAGTGCCGGCGAGCAGGCTCTGCAATTCCTGACTCAGTCTGTCTTCCTTGCGCTCCACGAACTGCTCGAAAGACTCCGCTGAAGACAAGATGTTGAGTCTTTCTTGCTTGTCCGCAAGTTCGTCGATCAATCTCTGGCGGTTGGCCTCGACCGCGGTCGCCGGCCCGCCGAGACGGGGTTTTTCGGTGACCGGTCCGATATTCTGGTTGTTCAGGAGTGAGGGGCCGCCCGGTGCTGCGGTCTGATTGGGCCCGCACACAACGGACGTCGCGCAACGCGGGTCGACTGTTTCGGTACCCCAGGGGCCACCACCACCCGGGCCCCGGTTGGTCAGACCCGGTGTGTTGTTCAGGGTCGTGCCCGGAGGCACCGGCGCGGGCGCGGGCCTGTGTCCCGGCATATGGTGCTGTGCGACGGCCTGAGCGCACCAGAGCGCCGCCACGGCAGCAAGCATTCCCATCGGAAGACGGCGCATCAGCGCCTCCTGTCCCAGGATACCTCAGGGAACCATAGCAACTGCAACCTGGAGTGTCTTCAGAAATTTCAGCGCGCGATGCGGGCTGCACCCGCTTTCGTTGGGGTAGCGCTCGCTTCCCGACGCGCGATGGCTCCTTCCGAAACAAAAAAGGGCCGCCCCCATTCCGGGCGACCCTTTTCGTGTTTTCGTCGCGCCGCGAACGATCAGCGCGAATAGAATTCGACCACCAGATGCGGTTCCATCTGCACCGGGTAGGGGACGTCGCCCAGCGAGGGGATGCGCAGGAACTTCGCGGTCTTCTTGCTTTCGTCGACCTCGATATATTCCGGCACGTCGCGCTCGGTGAGCGACATCGCCTCGATCACCAGCGCCATTTCCTTCGACTTGTCCTTCACTTCGATCACGTCGCCGACCTTGACCTGATAGCTCGGGATGTTGACGCGGCGGCCGTTCACCTTGACGTGGCCGTGGTTCACGAACTGGCGGGCGGCGAACACCGTGGGCACGAACTTGGCGCGATAGACCACCGCGTCCAGACGCCGCTCCAGGAGCCCGATCAGGTTCGCGCCGGAATCACCGCGCAGCCGGATCGCTTCGGTATAGACCGCACGGAACTGCTTCTCCGAAATGTCGCCGTAATAGCCCTTGAGCTTCTGTTTGGCGCGCAGTTGCACGCCATAGTCGGAAAGCTTGCCCTTGCGGCGCTGGCCGTGCTGGCCGGGGCCGTATTCACGTCGGTTGACCGGGCTCTTCGGGCGGCCCCAGACATTCTGGCCCATGCGGCGGTCGAGCTTGTATTTTGCTTCAGTGCGCTTTGTCATCGCGTCCTCTTGAAAAGTCCGAGAGTGTGAGGAAACGCGCCCTCCTCTGTTCCGGGGATTTCCCCCCGGAACCGACAGGTCCCATTCGGCCAAAGCGGATGGCCGGAACCACGGGTCGCGAAACGAGGAACGGCCCCGATGGGGGCCGGACCACGCCGCGTATCTAGGGGTTTGCGATCCGGCTGTCAAACCGGTGAGGTCTGCCGCAATCCGAAGCGGGCAAGGCCGGCGGCCAGGGTCGCATTGGCCGGCTTGCCCGAGGTCAGCAGGAAGTCTGCGCTGCCTTCGCCGGCCTGTGCGGGACGCGCCCCGATCAGGTCCACGACCCGCCGGGCGATCGCCGGCGCCGGGTCGACGAAGGTTACCGGCCATGGCGCGAGGCGGGAGAATTGCCGGTCGAGCAGGGGGTAATGCGTGCACGCCATTACCACGGTGTCGGTTCGCAGGCCGCCCCGCGCGACGAAGCAGGGCGCGATCTCGTCGGCGATGTCGGCATCCTCCACCGCTTCCCCGCGCAGCACCGCTTCGGCCAGCACCGCGAGCCGGCGCGAGCCGACCAGCGTCACGTCGCAACCCTGACCGAAATCCGCGATCAGCTTTCTGGTGTATTCGCGGGTGACCGTTGCCTCGGTGCCGAGCACCGAGACGAGCCGCGTCTGCGAAGCCGCGCAGGCCGGCTTGATCGCGGGCACGGTGCCGACGAACCGCACGGCGAAGCGCTCGCGCAATTGCGCCAGCACGATGGTCGATGCCGTGTTGCAGGCGATCACGACGAGATCGGGCCGATGGACATCGATCAACTGTCCCATCAGGCCGACGACGCGCGATGAGAGATCATCTTCCGGCAGCCGGCCATAGGGAAACGCCACATCGTCCGCGACATAGACATAGTGCGCGTCCGGCCGCAGCTTCGTCACCTCGCGATAGACGGTCAGTCCGCCAAGGCCGGAATCGAGGACCAGAATCCGCGGCGCCGCCGTGCTCATGTGCCGACACTCAGCGGCGCGCCAAGCTTGCGCAGCGTGGCGAGCACCGACAGCGCGACGATCCGCCCGGTTTTCGGATTCTCCGACGGCACATTCTCGATCGACATGCGAAACCGCGCGGAATCGGCTTCGACCTCGATCTCATGGCAATTGCGGGTAACCATGGGATCGGCCCAGATGTCGATCTGCGTGCGGTCCGGGCCGATGCCGGCGAGCGAGAGCGCCGCGGCCACATTCACGTTGGCCGGAAAGCCCGCCGCGGCTTGCCGCGCGCTGCCGGAGAACACGCGCCTGGCCGCGGTCAGGCCATCAACAGAGATACCGTGCTTCTCGAGATAGGGCGCGCCCTTCAGGCCGCCCGGCGGCTTGCGGGTGGTCATGCGCACCGAGATGATTTCTCCCTCGGCGGCGGCAACCACCGCGTCGAGACCAAGAAGAGCGCCGGTCGGCACGATGACCTTGCCGCCTCTGGCCTTGGCCAGTTCGAGCAGTTCCGGGCGCGGCAGCAGCGCGCCGCAACTCAGCACGATGACCGACTTGCCGGCCTGCAGCATCGGCCGGCAGATGTCTTCGATCAGGGCGGACGGCGCACATTCGACGGCGATGTCGGCCCGCGCCGGGAACTCGGAGGGCGCAACGATCGGGCAGGCGATGCCCTCGCTTTCCAGAAAGGCCTGAGCCTTGGCGCGGTCGCCGGCGGCGGCGCAGGCCAGCGTCAGGCCGGGCAGTCCGGCACTCAGCTTGCGGGCCAGCATGCGCCCGATGGCTCCAAGGCCTGCGATGGCAACCCGAATTTCCGGCATGTTCGAGGCGTGCTCCGATGTGGGTCCGGTGTTTACGTCTGAGACGACGTGCCCACAAGGTGTGGCTTGACCCCGGCCGGGCCGGCGGGCAAGTCTGGCCAAAATCCCCAAGGGAGGAATGCATGCTCAGGAAGTTGTTTCTCACGGCTGCGGCCGTGGGTCTGATGGTATCGTCCGGCACGGCGTCGGCGCAGGATTATCCAAGCCGGCCCATCACCATGATCATTCCGTTTGCCGCCGGCGGCCCAACGGACGTCCTCGGCCGGGTTCTTGCCGCCCGCATGGGCGAAATTCTCGGCCAGCAGGTGGTGATCGAGAATGTCGGCGGGGCCGGCGGACAGACGGGCTCCAAGCGCGTCGAGCAAGCCAAGCCCGACGGCTATACGATGGTGCTCGGCACGGTGGGCACTCATGCCCAGAGCCAGACGCTCAGCAAGAAGCCGCTCTACAACGCCGCGGAAGATTTCACGCCGGTCGCCCTGATCGCCGAGGTGCCGATCGCGCTGATCGCGCGCAAGGATTTCCCGGCGAACAACCTGAAGGAATTCGTAGAATATTCGAAGAAGAACGCCGCGAAGATGCAGTTCGGTTCGGCCGGCGCGGGTTCGGCGACGCATCTGGGCTGCGTGGTCGCCAACATGGTGATGGGCACCGATATCGTGCATGTGCCCTACAAGGGCACCGGCCCCGCGATGCAGGATCTGCAGGGCGGTCGCATCGATTTCCTGTGCGAGATCATCTCCACGGCCAAGCCGCAGATCGACGGCGGCACCGTGAAGGCGATCGCCATCATGACCAAGGATCGTTCGCCGGCGCTGCCGAATCTGGCGACCGCGGAGGAGCAGGGCACCAAGGGCATGGAAGCCTATACCTGGAACGCGATCTTCCTGCCCAAGGGCACGCCCGCGCCGATCGTCAAGAAACTTGCCGATGCCGCCAATCAGGCGATGGAGACCCCGGCAGTGAAGGAGCGTCTGGCCGGCCTCGGAGCGATGATCGTTGCGCCCGACCGCCGCTCCCCCGACTATCTCGCGAAATTCGTGAAGGACGAAATCGCGAAATGGCGCGAGCCGATCCTCAAGAGCGGCGCCCAGACCAACTGATCGCCTTGACGTGAGACAAAGCGGCGGCGGGCTTGACGGCCCGCCGCCGATTTTTTTATGCGCTTGTGCCGCGGCGGATTATAGATGAAGCGGCGCGGAGAATGAGGGGGACATGAGTTCGGGCCGGGTACTCGTCGTCGAAGACGAGGTGCTGATCCGCATGCTCGCGGTTGACATGCTGCTCGATCTCGGGCGCGAGGCGGACGAGGCTGGCACCGCAGCGGAGGCGCTCGCATTGCTGCACGCGCCCGGGGCGGATTACGCGCTGGTGCTGCTCGATCTCGGCCTGCCCGACAAGCGCGGAGACGACCTGGTGCGTGAAATCCGGCAGACCCATGCGTCCTTGCCGCTGGTGGTGGCGAGCGGCGAGGATCAGACCGAGGTCACGGCGCGGCTCAAGGACTACGCGCCGATCTGCTTTCTCGGCAAGCCGTTCGACCTCGACGGGCTGGAGATCGCGATCAGGACGGTTGCGCCGGACTCCCCCTAGACGCTCAGCACGGCGATCACCACCAGCGTGGCGGAGAGAAGCGCCCCGGTCACGCACAGCGTCATCAGCCGTGCGGCGTGAGCGTCAAATAGCGAGCGGGACAGCGGCAGCATGGCCGATCCTCGTTTGGTCCGACAGGCAAACATGAATCGCGATTCTGCGCGGGTAGGGCGAGTCATTTATCTGTGGCGGAACGGTTGACTCGCTGCGACTCGCAAACTGACTGTCATTCCGGGTTCGCGAGCTTCTCTTGCGCCGCGGAAATGACAGGCGCTACCGCCGCGTATTCTCCGCGATCGAGAAGCCGAGTTCGCGCAACCCTTCCTTTGCGCGCGGCGTCGCCTGACCGGAAATCCGCAATTCCGGACGTCCGAGCCGGTTGGCACGGATCGCGCTCGCGGCGCTAGTCGCCGCGCGCTGCGTGCCCTCGGTCCAGGACAGCGCGTCGACCGGCCAGATACCGACCACCGCACCGTTGGCGGTCTGATTGAACGGAAATTCGGCAACCGATACGTAGCTCACGATCGACCGGTTCTTCAGGTGATAGTCCGCCACCATCTCGGTATAGCGGCGGTTGAACACCGCCGCGTCGCGGCGTTTGACGGCCACGGCACGCCTCAGGAATTCGGCGCGGCCCGGCACCGGCACAACCTCGAGCGACGACACCATCGAGGTCATGTCGAGCGGCGTGTAGTTGCGGTTCTGCAGCAGCGCGTCGGCGGTGCCGCGGTCGAGCCCCATCGCCATCATCTTTTCGCGGTTCATATCCATGAGCTGGGCGGCGGTCCGGTCGCGCAACGAATCCTTGACCTTGCCCGACGTCCCGACATTCGAGATGACGATGCCGACCGCGCCGGGGATCGCCATCATCGCGCCGGACACCACGAGACCGCCGGCGGCGGCCGCCTGCGACAGCTTCTGGAGCCGCGATTGCAGCGGTTCGTAATCGGAATAGGGATCGACGCCGAGCTTGGCGGCGAGCTCGCGCCGCTTCTGGTCGGCGCCGAAGCCGCCGAACGCCTGGTCCTGCGACTTGCCGGCGTTGCTGATGCCAGACCCGATCTGGCCGATCTGGTTGCCGAGGCCGGTGAACGTGTTGTTGAGCGTCTCCAGCGGATTGACCAGCAACTCGCCGGCGAACTTCACCGGGGCGAGCCCGGCCTGGCCGAGGGCGTTGTTGAATTCGTTCGACTCGGTGAGCTTGTCAAGCTCGGCGACGGCCGCGAGCTCACGGATGCGCACCTGCATCATGGCATCGCTTACGACGGTGAAATTGCCGTAGGGCGAGCGAACGCTGTAGATGCGCAGGAAGCCGTCGCTGCGCACCGGGTTCAGGATGGTGTAGTTCGGGCCGGCCGCACGGATGCCCGGAATCTTGCCGGGACTGTAGGTGGCCGGCCGCTCTACCTCCGCGGCCAGCGCGCTGAAGGATGTCGCCACCAATACTGCCATTGCAACGGCGCCAACGCCTGCGGAAACCTGCGCACGCATGAAAAGCCCCTCAACTCCCGCTCACAGGAGTCCATTTGACCGCGATTGCGAAGCCGCCGCAAGCGGCTGATGTTGGGCGGCGTCAGCCGCGCGGCGCCTTTTCACCCAAGACCGCCGTGATTTCCGTCTCGGACAGTCCCGCCTCGCGCAGCACCTCTGTGGTGTGTTCTCCGAGGTTGGGCGGCAGGCTGCGCACTGCGGGCTGCGACGCCGACCAGGTGCCCGGCACATCCGTCATCCGCAGCCGCCCTTCGGTCGGATGGTCGACGAACCGGAAGAAGCCGACATCGTTCAGATGCGGATCGTCGAACAGGCTCGCAATGTCGTGCAGCGGCGCGACCGGAATGTCGGCTTGGTCGAGCAGCGCGATCCATTCCGCGGTGGTCTTCGTCTTCAGCGTGTCGGCGACGAACGCATAGACCGCGTCGATATGGTCGGCGCGCCCGCCATGCGTCGAAAAGCGCGGATCGACCAGCAGGTCCTCACGCCCGATCGCCTTGAAGAAATTCCTCCAGTGCGTGTCGGTATAGACCAGCGCACAGACATGGCCGTCCTTTGTGGCGTAAGGCCTGCGATGCTTCGAGACCAGCCGCGGATAATAATGCGGGCCCTCGGGCGGGTCGAAGGTCAGGCCCGACAGGTGGTCGCCGAGCAGGTATTCGACGAATACCTCGAACATAGGGATTTCGATGGTCTGACCTTCGCCGGTGCGCTCGCGATGAAACAGCGCGGCGGAGATCGCGTTGGCAAGATAGAGGCCGGTGGTGCGGTCGGCGATCGCCAGCGGCATGTAGCGCGGCTCGCCGCCCCATGCCTGTGGCGCGATCGCAGCGATCCCGGACAGGCCCTGGATCAGATCGTCATAGGCGGGCTTGCCGGCATAGCGGCCGCGCGCGCCGAAGCCGGTCGCGCTGGCGTAGACGATACGCGGATTGACCTTGCGGATGTCGTCGTAGCCCAGCCCCAGCCTTGCCATCGCGGCGGGCCGCACATTGGTGACGAATACATCGGCGGTGGCGCCGAGCCTGCGCAGCGCGTCGCGCGCGGCCTCCTGCTTCAGGTCGAGCGCGATCGAGCGCTTGTTGCGGTTCAGGTTGAGATAGATGTGGCCCATGCCCTGGTTCCGCATCGGGCCGACATGACGCATGATATCGCCCGATGGCGACTCCACCTTGATCACATCGGCGCCAAAATCGGCGAGGATCTGGGTCGCGTAGGGGCCGAGGATGACGCTGGTCAGATCGAGGATGCGGACCCCGGAAAGCGGGCCGGTGGCGGTTGCGCTGTCGGTCATGCCGACAGGATTAGCGTGGGCGTCACACGCCATGCAACAGCGGAACGCCGCCGCCGCTAATTCAGCGCCGCCTCGCGCACCGGCGCGCCGTGGGTATTCGGGATCTTGTCGGCATAGGTCTTCACGAAATCCGACATCGGCGCGTTGTGCCCGGCCGGCGGGTCGAGCGCATGGTCGGTGTATTTGACCGCATCGGGATCGGAATAAACCTTCTTCAGGATCTTGCGATATTTTCGCACCAGCCTGACCCAGCGAACAGCCGTCCGCGTGAAGTCGTAGGCGCGCCACGGATAGAAGATCAGCGGATTGACGATCGTCATGCCGTAGCGGCGCTGGGTGCGGATTTTCCGGCGGACGAAGCCGAATTGCAGCGGATGCACACCCTCGATCCGCGAGGCGCCGGAGAACAGCGTGATACCGTCCATCACCTTGGTCTTGTTCAGGCCGGTCGCTGCGGCGCGGCGCATGATGGTTTCGACATGCTCGTCCGAGTAATAGCGGGTCCAGGCGCTGCGATAGACCTCCTCCCATGTCTCCTTCGACATGATCGGGTGGGCCGTGCAGGCGTGTTCGAGATCGTATTTGTTCAGGTCCGGATCGACCGGTACGCCCTTCAGATGCAGGACCTTGTGATCCTCGGAGCCGGGCAGGGGTGTTAGATAGAAGAATTCGAGAATATCGACCGGCAATTCCTTCTTGATGATCTCGATGTCGCGCGCGATCGATTCCGGAGTGTCGGTCGGGAAGCCGAGGATATAGCCGGCGAAGGTCATCACCTTGGCCTTGCGCCAGGCGTGGAACATCTCCTGGTATTCCCAGATCTTGTTCTGCCGCTTCTTCGCGCCGGCGAGCGATTGGGGATTGATGTTCTCCAGCCCGATGAACACGGCGGTGCAGCCCGCCCGCGCCGCCTTCTCGATGAAGCCCGGTATCCTGTGACACAGCGTGTCGACCTGCAGCAGCAGGCGGATCTTGAAGCCTTCCTGTTCCCGCAGATGGATCAGCCGGTCGAGGATCGGTTCCCAGTTCTTGTTGCGGGCGTAATTGTCGTCGGTGATGAAGAAGCGGGTGATGTTCTGCTTGGCGTTGGCGCGCACGATGCCTTCGACGTCGTCGGCGGTGCGGTAGCGCGATTTGCGGCCCTGCACGTTGATGATGGTGCAGAAGCTGCACTGGAACGGGCAGCCGCGTCCGGCATCGAAGCTGGCGTAATGCCCGGCGACGCGGGTCACGACCTCGCGCGGCAGGATCGGGAAGGTGGCCGCCTCCATGCCGGGCTGGTCCTTCAGGTAATTGTAGATGCCCTTCGCCTGTCCGGACGCCATGTCGCGCAGGAAGTCGGACATGCGGCCCTCGGCCTCGCCGGCATAAAGCACGACGCCGAGATCGAGCGCGTCCTGCAATTCCGGCGTCAGCTTCGGCAGCATGGAGATCACGCCGCTGACATGGAAGCCGCCGATCACGACCGGAATATCCTGCTGCCGGAAGATGCGGGCAAGATCGAGGGCGCGGGGATATTGATTGGACTGCACGCCGACCAGGCCGACAAAGCCGCCGCCGGCTTGCCGGATGTCGCGTACGATTTTCCTGACGTCGACGACGGTGTTGCACTCGTCCATGGCCTCGATGTCGATCTCGACATCGTCGCCGAGGGTCCGGGCTTCGGCGCATTCACGCAGCAGCCCATACACGCTGGCGAGGCTGTTGGACGGGATGGTCGAGCGCCACCACTGGATGACATAACCGTCCGCATCGTAATGCGACGGCTTGATCAGAACGATCTTGAAGCATCGCGACGCGACCGCGGCCGGCGGCGGGGCCGCTGCGGTCGCCTCGCGGTCACTCGCAATGACTGCCGATGCCCCCATTGCGCCAGTGGACACGGATTTTGCCGGAACTGCAAGGCCAGGGCGGCCCGGAAGCGGGCCTGCCGCGGCGGCGCGGCGAGCGGTTTCGATGCCGGTCCGGGTCAGAAACCCGGATGGAAAATATCGTCAAAATTGGTGCCGCTTTCGTCGTTCATCTCGGTCTGGAGCTCGTTCCCGAGATTGATGCCGCCGGTATCACGCCCGATATCCCCGACGCCGGGCAAGCCGGTCGCCTGCGGCGGAGCCACCATGTCGCGATAGGCCTGCATGGCGGTCTCGCCGCCGACATAGGCGCACCGGCACGAGGTCGGGTCGGCATAGACATAGTAGCGCTGACCGTTCTTGCGGTGTGGCACGAACCGGTGCGGCGGGATGGAGCGCAGCCGCGCCATTTTTTCCGGGGTGTTCGCTTCCCGCATCTTGAAGCCCGCGTCCTCCAGCTTCATCCCGGTGGCGAGTTGGGAGGGCTGCGCGCGGACCGGCGCTACCGAAAGCAGCAGGACAAGGCAGCACAGGAGGGTCAAGGCGGTGCGGGTTGCGGGCATGACGGGCCTTTCAGACGGATACCGACCCGGCCTGAGCCGAAGCCATAAGCAAAGTCGAGGTTCGGAACGATGCGATCACTGTTATAGAGGATCATGGGCGATTTTCGGAACCCATCATGTATCAGACCACGATCGGGCGACAGCGCTTTACCTTCGGGGACCTCAAAGTCCTCATGGCCAGGGCTTCTCCGCTGCGATCCGGAGACCGGCTGGCGGGCGTCGCTGCGGAGAGCGGCGAGGAACGGGTCGCCGCGCAGGTTGCGCTCGCCGACCTCCCGCTCGATACCTTCCTCAACGAGACGGTGGTGCCCTACGAGCAGGACGAGGTGACCCGGCTCATTATCGACCGGCACGACCGGGCGGCCTACGCCGCGGTATCGCATCTCACGGTCGGCGGATTGCGCGATTTCCTGCTCTCCGACGAGGCGACGGCGGCTGGACTTGCCGCGCTTGCGCCCGGCCTGATGCCGGAGATGGTCGCCGCGGTCGCAAAGATCTGCCGGTTGCAGGACCTCATGGTGATCGCCTCGAAATGTTCGGTGGTCACGCGCTTTCGAAATACCATCGGGCTGCCCGGGACATTGTCGGTGCGGCTGCAGCCGAACCACCCGACAGATGACCCGCGGGGGATCGCGGCCAGCATCCTCGATGGCCTTCTGCTTGGCGCGGGCGACGCCGTGATCGGCATCAATCCGGCGACCGACAGCCCGGAACGCGTTCATGCGCTGCTGTCGATGCTGGACGACATTCGTGTAAAACTCGACATCCCGACGCAATCCTGCGTGCTGGCGCATGTCACCACCACGCTCGACCTGATCCGCAGGGGATCGCCCGTCGATCTCGTGTTTCAGTCGATCGCGGGGACGCAGGGCGCGAACAGCAGCTTCGGCGTCGATCTCGCGCTGTTGTCGGAGGCGCGCGAGGCCGCCTTGTCGCTGCACCGCGGCAGCGTCGGCATCAATGTCATGTATTTCGAAACCGGTCAGGGTTCGGCGCTGTCGGCCAACGCGCATCACGGCGTCGACCAGCAGACGCTGGAAGCGCGCGCCTATGCGGTGGCGCGGCATTTCCAGCCGCTGCTCGTCAACACCGTGGTCGGCTTCATCGGTCCGGAATATCTGTATGACGGCAAGCAGATCACGCGCGCCGGCCTGGAGGATCATTGCTGCGGCAAGCTGCTTGGCCTGCCGATGGGTGTCGATGTCTGCTACACCAACCACGCGGAGGCCGATCAGGACGACGCCGACGCGCTGCTCGCATTGCTGACGGCGGCCGGCGTCACCTTCGTGATGGGGGTGCCGGGCGCCGACGACATCATGCTCGGCTATCAGAGTACCTCGTTCCATGATGCGCTGGCGGCGCGCGATCTTTACGGCAAGCGCCCCGCCCCGGAATTCGAGGCCTGGCTGCACCGGCAGGGGCTGATCGACGAGGTCAATCGCATCCGGCCGCAGGCGCTGCCGGGCCGCTTCCGCGCGCTGTTGCCGGCATGAACGACAAGCTTGCGCCCAAGGATACGGTTTCCCCGATCTGGCGCGGTCTGCGAACATTGACCGCCGCGCGCATCGGGCTTGCACGCACCGGTGCCTCCATCGGCACCGGACCGCTGCTTGAATTTCAGCTCGCGCATGCACGCGCCCGCGACGCCGTGCATGAGGAACTGGATGCGGAGAAACTTCGCTCCGACCTGTCCGCATTCGGCCTGCCGGTGCTCGTGGTCGACAGCGCCGTCGGCTCGCGCCGCGACTACCTGATGCGGCCCGACCTCGGGCGTCGGCTTTCGCCGGAGTCGGAAGCGGCGCTTGCGCCTCATGCCGGGCAAACCGACGTCGCGCTGGTTGTCGCCGACGGCCTGTCCGCGCGCGCCGTGCAGACCCATGCGGCGCCGGTGCTCGCGGCATTGCTGCCGGCGTTGCAGGCGGAGCGATTGACCATCGCCCCGCTGGTGATCGCACGCAATGCTCGCGTCGCAATCGGGGATGCGATTGCGCAGGCGCTGCGGGCCGACGCGGTCACAATCCTGATCGGCGAGCGGCCCGGCTTGTCCGCACCGGATTCCATGGGCGCGTATCTCACCTGGCGGCCCAACGCGGAGACCACCGACGCCGACCGCAACTGCCTCTCGAACATCCGCACCGAAGGCATCGGCCATGCCGACTCGGCCTTCAAGATCGCGCATCTTCTGCGCGCAATGCGCATGCGCAGATTTTCCGGCGTTCGGCTGAAGGATGAGTCCGACCTGCCGCCGCTGCCTATTCCAGACGCGGGATGAGGCTGTCAGGTTTGGCGAAAACGTGCCGCACCCTGCCGCGCGGCATAAACCTTAATATGTAATGTTAAAGCAAGTTGCGCCAGTGCCGCTTGCCACCTTTGATTGATCCGCGCCGGCCGGCCCTGTAGCCGTTGAGTACAACCTCACGGTGCAAACGGTGCAGCGATGCGACAGAATGGTCACAAGCGATTGCCGATACTGCAAGCGGCCTGGCTTCTGGCGCTTGCCGGGCTTTTCGTGATCTCCAATCCCGGCGTCCTGCAACGGATTTCAATCGTCGTCGAGGAAGGCAAGACCGCGGCGCTGCTCGGTCTGCTGGGCGTGTGGTTGATGTCCCTGTTCGCCGTGCTGTGTGTCGTCACATCATCGAGCCTTGCGGTCCGCGCCTTCTGGGGCATTTTGCTCGGCGCATCGACGGCGTCCGGACTGATCTTCCTGCGAACCAGCGGCGGCGAACTCTCGGTCTTCGACATCCTGTCGATCTGGTACGCGCGATACGGCGCCGGGGACGCGATCGCGTTTCATCAGTTCGACTTCGCGCTTGGGATTGCCGTCGCTGTGCTTCTGGCACTGGCTGCCATCCTGTCGCCGTTCCGCGGCCGCCTGCTTCCGCAATGGAAAGTTCTCTGGTGCTTTCCGGTTGTGCCCATTCTTGCGATCGTGGCGATCATCCATGCGCGTGAAGGGCAAGGCAGCCGCGGTCTTCCGCAGCAATTCGCTCCGCTGGGCATGATTGCGCTGGTCGCACCGATCCTCGTATCCGACCAGAAACAGGAGCGACAAGCCGTCGCCTGGGAACCCGGCCCCGGCCTCGCTCGCAAGATCGTGCTGCTGGTCGACGAAAGCGTCCGATCCGATCACATCGACCTGCAATCGAGCAGCCGAACGTCGCCAGAGCTGGCAGCGCTTCGCGACAAGGTCGTCAATTTCGGTCCGGCAGCCTCGGGATCGAACTGCTCCGCCTATTCCAATGCGATTCTACGGTTCGGCGCGAAGCAGGATGACCTCACCCACTCCGTCCGCACCAACGCGCCAATCTGGAAATTCGCCAAGGCTGCCGGCTACAAGACCGCGTTCATCGACGCTCAGGCGGTCCTGGTGAAAAAATACGGCAGCAAGTTCAACAATTTCATGACCGCCTGGGAAGCCCAGGACATCGACTATTATGTGGAGCTTGATGGAACGCAGCCGGCCCACGATCTCGACCATCAGCTGATCGAGAAGGTCCTGGAACTGATGCGGTTGCCGGAGCCGGTCTTCATCTATGCCAACAAGGTCGGCGCGCATTTCCCCTACGAGGACCGATACCCGCCCTCCGCGCGCGAATTTCAGCCGACCTTGCAGGACGAACGGTCGCCGCAGGCGCGGACGAATTCATACAGGAACGCGATCCGCTGGTCGGTCGATCGGGTTGTCGCCCGACTGCTTCGGGATACGCCGTCCGATGACGCGGTGGTGATCTACACATCGGATCACGGGCAGAATCTGAGCGAGGGCCGCCTGACCCATTGCAGCGTAGAGGGGCCCGATCCGAGCGAGGCGGTGGTGCCGTTGCTTGTTTCGACCAATAGGCCAGCCCTGAAAACCAGCTTCGATGCGTCGACGAACGGCACCGCGGGGCATTTCAGCCACTTCGATATCGCGCCGACCCTGATGAAGCTGATGGGTTACCGCGCTGAGGATGTTCTTTCCTATTATGGGTCGTCGCTGCTCAGTCCAATGGTGCGCAAGCCGATTCAGTTTTCTTCGGGAGACATTTTCGGACTGTTTTCAGCGACGGTACGATGGACCGATATCGATTTGCCGGAACGATCGCGTCAGCCGGACAACGCGCGGCCTCAGCCCGCGACCGAGGCTCGCGCGAGCGAAACGGACCCATGAGTCCGTTCCGGACATCGGTGGTGGCAGGCGGCGTGCTCCTCGTGAGACGCCTTGCCGGCAATGCCGCGCATCGCTGATTTGAAAAGCAGGCTCAATGCGCCTTCAACGAACCAGCGCCCGCCCCGGCACCGACAGGAACAGGCGACAGGGCGTGCTCTTCGCGGTCGTGGTCTCCATCCTGATGTGGGTTGCGATAGGCCACGTCATATGGGCCATCGCCCAGGCATTCTGAATTGCCGATCGATCAAGGCGCGACTCCTGCGATGGCAGGGTCGCGACGCAGCCGCCACCAGAGCCGTGCGCCGAAAGCGATGATCGGCAACGCGGAGAACGGCAGAAAGCCGGTCATGCCGAGCGCGACGGTCAGCGCCGGCGTCGCCCACACCGCGAGCATCAGCGCGTAATCCAGCGGCTCGTTGTCGGCGCGGTCCATCAGCTTCACGACGATCCAGCCGAACACCACCATGTCGTAGTTGAAGGCATAGGGCGTGACCGTGAAGATCGCGGTCACGAACAGCGCCATCGAAAGGGCCGGATCGCGCCTGCGCCAGAAGGTCCAGACCACCGCGGCGACGGTCGCGGCCGACACCACGGACTGGATCGCGATGCACGCCGCCATCGGCAGCCCGGCGATCTTCGCATTCATGAAGGCGGTCGGCATGTGCAGCATGAAATTCTGCACGCCCTCGAAGGTATGACGCCGCTGGATCGGCATCGCGTCGCGGATATAGGCGGTCCAGACCTCGCCGCCGAAGACCAGCGCCGTTGCGACCAGCAGGATCGCGATGGTCGCTGTCGCCGCGACGACCGTTCGCCAGCGTCCGGTGAGCACGAGCATCAGCGGCAGCAGCAGGCCGAGCTGCGGCTTGATGCTCAGCAGCCCAAACAGGATGCCCGAAAGCACCGGGCGGCGGTCGAGCTGCGTCAGTCCGCCGACCAGCAACGCTGCGATGATGAAGCCGTTCTGGCCGCACCAGATATTGACCGTCACCGCCGGAGCGATGATCAGCAGCAGCAGATGTTCCGGCCGCCTGGAACCTTCGCTTGCGACCGCGACATAGAGGATCAGGCCAAAGACGCAATAGACGACATAGGCCGTGACGTAGGGCATCAGCCCGAGCGGCCAGGTAAGCAGGAGGAGATGCGGCGGATACGACCAGATGTGGATCGGGTAATCGGCGCCGAAATTCTTCTGCAGCAGCGCCTGATAGGCGCCGAACTCGAAATACGGCGCCGGATTCCCGGAAAGCGCGAGCTTGGCCCCGAGCCAGGCATTGACGAAATCGCGGCCGAGATAATATCCGACTGCATCGTAGGGCAGCGGCGATTTGACGAGATAGCCGATCTCGAGACCGAAAATGACGACGCCGAACGCGAAAGCGAGCTTGAAGAACAAGTCCCGGTTCGCCTCCTGCATCCGCAACGATGCCGCCGCCTGAACCGACATTGCGCATTCTCCCGATGTGAAACCGCGCGGCGTTTCGCGCGGAATATCGGGGCCGACCCTTTTCGATTTGCTTAACCGTAATCGAAAAGGCGGCATTTCCGGCACCGGATAAGCCGCGCCTTAACCCCCACCTGCGATGGATAGCCCGGGATGACCGGACGCGGGCGCGTGCGCCGGCGACAACGGGACGGGCGGCGAAATGCAGGGCAAGTCGATGGCGTTTGGCGGCGGAGAGCGTTTCGAGCCCGCTGCCGAATCCGAACGGGATACGTTGCGCGCCCTGGCCGAACGGCTGCCGCGCCCGGCCCGGTTTCTGATCGTCGGCGGTCTCGGCCTGGTCACCGACCTCGGCGCTTTCACGCTGGTTGTCAATTTCGGCGTCTCTCCGCTGATCGCCCGCCTGGTCTCTCTGTCGCTGGCGACGCTGGTGACCTGGCGGCTCAACCGCGCGCTGACATTCGATCGCAGTGGACGCCGGCAGCACCGCGAAGCGATTCGCTACGGCGCCGTCACGGCAGCGGCGCAGGGCACGAGCTACGCGGTCTTTGCGGTCCTGACATTGACTCTGCTCGCAGGCCTGCCGCAGGCCGCGATCGTGATCGGCGCCGCCTGCGGCGCGCTCATTTCCTACAACGGTCACCGGCTGTTCGCCTTTGCGCCGGTCGCAGCAACCCACACTTCAAAAAACCGGTGACGGCGCCCAATCATGACAAGACATGTTGACGTTCTGGTGATCGGCGCGGGTCCGGCCGGTCTCACTGCGGCCTATTGCCTGACCAAGGAAATGCCTTCGGTTCTGGTGATCGAGAAGGACCCGGTCTATGTCGGCGGCATCAGCCGCACCGTGCGCTACAAGGATTATCTGTTCGACATCGGCGGCCACCGCTTCTTCTCCAAGGCGAAGGAGGTGGTCGATCTCTGGCATGAAATCCTGCCGGACGATTTCATCGAGCGCCCGCGGCTGTCGCGAATCTATTACGGCGGCAAATATTATTCCTATCCGCTCAGCGCATTCGAAGCGCTGACCAATCTGGGTGTGATCCGAAGCGCCGCCTGCGTGCTGTCCTATGCCTGGGCGCGCGCCAATCCGATCGCCGATGCGAAGACGTTCCACCAATGGGTGCGCAACCAGTTCGGCGAGAAGCTGTTCTCGATCTTCTTCAAGACCTACACCGAGAAAGTGTGGGGCATGTCCTGCGACGAGATTTCCGCCGACTGGGCGGCGCAGCGCATCAAGGGGCTCGACCTCGGCGTCGCGATCAGGAATGCGCTGATGCGTGCCCTGCCGAAGCGGAAATCCGCATCGGCGGATGGCGCCGTGGTGAAGACGCTGATCGAGAGCTTTCAGTATCCGCGCAAGGGCCCGGGCATGATGTGGGAGGCCGCGGCCCGCAAGATCCAGAAACAGGGCGGCACCATCCTCAAGGGCAAAGAGCTGAACAGCCTTTCCTATGACGCCAGCCGGGGATTATGGACCGCACAGGCCACGCTCGCCGACGGCACGACCGAACGCTATGTCGCGCGTCATGTCATCAGTTCGGCGCCGGTGCGCGAACTGGTCGAAACGATCTCGCCACGCCCGATCTCGCTGTTGCATGCGCGCGCGCTGCGCTACCGCGACTTCCTTACCGTCGCGCTGATGGTCAACAAGGAGAACCTGTTCCCGGACAACTGGATCTATGTCCACGATCCGAAGGTGAAGGTCGGGCGGGTGCAGAATTTCAGTTCCTGGTCGCCGGAAATGGTGCCGCCCGGCATGAGCTGTCTCGGGCTGGAATATTTCTGCTTCGAGGGCGACGATCTGTGGGATTCGAGCGATGCCGACCTCGTAGCGCTGGCGAAACGCGAAATCGCGCAGATCGGCCTCGTCAAGGCGGGCGATGTGGTCGATGCCTGCGTGGTGCGGCAGCCCAAGGCCTATCCGGTCTATGACGACGCCTACCGGCAGAACATGGAGATGGTACGGCTCGATCTCGAAACCACGTTCCCGACGCTGCACATGATCGGCCGCAACGGCATGCACAAATACAACAACCAGGATCATGCGATGATGACGGCGATGCTGACCGCGCGGAACATCCTCGCCGGCGAGCGGCTCTACGATGTCTGGGACGTCAACGAGGATGCTGAGTATCACGAGGCCGGCGCGTCAGGCGCGCAGCATGCGCTGAAGAGCGAACGGCTGGTGCCGGAGCGGGTGCGAGCGGCAGGGTAGGGCACTCGTCATTCCGGGGCGCGCCCGAAGGGCGCGAAGCCGGAATCCATGTCCGTCCGCCGCGCGATCAGCAGCGCAACCACCAGCGTGGCGTCAAACCCCACCGGCACCTTTACGATCGGAAAGATCAGAACGAGCAGCAGGGCTGCGCCGAGTCCCGCCTGTTCGCCCGGCAACGCGCCGCGCGCCTGCATCTCGCGGAACAAGAACGCCATCGCGACCGCCAGCGTCACATCATCGTACATGAAGAGATAGGGCGGCACGAGCAGGATGCCGACGGCAAGGCCTGCGGCCTTCAGATTGAACGGCGCGCGGCTTCGCCACAGCAGACAGAGCAGCAGCCCGGTCGCTCCCGCCAGCATCCATTGCAGCACGAAGGCGAGTGTTTCGCCGCCGCCGAGGATGCGCACGAGCCCGAACAGGCTTTGCAGCTTGGACCAGTCCGCAAGTCCAAGCGAGAGCGCGGCCTGAGAGGCGCTGCGCAGCGCATCGAAGAAGCCCTCCCAGACCTCAAAACCGAAGACGAGCCAGGCGGCGAGCGCCAGCAGCAGCGTGGTCGCCGCCGCCGCAAACAGCACGCGCCAATAGCCGCCCGCGATCAGCACCAGCGGGATCAGCACGCCGAAATGCGGCTTGAACGACAGGAGGCCGAGCAGGATGCCGGCCAGCAACGGCCGGCTGTTCAGGACGATCAGCATGCCGCCGATCAGGGCCGCGGTGAGAAATCCGTTCTGCCCGACAGAGGCGTTGGCGACGATGCCGGGAAACGCGCAGGCCATGACAAGTCCCACCGGACCGCGCATGATGGCAACCATGACGGCGGCGAAAGCCGCGAAAGTCATGGCCACCCACGCGACATGTGCCGCCGTGAGCGGCAGCATGGCGAGCGGGGCGGCCGCGAAGAAAAACGTGGGCGGATAGACCCAAGGATATTCGCCCGCGAAGTCACGGCCGAGCGCGGCGACCTGCGCAGCCTTGTGTGCCACTGCGTCGTAGGCCGCGGCCGCCTGGCCTTCCAGCGCGACCCGTCCGCCCGCCCAGACATTGACGAAGTCGGTCGGAATCGGCAGGCCGTCCGCACCGACGAGAATGGTGCCATGCAGGAGCGCGAACACGAGATAGAGCGCATTCGCCACGCACAGGCCGAACAGGGTCAGTTCGACCGGTTTTGCGAGCGATGCGGCGGGAGCCTGTATTGCGGCGATCGTCGAGGGCGGCATGGCGGCTTCTGTCGCGCGTGATATCGGAACCGCAATCCTAGCGCCGTCAGGGCTAAGGAGGCTTTAAGCGGCGATGGTGCCGCTCGCCGTGCGGCAGGCCGTCCTGTAACGTCCCGCCCGGCCGGGCGTTGGAGGCCGCCATGACCAGATCTAACCATGCATCCATTGTGCGGCATCCGATGTTCGGGTTCCTGTGTGCCGGCTGCGGCCGCTGTCTTGAGGAATTGCGGGCCTGGCAACTCGGCGCCGAGCGCTTCTATTGCGGCATTCTGTGTCGCGAGGTGGACGAGGCGCTTCCGGCCCCGCCGCTTCGGCCCCGTGCCAAACCAGCCGCGGGGTGACGCCGCCTGAACATTTGAGACGCCGCCTGAGCATTTGAAATGCTGCGCGGGTACGTATATCTAGGGGCCGAATCCGGTCCGGATCGCGCACGCGCGCGCCCCTGCTGGGGGATGGTGAAATGGTATCACAGCAGACTCTGACTCTGTTTTTCTAGGTTCGAATCCTAGTCCCCCAGCCAGTTCAATATTCAGCGAAGATATTCGGCGACCGCGGCTACGGCCTCACGAGAGCCTGGAACGCCACTCACTCGGCGACTGGCCGACCGTCTTCTTGAACGCCCGGCTGAACGCCGCCTCCGACTCATAGCCAACGTCCTGGGCGATCGCAGCAATCTTGGCACTGCGATCCGCAAGCCGCCTGGCGGCAATCTGCATGCGCCACCGCGTCAGGTACTGGATCGGCGCGCAGCCGAGGAGATGTGAAAATCTCTCGGTCATTGCCGAACGCGATGCGCCGGCTTCGGCTGCGAGGTCCTCCAGCGTCCAGGCGCGGGCGGGACGCGCGTGCAGCAGCGCCAGCACCCGCCCGACAAGCGGATCGCGCAACCCGGCGAGCCAGCCGGTATTGTCGGTCGCGAGCGTGTCCATATGCATGCGGATGACCTCGACGAACATCAGTTCCGAGAGCTTGTTGAGAATGCTCTGGCTTCCCGCACGCTTGCTCGTCGTCTCGGCCGTGGCGAAGCGAATGAACTGGTCGAGCAGCCCGCCCGGAGCATTCGATGTATTGCGACCGACCCGCATGAAGCGCGGCAGCGAATCGAGCAGCGGATTGAATGGCCGAACATCGCAACTGAAGAAGCCGCAAACCAGATGGGTCTCCGCGGGTCCTTCGGTTCCAGTATGCAGCATGAAAGGCAGTGCGTTGTCGTCTTCCGGCCGGCGGTAGATTTCCGGGACCGGCTCGGCGCGCATGCCTTGCGTGCTGGAAAGCGCATGGGGATCGCCGTGCGGCATGACGGCAATGTCGCCCTCGTTGAGCCTGACCGGATCGAAGGGGCCGCAATCGACCAGCGAAATCCAGCAGGACCCGCTGGTAACCACATGATACTCGATTGCGTGCTGTGCGCCGGGCGTCACCTCATTGGCGATTTGTGCCGCAGGCGGCGCTTCGGCGACCCAGGGCGATCTCGCGCTGACATCGTAGAATACCGAACCGGTCAGGCGCACGGCCGAAAGCACGTCTGACAGGACATCGGTGCTCATCGAGACTTCCTTTCACCGGAGGCGGATCGAAGTCTTGCCGGGGCTGAGCGTTCCGTCTTGCCCCGCGCCCGCCGTGGCGGACGCAGAAGCAAGCCGACCGGACGCGCGGGCCGGGACGATAGCAAGTCTGGACGCATGGGCAACAAGTCTGGCGGCTCGGTCATTCAGACAAGGCCTCAAGGCGGGTAATCCGACCGCGCCGCCTTCAGGGCGTTTCATATAGGGAGACCAGCATGACCACCGTGATCGAATGCCATCCCGGCGTTGCGAAGACCGGACCCGACCTCGCTGCCGTCAAGGCCAAACAACAGGCGAGCTGGGCATCGGGTGACTACGCCATCGTCGGCACCACGCTACAGATTGTTGGAGAGCGTTTGGCCGAGGCGATGGATTTGCGTTCGGGCCAGACCGTGCTCGACGTCGCGGCCGGCAACGGCAACGCGACGCTGGCTGCCGCACGCCGCTGGTGCGAGGTTACTTCGACCGATTACGTCGATTCCCTGCTGGCGCGCGGTCGTCAGCGGGCCGAGGCGGAGGGGGTCGCCGTCCAGTTCCGGACCGCCGACGCCGAGAAACTCCCGTTCGCGGACGGCGCGTTCGACGCGGTGGTGTCGACCTTCGGCGTGATGTTCACCGCCGACCAGGATCGCGCCGCGGCCGAACTGCTGCGGGTGTGCCGTTCCGGCGGCAGGATCGGTCTCGCCAACTGGACCCCGGACGGTTTCATCGGGCAGATGTTCAAGGTCATCGGCAAGCACCTGCCGCCACCGGCCGGCGTCAAGTCACCGGCAATGTGGGGCACGCGCGCGCGCCTGCAGGAGTTGTTCGGCAAGGACGCGAGCGAAATTGTCGCCGAGCCACGCATTTTCAACTTCCGCTATCGCTCGCCGCAGCACTTCCTTGAGATTTTCCGAACCTATTACGGGCCGATGCTCAAGGCATTCGAGGCACTCGACGATGCCGGCAGAACGGCGCTCGCGCGCGATGTCGTCGCTCTGGTCGAACAGTCCAACGCGTCGACGGACGGCACGATGGTGGTGCCGTCGCAATATCTGGAAGCCGTCATCATCAAACGCTGAACCGCCGCACTACGCCCGGACCGACGGCGAAACGTCGTGCAGGTCAACGGTGTGGGGTCCCTTCGACGTGCTCACAACCAGCAGACGACACTCCGACCGGACGGCGCCAGGAGACTATGCGGCGTCTGGTCGCTCCTTGATGGCGCAACAGGTTTGATGATCAGCGCATGGTCGGACGCCGGGCGAAAACCCGGCGTCATCGGCCCGCCTTGTTGAACCTGGCAGTCGCGACGGGCGCGTCATCGCGATCCTTGCGGTCGAACCAGTATTTGGCAAAAACGACCTCGCCGCCGTTTGTGGGACGGAATTCGAAATGATCCTTGCCGTTCTTCGAGAAGCGAAGCACGCCATCCTTGAACTGATATCGTACGGTCTGGCAGTCACGGTCGTAGCAATAGGATGCTGTATTGTTCTTCAGCATTTCAAATGTCGAGATGTTGTTTGATTGTCCCGTCTTCCGCCAGACCCAGTTTCCGCTCCATCGCAGGTTCAGATCGATGCCCACGTTCTGCGCGGGCTGCGCGGACGCGACGATACGGGTCAGCCGGCCATCGATGTTCTGGATGTCCTGGATTTCGATCGTGGTCTTGCGGACGTTCTGATTGCGGTCCCGGCATTCTGCGACGAGGAGGACACGCTCCGGGCTGACCCTGATGTCGATCCCGTCACAAGAGCGCTGGAAGGTGGACTTGCCCCTCCCGTCGAATGTCAGGCGCCCATCGACGTTATGGTAGCCATGCAGATCGAAATCAGCCGGCCCCGTTCGACCAGATCGGTCGCGGCACGTCGCCCCGATCGACACGTCGCCGGCGGGGCGCTCGATCCGGATATCGTTGCAGGATCGCTGAAAGTTCGACGGCCCGGCGTGAGCCGGTCCGGCGCACGCGAGCGCACCGATTGTGATGGCGACAAGCCCCAGTTCTCGCATGTCCAAAGTTCCCCCAACGCGCGTCAAATCCCGGTGCGGTAGGTCGTACGCGATGGAAAAAATCCGAGTCAAGCTCAGTGGGCGAACGCATTGCTGCGACCAGCGATCGCGGTCCTGGTTGGTCGCGATCGGCGAGGCCCTGTTGCTTTATAACTTCCTGTGATCATCTGTGAATAAGCGCGTTGACGTTTTTGCCTGCATCACATCACGGTATCGCCGCGGCTTCTTCGTTGCGAAGGGAATGAAATGTTTCTGGAAAGGACATGGCGCCGAGGCGCCATTGCATGTCTTGCGCTGTTTGCTGGGTTTCAGTTCTCGTGTGAAGCGGCGGCGCATGCGCAGGCCAAGCCCTACGCGCGCAAGGGAGAATGGATCGTCGAGGTGATTCCCGACCGCAGCGGCCGCCCATCCTTCTGCCGCGCCAAGCGGCCCTATGGCACCGAGACCTGGCTCGCCTTCTCCAGCGGGAAAGGCCGGTTCGCGATCGAGTTCAGCGGGCCGGGATCGCTGGTGGCCGGGGACAAATACGCCGTCCAGTTCTGGATCGATCGGCCGCGTTCCGAGGGTCCGACATCGACATTTGCCGCCAAGGTCGACGATCCGAACGACTGGGAGTTCATGCGCATCCGGGACAACATCGACGAGATCGGCGACATCGATCTGCTGATGAATGGAAAGGTGCTGCACATCCGTTCGGCGTCTGAAAAGTGGCAATACGATCTGCGCGGTGCAAATGCCGCGCTCCAGACTCTCTTCGAGTGCCGGGACCGGGTCGTTCTGAACCAGAAGGCACCCCCAGTGGCGCAAGCCGCGCCACCTCCGTCCCCTGCGGTCAATCCGCGGCCGCGGAATGCGCCTCTTGACTGGGTAAAGACCGCGCCGGGCCGGCCCATGGACCCGCGTGCGAAACCGGCTGGAACCATGCCCGATGGATTGGGCGTGTTTGCGTGCATCGGCGCGCATAACGGCGGCATGCATCCCGGAACGGCCGGCGTCTGGATCGAGGGCTGCTCGATCGGCTTCGGCGGCCGGGAAATTGTGGCAAGAAATTACTCCGTGATGCTTGGCACAGGACGCTGGGTCGCGGCCTCTCAGGGCACGATCCCACAAAGGGCACATGCCGGCGGGCACGAAGCCGACGGCCAGCCGCTATATGTCTGCCGGGTGCGGCTGCAGGACGGGACTTTTGTCGGCAAGATACGCCGTGGCTTCAACGGCTGTAACTACAGCGATCGCGGACGGGAGCGCACCGCCGGCTCCTACGACGTTCTCACGGAATAGCGCGGGGATGGAGCGAGCGTCCATGAAAGTCGCTTTCCAAAAGCGCCGGGTCATCGCAGCCTTGGCAATCGCCGCAGCCATGCTTGGTCATGCGAACACACCGTTCGCCGCCGAAAGCCGGCCTGTCGACTGCGAACTGACGGTTCGCGGCACGACCTATATCAGGGGCATCTGTCAGTTCCGCCCGACCGGCGGCGGCGGGTTCCAGATCAGCGGCGACGACTATTTCGCCTATGTGAACGTCACCGGGCGCGGCGTCGCAGAGGCGAGTTGGAACGAACATCCGGAATCGACTCATGCTCAGGCTCCGCTCGGAGTCGTCACCCGCAAAGGCGCGTGCTGGACCGGTGCCAACGCGACCATCTGCGCGCGCGATCTCTCGCCGGAAAAGGCGAGGGCCGTAACCGCGGCTCAGCCGGACGGATTGAGCCTGTTCCCCAATCTGCCGGGCGCCAGCAGCGCCTGTATCGGGGCCGAGGGCAAGCTCGAGCCGGGCTCCGCGCTGGTTCTGCACAATTGCCGCCTGCCGGCCGACCACATCTTCGTCCGCCGCGGCGACGGCAGCCTTGGCATCGCGAAGCGTCCCGACCTCTGCCTCGCGGTCGAGGCTCCTGGCATGTCCAAACCGCCGCAACTGATTGTCGATGTCTGCCGGCCCGACCTGCCGCGGTGGACCACCGCGGCCAACACGACTCAAGACGCCGTCGTGCGATCGTCTGACGGGATGTGTCTGACCATCCCGAAGGCCAGCGATCCGAACGCCAGGTTCCCATTCTTCGTCGGCGTCGCGCCGTGCAGGAGCGGCGCCGGGGCGCTGACCTTCTTTCTGACCAAGGGTTAGGCTTCTGACCAAGCATCAGGTTCCGGACCGAGCCTGATGATGGTCATGGCAAGGGGCGGCTGCGGTCCGGTGCACATGTCGGCACGGCGTGTTGTGGCGGGTGTGCGAAACCACTAATATTGCGTGCCGTCTGCGGATGCAGCAGTGGTCGGATATTTCGCGGTGCCGGCGCGTTAAATCCGCCGTTCATCTTTGTGGATTCTCGTGATCGATAGGATGTGTTGCGTATGACCGCGCGACTGTTATCCGGCTTTTTGGAGCGCCTAGCTGGCGCGCTTCTGCTCTGCGTCCTGGGCGTCGGCGCTGCGTTATCGCAGCCGCTGGTCGTCGCGCTCGGTGACAGCAACACCGCGGGCTGGGGCGTCGGGCAGGGCGCCGCCTTTCCGTCCCAGCTCAACGCGATGCTGCAGCGGCGGGGCTACAACGCGCGCATCGCAAATGCCGGCGTTTCGGGCGACACCTTCGGTGGGATGCTCAGCCGTCTCGATTCCAGCGTACCGGCGGGCACGCGCCTTGTGATCGTTCAGGGCGGCTACAACGATCTCATCCGCGGAACGCCCCGCGATGTGATCATCGCCAGGATGCAGGGCATTCTCTCGCAATTGCGGGCGCGCCGCGTTCCGGCGGTGCTCTGCGGCTTCTTCTTTCCGGAATGGGACGCGGTCGGCCGCAAACTGGCAGCGCAATATGGCGCGCGCTTCGTGCCGGGCAGCACCTGCTATTCACCCAGGCATACCGGCCCGGACCGCCTCCACATGTCCGCGGAAGGTCACGCCGTGGTGGCGCAGCGGCTCATGCCGGTGGTGCAGGGTGCGCTGGGCGTGTCGAGGGCGCAGGCGGTGAAACGACCGGCGGCGAAAAAGGCTGCGAAGAAAGCGGCAGCGAAGAGGCCGGCACCGCGGTCGTGATATTGGGTGGCGCCGCGGCGCCATGCGATATTGCATTCAGACCGATGCCGACTGAAGCGGCCCGGCTGAAGCAGACGACAATGCGGTGACCGGACGCGGACCTACGCCGTGTGGCCGTCATCCGGATCGAGCGGCATGTTCTTTTTCTGCTGCGGCGTCATCCGCGCCGGATCAGGCTCGCCCGGTACGCCGCGCGGGCCGAGGGTCTCGCGCTGCATCTCGTCCTCGGTCCTCAGGTGATCGCGGTTCTCCGACAGCGGACGGGGCTCTTTCGGCTGCGGGTCTTTCGGATGTGTCATGACATGCTCCTGCGCGACCGCCAAACGCCTCATGGCCGATTCCGTTCCAACGCGTCTTGCGGACGCTTCCCCACGAATTTAGCGCGGCAACGCCTCCAGCGCGTGTGCCATCGGGGCGTTCGGAATCTTCAACAGGCCGGTGAAAGGCTGCCCCAACTCCAGAATCAGGTAGATCGCGCCCGTTGCAGAGAGCGCGAACAGCGCAAGCGTGCCGATCACCAGCGGCCCTGGCCGCGCGAACAGGCTGAAGCTCGCGAAAATCATGGTCAGCCAGAAGATCAGGATCGCGAGAAACGGCATCGGGATCGGTTCCTGAGCTTGTGTGAAGAGAAGGAGGCGGGCCTGCGCAGTTTCCGTGATCAACTGGACCGCGCGGGTCTGAAGGTTGCGCTGTCCTTCGGTGACCGGTTGGAGTGCCTGGGTTCTTTGATAGAGTTCAAGCCCCTCCGCGTTGACCTTGAACGGCCGGCCGGCAGCTCGCGCCGACGGATTCCAGATCTGGCTGGCCATGAGGTTAGTGTTTTTCCGCAACGCCTGCCGCGCATCGGCGGCCTCGGGGCCGTATTGCGAAAGGAGGAGGTCGAGCAGCACGATGTTCGCGGTGAGCTGGCGGATCTGACCGCTTTGCGTATCGTATGAACTCTTTGCTGACGCGATCAGAAGGCCGAGGACCAGCGCGGCGATGGTTCCGATCAGGCCGGTCGACAGCCGAATAACCTCCTTCGCCTCGCTGCTGAGCTTGTCTCCCGGAAGGAGCCCACCGAGCAGAATGCCGGCGAGGATGCATCCGAGCGCGAGTAGCGACAGCGCGATCGAACTCATGACAATCTCCCGCTCGGCTCATGCCTTCTCGAGCGCGATCGACAGATCCTCGATGATGTCGTCGGCATGTTCCAGCCCGACCGACAATCGCAAGAACCCATCCGTAATGCCGAGGTCGGCGCGCGCCTGTGCGGTGATGCGCTGGTGCGTCGTCGTCGCCGGGTGCGTGATCAGGCTCTTGGCGTCGCCGAGATTGTTGGAGATGCGCACGACCTGCAATGCGTCCTGCACCGCGAAGGCGGCCGTCTTGCCGCCCTTGACCTCGAAAGCGACGAGGTTCGAGCCGCCCTTCATCTGGCGCTTGATGACATCGGCCTGCGGATGGTCGGCGCGGCCGGGATAGATCAGTCGTGAAATCTTCGGATGCGCCGCCAGCGCGTCGGCGACCTTGCCGGCCGAGTCGGTCTGCTGGCGCACGCGCAGCGGCAGGGTCTCCAGACCTTTCAGCATCACCCATGCGTTGAACGGCGACATCGAGGGTCCGGTCTGGCGGTGCAGGTTGTGGATGTTGTCCTGGATGAATTTCGCAGAACCCAGCACGATGCCGCCGAGGCAGCGGCCCTGGCCGTCGATATGCTTGGTCGTGGAATACACCACGCAATCCGCGCCGAGCGTCAGCGGGCTCTGCCACAGCGGGGTCGAGAACACGTTGTCGACGGTGAGCGTCGCGCCCGCGTCATGCGCGATCTTCGCAACGGCCGCGATATCGACGACTTCCAGCGTCGGATTGGCCGGAGTCTCCATGAAGAAGGTCTTGGTGTTGGGCCGTACCGCATTCTTCCATTGACTGAGATCGGTGCCGTCGACCAGCGTGGAGGTCACGCCGAAGCGCGGCAGCAATTCCTCGACCACATAGAGACACGAGCCGAACAGCGCGCGCGACGATACGATGTGATCGCCGGCCTTGACCTGGCCCATCAGCGCGAGCGTCACCGCCGCCATGCCCGTCGCGGTCGCACGTCCATCTTCTGCGCCCTCGAAATCCGCCATGCGGGTCTCGAACATGCGTACGGTCGGATTGGCGAAGCGGGAATATTGAAAGCCCGGGCTCTCGCCCTTGAAGCGCGCCTCGGCCTGCGCGGCGTTCTCGTAAACGTAGCCCTGCGTGAGAAACAGCGCCTCCGAGGTTTCCGCGAATTGCGAGCGCAGGATTCCATGATGCACAAGGCGCGTCTCGGGACGGAATTGGCGCTGCGGTGACTTTGAGTCCGATGACTTTGAATCCGACGACATAGCTGGCTCCAGACACAAAAAATCCCGGCCGAAATCCGGGCCGGGCACATGTGTCCCCGGCCTTTTAGCAATTTGTTTAACGTGGCTGCAAGCCGGCCGGCTCAAATGACCACGGATCGGATTTGGTCTTACGATGGGAGACGAGGGCGCGTCAAGCGTGCGTGCGCGCTACGCCGCCCGCGCCTTCTTCGCTGCTTCAATCGCCGCCCATACCCGTGCGGGGGAAGCGGGCATGTCGATATGGCGGATGCCATAGACCGACAACGCGTCCACAATCGCGTTCATCACGCAGACCAGCGCACCGGCGCAGCCGGCTTCGCCGCAGCCTTTGGTGCCGAGCGGATTCGTCGTCGCGGGCACCGGATGGCTGACAAAGCCGATATCGGGAAACTGATGCGCGCGCGGCATCGCGTAATCCTGAAACGAGCCGGTGAGCAATTGTCCGTCCTCGTCGTAGACCGCGTTCTCCATCAGCGCCTGGCCAAGCCCCTGGATCACGCCGCCATGCACCTGGCCCTGGACCAGCAGCGGATTGACGATGGTGCCGAAATCGTTGACCGAGGAATAGCGAACGATCTCGACTTCGCCGGTCTCCGGATCGATTTCGACCTCGGCGGCGTGGCAGCCATTGGGAAAGCTCGACGGAACGCCTTCGGCGACGATGCTGGCGTCCAGTGTCGCGGGTGTGCCGTCCGGCAGCTTCAGCCCGGCGCGGAGCGTCTCGGCAAGCTCCATCACGCCGATGGCGCGGTCGGTTCCGGCGATCACGAAGCGTCCATCGTTGAATTCGATATCGGCGGGTGCCGCTTCAAGAACATGCGAGGCGATCGCCTTGCCGTTCTCGATCACCTTTTCGGACGCTTCCAGAATCGCGGCCCCGCTCGCGGTGATGGAGCGTGAGCCGCCGGTGCCGCCGCCGGCGATCAGCTGATCGCTGTCGCCCTGAACCAGACGGATGCGTTCGAACGGGATGCCGAGCGCGCGCGACAGCACCTGCGCATAGGGCGCGGCGTGGCCCTGGCCGTAATCCAGCGTGCCGGTGATGATGGTGACATCGCCATTCTCTTCGAAGCGAATGCCGCCCATTTCCTTGCCGGGAGGCGCCGTCACTTCCAGAAAAGAGCCGATGCCGAGCCCGCGCAGTTTGCCGCGTGCTTGGCTCTCGCGTTTGCGCGCGGCGAAGCCTTCGATATCCGAAACCGCGAGCGCCTCGTCAAACAAGGCGCGGAAATCGCCTGAGTCGTAGTTCATGCCGGACGAAGCCGCGAACGGGATTTGCGCCGGCGCGATGTGATTGCGGCGCCGCAATTCGAGGCGGTCGATCCCCATCTCCTGCGCGGCGGCGTCGATCAGCCGCTCCATATAGTAATTGCCTTCGGGACGGCCGGCGCCGCGATAGGCCGAGACCTGGGTCGTGTTGGTGAACATGCACTTGGTCGACACTTCGAGCAGCGGCGTGCGGTAGACGCTCGGCGTGTTCTTCACCGCGTTCATGGTGCCGGGCAGCGGCGCCACCATGGCGAGGAACGCGCCCATATTGGCGAAGCTCGTCAGCCGCACCGCAAGGAAATGCCCGTCCCGGTCGAGCGCAAGCTCCGCCGTCACCTCGTGATCGCGCCCATGCGAGTCGGAGACGAAAGCGCCCGAGCGGTCATCGGTCCATTTCACCGGACGCCCAAGCATCTTCGCCGCATGCAGGATGCAGACATATTCCGAGTAGGCCTGCCCCTTCATGCCAAACGAGCCGCCGACATTGCCGGTCAGCAGGCGCACCTTTTCGGGTTTCACGCCCAGGAGATCGACAATCTGGCCCTTCATGCCGAACGCGCCCTGGCTCTGCGCGTGCAGAGTGAAGCGCTCGCTCTTCGGATCGTATTCGGCGACCGCTGCGCGCGGCTCCATCGCCGCCACCACGAGCCGCGTGTTGCGCAGCGACAGCTTCGTCACGTGCGCGGCCTGTTCAAAGGCGGCCGCGACTTTCTCGGTGTCGCCGTAGTGATAATCGAGCGAGACGTTGCCAGGCGCCTCGTCATAGAGCTGCGGTGCGCCGGGTGCGGCGGCCTCGCTTGCAAGCGTCACGGCGGGCAGGGGCTCGATGTCGAGCACGACCGCTTCGGCCGCGTCGCGGGCTTGTGAAGCGGTTTCGGCGACCACGAATGCCACCGGATCGCCGACATAGCGCACCTTGTCGGATGCGAGCGTGAAGCGCTGCGGCTTTTTCATCTCCGAGCCGTCGCGGTTCTTGAACGGCACGATGCATTTGAAGGTGCCGTAGCCGTCGAGGTCGTTCGCCGTATAGACGCCAAGCACACCGGGCATCGCGGCGGCTTCGGCAATCTCGATGCCCTTGATGACGCCATGCGCATGGGGTGAGCGCACCATCACCGCATAGGCTTGCCCGGGAAGCGCGATGTCATCGGAATAATGCCCCTGGCCCTGCACCAGCGTCGGGTCCTCGGTTCGCAGCACCGGTTGCCCGACTCCGAACTTCGCTACCGCCCAGTCGTCGCTCTTGGAAAGATCTTCGCGGATGTTCATGCGGGGGGATTGCTCGGTTTGAGGGCGGCATCTCCCGAAATAGCGGTGGGAACCGGGCCGGGCAAGGATGGGCAGCGGCATTGCAGTCTCCCGGAAGCCGCAGGACACCCCCGTTCAGGACACCCAGCTCAGGACACCCCGTTCATCATGGGAAAAACCTGTCGGCAGGAACGGTTTCCTCCGGAACGCAAAGCACGCTAGACTTTGCCCGATCTTTGGACACAACGCCGCGGAACCCGGGAGGGCGTGCGGCAGGACGAGTTTGATGAGCGACGAGGTTCGGGCGACCGGCCTCGGCCCCGCGCGTGACCGAGCGCCGGTCGATTCCGCGCCGCGGTCCCGCTTTCAGGGGGGTCGAGGCTCGCCCCAGCACAGGGTGCAGGACGAATCTGCGCCGTATGATCCAGGGCGCCGCGAGGCGCGGTCCGACCCGTCCGCATGGGGCACCGATCTCTACGGCCCGACCTATGCTGCGCTCGATCTCGGCACCAACAATTGCCGGTTGCTGGTGGCGCGGGCGACCCATGACGGGTTCCGGGTGATCGATGCGTTTTCCCGGATCATCCGGCTGGGCGAGGGAATCACGGCGTCCGGACGGCTCGGCGAGCCCGCAATCGGCCGCGCCATCGAGGTGCTCGGCATCTGCCGCGACAAGATGCGCAATCGGGGCGTCACCCGCACGCGGCTGATTGCGACCGAGGCCTGCCGGCTGGCCGAAAACGGCGCGGAGTTTCTGGACCGCGTGCGCAGCGAAGTCGGCATCGTACTTGAAATCGTCGATCGCGAGACCGAGGCGATGCTGGCGGCGACCGGCTGCACGCCGCTGGTCGACCCCGAGGCCGAGGGCGCGATCCTGTTTGACATCGGCGGCGGCTCTTCGGAAATCGCGCGTCTCGGCCGGCCGAAATCTGCCCGGCGGGGCCCACCGGAACCGGCGATGCAGGGCTGGACCTCCCTTCCGGTCGGTGTCGTGACGCTCGCCGAACGCCATGGCGGCATCACGGTGACGCCGGAAATTTTCGAGACCATGGTTGCCGAAGCCGCCTCCCATATCGCGTCATTCGCACGCGACCACGCGGCCCATCGGCCCACCACCCACCTGCTCGGGACTTCGGGCACCGTCACCACCATCGCAGGCGTTCATCTCGGGTTGCGGCGCTACGACCGGCGCAGAGTCGATGGCTGCTGGATGATGGACGAGGAAGTGACCGAGGTGATGCAGCGCCTGCTCGCGATGTCCTATGACGAGCGCGTCTGCAATGCCTGCATCGGCGCCGAGCGCGCCGACCTCGTCCTTGCCGGCTGCGCCATCCTGGAGGCAATCCGACGCGCCTTTCCAAGCGGCCGGCTGCGCGTCGCCGATCGCGGGCTGCGCGAGGGCATGCTGGTACAGATGATGCGTGCCGATGGCGTGTGGCGCGAGGCGGGCGCTTCGTGAAAGCCTCGAAAGGCAGCGGCGGACGCGAACTCAAGACCCGCGTCAAGACCGGCAGGAACCGTTCGCTCTCCTCCAAGCTCTGGCTCGAGCGGCAGCTCAACGATCCCTATGTGGCGCGCGCCAGGCGCGAAGGCTATCGCGCACGCGCGGTCTACAAGCTCGCCGAAATCGATGACAAGGCGAAACTCTTCAAACCCGGCGCCCGCGTGGTCGATCTCGGCGCTGCTCCCGGCGGCTGGAGCCAGCTCGCAGCGCAACGCGTGCGCGCAGCCGAGGGCAAAGGACGGGACAAGGGCCGCGTGGTCGCGATCGACATTCTGGAAATGGACGCAATTCCGGGAGTTGATATCCTGCATCTGGATTTCCTCGACCCGGCGGCGCCCGACATTCTGAAGGACAAGCTCGGCGGCGCGGCCGACGTGGTTCTGTCCGACATGGCCGCGAATGCCACCGGTCATCGCAAGACCGATCATCTGAAGATCGTGGCTCTGGTGGAGGCGGCGGCTGCGTTCGCCGCGGAGGTGCTGAAGCCCGGCGGCGCCTTTCTCGCCAAGGTAATTCAGGGCGGTACCGAGGGCGAACTGCTCGCCATGCTCAAGCGCGATTTCGCCAGCGTGAAGCATGTGAAGCCGGCCGCGAGCCGCCAGGATTCGGCTGAGCTTTATGTGCTGGCGACGGGTTTTCGCGGTCGCGCAAGCGAAGCCTGACGCTCCGCTACTTTTTCTTCGCCAGACATTGTTCAAGCGAATAGCTCGTGTCGCAGAGCCTGCCGGCGGTCTCCTCGCTCGTACCCTTGGCCGCCTCCTGCAGCTTGCATTCGGCGACCGAGACATTGGTCTGCAGATAGCGCACCTGGCAGGTGGCGCGCCGGTCCCGGCCACGCATGCCCTTGCGCACCATCGCCTGATAGCGCTTGCGGTATTCCGGATCCCTTGTGGTGATCGCGGCAAGCGCCCGCTCGTACTCGCTGGACGTCAGAAAGGGCGCGGCATAGGCGCCGAGCGTGATCAATGCTTCGAAGGCCCTGCGCCCCTGCCTGGGCGGCGGCGGGTTGTCGCGGAACGCGGTGACAAGCGCGATGCTCTCGCGACCGAGCGCCTCGCCTTGCGGGCGCTGTGCGGGGTCGCCGATCTCGATCTTGCGGAGTGCATCCCGCAGCTTCACGGATGTCTCGCAGACCGGGCAACCCGACTGCGCCATCGCCGCTGCGGTCGAAGCGAGAAGGAGGACGACGCCGAATTTCATCACTCTCGATCCTTGGACATTCGCCGAAAGACTACCGGTTTGCGGACGAAAATCCTAGCGGCCCGGATGGCGCGACCGCGGCCTGCAAGGGGGCGCTTGCGGCGGGCGAAAGCAGCGAACGCGCCTGTTTTCAGCGCTTTTCCACCGTCAGAGCTTCGGGAGGCCCGATTTATCGACATTTTTCGCGCCGGAGCGTGCGCTTTCCCTTCGCAAGCCACCGCGAATCTCCTAATCGGGACTCTTGCGCACACCGCGCACCGAAGAGGGCATTTTCCATGGCGGCAAAACCAAAGGCAAAAGCGGCTGCAGCAAAGCCGGCAGCGAAGAAGACGGCGGCGCCGAAGGCCGCTACGCCGAACAAGGTCACCCTGAAGCATCTGGCGGCGACGCTCGCCGAAGAGCATCAGATGACCAAGAAGCAGGGCGAGGCGATGCTGAACGACCTCGTCGCGCTGATCACCAAGCACCTGAAGAAGGGCGAGCGCATCCGCATCGCGGGCCTCGGCATCCTTCAGGTTCGCAAGCGCGCCGCGCGCATGGGCCGCAATCCCGCGACCGGCGAGGCAATCAAGATCAAGGCCTCGAAGAAGGTCGCCTTCCGTCCGGCCAAGGAGCTGAAGGAAGCGGTCTGACCGGCTTTCTCGCCGCGATTTCCGCGCAAGCGGAAATCGGAGCATACAGCCTCCAGAACTGACGATGCTCCGGGTCCCCGCTTGTGCGGGGACCAGCGGGGCATTTTCTGTTTCGCGAATGTTCTGTTTGGCGGAACGACGCCGAACGTTGCCTAGCCGAGGCGCCGGTCGGAGGTTTCGGCCGCTGCGATCGGCTCGGCGTCCTTGACCGGCTCGGTCTCGATTGCGGTGCGTCCGGACATTTCCGCGCCGGCATCGGAAGGCAGACGGTAGAACCAGAACACCGACGCCGCCGAGATCGCCGCGACCACGAGAAACGCCGGCGTGAAATCCGCCGCGGTGAATTCGGCGGCGCCCCGGTAGCGCAGCGACATTTCCACCATCAGCGCGCCGACCGCGACGCCGGCCGAAATCGACAATTGCTGGCCGACCGAGACGAGAGCGGTGGCACGGCTCATGCGGCGCTGATCGACCTCGGCATAGGCGATGGTGTTGACGGCGGTGAATTCCAGCGCGCGGAAGAATCCGCCGACCAGCAGGATCGCGATCAGCACCGAGACCGGCATGCCGGGACGGAAAATCGCGATCGCCGCGATCAGGGCTGCGCTGATGAGCGCATTGGCAACCAGCACGCGTTTGAACCCGAAGTGCGAGATGGTGCGCGCGGCCACCGTCTTCATGCCGATCGCCCCGATCGCGCCCGCAAAGGTCACGAGCCCGGACTGGAAGGGTGTCATGCCGAACCCGGTCTGCAGCATCAGCGGCAGGAGGAACGGCAGCGCACCGATCCCGAGACGGAACAGAAAGCCGCCGACAACGCTCGCCCGGAAGGTTGCGTAACGCAGCAGCGAAAAATCCAGAATAGGTGCCGGCACCTTTTTCGCGTGCACGAGATATGCCGTCATCGCGATGGCGCCACCCGCGACCAGTGCGACAATGACCGGCCATGGCAGAATGTCGAGGCCTGCGACCGACAGGCCGAAGGCGAGACCCGCGACGCCCAGCCCGGCGAGCAGCATGCCGGTGCCGTCGAAAGGCTCCTGATGTTCGGCCGGAACCGGATCGATATAGAGCAGCACCAGGATGATGCCGACCATGCCAATCGGGATGTTGATCAGGAATATCCAGTGCCACGAGGCATAGGTGGTGATGAAACCGCCGACCGGTGGCCCGACTACCGGACCGATCAGCGCCGGGATCGTCACCCAGGCCATGGCGCTGACGAGGTCGCGCTTCTCGATCGTGCGCACCAGAACAAGGCGGCCGACCGGCGTCATCATGGCGCCGCCCATGCCCTGCACGATGCGGGCCGCGACGAAGCCTTCCAGTGAACTCGCCCACGCGCAGCCGATCGAACCCAGCATGAACACGAAGATCGCGGCGGCGAACACGCGCCGCGCGCCGAAGCGGTCGGCGGTCCAGCCGCTCGCCGGAATGAACACCGCGAGCGAGAGCAGATACGACGTGACCGCGAGCTTCAGCGCGAGCGGGTTGGCGCCGATATCGGCTGCGATCGCCGGCAGCGAGGTGGCGATCACCGTGGAGTCGAGATTCTCCATGAACAGGGCGCACGCCACGATCAGTGGCACGAGGCGTGGATGATGCTGCATGGAAGGTCCGGCGGGACGGTGTTGCGATCGTTGTAGCATTTCGGGTTCTGGCCGGCGTGTTGGTCTTGCGCTCGGGTCTGCCATTCCTACATGGAATGTCTGCGAAGGCCGCGCGTGTTCGGCCGGGAGGGCACTGGAAAATGATCTATGTTCTGGCGTTCTTTCTGCCGCCGCTGGCGCTGTTGCTCAACGGGCAGGTGCTCGCAGCGGTCTTCAACGCGCTGCTGTGCGTAGTGTTCCTGGTGATCGGCGTGCTGACGCTGACGCCGTTCTTCTGGCTGCTTGCGCCCGCGCACGCCATGATTGCGATCTACATGCGGCGCGAGGACCGCAAGCATCGCGAACTGGTCGAAGCGGTCGAGAAGCATGGCCCGCCGCCGAACTGGCGGCCGTAGGCTGCCTAATCCTCAATGCGGTTCGCGGTCCCAAGCCCGCGAGCCGCAACGGTGATACTCAGCGCGAAAACAGTCAGCGTGGAAACGAGCCGGTCTGCTGGCTGACGACGCAGCACGACGAGGTCCAGCCCCGGTGGCCGCGCCAGGTCACCTCGCACCAGCGATGCGCGGAGCGTCCATCCTGCGGCGGGCGGCATCGGCCGATGACAAGACCCGTCGACCCGGCGGGGATCGACACCACCAGCGGGAAATTGGTGCCTGGTCCGCTTCGCATGTTGTGAATGCCCTGCGAGACGTTGCCCAGCACGCGGTAGGTCTCGCGCGGCAAGGCCGCGACCGGCGGCGGACTTGGCGCTGCCGGTGGCGCCACGGCCGCGGGGGGAGGCGAGGACGGCTGCACACGCTGAGGACGCGGGGGTATCGGAGGCGGTGACGAACGATCGGTGCGTGCGAGGAAGATGCGCCCCGGAATCTGGTCGTAATAGGCCGGCAATTGCTCATGCCCCACGCTCGCGGCAAGCTTCGGCACCTCGATCTGCAATTCCTTGGCGACGTCGATCAGGTCGAGGTCGGGCCGCTTCACGAGGTCGATGAACAGCCGCGTGAACACCGAATTCGGATGGGTGTCGCTGTCGCCCAGCCGGTCGAGCGCCTCCTGTCCGGCGCCGGCCGAGAACATCACGAACATCCCGCGCCGCGCATCCATGCGCGACAGTCCGCGCGATTGCCCGATCGAACGGCCGGGACCCGCCTTGAACGGGTTGTTGCGGCAGGCATCGAGGATCATCACCGTGGTGGCGGCGCCGCGCTCGCGCAGCCGTTCCGAAATGTCGTCCGCAAGGAAGCCCTCGGTGCGCAGCAGGTTGCGCTGGCCTTCGGTCACATCCGGTACGTCGACCGGCATCAGGTAATTGCCGCCGTCGAGCGCCACACCATGGCCGGCGAAAAAGAACAGCACGGTGTCGCCCGGCGAGACGCGGGTCTCGAGATCCACCAGCGCGCGCGCCATGCGCGAGCGGTTGGCGTCGAGAACGGCAATCACGTCGAAGCCCAGTCCCTGCAGAGTCGCCGAAATCGCCTGCGCGTCGCCGACCGCCTTTTCGAGCTTCGGCACCTCGCTATAGGCATTGTTGCCGATCACCAGCGCGATGCGCTTGGCGGCGAGTGCGTCATGGTGCGGTGCGCAGCACAGCAGAAGGGTGGCAAGTGCGAGAATGTGTCGGCGCACGGAGGATTTCCGGTGGTTGCCGCGGCAGGGTAATGGAAGCGCCGGTCACGGGAAAGCGCCAGCCGTCGCCCGTGACACATTGCGTCATGTCCGGCGACGGAAATATTGCGCGGGATGGCGGCGGCTCGATCGTGACGGGAGCCCGCGGCCGTGCTATCCGCCGGTGCCAACCTTCAGATTCCAGGCTTCTCGGATCGCCTTGCGGGAGCCCGAATCCGTCGCTAGGTATGGCAATGGCAAACCCCTCATCAAGCGGCATGAACGGCGCCCCGCGCGAGGCGCTGACTTTCGACGACGTGCTGCTGCAGCCGGGTCTCTCCGACTTCCTGCCCTCGGAGGTCGATATCCGGTCGCGCATCACCCGCGATATTTCCCTGAACATCCCGATCGTGGCCTCGGCCATGGATACCGTCACCGAGGCGCGGATGGCGATCGCCATGGCGCAGGCCGGTGGCATCGGCGTGATCCACCGCAACATGGAGCCGGACGAGCAGGCCGCGCAGGTGCGCCAGGTCAAGAAGTTCGAATCCGGCATGGTGGTCAATCCGCTGACGATCGCGCCCGACGCCACGCTCGCCGAAGCCTTCGCGTTGATGAAGGAGAACGGCATTTCCGGCATTCCGGTGGTGGAGGGCGCAGGGAACGGCAAAGCCGGCAAGCTCGTAGGCATTCTCACCAACCGCGACGTGCGCTTCGCCACCGATCCGTCCCAGAAGGTGTCGGACCTGATGACCAAGGATCGTCTGGTCACGGTGCGCGAGAGCGTCGGCCAGGAAGAGGCCAAGCGGCTGCTGCACCAATACCGGATCGAGAAATTGCTGGTGGTCGACGAGAATTATCGCTGCGTTGGCCTGATCACGGTGAAGGATATCGAGAAGGCGGTCGCCAATCCGAACGCCTGCAAGGACGAGCAGGGGCGGCTGCGCGTCGCCGCCGCGACCACGGTCGGTGACAAGGGCTTCGACCGCACCGAGCGGCTGATCGCGGCGGGTGTCGATCTGGTCGTGGTCGATACCGCGCACGGCCATTCGCGGCACGTGCTGGAGGCGGTGAAACGCATCAAGCGGCAGTCCAACAAGGTGCAGGTGGTGGCCGGCAATGTGGCGACAGCGGACGGCGCCAAGGCGCTGATCGACCATGGCGCCGACTCGATCAAGGTCGGCATCGGTCCGGGCTCGATCTGCACCACCCGCATCGTGGCGGGCGTCGGCGTGCCGCAGCTCACCGCCATCATGGATGCGGTGCAGGCGGCGAGGCAGACCGGCACGCCGGTGATCGCCGATGGCGGTATCAAGTATTCGGGCGACCTCGCCAAGGCGATTGCGGCCGGTGCCGATTGCGCGATGGTGGGATCACTGCTGGCCGGCACCGATGAAACACCGGGCGAGGTGTTTCTGTATCAGGGCCGTTCGTACAAGACCTATCGCGGCATGGGTTCGGTGGGAGCGATGGCGCGCGGCTCGGCCGACCGCTATTTTCAGCAGGACATCAAGGACGCGCTCAAGCTCGTGCCGGAAGGGGTCGAAGGCCAGGTGCCCTACAAGGGTGCGACCTCGACGGTGCTCCATCAGCTTGCCGGCGGGCTTCGCGCCGCGATGGGCTATGTCGGCGCCGCCAATGTCGAGGAGTTCCACAACAAGGCGACCTTCGTGAAGATCACCAGTGCCGGCCTGCGCGAGAGTCATGTACACGACGTGACGATTACGCGCGAAAGTCCGAATTATCCGGGAAGGGCCTGAACATCGCGGCAGCACGCACGGTCGTTCTTGTCTCTCTCTTCAGAGAAAGGATGAGCCAGCGGCGCTCACAGCCACCCCTCCGGATTCTCGATCGGCTCGTTGTTGATCGCGCGCACCAGCCCGCGCACGCACCGGAAAATCTGCCAGACCGCCAGCGCGAACAGAAGCAGCACCCCGATTCCGAGCAGCGTAAGCACAAGGCCGACAATGCCGATCACGATGCTGATCCAGAAGGTGCGGATCGCCGAGATCATGTGTGACTCGTACGGCGTCCCGGCAAACTGGCGGCGCTTCATATAGGCGATCACCAGGCCGGCAATCGCCGAGATCGCGGTGATATACGTGCCGAGATAGAGCAGCCACACGGCGATGGTCCAGTTGCGCTCTTCCGATGACTGGACCGGCTGCGGGTCCGGCTGATGGACCGGTTGCTGGTGTGACATGGGGTTCCCTGGCGACGGCGCGTCTCGGCAAAGGGTAATGGCAGCGGAACGGACTGTCTATCGGAGCGGTCCGGTTTGCTGTATCAGCACGCGGTCAAACCGGTGGATAGTGATGGAAAAGGCGCGCCGTTTCGTTCTCGCTTCGCGTCCCGTCGGTGAGCCGAAGGAAGCGGATCTGCGGCTCGAGGATTTTGCAGTTCCCGAACCCCGTGCTGGCGAGGTGCTGCTCCGCACGCTCTATCTGTCGCTCGATCCGTATATGCGCGGGCGCATGAGCGCGGCGAAATCCTATGCCGCGCCGGTTGCGATCGGCGCGGTGATGGAAGGCGGAACCGTCAGTGAGGTCGTGGTTTCGAACCATGCGGCCTTCGCGCAAGGCGATATCGTGCTCGGTCGTACCGGCTGGCAGACCCATGCGGTGTCGGACGGTGCGTCCTTGCGCAAGGTTGATCCCACGCTGGCGCCGATTTCGACCGCCGTGGGCGTGCTCGGCATGCCGGGGATGACCGCCTATGCGGGGTTGCTCGACGTCGGCAAGCCGAAAGCGGGCGAGACACTGGTGGTCGCCGCCGCATCCGGCGCGGTCGGTTCGGTGGTCGGGCAGATTGCGAAGATCAAGGGCCTTCGCGCGGTGGGCATCGCCGGCGGCGCGGACAAATGCCGTTACGTGAAGGATGTGCTGGGCTTCGACGAATGCCTCGACCATCGCGCACCCGATCTCCCGGCGCGCCTCGCCGCCGCCTGTCCGGACGGGATCGACATCTATTTCGAGAATGTCGCGGGCGCCGTGCTCGACGCCGTGCTGCCGCTCCTGAACAGTTTCGCACGCATTCCGATCTGCGGCACCATCGCCCATTACAACGACACCGCGCCGCCACCGGGGCCGGACAAGCTGCCCGCGGTCTGGCGGATGATCCTGACCAAGCGGCTCCGCGTGCAGGGCCTTCTCGTTACTGACTTCGCCGCGCTTCATGGCGACTTCCTGCGCGACATGGGGCAATGGGTGAGGGAAGGCCGGGTCAAATACCGCGAGGATATCGTCGACGGCTTCGAGAAAGCGCCGCGCGCCCTGATCGGGCTGTTGCGCGGCGAGAATTTCGGCAAGCTTCTGGTGCGTGTGGCAGAGCGGAGCGAATAGATGTCTGTGCAAATGATCTTGCTGCCGCTGTTCGTTCAGGTGCTGCTGACGATCGCACTCGGCCTGCATCTCGCCGTCCGGCGCAGGATGGCGTTCGCGGAAGGCACGCGCTGGCAGGACATTGCGATGCGCGAGCCGAACTGGCCGAAAGACGCGATCATTGCGCACAATGCCTATCTCAACCAGTTCGAGATCCCGGTGCTGTTCTATGTGCTCACCATCCTCGCGCTGGTCACCAAGCAGGCCGATCTGCTGTTCGTGATCATGGCCTGGATTTTCGTCGCCATGCGTGTCCTGCAGGCGGGTGTGTTCCTGACCACCAATCACGTGCCGATGCGCGGCGCGTTCTTCGGCGTCGGCGTCGTCGTGCTGGTGATCATGTGGATCATCTATATCGTGCGAATTCTCACGCTGTCGTGGATGTGACGGCGTGGTGCATCTGACATGATCGCTGCCGCGCGGATTTCCGGCGCCATCGAGGTGCTGGCCGATATCGAGATCAAGCGCAGGCCCGCCGCCGACGCTCTCAAGGAATGGGGCCAGATGCATCGCTTTGCCGGATCCGGCGACCGCGCCGCGATTGCAGGCCTCGTTTATGACGCGCTGCGCCGCCGCGCCTCCGCCGCTTACGTGATGGGCGAGAGCACGCCGCGGGCTGTGTTGCTCGGCATGCTGCGTCTGGAACGCGATCTCCACGTCGATGCGATCGGGCGACTGTTCGACGGATCGCGGTTCGCGCCCACGCCGCTGACGGAAGACGAAACCGCGCGGCTCGCCGCCGCCAGTCTGGCTGACGCGCCACCGCACATCGCGGGCGATTATCCGGACTGGCTGGATGCCAGCTTCGCCACCATGTTCGGCGAGGCCCGAACGGAGGAGGGCGCGGCGCTCGCCTCCCGCGCGCCGCTCGATCTGCGGGTCAACCTGATCAAGTCCGACCGCGAGAGAGCGTCCGCAGAACTCGGCGAGTACAACGCCGAAGACACCAGCTGGTCGCCCGTCGGTCTGCGCATCCGTGTCGCGCCGGACGCTAAAAGCCCGGCGATCCAGTCCGACCCGGCCTTCATCAAGGGCCATGTCGAAATCCAGGACGAAGGCTCTCAGCTTGCTGCTCTTTTGTCCGGCGCCAGGCCCGGCGAACAGGTCGTCGACCTGTGCGCGGGGGCGGGTGGCAAGACGCTGGCGCTGGCGGCGATGATGGAGAATTCCGGCCAGCTTTATGCGACAGATTCCGACAAGCGCCGCCTCGCGCCGATTCATGCGCGGCTGGAGCGCGCCGGAATCCGCAATGTGCAGGTGCGCACCCCACGCGGCACCGTTGAAATTCTCGACGACTTGTTCGGCAAGATCGACCTCGTCCTGATCGACGCTCCTTGCACCGGCACCGGCTCTTGGCGGCGCAATCCGGACGCCAAATGGCGGCTGCGGCCGGGTGCGCTCGAAATACGCCTTAGGGATCAGGTCGTCGCGCTCGACCGGGCGGTGCCGTTGCTCAAGCCGGGCGGTCGCATCGCCTATGTCACCTGCTCGGTGCTGGACGAGGAAAACGGGGCGCAAATTCGCGAATTTCTGGTACGCCATCCTGAATTTTACGTGGAAAAGCCGGAGCAGGTCGCGTCCGCTTTGGGTGATCGCGGTTATCTGTTCCTGCGGACCGCGCTTATCTCGGAGCAGGGGATTTTGATGACTCCGCGCCGGACCGGGACCGACGGGTTCTTTGTCTGCCTGTTGCGGCGCGACGGATGACCCGATCTGCGGCTCGACAGACTCACGATTCGTCACGAGGTCGCGCATGATTTCATCCGAAAACCGGGTTCCACTTTTCGGAATCATGCTTTAGAACCCGCCATGCACGCACCCCAGCACGACAAGCTCCTCATCGTCGATTTCGGCTCGCAGGTCACCCAGCTCATTGCGAGGCGGGTGCGCGAGGAGGGCGTCTATTCCGAGATCGTGCCGTTCCAGAAGGCCGAGGAAGCCTTCCGCGCGATGAAGCCGAAGGCGGTGATCCTGTCCGGCGGCCCGGCCTCGGTGCACGAAAAGGGCGCGCCGCTCGCGCCGCCCGCAATCTACGACGCCGGCGTGCCGGTGCTCGGCATCTGCTACGGCGAGCAGGCCATGGCGCAGCAGCTCGGCGGCAAGGTCGAGGGCGGGCATCACCGGGAATTCGGCCGCGCCGAGATCACGGTCACGGACGATACGCCGCTGTTCGAGGGCGTGTGGGAAAAAGGGCAGAGCTATCCGGTGTGGATGAGCCATGGCGATCGCGTCACCGTGCCGCCCGCAGGCTTCCGCACCGTGGCAACCTCGCCGAATGCACCGATTGCAGTCATCGCCGACGACAAGCGCAAGTTCTACGGCGCGCAATTCCATCTCGAAGTGATGCACACGCCGCATGGCGCAGCGATCCTGCGAAATTTCGTGCGCAAGATCGCGGGATTCACCGGCGACTGGACCATGCGCGCCTTCAAGGACGAGGCGATCGAGAAGATCCGCCGGCAGGTCGGCAAGGGCAGGGTGATCTGCGGGCTGTCGGGCGGCGTCGATTCCGCGGTGGCCGCCGTACTGATCCATGAGGCGATCGGCGACCAGCTCACCTGCGTGTTCGTCGACCACGGGCTGCTGCGACTGGGTGAAGCGGAGAAGGTCGTGGCGCTGTTCCGCGGCGCCTACAATATCCCGCTGATCCATGTCGAAGCCGAAGACACGTTCCTGACCGAGCTCGAAGGCGTCGACGATCCCGAAACCAAGCGCAAGATCATCGGCAGATTGTTCATCGACGTGTTCGATGCGGAGGCGAAGAAGCTCGGCGGCGCAGACTTTCTCGCACAGGGCACCCTCTATCCGGACGTGATCGAGAGCGTGTCGTTCACCGGCGGACCGTCGGTCACCATCAAGTCGCACCACAATGTCGGCGGGCTACCCGAGCGCATGAACATGAAGCTCGTCGAGCCGCTGCGCGAATTGTTCAAGGACGAGGTTCGCGCATTGGGCGGCGAGCTTGGTCTGCCGGACGTGTTCGTCGGCCGCCATCCGTTTCCGGGGCCGGGGCTTGCGATCCGCTGCCCCGGTGTGATCACCCGCGAGAAGCTGGATATCCTGCGCTTCGCCGATGAAATCTACATCGAGGAAATCCGCCGCCACGGCCTCTACGACGATATCTGGCAGGCCTTCGCGGTGATCCTGCCGGTGAAGACGGTCGGCGTGATGGGCGACGGCCGCACCTATGACTTTGTGGTGGGCCTGCGCGCGGTGACGTCGACCGACGGCATGACGGCGGACTTCTATCCCTTCGACATGAAGTTCCTGGGACATGTCGCCACACGGATCATCAATGAGGTGAAGGGCGTCAACCGCGTGGTCTATGATGTGACGTCGAAGCCGCCAGGCACGATTGAGTGGGAGTGATCTGACACGAAGGGGGCGAAATGGTGAACCGGGGCCTGCGCCGCCGTCGAGGCTTGCTTGCGATCATTCCGGGGATCGCGCTGTTCGCGGCCTGTGTGGGTGACGCGGCCGCCCAGGAGGCGCAGCGCGCCGCCGGTCCGCTGCGCTTTGCCGCCCAGAGCAAGGACAATGTCTATTTTGTCGTCGGGCCCGCGGAGCCGTCGGCCACGCCATTCGCAATCTGGCGATGGGGCTACACGAAGGAGGCGAAAGGAAAGGTCATTGCGGTCGCGGCGCGTGCGATTGTTGATTGCCGCGCCAATACGCAGCAGGTCACGAGGCTTGAAGCCTATGGGATCGACGGTTTTTTGACCCAGGTGCCGCCCAACGCCGCGGTCAGCGCGAAAACAACGCCCAAGCCGGGCTCGGTGCTCGACGCGATCCAGCAGGTATCCTGCCGGCCCTCGATATCGCTTCGGACCGCGAAAGATTATCGCGAAGGGCGCGTGATGGCGGATCGGCTTTTGGGAAAGAGCGGAGGACCCGCTCTCGCGGCGGCGCCCGGTCCGGCGCCTTCCGCGCCAGCGGCGAAGCCGGCCGCCGCGCCTGTGGCGGGACAGCCGACACCGGTCCAATGCAAGGCAGCGGCGGCCGTCATGGCCGCGTCTCATGAGCAGTCCGTCAAGGTGGGAAAGCTGCTGCTCGCCATGGGACCGAGCAACGGGGTGTCCAGCGCCGAATTGGCGAAGATGCGCCGGACCGTTGCCGATGCGGAAGCGAAACGCGACCGCGCGCTGCAGGTCGTGCGTCGATACGCCAGTGCGCCAACGCCCGACAAGGCCGTGATCGAGCGGCTGAAAGACACGCGCATTTCCGACGTGGACGCGCAGATCGAGCGCTGCATGGGCGCGACGGCGCAGCCGCCGCAAGCGCCGGTTCAGAAGCCGGGGCCGAAGCTTGCCGCCGTATCGCCCGGCCCGGCATCGCCGACGAAGGGTGGCTGGATGGTCGCCACCCGCGGAGCAGGGGCGGCGGACAGCTTCGTCGAGGCCTCGCAAGTCGACGCGAACGGCCGGTTCGCCATCGTCTATGGCTGCTCGGTGAAGACGAAGCAGCGTTATGCGCGCATCTACACATCCGAGGCGTTTGACGACACGGCTAGCTATGCGCCGTCCGTGCCGCTGAAATTGTCGGTCGACGGCAGACCTGCGGGTGAGTTCTCGTTCCGCTTTCAGAAAATGCCGCACTTTGCGCGGGTGCACGGCGCGCGCGGCCGGAGCCTGGAAACGATCGATGTGACGACGCGCGCGGACGCGAAGACGCTAGACCGTTTCATGGCGGCGGTCAGAACCGCGAACGCTACCATCGCGGTTTCGTTTTTCGACAAGGTGATGCAGTTTGCGAGCGAGCCCGGCAGCGCCAGCCTCGGCAAGGTCGATGCGCAATGTCCGCCGGCCTGAGGTGGCAGGCCGGGCGCTGACGCGCATCGTCAAGCTGCGCCGTTTGATGTATGACATGACGCGAGACCGGGCGTCGAAGCTGCCCGGGCCGTTGAACCCACATGAGCCTGCGGACGCATTGCGATTGCCATGAGCACCGCCCCGCATTTCGAAATCGACATGGCCGCGTTCTGGCGCGATCCGTATCCGGCGCTGGCGCAATTGCGCAGAGATGCTCCGATCGCCTTCGTGCCGCAGCTCGGCGGCACCGTGTTCGCGGCGCGCGACGACATCTTCGTGTGCGAGAAGAATATCGAGGTGTTCAGCTCGCATCAGCCCCAAGGATTGATGAACAGGCTGATGGGCCAGAACATGATGCGCAAGGATGGCGATGCGCATATGGCCGAGCGCAAGGCGATCTTTCCCTCGGTGTCTCCGAAAACCGTCAAGGCGCACTGGACTGCGCAATTCCAGGCGCATGCCGACCGCATTCTCGGCGCGCTTGAGCGCCATCGTGAGGTCGATTTCTGCACGGACTTCGCCATGCCATTCTCGGCCGAATGCCTGAAATCGATCACCGGTCTGACCAGCATGCGCTACCAGGACATGGACGCGTGGTCACAAGCCATGATCGACGGCATTGCAAACTACGCCGGAGAGCCGAACATCGAGGCGCGCTGCCATGCCGCCACCGCGGGGATCGACGCTGCGATCGACGACATGCTGCCCGTCGTCACCAAAATGCCGGACCTGAGCCTGCTCAGCGTGATGCTGCAGGCGGGCCTGCCGATGGACAGCGTGCGGGCCAATATCAAGCTTGCGATCAGCGGCGGGCAGAACGAGCCCCGCGACGCAATCGCAGGGACGGTGTGGGCGCTGCTGACGCATCCGGATCAATTGGCGCTGGTCAGGGCAGGCGAGGTCTCCTGGATGCAGGCCTTCGAGGAATATGCGCGCTGGATTTCGCCCATCGGCATGTCGCCGCGCCGGATTGCGAAGCCGCACGCGGTGCGCGACATTGCGCTCGACGTCGATGACCGCATCTTCTTTCTGTACGGATCGGCCAATCGCGACGAGAAGCATTTCGAGCGCGCGGAGAGATTCGACATCCAGCGCGACACCTCAAAAAGCATCGCCTTCGGTGCGGGACCGCATTTCTGCGCCGGAGCATGGGCGTCGCGCGCGATGATCGCCGACGTTGCGCTGCCGACAATATTTTCCCGGCTGCGAAACCTGCGTCTGGCCAGCGAGGAGGACGTGCGTTTCGGCGGCTGGGCCTTCCGCGGCCTTGCGAGGCTTCCGGTGACGTTCGACCGACCCGACCACTGACCCCGACAGATCGAACGCGTTCCATGCCCCGCTTCCTCAAAATCCTCCTTGCGTTCCTCTCCGGCCTGATCGTCGGCGAGGCGGTCCCGATCGTCTGGTATATCGTCGCCACCAATTATTTTGGGCTGCTCGACCGCGACGGCGGCGGCGCGATGGGCGCCATCTTCATCATGGGCCCGCTCCTGGCGCTTCTGCTTGGTACGATCGCGGCCACCGTTGTCGCCGTGAAGACAAGAGCAGCGTAAGCCGCGGCATCTCCGGACGAAGCGGCCAGAAAGGCTGATCGGCGAGGGACGCGAAGGCCCGGGGCGTGCTTCGCGTCCCTGCCGCTTGCTATCCCATCGCCGCGAAATTCGCCGCGATCCGCTGTTGCAGATAGTCGTGCGCGGTGATCGGGTCGTATTTCTTCTGCGGCCCCTGGATGTTCGCATTCATGTTGGCCTGGCAGAAGAACGGCAGCGAATAGCGTGGGCCGAGATATTCGTGCGCGTACGGCATGCGCACGCGATGCAGCGTCGACTGCAACTGGTCATCGCTCCAGCGCTTCAGCATGTCA
>NZ_JBFWPA010000020.1:0-79873 GCF_050250235.1 Pseudorhodoplanes sp.
GCCGACATCATTGCGGCCATCCGACAACTGGTGCTGATCGCCAGCGATGATTTGATCGCCGGCATTCTCAACCGCAACGGCCTGGTGACCGGACATGGCAATCGCTGGACACGCGAGCATGTCACGGCACATCGGTCGCACCACAAGATCCCGGTCTTCCAGTCAGCACCGGACGGGAACGAGCCGTGGCTCAACCTGAACAGGGCAGCGCGCCTCCTTGGCATCGCACCCAAGACCCTCAGGTCGCCGCCGAAGCCGGCGAGATCGAGGGCGTTCATCCCCTGCCGGATGGTCCGTGGATATTCAGTCGGTCAGAACTGGCAAAGCCGCATGCAGCACAATCGTTCATCGCGCGCGGCAGAATCCAAAGCACCCCACGGGATCGCATCCCGATCAGCAAAACCTCTTCGCTTCAACCACATAGACAGATGGGTGTTGTGATGCACGATTGTAGTAGGTCACCCACCGCCCGATCCCAGAGCGGGTTTCCGATCCCGTCTCGAAGGCGTGGAGGTAGATGCACTCATACTTCAAAGACCGCCAGAGGCGCTCGATGAAGACATTGTCCATCCAGCGGCCGCGACCGTCCATGGAGATGCGGACGCCCGCTTCGATGAGGACCTCCGTGAAGCGGGGGCTGGTGAACTGGCTGCCCTGATCCGTGTTGAAGATCGTCGGGCGGCCGAACCGGGCCATCGCCTCCTCCAAAGCCTCGATGCAGAAGTCCGCTTCCATCGTGTTGGAAAGCCGCCAGGCCAGAACCCGCCGGCTGTACCAGTCCACGATGGCGACGAGGTAGAGAAACCCCCGTCGCATGGGGATGTAGGTGATGTCGGCGCACCAGACCTGGTCGGGCGTGTCGACCGTCATGACCCGCAAGAGATAGGGCCAGGTGCGGTGCTGCGGATGCCGCACCGTCGTCCTCGGCCGCTGATAGACCGCCGCGAGCCCCATCCGCGCCATCAGCCGTCGGACACGCTTGCGGCCGACGACATGACCGGCACGGCGAAGATGCCGGGCCATCTGCCGGGAGCCGTACCACGGTGTCTCCATGAACTGCTCGTCGATCGCCCGCATCAGCGCCAGGTTCTCCGGCTTCTCGACCCGTGGCCCACCATAGTAGGTCGACCGGCCGATGCCGACGAGGGCGCACTGCCGCACGACCGGCAGCGTCGGATGGTTCGGCTCGATCATCTCCCGCCTCCGCCCGGTGCTCATCGACCGGAGGCCCGTCGTAAAAAATCGCGTTCCACGACCAGTTGGCCGATCTTGGCGTGGAGCTGGTCGATCTCGCTTTCCCTCGCAGTCTCGACGGCCTCGACCTTCCCGGAAAACACCCCGGCCATCCCCTCGACCGCTTGCTTCTTCCAGGCGTTGATCATCGTCTGATGGACGCCGTGCCTGGCCGCCAATTGCGCAACGGTCATCTCACCCCGGATCGCTTCCAGCGCGACCTTCGCCTTGAACTCCGCGGAATACCGCTTCCTCTTCCCCGTCATCGGGTCCGTCCTCTCTCAGCCGAAACCAAGCTTAGCGGACCGTCCGGATTTCGGGGACCACCTCAGGGCGTACATGCCCGCCGAAATAAGCGCCGTCAATCTCGACATCGCCGAACAGCTTGGCACCCTTGGTCTCGGATGCGATGGCTTCGCGAAGCTTGTGCGCCAGCGCTGTCCCGTTTTTGCGAAATACGCACTCAGTGGCTTGCGCGTCAGCTTCGGGATTGTGGACATACTGTTCGGATTATTCCCGCTCAGTTCGTTAAGCCGTACCTGAAGTTGAATAAGAACGACACATTGGATGCAGGAGCCATCGCAGAAGCTGTCACACGGCCTACGATGAGGTTTGTGGACATCACGTCGATCGAACAGGCTGACATACAGGCGTTGCACAGAGCGCGAGATATGATGGTGACACATCCATCAGCAACCTCGGTCTGACCCACGACAGCCTCCTGAGGCTCCACAACTAGAGGGATCACTGAGCGAGAGCCGCTGCCAGGGGTTCGACGGATCCGGGTCTTGGCTGGAGCAAATTATCCGCCAGAACTGATATGTCGCTCCAGGAAAGGATTTTCATTGTAACGCGCTTCACGGACGGTGCCGACCATTAATTTACATATGTGTAAAAAAGCCTTGACCGGCTCCGTCGTCCACCTATACTCCCCACACGACAGCGGTGGGAGGACAACAGGGATGCGGGCCGAATTGCAGGGGCGAATCTACCCGCCATACAGGTTGCGACCGGACCGGTACAAGGCGAGCAAGCTCACGGCTGCGCTCGGTCTTGCCGCGGACGACAGGGTGCCACTGACCTATCTGATTTTCCTGCGCGGCGAGACGCTGGGCGTCGATCTCTTCAAGGATCTCGATATCCCGCGCGAGAAGGCGCTTCATGGCGGCCAGCGTTACGAATGGTTCGCGCCGGTCACCTTCGATGACGAACTGAGCGTCACCGCAACAAATCGACAAAGTGACCGAGAAACAGAGCAAGCGCGGGCCGATCCGGTTCGCCGACACTTCGCTCGAATATCGCAAGCTGAACGACGAACTGGCCCTGCGCGAGGTCACGCGTCTCGTCAAGCAATCATGAGGCGCGCATGTCCGGGCTGAAACAAGGTGACATCCTGTTCGGAGAGACGATCGCGCCGGCCGGCCGCGCGCGGGTTGCGCTGTTTTCCGAAGCGACCGAAGACCCGAACCCGATCCACGTCGATGATGACTTTGCGCACAAGGCCGGCTTTCCGACCGTGCTGCAGCAGGGGCCGATGACCACGGCACGATTCGCTCAGTTGCTCGCGAGAGTGGTCGGTGACGATGCGGTGACGTTGCTAGACGTGACCTTCACGGCCCCGGTCTATCCTGAGGATACATTGATCTTGCGCGCCGAGGTGGCCGAACCCGGCCCTTTGACCCGCTGTACACTGAGTGCGGTCAAGAGCGACGGCACCCAGACGGCGAAAGGTTTTGCCGACGTGAGGATGCCGGCTTGACAAGGCGGCACCCATATCGCGTGCTAGTGGCTGGCGGCGCCGTCGGTCGGTTCGGACGGCATCTGGATCGTTCGCTGGCGGACATCGCCGGGGAAGCAGTCGTGGAGGCCGTGGCGGCGGCGCGCGTGGCGCGCTCGGACATTGCGGCAGCCTTTGTCGGCAATGCCTTCGGCGGCACCATCATCGGTCAGGAATCGATTCTCGCGCAAACGCTGCTGGCGCCGGCAGGTGTTGCCGGCATTCCGATGCGCACGATCAAGAATGCCTGCTCCAGCGGAGCGGATGCCATTCATCTCGGCTGGAGCGCGATCGCTTACGGTCAATATGAGTGTGTGCTTGTGCTGGGCGCCGAGAAGCTTACCCATGAAGACAGGGCGCGCGCCTTCACGGCCCTCGCAAGTGCTACCGATCACGCACCGGTAGCGGACGGCCGCTCGGTCTTTGTGGATGTCAATGCCGGTCGCGCCAGGCAATATATGGAGCAATACAGCGTGACTCGCGAGCATTTTGCCAAGATCGCGGTCAAGAACCGGGCCCATGCGAGCTTGAATGCGCGGGCGGCCGAGCGCAAGCCGGTGACGGTAGAGGACGTGCTGGCGGATCGCGTGGTGGTCGAGCCGCTGACGCGCGCAATGTGCGGCGGCCTTTCCGATGGCGCGGCCTGTGTCATTCTGGTGAGCGAGGACTTTGCGGCGCGGCGCGGACTCAGCGGCACGTCCGAGATCGCGGCGTCGTCGGTGGTGTCCGGGTTGCCGTCCGGCAGTGAGGGCGGCAGCGCGACGCACCGGGCCGCCCGCGGCGCATATGAATCATCGGGCATCGACCCGCGCGACATCGCGGTCGCCGAAGTGCACGACCCGACCTCGCCGCAAGAGCTGTTTGACATCGAGGATCTGTTGTTCTGCGGCCGCGGCGAGGCGATCCGGCTGCTCGAGGACGGTGACACGCAGATCGGCGGGCGCATTCCGGTGAACACGTCGGGCGGGCTGACCAGTCGCGGCCATCCGGTCGGCGCCACCGGGGTCGCGCAGATCGTTGAAATTCACGAGCAGCTGACCGGCTGCGCCGGCGCGCGTCAGGTCGCGGGTGCCAGGGTCGGTCTCGCGCAAATGGCAGGCGGCCTTCTTGGCGGCGACTCCGCTGTTGCCGCCGTCCACCTTCTCTCAGTTTGAGGCCATCGATGTCCTACCAGATCCAGGATCGCTACGACCTTTTCATCAACAACGACTGGGCTCAGTCGTCGTCCAACGCGACGCTCGAAGCGAAGAGCCCGCTGACCGGCGATCTCCTGTGCACGGTGCCGGACGCGAGCGAGCGCGATGTGGTCGACGCGGTGATGGCGGCCAAGGCGGCCTGGCCCGCATGGCATCGCGCCGGCGCCAAGAAGCGGGCGGAGGCGATCACGAAACTTGCCGACCGTCTGCAGGCCGAAGCGGACCGCTTCGCCTGGCTCGAAACCGCCAATACCGGCAAGCCCTGGCGCGAGAGCAAGGCCAATGTGCTCACCGCGGTCGATCGCCTGCGCTACTACGCCGGCGTGTCGCGTGCGCTCGAAGGCCGCACCCTGTCGTCCGGCAATATCCTGAGCTTCGACTATCGCGAGCCGCTGGGCATCGTCGGCATCATCGGGGCCTGGAATTTCCCGATCAACATGTTCCTCGGCAAGATCGCCCCGGCCATCGCGGTCGGTAATGCCGTGATCTACAAGCCGGCCGAGCCGACGCCGGTGACGACGATGGAAGTCGCCAAGCTGATCGCGGAATGCCTGCCGCCCGGCGTCGTCAACATCCTGACAGGCGGCGGCGAGACCGCCGGGCTTTCGATGGTTTCGCATCCCGATATCCGCAAGATATCGCTCACCGGCTCGACCGCGACAGGACGCGCGGTAATGGCCGCCGCCGCGCCGTCGACCAAACAGCTCACGCTCGAACTCGGCGGCAAGAACGCCCAGATCGTGTTTCCGGATGCCGACCTCGACCGCGCCGCGCAAGGCATCATGCTCGGCGCCTTCATGAACCAGGGACAGGTCTGCACGTCCGGCTCGCGCGTCTTCGTGCACTTTTCGATCGCGAAGCAATTGCAGGAGAAGGTGCTCTCCCTGATCCCGCAGATGCGTTTCGGCGATCCGTTCGACAAGGCCACCACCATGGGCACCATGGTGTTCGAGGAACACCTGGAGAGCGTGCTTCACTACATCGACATCGGCAAGGCCGAGGGCGCGAGGCTCGTGACTGGCGGCAAGCGCGCAAAGCTCGACAAGTATCCGAAAGCGCTGGCGATCGAGCCGACCATCTTCTCCGAGGTCGAGAGCGACATGATGGTCGCGCGCGACGAAGTGTTCGGTCCGGTGGTGACGTTCCACACCTGGTCGACGGAATACGAGATGCTGGGCGCGGTGAATTTGCTGGATTACGGACTCGCTGCCGGCATCTGGACGGAGAATCTGGGCCGCGCGCATCGCACGGCGCAGGCCGTGGAAGCCGGCCGGATCTGGATCAATTGCTACAACCTGTTCCCGTCGGGATCGTCGTTCGGCGGCACCAAGGCGAGCGGTTTCGGACGCGAGGATGCGTTCGAGACCATGTTCGCCTTCACGCAGGTCAAGAACGTGATCGCCGACATCTCGGAGAAGCAGCGCAGCTTCTATCAGTGAGCGCGTCGCCGCGACTCCTTAACGCGCCCACCCCATCTCAGGACATTCAGGGAGACGATCGATGATCCAGCTTAATGCGAACCAGACCGGCATCGGCAACGTCACGCCGGACGTTTTCTTCCAGCAGGACGACGAGTTCAAGAAGCTCCAGCTGAACGTCATCGCCATTCATGTCGTGAGCGAGGAAGTCGGCGCCGATTTCTTCGAGCAGTCGATCCTGCGTGCGCCGTCTGCCGACATGAAGATGCGCATGGCGAAGACGGTGATGGAGGAATACGGACATCACCTTCGCTTCCGCAAGCTGCTCGAAGATCTCGATCTCGACTGGCAGGAGGTGATCAAGGACAAGGCGCATCTGAGCACTTTCGACGTGCCGATCGATACCTGGGCGGATCAGATGGTGTTTCTCGCGCTGGTCGACCGCGCCGCCGCACACCAGTTCCGGCACTTCATCAAGTCGCCCTACGAGCCGTTCCGCATCGCCTGCCAGGACACGCTGAATGAGGAATACGGCCACGTCGGCCTCGGCATGGACGGGGTGAAGGACCTCCTGAAGACGCCGGAGGGCCGTGCGCAGGTGGAGACGTCGGTGCAGAAATGGCTGCCGGTCGGTCTCGCGTCGTTCGGCGGCGACAAGTCGCGGACCAACGAACGCTATCGCCACTGGGGGTTAAAGTCGTCGACGAACGAGGACATGCGCGAGACCTATTACCAGCAGGTGCGTGCCTTCATCGTGAAGGACTGGGGTGTCCCGTTGCCCGCCACCAGCGGCGAGTTCACCGCCAGCATTGGCGGCGATCTGAGCAAGCACGTGATGTATGCGGGCTAGGACGGCGGTGACATCTCCAATCCGGTCTCAGCATGCTCGATAAGCCATCCGCCACTCATCAGGTGAAGCTCCTGCCGGAGGGCAACACGCTGGCCTGTCCGCCGACGCAGACGCTGCTGGATGCCTGCATCGCCGACGGCGTGCCGATCTCGTACAATTGCCGCTCCGGCGAATGCGGAGAGTGCATGGCGTCGCTGGTCTCGGGCGAAGTGCATGAACTGCCGGGCGCGGACCCGGCGATTTTCACCGACGCACATCGGTCGCAGGGCAAGATCCTCACCTGCATGTGCTTTCCCCGCAGCGCGCTGACCCTCGACATTCCGCTGCAGTCCGGCGCGCCGGCGATCCGCCCCGCGGCCGTCAACGCGATGGTGCAGCGGGTGGAGCGGCTGACGCCCTCGATCTTCGGCGTCACGGTCGAGACGCCATGGCCGATCGAGTACTATGCCGGGCAGGCCTTCGAATGGGTGGTGCCGGGTATCGCGCCGAACCGAACCTATTCGGCGGCCAACCGCCCCGGAAGCGACGTGATCGAGTTCCACGTGCGGGTGTATCCGGGCGGCAGGATTGGCGCGTTCGTGTCGGACCTGACCGCGGGGCAGCCGCTGCAACTCATGGGTCCCTACGGCCAGTTCCGGCTCTCCGGTAACGACTGGCGGCCCGCGCTTTGCGTCGCGGGCGGAACGGGACTTGCGCCGGTGATGTCGCTTCTGGAACATGCGGCGGCGACCAAGGACCGGCGGGCGATCCGGCTGTTCTACGGCGCCCGGTCGCAGGACGAACTCTATGGCCTGGACCGGATCGAGGCATTGGGGACGCTTTTGCCGGATTTCACGTTTACGCCCGTACTGTCCGACGAGCCGCAGGACTCCGGCTGGACAGGTGCGCGCGGTCTCGTGACCGACATCCTCGCCGAACAGGTGGGGGATGCTTTCGGGCTCGAGGCCTATCTCTGCGGTCCGCCTCTCATGATCGATGCCGCGGTCGACGTGCTGACGCGTTTCGGCGCGCTGGAACAGGACATCCGCTCCGACCGATTCGTACAGGCGAAGACATCGGCGTGAGCATGACGCTGCTTCAGCCTTTCACCGTCCCGCCGCCGGCCGAGGCCGTGAATCTCGTGATGGCGGACGGCGCGGTGATCCGGCTGCGCCGCTACGGCCGCGCGGGGCGAACGCGTCTGGTGCTGAGCCACGGCAATGGCCTCGCGATCAATGCCTATGTGCCATTCTGGCTGCCGCTGGCGGAAGACTACGACGTCGTGGTCTTCGACATGCGCAATCACGGCGAGAACTCGCTGCATAGTCTGGAGGGGCATAGCTGGGAGAACTTCTTCTCCGACATCGAAGAGGTGTTTCAGGGAATCCGCAACCACTTCGGCGCGGCGCGCACCGTCGCTGCCGTTCACTCCCTGGCTTCGGTCGCGACGCTCGGACACACTCTGCGCCATCCGGACCGCTGGGACGCGCTGTGCCTGTTCGATCCGCCGATCATGCCGCCCGCCGGGCATCCGCTGCACGACATCCAGCAAGCCGATATGGACTCGCTTGCGGCCCGCGCCATGCGGCGGCAGGAGATCTATGACTCGCCCGACCAGCTTGCGGCGCAGTTCCGGCGGCGTCCATCGTTCGGACGCTGGGTGCCGGAAGGCGCGGATCTGCTGGCCCGGCATACGCTGCGCCGCTTGCCGGACGGTCGCTGGACGCTGTGCTGCCCGCCCGCTTTCGAGTCCGACGTATTTCGCAAAAATGTCGACCCGACGCTGTTTCCCCGGCTCGGTGAAATTCGCGTGCCGCTGCGGATCATCGCCGGCGACCCGGATTCGCCTCATACCAGTCCCGCGGCACGGATCGCGAAATCGGCGCACGAGATATTCGGCGTCGATTGTGCGATGGTTCCCGGCACCACGCATTTCCTGCAGATCGAGGAGCCGCAGCGCTGCCGCGATCTGCTGATCGAGTTTCTGAGGCGGCACCGGCTGAACTGAACGAGCGAGTATGAAGCGATGACCTCACTTTCCGATCTGCGCATTCCCTACGGCGCTTATTGGTCGACGCCGTTTTCGCGCTGGCAGATGAGTCTGTCCGACCTGCACAGCATGAAGCTCGCGGCGGTGACCGCGGCCAAGGTCGCCAAGGACAAGGAATGGCCGCTGGAAACGCTCGACCATGCCGTGCTCGGCATGACGGTGCCGCAGGAGAAAAGCTTCTGGGGAACGCCCTGGGTGATGACCATGATGGGTGCACCCTTTGTTACCGGACCGACGGTGTCGCAGGCCTGCGCGACATCGGCGCGGGCGTTGTCAGCCGCGGCCAGTGAAATCGGAGCCGGAGACGCCTCCGCGTCGCTGGTCGTGACGTGCGATCGCACCTCGAATTCTCCGGTGGTCGTGCATCCCAATCCGCGCGGCGCGAGCGGCGCGCCGAGCGTCGAGAACTGGATGCTGGACAATTTCAACGACGAGCCGACCGGACATTTCGCCATGGTCGACACCGCGGAAAACTGCGCGCGAGACTGGCAGATATCGACGCAGGAGCAGCACGATCTCGCCGCGCTCCGCTATGAGCAATACCGCGATGCGTTGAAGGAAGACGCCGCGTTCCTGAAGCGCTTCATGACGCTGCCATTTGCCGTCCCGGACCAGCGCTTCAGGAAGGAGGCCGCGACGCTGACCGGCGACGAAGGCATCCACGACACCACGCTTGAAGGCTTGAAGAAGCTCAAGCCGGTGCGCGAGGGCGGCACCGTCACCTTCGGCGGCCAGACGCACCCCGCCGACGGCAATGCCGGGATGATCGTGACCAACACGGATCGCGTGTCCGAATTCACCCGCGAACCCGGCATCGAAATCCGCATTCTCGGATTCGGGCAGTCGCGCGAACGGCATGCCTATATGCCGGCGGCGCCGGTCAAGGCGGCACGGCGCGCGCTCGACGCGGCAGGGCTGACGATCGACAGGATCGACGTGTTCAAGTCGCACAATCCGTTCATCGTCAACGACATCGTGTTCGCGCGCGAGACCGGCGTCGATGCCACGCGCATGAACAATTTCGGCTGCTCGCTGGTATTCGGCCATCCGCAGGGCCCGACCGGTCTTCGCCTGATCATCGAGATGATCGAGGAACTTGTGCTGCGCGGCGGCGGCAATGGCCTATTCCACGGCTGTGCGGCCGGCGACACGGCGATGGCCACCGTTGTGTCGGTGCGCGACACGCGGAATTGATTGACGTCGTGTCCCGGGCGCGACGCAGCGCGATGCGGTGCGTCGCAGAACCGGGACCCAGTCGGAATATCAATGGGTCCCGGATCAGCGGCGCATCACTACGCTGCGCTTCGTGCTGCACCGCAGCCGGGACACAATCTGAGGCAGTCGAGCATGAACATCAAAGGACAAGGCGCTGTCGTCACCGGTGGTGCGTCAGGACTTGGGCGCGCGACGGCCGAGGCCTTGCATGCGGCGGGCGCGAGAGTTGCGATCCTCGACATCAATGCAAAGGCTGCGGAGGAGGCCGCCGCCGCGCTCGGGGGATTTGCCGCGGCCTGTGAAGTAACCAGCGCCGACCAGACCGCTTCCGCTCTTCGTGCGGCGGAGGACGCGATCGGCCCGATCCGCGTCTGCGTCAATTGTGCCGGCGTGGGTCCGGCGAAACGCATTCTCGGCCGCGACGGCCCCATGGATCTCGACGCCTTCGCCCGCGTGGTCCAGATCAATCTGATCGGCACCTTCAACGTGCTTCGCCTCGTCAGCGCGCAGATGGCGAAACACGATTCGCTGCCGGACGGCGAACGCGGCATCGTCATCAACACCGCATCGATCGCAGCCTATGAAGGGCAGGTCGGGCAGGCCGCCTATGCGTCGTCCAAGGGCGGCGTGGCTTCGTTGACTCTGCCGGCGGCGCGCGAGCTGGCGCGCCACGGAATCAGGGTTCTCGCGATCGCACCCGGGATCTTCGAGACGCCGATGCTGCATGCGCTGCCGGAAGCGGCGCAGCAATCGCTCGCCGCCGCCATTCCATTTCCTTCGCGACTCGGACGGCCGTCAGAATTCGCTGCGCTGGCCATGCATATCGTTGAGAACACCATGCTGAACGGCGAGGTCATACGCCTCGACGGCGCGATCCGGCTGGCGGCAAGTTGACCGTCGCGAGGCACCAAAAAAAATTTACGCAAACGTAAAAAATTATTGACTCCCTCCCTCTTTGGAAGGAGACTTGCTTCAAAGAACAATGGACGCAGCGCGCCTTCGTACGCGCAAAGACCGTCGCCGCCAGGGAGGTATGATGTCCGCATTCGCGCCGACCGCGCATGATTTCGTCGATATCGCGCTGGCCGCGCCGGCCGTCGACGTCGAACGGCGTGACAATGGCGAAATCGTGCTGCGTTCCCCGCTTCCCATGGCTGCGCATGCACGTCATGTCGGCGAATATCTGCAGCATTGGGCCAAAGCCGATCCGGCGCGCTCGTTTCTGGTCGAGCGCGATGCGGCAGGCGTCTGGCAGCATCTGAGTTTTGGTCACGCTGCGCAGCGCGCCGATGCCGTTTCGCAATGGCTGATCGAGAACGGCCACGATGCCGAGCACCCGGTCGCGGCGCTCTGCGACAATTGCGTGAACATGGGGCTGCTCAAGCTCGGTGCGATGCAGATTGGGATTCCGTTTCTCCCGGTTTCGCCGGCCTATTCGCTGATGTCGGAGAATTTTGCAAAGCTGAAGCATGTCATCGCCGAGCTTCAGCCGAGCCTGATCTACGTGCCGTCACTCGCGATGTTCGCACGGGCGCTCAAGGCGATCGACCGCACCGGAATTCGGATTGTGGCCGACGCGCCGCATCCGGATTTCCCCGATGCGATTCTGTTCGCGGAACTGCTCGCGGCCAAGGCCGGGCCGGATGTCGCAAGGCGGCGCGACGCCGTGACGCCCGATACGATCGCAAAGATATTGCTGACCTCCGGCTCGACCGGTATGCCGAAGGGGGTCATCAACACCCATCGCATGATGTGCGCCAACGGCACCGCGGTCGATCAGGTCTGGATCTTCCTGACCCGGACGCCGCCGGTGCTGGTCGACTGGCTGCCCTGGAACCACACCTTCGGCACCAACTTCAATTTCAACCAGGTGCTGCGCCATGGCGGCACCATGTATATCGACGCCGGAAAGCCAGCGCCCGGCAAGCTCGACATCACGCTGAAGAACCTGCGCGAGGTGCAGCAGACGCTGCTTTACAACGTGCCGCGCGGCTACGACATGCTGCTGCCGGCGCTGGAAGCCGACGATGATTTCGGCAGGTTCGTTTTCGAAAAGCTCGACGTGATCTTCTATGCCGGCGCGGCGTTGCCCCCGCATCTGTGGCAGCGGCTCGAGGCCCTCGCGATCAAGCATCGCGGCAAGCGGCTGCCGATCCTCTCGTCGCTCGGCTCCACCGAGACCGGGCCGGTCGCGAGTTTCTGCCACTGGCCGGCGTCCGATATCGGCGGCGTCGGCCTGCCGGTACCGGGATGCACGCTCAAGCTTGTGCCGGACGGCGGCAAGCTGGAGATGCGGGTGCGCGGCGCCAATGTCACGCCCGGCTATTTCCGGCGCCCGGACCTGACCGAAAAGGCGTTCGACGGCGAGGGCTTTTTCAAGCTCGGGGATGCGGTCGCCTTCATCGATCCGGAGCGTCCGGAACGCGGGCTTCGCTTTGACGGACGGGTCTCCGAGAATTTCAAGCTGTCGAGCGGCACCTGGGTGCAGGTCGGCGACCTGCGGCTGTCCGCGATCAGTGCAGCCGCGCCGGCGATCCAGGATGCGGTGGTCACCGGCCATGACCGCGAAGACATCGGGCTTCTGATCTTCCCGAATCTCGAAGGCTGCCGGACAATCTGCAATGAGCCGGATGCGCCGCTCTCTGACCTCGCAACGAGACCCGAACTGCACGCGCACCTGAGCAAGACGCTGGGCGCATTCAACGCGGCCAATCCCGGATCGAGCCGCCAGGTTGCGCGCGCCCTCATCATGACGACGCCGCCCTCGATCGACGGCAACGAGATTACCGACAAGGGCTACATCAATCAGCGTGCGGTCCTGGAAGGCCGCGCCGCGCTGGTGGCACGGCTCTATGCCGAAATGCCGCAGGCGGATGTGGTCCTTATTCCGCGCGAGGCGACGACGAAGCAGCAGAGCGCCGCCTGACGGCGGATTTCACGCGCACAACACGGGAGACGACCATGAGGGCATTTTCTGCCAGCGCTATTCTATTGTCTGCAATCATGCTGCCCGCAACACTGGCCGCAGGACCGGCGGCGGCTCAGGACCGCAAGCCGATCAAGATCGCTGTCATGAACGACATGTCCGGCGTCTATGCCGATTTTCAGGGCATCGGCTCGGTGGTGGCGGCAAGGCTGGCAGTCGAGGATTTCGGCAAGCAGATCGGCGACAGGCCGATCGAGATCGTGTTCGGCGATCACCAGAACAAGGCCGATATCGGCGCCACCATGGCGCGGAAGTGGTACGAGGTGGATGGCGTCGAGGCGATCGTCGACGTGCCGAATTCCGGAATTGCGCTCGCGGTGAGCGACATCACCAGAGAGAAGAACAAGGTGTTCCTGATCTCCGGCGGCGTGACGACCGACCTCACCGGATCGAAATGCACGCCGAACAATGTCCATTGGACGTTCGACAATTATGCGCTCGCCAACGGCCTCGTGCAGGCGGCGCTGAAAGCCGGCAACGATTCCTGGTATTTCCTGACCAGCGATTACGCGTTCGGGCACAATCTCGAACAGGCCGCATCGGGCCTGGTCAAGGCCAACGGCGGCAAGGTTCTCGGCGCCGTGCGGCATCCGATCGGCACCGTCGATTTCTCATCCTTCCTGCTGCAGGCGCAGGCCTCCAAGGCCAAGATCATCGCGCTCGCCAATGCGGGCGGCGACACCACGAGCGCGATCAAGGGCGCGGCGGAATTCGGCCTCAACAAGGGCGCGCAGAAGATGGCCGGCCTCGTCTTCATCATCAACAACGCGCATGCGCTCGGCGCCTCGGCACAGGGGTTGCTGGCCGTCAGTCCGTTCTACTGGAACACCAATGACGCGACGCGCGCCTTCGCGCAGCGCTTTCAGGCCGCGCATCCGAACAAGAACATGCCGAACGAGATGCAGGCGGGGGTCTATGCGGCGATCCTTCATTATCTCAAGGCGGTCAAGGCGCTGAATGGCGATACCAGCGGCGACAAGGTCGTTGCGAAGATGAAGGAAACGGAGACCGACGATCCACTGTTCGGCAAGGGCCGCATCAGGGTCGACGGCCGCAAGATCCACTCGATGTATCTTTTCGAGGTGAAGGCGCCGGGCGAAATGAAGAGCCCGTGGGACTATTACAAGCAGGTGCTGGAAATTCCGGGCGAGCAGGCCTTCCGGCCGCTCGACAAGGGCGGCTGCTCGCTGGTGAAGGCGAACTAGGCGCTAGGATGGCACAATTCCTCTCCCCGCTGGCGGGGAGAGGAAGAGCCGGCGTGAACTGGCACAAGACCCGCGGATCGGATATGCAGGGGCAGCGCCCTCAGCATCATCGGTGAACAACGTATGTCCGTCCGCGAGCCCGCCAAGAAGGTCAAGAAATCGGAACTCCGGCGCGAGGCGATTTTGCAGAACGCGCTGAAGATTTTCGACCGCCAGGGCTTCGCCAATACCTCGCTCGACGACATCGCCAAGGAGACCGGCGTCAAGCGCGAGGCGATCTATTATTATTTCAACAACCGCGCCGAAATCCTGCTGCACATCATCCGGCCGCAGAGCGAGTCCCTGGTCGAAGGCCTGCGCGAAGTGGTCAACTCCAAGGCATCGTTCCAGGACAAGCTTTACGGTGCGATCCGCAACCACCTCCACCGCTTCGACCGGCATTGCCTGGAAATGACCGTCAGCCTGCGCGATGTCTATCTCGAGGACGCCCGCGAGGTGCGCAAGGAGATGGACAAGATCTGGCGGTCCTACGAGTCGATGTGGACCGAATTGATCGCCGATGGCCAGAAGAAGGGCGATTTCGAAAAATACGGCGAGCCGAAGATGATCGCGTTCGGTATCCTCGGCATGTGCAACTGGCTGGCGCGCTGGTACGACCCGAAGAAAGCGATCGCGATCGAGGAGTTGATCGAGACCTATTTCGGCATGATCGCGTTCGGACTGGTGAAAGATCGCGCGCGGCGTTCGGTCCCGTCATCCGACAAGAAGGTTGCTCCGCGGCGCGGGGCGCGGAGCACACTGGTCGGAATTACGCTGAATGCGGTGAAGTAGTCTTCACCACTTCATGGCGCACTTGCCGGCGAAGTTGTCCTGGGCGTCCTTCACCACCGTGGCCGCGGTCTTGAGAGTCAGCACCCCGTCGGCATCCTTGACCACGTCCTGCAGATAGAAATCCTGAATCGGGAAGTGGTTGTTGTTGTACCGGTAAGGCCCGCGCACCGAAAGATAGTCTGCCCGGCGCATCGCATCCTTCTTTGACGTATCGCCCTTGACCGCGCTCACGGCGCTGTTGATGAGATTGGCGGCGTCGTAGGTCTGCGCGGCATAAAAGGAGGGGTAGGCCTTGTACTTCGCCTTGAAGTCGGCCACGAATGTCTTGTTGGCATCGTTCGGAAGATCGGCAACCCAGTGCTGGGTACCGGGAACGCCGAGCGCGAGATCGCCCTGACGCGGCAGCGACAGCGCGTCGATCGTGAAGGCGGTGTAGAGCGGGATCTGACCTCTCAATCCGGCCTGATTGAGCTGGTTGAGAAACTGGACGTCGGCCGCGCCGGGATAGAACACGAACAGCGCGTCGGGCTTGGCGGCGCGCACTTTCGAGAGCTCCGCCGAAAAATCGAGGTGATCGGGCCACTTGGTATAGTCCTCACCCGCGATCTTGCCCTTGAACACGCTTTTCACGCCCCCAAGGATATCCTTGCCGGCCGCGTAGTTCGGGCCCAGCAAGTAGAGCGACTTGATGCCTTTCTGGTTCATGTACTCGCCGATGGCGGCCGGGGTCTGATCGTTCTGCCAGGAAGTGGTGAAGAAGAACGGCGAGCAAAGCTCGCCCGCAACCTGGGACGGGCCGGCATTGGCGCTGATCAGGAACGTGCCGGAATCGATGACCGGTTTCAGCGATGCCAACAGGACATTGGACCAGATATAGCCGACCACGAAGTCGACCTTGTCGGACTGGACCAGCTTCTCGCTCTTCTGGCGGCCGATATCCGGCTTCTGGCCATCGTCCTCGTAAATCACCTCGACGGGTCGACCGCCGATCTTGCGTCCGAGATGATCGAGGGCGAGCTCGAACGCATTGCGCATGTCGTTGCCGATCACCGCAGTCGGGCCGCTGAACGTGCTGACGAATCCGATCTTGACGGGCTTGTCCTGTGCCATTGCGGCTGCGGTCATGGCGACAGCAGCGGCCGTGCCGAGAAGAATGGATTTCACGTGCTTTTTCCCTATTACGGACCCGTCATTGCGAGGGGCAAAGCGACGAAGCAATCCAAGTCCGCTGTTTTGTCATTGTCGAAACGATTGCCGCCACCGCTCCGCCGCGCTTGGGCGGCGCGTCGATCAATTGGCGGCGGCTTGCTGCCGCATCCGGAAGCGCTGAATCTTGCCGGTGCTCGTCTTCGGCAATTCGTCTACGATTTCGAACCAGCGCGGGCATTTGATGTGCGCAATGCGCTCGCGCACATGGTTGCGCAGTGCCTCGTCCAGGTGAGCGCGGTCGAACCGTTCTATTCGCGCGGGACCACATGAGCCTTCGGCTTGATCATCTCGTCGGCATCGGGATGGCCGACGACCGCGCATTCCAGCACCGCGTCGTGCTGCGCGATGACGCTCTCGACCTCTGCGGGCGAGACCCAGATGCCCGACCCGCAGCATGTCGTCGGAGCGGCCGACCAGAAGGAAATTGCCGTCCTCGTCCTGATGCATCTTGTCGCCGGTGAGCACACCGCCCGCGCTCATGAGTTCCGCGGTCTTCTCCGGCTTGTTCCAGTATTGCTGCGCCGCGGACGGACCGAACATGCGTAGGTATCCGATTTCGCCGCGCTTCACCGGTACGTTGTTGTCATCGACGATTTCGGCGCGAAAGCCATTGACCAGCTTTCCGCAACTGCCAGGGCACCGACCGCCCAGGCTGGTTGACGATACACATGTGAGTCATCTCGGTGGTGCCGACACCATCGAGGATTTCGACTCCCGCAAATTGTTTCCAGCGGTGGAGCAGGGCGGCGGACAGGGTTTCGCCGCCGCTGAGGCAGAAACGCAAATTGCGCGAGGCGTGGCGTACGCGATCCTGTCCGATCTTCTTTCGGCAAGACGCAGGAGCCCGGCAAACAGCGTCGGCACGCCCATGATGACCATCGGCTCGTGCCGGAAGCATTGCCCCCAGACCGTGTCGGGAGAGATCGGGCCGGGATCTTCGGAGGAGACAGCACGACGTCGTTTTGGGTCATGTCGAGTGCGCCGCGGCCGAACCATTTGGTCGCCCAGTAGATGTGGTTGCCGGTATGCACCACACGCTTCGGGCTGCCAACCGAGCCTGACGAATAAAGCCAGAAAGCCATGTCGTCGGGATTGACGGCCTGGGTGTCCGCCTCCGCGGAGTGTGTCGTCGCGATGGTCGAGCCCACGTACGCGGCCGCGTGCGCAGAACACATGACGCAGGCGCGGCAGGTCGCGGTGCATGCCTGCAATTACGGGCGCGACGGTGTGATCGGCGATGACCGCGACCGCCTGGCTGTCGGCGATGTAATCGCGATAATCGTCGGGCTTCAAATACGTGTTAATAGGTACCGCCACGGCGCCGATCTTCACCGCTCCGAGAAATAGAGACGGGAAGTCGATGTCATCGACGAGACTAAACAGCACGCGTTCACCGGCGACACGCCGAGTGAACGTAACGCGTTTGCGACCCTCGCAACTCGTGCGGAGATATCTCCGTAGCTGTGGTTGCGGTCCGGTCCGGCCAAGTCGGTCCGACTGGCGCGAGTGCCGGTGTGGTTCTCGAGCAGATAGTCGACGATTTTGCCGCGCAAACCCGTGCGAGAGCGAACCGTCGTTAATTTCTCCATGGTGTTTCACGTAACAATAGTTTTTGCTTGAGTGTAAAATTCCGGCATAAGTAAGAATATGTCAAGGAATGTGCAGAGCTTACGCGCACTATCTCCAGCCCGTGTACCGGTTCGTTCCAGAAAGCCGAGCTCACACGAGCCCACGCGGCTCGCTGGGTTGCGGCGCTCGGACTGAGAGCTATAAGCGATATCATGGACCATGATGACGTTACTGACGGCAGGCCCTGAGCTGCTGTTATCCGTGCCACATCGAATAGCCTTTTGCACGATGGGATATCTGATTGCGAGCGCATGTCACCGGCGAGCTTGAACCTTCCACGGTGAGCCATCTCCAGCATAGAGCATCTGTCCGGCATCAGCGTCCTTGAGACAAATTAAGGGGCTTTCCGAACGGAGGATTTCTAGCTCATCGTAGCTGCAAGGGGCGAAGATGAAGCAAAAATCTGGGCCGGGCAAAGCGCCGGCAGAACAAGTGCTGAAAGACATCCGGCGTCGGACGCGCCGGCACTACTCGGCTGAAGAGAAAATCCATATCGTACTGGAAGGGCTGCGTGGCGAGGAGAACATTTCCGAGCTGTGTCGCCGCAAAGGCATTGCCGCCTCGATGTATTACGGCTGGTCGAAGGAGTTCCTGGAAGCCGGCATTGGCGGGCGACACGGCGCGCGCTGCGACCTCTGGCGAGGTCAATGATCTTCGTCGGAAGGCCGCAGCGCTGAAGGAACTCGTGGCCGACCTCACTCCTGAGAACCGCCTGCTCAAAAAAAGATGAACGGGGATGGGGAGGGCGAGACATGAGATACCCCGCGTCCGAGAAGGCCGAGATCATCGCGCTGGTTGAACAATCGCGCCTGTCGGCCAAGCGCACGCTCGATAAGCTCGGCATCCCACGGGCCACGTTCTATCGCTGGTACGAACGCTACCGCGAGGCCGGGATCGACGCTCTCGCTGACCATCGTTCGCGGCCGGCGATGTTCGCAGCCTTGTTTGAAGACAGCAACTAATGGTCGACCCAGCTGCCGAGCCGCGAAAGCACGAGCCGCCAAAACGGCCAGCCCGGTGTGTTCGAAAAGCTTGCCCCAAGGGTGCCGACGGCAAGGTCATTATCACATGCTTGCAAGATCTTAATCGGCTGCCGAAGGGGGGATTGACCACTGCAGCGACGTCAGCGCGGCGGGCCCGTGAGACGGCGCTCTCCTGGTTCCGAGCTCCAACCTCTCTATCCGAAGCAAGTAGCGGATAGTGGACTCACTTTTGGGCAAGATCGTCACCCTGTGGCGAACTTTTTTGAGGTAAGCGCAGCTTCAAGAGCCGATCTGCATTCCGATGGGCAATTTTTTCAACGTCTGTTCGGTCCAGCCGAATGGAGTCGAGCAGCGCGCGGCCATCGCGGTTGGCGTTGTATGGGTAGTCTACGCTGAACAGGATACGGTCGATGCCCCAAGTGTCCAGCAAAAGATGAAGGGGTGGTAAAGTAAATTGGCCGCTGGTAGTAACGTAAACTTGGTCTCGCAACTGCCGGGTCAGTGTGCGTGACATTCTTCTGAGGATTTCGTTACTACACATTGCGTCAGTACGGGCAAGCGTCATCGGAAGGAATTCGCCCATATGGCCGATAATGAGCTTCAATCCTCGATGTCGTTCGAGCGCACCGCTGAAGACGAGCCGCAGAAGATGGATCGCTGTTTCGGCGTGCCAACCGAAGCCGTAGGCAGACAGGCAAAAGCCCAACTGGGGTGGAAGGCCATCGAAGTAAGCCTTGTAAACGGTCTCCGGCGGCAAATTCGGATGAATGTAGATGGGTACGTCTAACGATTCCGCTCTGGACAAGAGCGGTTCGAACCCAGGATGATCGAGAAATTTTCCATCCGTTGTTCCATTGATCATGGCCCCAACGAATCTGAGGTCATGGATGCACCGCTCGAGCTCATCGGCCGCGGCTTGGGGGTTACTAACTGGCAGGTGGGCGAACCCCGCATAGCGCTCCGGCCGCTCCGCGATCAAGCTCGCGAGACCGTCATTGACGCGGCGTGTCCATTCTACCGCCTCTTTAGGCGGTAGAATGTCGGCCCCCGCACCTGACCACGAGAGGACCTGCAAGGTAATTCCCGCCGCGTCCATGTCTGCGAGACGCCCAGCACCAAGATCTGCCAGATACTTGGACCCCTCGACCATTGTCCGAGCCGCGCGGTCTGGCGGGAGGGCGCCTCGAGACAGTAGGGCGGTTCCAGAGACCTCTGCCGCAAGAGAGGGAATGCTGAAGTGCTCCTCAATCGCTACTATTCTCATCGAGCTATCCCCTTAGATAATACCTTTGCGCCTGAGCCCGTTGATTTTGTGTTCCGAATAGTTCAGTTCCTTACCATAAACCGCGTCGTTATGTTCACCAAGCTTAGAACCGAGAAAATCGACGGAGCCGGGCGTCTCTGAGAATTTCGGCACCACGTTCTGCACGACGGCTGCCACGAGGTCGGGATCGGCCACCCGTACCAACGCATCGCGCGCGGCGTAGTGCGGATCGGCAAATATGTCTTTAATGTCATAGATGACCGAGAACGCCACTTCATGCTCGTTGAACCGGCTGACGACCTCTTCTCGCGGCCGCGCCGCGATCCAGTCCGCGACAATGCCGTTGATTTCGTTGCTATGCTGAACACGGCTGGCATTCTCCGCGAACTTTGGATTGGCGATCAGGTCTTCGCGTTCCATCGCGCGACACAGCCGCACCCAGATATTGTGATTGCTCGCGGCCATGGTGATGTATCGGTCGTCGCTGGTCCTGTAAGTCGAGCTCGGCGCGGCATAAGCAACCTGATTGCCGGTTCGGGTGTGGATCTCGCCGGTCTTGTCGTATTGGATGGCGTCGAAATCCATAAGCCGGAAAAGGGCTTCGTACAGCGCCAGATCGATCATCTGCCCGGTGCCGCGTTTGGCGTCCCGGTGATAAAGCGCGACCATGACGGAAAAGGCGCCGAATAGTCCGGAGATTAGGTCTCCCAAGGGATAGCCGGGCGACATTGGCGGACCATCCGCATCGCCAATCAAGTGTGTGAGGCCGCTCATGGCTTCGGCCACGCGGCCAAAGCCTGGACGATCGCGATAGGGACCGTATTGACCAAAACCGGAAATCCGCAGCATCACAATGTTTGGCTGGATCGATTTGATCACGTCGTACCCGACACCCCAGCGCTCCAGCGTTCCCGGTCGATAATTCTCGATGACCACATCGCGGCCGACGACTAGTTCCTTGAATATCTCGGCTCCGGCCGGCTTGCCCAGGTCGAGGGTAATGCAGCGCTTGTTGCGGGATATCGACTTCCACCACAGTGGGATGCCGTTGTAGATCGGCTCGAGCTTGCGTTGACCGTCGCCATGCTGCGGATGCTCGATCTTTATGACATCCGCGCCGAGATCGGCCAGCAAAACCGATGCAAAAGGCGCCGCGACCATATTGCCGGCGTCGATCACACGAACGCCCGCCAACGGCTTGGCGTGTGAACGCTGGGCGAAGTTAAATTTCTCGCCCCCGGTTCGATGAACGCTCACGCCACGACACCCTTCCGACTCTTCCCTAGAAACGCGGAGTCACGGATGGCACGGAGATCGTCGTCGTATTGCATGAAGAAACTTGAATCGATTTCGGTGCCGACGCCGCGCGATCTGGCGCGCTCGTAGATTAGCCGGCCCATCGCGGCAAACTGAATGCCCATGCCGACATTGTTGTTGTGATAGGTGATCTGCTGGCCTGTCGAGCGTCCGTGGATGTTTTTCTTTATCAGGAGTTCGCCGACCTCGTAGATATCCGACCACGACAGGGTGCCCTTGCGCAGGTGCGGATACAGTTCCGGCTGTTTGTCGAGCTTTACCGACTCCCGCGAATTGACGACGATAAGATCGCTCCGCAGCACGGTCTCGTCGTCGGTTTCCCGACGCGGCAGAAAGTAATCGCTGCCGATCATGGTGTTGACATGGGTGCCCGGCTCCAACCATGCGCCCTTGAACACGGCCTCGTTCGAGCTGGTCGCGGTCGTGACGATATCGCAACCTGCGACCGCATCACGTGCATCGTCCACGGCCACCGCCCGAACCCCGACGAGATCGTTGATCTGCTTAGCCACGCGCTCGCGCCGTTCTTTGCGTGTGCTGTAGACGCGGATTTCCTCAATACCGGTCACCGCGCACGTGCATTCCGCCTGCAGCAGGGCTTGGGTGCCGGACCCGAACAGGCCCATCACCTTCGCATTGTCGCGCGCCATCCGCTTCGTCACGATCGCGCTGGTAGCGGCAACACGAATGGGGTTAAGGTAGAAGTCCTGTAGCACCGCGAGCAGCTCCGTGGTCTCGGTATCGAATACGAATACCAGCGCCGAGAACGCGCCGGGAAAGCCAAGCCGCGCATTGCCTCTCTTCTTCTCGACGGAGACCGTCGCAGAGTTGATGCGCAGTCCCATCGAATGCATGCCGGGCACGACGCCAGCCATTTCGTTAAACCAGTAATAGTGATCGATCCGATCTTCACGTGGATGGTAAATGCGTCGGCGCGGCAGCTCTTGCGCCTCGCCGCGGCCGTGCTGGATATACGCCTTTTCGATGACGTCGATGCATTCGTCCGTGGTCACCAGACCAGGCATATCCTGGTTTCGGAGCAAAAGGGTTGTCTTCATGCGAGCGCTCCTACTTTCGGGCCAGTCGGCTGACCCTTGCCGGGCGCAGCACGTTCGGATTTATGTCCTTCAGATTCCCCACCATCGTCTCAGCTACGCGGAGAAACGTGACAAAATCATTCGCTCCAACATTGGCGCGCGCGGCCGAATTGATTTCAACCGCATGGGGAATAAGTTTACGAGTCAGCGACTTGCCTTGCGCCGTGAGCTGCAGATTCACGATCCGGCGATCTTCGGTATTTTTGACCCGTTGAATGAAGCCCCGCTTTTCCAATTCATCCAGCACCGCGGTCGACGACGCCTTCTCCACGCCGAGGTATCGCGAGATGGCCGAGCACGTCATTCCGGGATTGTCCCACAAGCTTCGTAGATGCAGCCACTGGCTCAGCGTTACGCCATAGCGAGCCAGCCTGCCCTGCATCCCGTTATCGAAGGCGCGGCTGATTTCACGCAACAAATGCCCGAGTCCGCGCTCGGGTAACCCGGCCGATTTCGTTGCAGACCGCTGTGTCACGAGGGGAATTGACTCCAGATTGTTCGTATGTCTACCATACGATCTCACTTAGTTACAAGCAGGATAAAGCGATATGCCGGAAATGCTTGTGGGGCGGGCGGCGGACTTCTCGGACAACTCAGTGCTCATCGTCACGTCAGGAGAGACGGAGGTCGGCGTGTTTCGCCGCGGCAAAGATTTCTACGCCTATGAGAATCTGTGCCTTCACCAAGGCGGTCCGGTTTGCGAAGGAATGCGTTCCCCCCGCGTCGATGACGTGATCGCGCCGGATCGCACGCTCGCCGGACAGCGTTTCATACAAGACGATATTCACATCGTCTGCCCGTGGCACGGTTACGAGTACAAACTCACAAACGGCGAATGCATCGGAAATCCGAAATTGCGTTTGCGAAAGTTCGAAGTGCGGCAGCGTGAGGGGAATATCTATGTCGTTCTCTGACACCCAAATCGCGCCACTTAGGGAGCATCGTGTCGAAAGCGCAGCGTTCGATACGCTCTCGGATCGCGAGTTGCAGCTTCATCTGGAAATGGCGGTTCGCGCCTACGCAGCGCGAATCGAGGATGGCGCCGACATACTTCCCTTCACGCGCCCACGCGCTGTTAGCGCGACGGAGGTCATGACCGTAATCAGCCGCATGCTGAAGTCCACGGGCATCGAGGTCTTTGAACTTGGCATGTGGCAGGCGTGGACGGGCGGCCGCTAGATCGCTCTCCTTTTGATCGGCAGGAAACGATGAACATACTGGCAACCGGGCTTCGCGATCCTTCGGTCGAGGAATTCGATACCCGCACCCTGTTGAAAAAGGCTGCGCAGCAGGCGACGAAACGACGTTACGAAGACTTCCTGATCGTCGATGTCGACGCCCACCATTACGAGACCGAGTCACTCTCGGAAATTCTTGAGTACATCGAGGACCCGGTCCTGCGGGCCACTGCGAAGGCCAAGGGCGGCGTCTATGCCGGTGCCCCGACGCTGATGAACAATCAGCCTGGCTTCCAGGACATGGGCGGGCGCATCGGTCGTTACAGCACGCGCCGTCTCGAGAAGACACCCGCCGCGCCGCCGCACCGCGACGTGCATCTGACCAAGCGCTGGATGGACGCGCTTGGCGTCGACATCGTCTGCCTTTTTCCGACGCCGATGCTTCTCCTCGGCCTGCATCCCAATGTGGAAATCGAAATCGCGCTGGCGCAGGCCTATAACCGCTGGCTGACGCAGAATGTGCTTAGCTCGGAGCCGCGCATCAAGTCGATGCTGTATCTGCCGTTCAACGATCCCGAGGCAACCTACAAGACGGTGCAGGAATTCGGCCACAAGAAGGGCGTTATCGGGTTCATGATTACGGCAGCGCGCTACAAGCCAGTCTACCATAATGCGTATATGAAGACCTACGCGCTGCTGGAAGAGCTGGGCAAGCCGCTTTCCTTCCATGCGGCTTACAACTGGTATGACCAGTCGTTCTTCCAGACGACCAACAAGTTCATCGCCGTCCACGCGCTCGGCTTCACGTTCCATAACATGATCCATCTGACGAACTGGATCGTGAACGGCCTGCCGGAGCGCTTTCCGAAGCTGAAGACGATCTGGATCGAGAGCGGACTCGCATGGGTGCCGTTCCTGATGCAGAGGCTCGACAACGAATACATGATGCGAACCTCAGAGTGTCCGTCGCTCAAGCGCAAGCCAAGCGACTACATCCGACAGATGTATTTTACCACACAGCCCATGGAGATGGTCGACAACCGGGACGCCCTGGAGCTTACGTTCAAGATGATGAACGCCGACAGCCAATTGCTCTACTCGTCTGATTATCCGCATTGGGACATGGACCTGCCGAGCGTAATCTACGACCTCCCTTTCTTATCCGAGCAGGCAAAGCGCAACATACTGGGTGAAAACGCTCGCAAGCTGTTCAACCTCGAGCCGATATTTTCCGACCTTAAGCTGGCCGCGCGCGAAGCGCATCAGAAGTCCGCCTAGTACGGCTCGCGCATGTGCCAGTCGTTATCCGACGAATGCCACGCGGCCGAACCATTGCAGGCCGGCGGTGCAAAACAATGGCTCGCGCGCACATGGCGTGGCCTTCTGCTCGCCATCGGGATCGCGCTCGCTGCATATCTGCTCCGTAGCGCATCGTATATCTCGGCGATAAGCCCGCTGATCACCGCCGTGATCCTGGGGGCAATCTGGAGAAACTTAATTGGTACGCATCAATGGGCCTGCGATGGAATACAATTCGCGACGCGACCCCTGCTTCGTTTCGCCATTGTGCTTCTCGGCTTTCAAATTACGCTGGCTCAGCTTCTAAGCATCGGAACAGGACGCCTCGCGCTGACGATCGCGATCGTCACCATCACATTCGTTGTAACGTGCTGGATCGGGCGCAGGCTTTGCGTCGATATGAAATTAGCCGAACTGATCGCAGCTGGAACATCAATCTGCGGCGCGTCCGCGATCCTGGCCGCCAACACAGTCACAAAGGCCTCAGACGCCGACGTCACCTATGCCGTGTCTTGTATCACCTTGTTCGGTACCGTCAGCATGCTGTCGTTTCCGTTCGCCCTTTCGATCTTGGCGCTAACGCCGGAGCATTACGGGATTTGGGTCGGCGCTTCGGTGCACGAGGTCGGTCAGGTCGTTGCCGCTTCATATCAGGGTGGAGAAGCGGCAGGGGATGCGGCCGTCATCACAAAGATGGCACGCGTTCTTGTGCTGGGCCCGATGATTTTCGCTTTGGGCATTTTCGTGAAGCGATCTTCCGCGGCCCCAGCTACAGTAAAATTGACCCCGATTCCTTGGTTTGTAATCGGTTTCTGCCTGGCCATTGCGTTAGCAAGCGCAATAGAGATCTCGCAAGCGGTCAAAATAACGCTGTCATTCTTTGCTTCATTGCTGCTGACGATCGCACTTGCTGCGATTGGTCTTCAAACTCAGTTTTCGGAACTGCGAGCGCGCGGAATTCGCCCGCTTGTCCTCGCCGCTACCAGCACGCTTTTGATTACGATGTTTTCTTACTTGCTACTCGTGTTATGATCGGGGAGGTGGATCGTGACGTTCTGAACTCCTTGATATCAGTACGCGGCCCTGAGCGACCAAACATAAGTCGATCAAAACATTGGGAGGACATAATGAAATATCTGGCGGCCGTTTGCTTTGGTTTTGTTCTGGCGATGCAGGCAGCATCGACGCGCGCGGACGACAATTTTCCGTCGAAGACCATCCGCATCGTTGTGTCCTACGCGGCCGGTGGGACGCCCGACTCCGTTGCCCGAATTATTGCCGAGCAGTTATCGCTAAAATTCAAACATTCGGTTTTTGTCGAGAATCGCCCGGGTGCAAACGGTGCAATCGCGAGTGATAACGTCGCGAATTCGCCCGCGGACGGTTATTCTTTGCTGCTTGCGTCTGATGGGCCTGTAGTGATCATGCCGCTTTTGAAAAAGGGCATCGCTGATCCGCTCAAGAGGCTTGTACCCGTCAACCTAACCGCCGAGAGTGCGTTTGTGTTGATGGCAAGGAACGATCTCGAAGCAGTAGACCTGAAGTCTCTCCTGCATCTGGCGAAAATCAAAAAACTCACTTATGGTTCGGCGGGTGTCGGTAGCCAACACCACCTTGCCGGTGAGTTGCTGAAAGCCCGTGGCGGAATCGATTTGATTCATGTTCCATACAAGGGTGCGGCCGAAGTCCTGGTCGATCTGATGGGTCAACGCTTGGATTTAGGATTCGGTGGGATCCCACCCTCGACACCCTACATCACCGGCGGCAATGTTCGACCTATTGCGGTAACGTCCGAAGTCCGAAATCAAAAGATCCCTGCCGTTCCGACATTTAAGGAATTGGGCTACGATGGATATCGCGTTGTGTTCTGGGTCGGCATCATGGCGCCGGCTGGGACTCCGCCAGCTGTGATCGCCAAATTGAATGATGCCATCACGATTGGCATGAAGACACCTGATGCTAAAGGGAAGCTGGAGAAGCTCGGTGTCGACCTTGTAAATCTGGGTCCTACCGAATTTGCGAAACGGCTCGACCTCGACAAGAAGATGTGGAGCGACCTGATCGACCAAACAGGATTAGGGCAATAGCTAAGAAGCCAACGCGCGCGCATGCACAGCGCGCGCCCTTCCGATCCATGCAGGTTAACGATCCGAGGTGCATGTTGCTGATTCTTTCGAACGAAGACGTGAGTCGACTGATCACAATGCCCGACGCGATTGAGGCGCTTCGCATCTCGAACCGCGAAGTCGCGGCGCTCAAGCGGGACAGTGAATACCGGCTGAATCGTGCGCGCACCAATCACTATCTCCCATGGGACGCAGACGCATCGCCGGACGGGCAAGCCGTCCTACGTAACGGCGCCGGTAACGACCCGCGTCTCCTCTACAATTTTAAGTCGATGGAAGGCGGGAGCCTTCACTTCGGCGTTTGGGCGCTACGCAGCAGCTCTGACCTCGTGAAACTTAGCACCGGCCCGTACGGGCAGCTGCATACGTACCTGCGCTACGGCGATCTTCCCGGCGGCCATGGCTATAGCGACCTCATTTTCCTATATAACATCCATAACGCCCAGTTCGAAGCCATCATCCAAGCTGCTGTGTTGCAAGGGATTCGTGTCGCCGCAACCTCGGCCCTCGGCACTGACTACCTCTGCCGCGCGGAGGTTTTGCGCGCCGGCATGTTCGGGTCCGGATGGCAGGCGGCGGCAAATCTTCGCGCCCTGCTTCATATTCGGCCCGGCATCAAGCAGGTGAAGGTGTTCAGTCCGAACCAAGCGAAGCGCGAAGCTTTCGCAAGGCGGATGTGTGAGGAACTCCACATTGATGTCGTAGCAGTCGACACGCCGGAAGATGCCGCGCGCGGAATGGACATCATCTATGAGGCGTCAAGCTCTCGCACGCCCGTATTCGACGGTCGGTTGCTCGAGGAAGGACAGCACGTGATGTCACTCGGTGCCGGCGATGAGCATTTCAAGCGGCGCTTGATCGATCCGGTCGGCGTCGCCCGATGTGACACCGTTGCAGTCCATTCGCTTGAAGTGAAATACGGGCTGGAGGAAATCAGTGATTGCGTCGAATCTGGCGCGTTCGACTGGGATCGGGTTGTCGACCTTCCCGACCTCGTGAGCGGCCATTGCAAGCCAGACGTGTCCGGCCGATCTATCTCGTTTTTCAAAAACAATGTCGGGCTCGGCAGCCAGTTCGCTGCTGTCGGCGGACTAGTACTTAAGAACGCTAAAGAGCGCGGAATGGGCTTCGAACTGCCGCAAGGCCGGGTATCGCAAGTGATGGAACGATAAGTTCTGGACGTTCGGGATCGCTAAAATGCCACGTCAACTTTCCGATTTTAACGACCAATCACTCGATATATGCAGACAGGATTCTATCGCATCGATATTTTTCCCGGATTACGATGCGCAGAAAAAGCAGCGGCGATCGCAAAGGCGAGCCGCATCAATTCATGAACGACTTCAAATAGATTAAGGTGGACATTGCGCGTCAGCAGGGAATCCTTTTAGATATATGCGGCTCCTCTACATTCGGAGAATTGTCATGGGTCAGAAGCTTTTAGTCGCGATTGCGTTGATATTTGGGCTCATACAGCCAGTTTCTGCCCAGGAATATCCAACACGGCCGGTCAAGATTGTTGTGCAGTTTCCGCCCGGCGGCGTTCCGGATGCGAGTGCCAGGCTTATCGCGGAAAAACTCGGCGAGACTTTGGGCAAACCATTCGTCGTAGAGAATCGTCCCGGGGCTGGCGGAAATATCGCCACTGATTTGGTGGCCAAGTCAGAGCCAGATGGGCATACCCTGTTGTTGGCTGCATCAGCATCTTTGGTCATAAGCCCAAACCTTTATCGGACGCTGCCGTTCAAAGTATCCGACTTGACCCCGATCAGCTTGATAGGCTCGTTTGATTTTGTGATGTTGGCTTCCCCGAGTTTTGCCGCTTCGTCTGTCCCTGACCTGATAAATCTAGCGAGGGTAGAACCGGCAAAAATCAATATCGCCTCCTCTGGCTTCGGCAGCGAGCATCATCTCGTGGGTGAATTATTCCAGCAGAGCACAGGCATACGCCTCACGCATGTTCCCTACAAAGGGTTTGGACCTGGTGCGACCGATGTGATTGCGGGTCACATCCCACTCATGTTTGGTTCTGTCCCCGCATCGCTCCAACTTATCCGCAGCAACAAGGTGAAAGCGCTGGCGGTGACTGGTGACACGCGCGCCGGCGCGCTTCCTGAAGTCCCGACCTTTGCCGAACTCGGCTATAAAGATGTCACGATGACCTCATGGGTTGGCGTACTCGCGCCATCCGGCACTCCCCCGTTCATTGTCGAAAAATTGGCTGCCGAGATTGAAAGGTTCGTTCAGTCGTCAGAAGGTAGAGCTCGCATCGACAAGCTAGGCCTTGGGTTGATGCCGCCGGGCCCGCGTGCCCTTTCCGATCAGATTACGAGCGGCACCCGCTTTTGGGCTGATGTTATCAAAAAAGCCGGTGTGCCTCAGGTCGATTAAGCAGCAACGGAAATCACGCTTTCGTTGAAACGTCCCATCACGCAGATCCAATGCATGGAGAGATCGTGAGTACGAACCTCGTTTCTAATAAAGCCTCTGACAGCAGTCAGGCTTCTGCCAGGCCGGAGGCGATCTGGTACACGCGCTGCCCGGTCCCAACAGCGGCAGGGATTGCCATTCAGAAAGGCTGGCTTAAAGATGAGTTTGCTGCCGACGGCATCGACTTTCGTTCCATCCGGCACTCCCAAGACCCGAAAACGCGCGAAGCCCATTATACACACACATTGGATGATTCGTTCCGTCAGGGCGGCAATGCGCCGGCTTTGTACGCGCGCTCCGAGGGTAAGGACACCGTCCTCCTGGGATTGCACTGGATTCCGCAATATCAGGCAATTTTATCTCTGCCAGAATCAGGAATAACCACGATCAGGCAACTGCGAGGAAGGAAGCTTGCTTTGCCGCGCCGCGTCAATGATGCAATTGACTTCTGGCGAGCTACAGCTTTGCAGGGCTATGAGAATGCGCTGCGGCTCGAGGGGCTGAGCCTCGACGACGTCGAGCTGGTCGATCTTCCGATTGAACGAAGCTATGTTGACGAAGACGTTGCCATCACTGACGCGTTAACGCCGGCGCCCCGCTCAATCAAGTTTCAGACGCGAGAGATGGTCGCGCTGCTCCGACGCGAGGTCGATGCGATGTTCGGATATAGCGTGTGGGGCGCCGCCGTGCGGAGCCAACTCAGCGCAACAGAAATCGTAAACCTTGCGACCCTGCCGTCGATTGACATGCAGGTCAATAACGGTGCGCCTGAAACATTAACAGTCAGCGGCGGACTGTTGCGCGAACACCCCGACCTGGTGGAACGGTATCTCGCGAAACTGCTCATGGCGGCGGATTGGGCGAAAACCAACAAAGACGCTGCCCGCCGCGCAATCGCTATTGAAACTGGTAGCGCCGAATACTGGCTTGATCAGGGTTGCGGCGCCGATTGTCATAGCCGATTGCAATTCTCTTTCGATAAGGACCTGTTGCAAGCCTTAGAGATGCGCAAGCAATTCCTTTTAGAGCACGGCTTCATACGTGAGAACTTCAGCATTGTAGAATGGGCTGACGATAGACCGCTAGAGAATGCATTGAAATTTCTTCGTTGCGGTTCATGAACATCCATGCGGCTCCTTCGGATAGCTATCGGACAGGACTGACTGCGACATCGGCGCGAGAGGGGCTGCAAATATGCCTTGCAGCGGCCGGAATACAACCGTCTGCTCGCGTGATGCTGCAAGGCTACAAAGCATGGACGCAACCGTGAACGCACCGACCGCGACGCGAAAGCCCTTTTTGCGCCAAAGCGAACGACCGCCGTTGTACCAAGGGTTTCGAAACCTCGAGTTCTGAACTGACCGATTTGCGGGAATGTATCCAGCCTTGCGTCGCGGTCGATACATACCGCAGGCTCCGATGGGTCCCGCAGATTAAGGGCCTTAGAGCTCAACGAGTTCTAGCAGGCTGCTGAAAAGTGTGCGCCGTTTCGGCTGTTACGAGGTTCTGAGCGTGGGCAGGGCGCGCTCCGAAAGCGCGGCCGGCTTGAGGGTTATGGCTGCGGCGTCACACGCCGCCTGCGCAGGTCGCCAACGAAGGCAGTCACGTCGTAAGCCTTGTCGGCAGCGAGCGAGATGCGACCACGCCGGTTGCGCCGGTCGAGCATGGCAAGTGCCGCTTCCCTCTCCGCAAGGCCCGTGGCACGGGTCAGCGCCGCATTGACCGCGAGACCGTTGCGGTTCTCCATCAGCACATGCCCCATGAAGGACAGCCGGCTCTCGCGGCCGTACGCCCTGCGATAGAGTCGGGCGTCGGATGGGTGGTCGAGGCATGCGTCTCGTTGGAGCGCTTCTCGTTGTGGAAGTTGCGCTCGCCGTTGCGGCCCGGTCCGGGTGGCTTGCCTGAGCCGTCCTTCGGACATCGACGCCCAGGCATCGATCAGCGTGCCGTCGACCGAGAAGTGCTCGCTCGATAGCAGCCTCCTGACCCGCGGTGCCAGCAGTGCCGCCAGAAACTCGTGCGCCACCTCCGCCTCCAGCAGCCGGTCGCGGCTATGCGTGAACACCGGCGGGTGCCAGATCTGCATCTATCGGCAGGCCGACGAACCACCGGAACAAAAGATTGTAGTCGATCTGCTCCATCAGCATCCGTTCGGAGCGCACCAAGAAAAGGGCCTGCAGCAGCGGCGCCCGCAGCAACATCTCCGGCGGGATCGAAGGGCGCCCCGTGGGCGAATAGAGCGCCTCAAACCGCTTGCTCAGAACGCTCAGCGCCTCGTCCACCAGCTTACGGATCGCCCGTAAGGGATGATGCGCCGGACCCCGCTGCTCGAGCCGCACATATGAGACCAAGCCCTCAGACCGATCGTCCCGCCCGCGCATCCCAATTCACCCCCCTTGGCTCCAAAGCCCAAAGAATCACCATCAGAAACCGCCGTCGAGTCAGCTCTTCAGCAGACTGCTAGGCCTCTGCTCCCGCACAGGATCATTGATCCAGCTATCGATCGCCTCCGCGTCTGCGGCGTCGCCCTTATCGGCTTTGACGTAAGCACGATCATAGTGCGGAGCGATCAGGCGGCAACCGATCTCGCGCGCCAAAAATGCGCGGCAGCGCAGCCTCCATCGCCACAATCGTTGAAGGATAAAAGCTAAGGAAGATCATAGCCTCGCTGCGCCCGAGCCGCCGACGACCTGGAACACACTTTGCCGAAATACATGCCGAGCGGTGCGGGAGCCCTTCTCTAACCACCCTCCTTCTAGCTGCAGACAGCCATTAAAGCATGCCACCCGCGGGGAGGCGGCTGTCCATCCGTCAGGTCAAAGCCAAAGGTCGATATGGAACGCAGTGTTCCGAATTTGAAATCTTAAATTCTGCTACGAACTCAGCTAAGGTGCGGCAACCTTAAAGGAGACTGTGATGTTGGACCGCGCGAAAAGCCACTTTCGGGAATTGCAAGAAATAACAATGCATACGGATACGCGCGATTGCCTAGCCCATGCCACGCGTCAGGCAGAGAGCTACGATGATTATTTTCTTGTAGATGTCGACGCGCATGTTACCGAAACCTCTTTTTGGCCTGAGATCATTTCCACGATCGATAATGATGTTATCCGTCAGATGGGAGAGTCGGCACTAGCTCGACCTGGTGGCAGCGGCACGGCTCTTCTAAACATGTCTCCTGGCATCAACTATCAGAATGTCTATGGGCGCATTCCCCATCAGCAAGGTTTACTTGAAAGGGTAGAAAGCAGTGGTGATCATCCGTTCACCCAGTTGGCTCGAAGAGCGATGGATGCGCTCGGCCTAGATTACCAGATTGTGTTTCCAACGCCGATGCTGCTGCTCGGCATGCACCCGCAAGATGATGTCGAGGTGGCATTGGCTGGGGCTTACAACAAATGGCTTATCGAACGCATTCTTCCGCAAGATGATCGCTTGAAGGGGCTTGTTTATCTTCCGTTTAATACGCCGGAAGCGTGCGTCGAGCAGGTCCAAAGATATGCGCAGTTGAGTAGCATTATAGGCTTTACTATATGCTCGACTCGTAACAAGCCGGTTCATCATAACAGCTATATGCGGCTGTATTCTCTGATCGAGGAGGTGGGTAAGCCGCTGACATTTCATTCGGGTTTCAATTGGAACGACCCGTCTTTTCAACAGCTAAACCGGTTCATCTCTATGCATGCACTTTCGTTCGTACATTACAGTCTAATTCACATGACGAATTGGATCATCAATGGATTGCCCGAACGCTTTCCGAAATTAAAACTCATGTGGATCGAAAGCGGACTTGCCTGGATTCCGTTCCTCATGCAGCGGCTCGATCATGAATATCAGATGCGAAGCTGCGAAGCTCCGATGCTGAAGCGTTTACCGAGCGAGTATATGCGGGAAATGTACTACACGACGCAGCCACTTGAGAGAACCAATCTAAAGCTGCTCGAAGCAACCCTAGACTCGTTTAATGCGGAGACGCAGCTACTCTACGCTTCCGACTGGCCTCACTGGGATTTCGACACTCCGGGATCCATCACCACGCTGCCATTTCTTTCAGAGCAAGCAAAACGCAATATTCTTGGCCTGAATGCCGCGCGTCTCTTCAATCTTGAGGTGGGGCGGCGGAGGCCAAAACCGCGCGATGTCCTTGCGTCGCGCCCGGCCGTGTCATGACTGCAAGTGAGAAAGAGCCTCGTCTCGGGGGCCGCTTTATAACGGAGGCCAATCGGGCGCTCTTATCCGGACATCTTGCAAAAGTGGATGATGAGGACCTAAGGCGCGTGCTGACTGCAGCAATCCGGCTGTATTCCGCCAAAATCGAATTCGGCGGCGCAGCCGGCGAACCGGTGGTCGTTTCCGAAGTTACTCCAACGGACATTGTCGTGATGGTCAGCGCTCTAATCGAGGCTGTCGGACTTAATCTGTGGGATGTGTCCATGTGGCACAGCAGAGTAAAATACAGCAGGTGAAAAAATGCGCGATGTAGACATAGGGGCTGCCTCCGATTTCGGTGATCCAGACCGAAAGCTTATTGGATTTGACCGATTTGAGGTGGCCGTCTTCAAACTGAGTGACGAGTTTTTCGCTTACCTAAACCACTGTCCGCACATGGGCGGACCCGCATGTCAGGGTAAGATAATTGCGAAGGTCGAGGAGGACCTTGCCGAAGATTGCACAAGTCGGGGTATGACGTTTTCCAAGACTAAGTTGCACGTCGTTTGCCCGTGGCACGGTTTCGAGTTCGACATCCGAACCGGCGTTCATCCCGGCAATCCCAAGGCGCGACTTCGGAAGATTCAGGTTCGGGTGATCGACGGCAGCGTTGTGATTACAGTGCCATCTCATGAGGAGCATCTCCCTTTAATGCAGGAAGCTGATATCTCTGTTTCATAATGAGAGTCTGGAATTCGCGGGAAAATCGTTGCCTCAGGTTTGCAAAATGGAGATTCTGATGCGAATAGCTTTGGTAGCCGCCGTGCTTATCGGGTTGATACAATCAGGTTTTGGGAAAGAATTTCCGGAGCGGGTTGTAACGATCGTGGTTCCGTTCGCAAGTGGAGCGTCCACCGACATCGTTGCCCGCTTTGTCGCGCAAGGTCTTTCATCAAAGCTTGGTCAATCTGTTATTGTGGAGAACAAGCCGGGTGCCGGTTCGGTGATTGGAACGGATTTTGTAGCCCGTTCGCAGCCAGACGGACACACCTTACTGATGGCGACCCTTTCATCCGTGGCCACAAATCCATCCGTATTCAAGAAGTTGTCGTACAATCCCAAAAATGATTTTGTTCCGATAATCGCAATCGCTAAAATTCCGTTCGTGCTCGTGGCGAACGACAATTTACCGGTTAAAAACATTTCTGAGCTGATAGCGTTCGCTAAAGTGAATGAAAACAAAATAAATATGGGTTCTGCTGGCCCCGGATCGGCGCACCATCTGTTTGCTGAGCTATTCGCCAGCATGGCTGACATCAAGTTCGCTCATGTTCCTTATCGCGGGAGCCTACCCGCGCTGAACGGTCTACTCACGAAGAGTATTGACGTGACTTTCACAGATCTTCCTCCGGCCAAAGGGATGATTGAGGGTGGAAAGCTTCGCCCGCTTGCGGTTAGCACCGCTACACGTATTCCTGAACTTCCGCATGTTCCTACTTTGAACGAGAGCGGTGTACCAGGCTATGACGCCGCCCCCTGGTTCTTGATCTTGGCTCCTGCAAAAACACCTCGGGCGGTGGTCGAACGACTGCATGTTGAGTTGCAGGCTATTGTTTCCGATCCTGAGACCCGACGCCGCATAAACGACATGAGTCTGGTAGCGATGGATCCCTTGTCGCTGACGGAACTTGAAACGTTTGTGACCAGCGAGATCGAACGATGGTCCAGGATCGTACACAAAGTCGGCTTGGCAGGCTCCCAATGATGAAGCAGCATTCATCAGCCAATCTTCCAGGAGGGAAAAAGATGAAGAAATCGCTATTGATTCTTTCGATGTTTTTAACGCCATTCCTTTGGTTGGTGAGTGCAAATGCAACAGATTTTCCGAAGCAGAAGATTTCGATCGTCGTACCATTCGCGGCCGGGGGTGCGAACGACATAACCGCGCGTCTCGTGGGCGAAGCCCTGTCCCACGAACTGAAAGCCCCGATTGTAATTGAGAATCGCCCGGGCGCTGGTTCGGTACTCGGCACTGAGTTTGTCGCACGTGCAAAGCCCGACGGTTACACATTGCTATTGGGTGGTCTCTCCGCCATCGCGCTCAATCCGACCGTTTATAAGGCGCTACCGTACGACCCAAGAACTGACTTCGTTCCTTTAGCAAATGTAGGCGAGGTACCCTTTGTTCTTGTTGTTAATCCGGCACTTGAAGCCAAGTCCGCTTCCGAATTGATTGCTTACGCCAAAGCCAACCCCAGAAAGCTGAATATGGCATCCGCGGGATCTGGTTCGCCGCATCATCTTTTTGGCGAGTTGCTCGCAAGCGTGGCCGGCTTCGCGGTGACACATGTGCCATACCGGGGTAGCCAGATTGCCGTTAACGACGTGGTGGCAGGGCATGTCGACATGATGATTGCAGATTTGCCGGTCGCGCAATCGTTGATCGAATCTGGCAAGCTGCGTGCGCTTGCAGTCACCACAAAACGAAGAGTGCCCAACTTACCGAACGTGCCTACGTTGGATGAAGCAGGTGTGCCCGGCTATGAAGCTGCTGCGTGGCTGCTGCTACTAGTCCCAGCAAAAACACCGCGATCTGTCATAGAAGCGCTATATAGCGCTACGAACAAGGCACTTGCCACTCCGGAGTCTAGACGACGGATAGAAAAACTCATGATACCCGGAACCTCGGCCCCCTTGCCAGATCTGCAGGAGTTCGTGAAGGCAGAAATCGCCCGCTGGGAAAAGACCATCAATTTGGCAGGGTTAGCCTCTTCGCAGTAGGGGTAGGGCAGCGAACTTGGGCTGCCTAAGTATTTCCTGCAGTCTTCCTGACAAAGGGACCGAGCATGAAGCGCAAGAGGTTCACCGAGGAGCAAATCATCGCTGCTCTATGAGAGCATGAGGCTGGCTCGAAGACCGCCGATCTGGCTCGCAAGCACAGCATCTCGGAGCCCACGCTTGTCCCGTCGTCAGGTGATTTGAGACAGGTTGCGGCCTGCTTCAGGGCAGGTTCTGGCCCATCTGGTTTCGGATTTAAGCGGCTTTGTTGCAGTGACCTGCCTTCATTGAGTGGTCCGTCTCGGATGTTAGTTTAGCGATGGCGGCTTGCCAGCGTTGCAGGCGGAGACGCCCCACGGAGCGAAGCCGGCCACGCTGCAAACCCCGGCACGAAGACCTCTGGCGCGGGCGGCCTGTATCGCAGAGAGGCATCTTCAAAAGCGGTGCACGTCAAGACGCCTGCAAGCCATGGCCTGCACCCGGTTCCGCTGACACGCACTTATCCAGCCTTCCGTTCGAACTCCATAGGGCTCAGATCTCCGATCGTCGAGTGCTGTCAACGGGCTGCGAACTTTCCGTGAATCTGGGCTTCCAATTTTCCCTAGCTGACGGTTGTCCCTCGTTGCGAGGTGGGCGGCGATGGACCGGTAGACTTCGAGAGAGCGGCGCGACACATGCTCGCCGGGTCGCCCCAAGACAGCGCCATGATCCGTTGCGCGGCTGAAGGCGGACATTGTCCTTGCGCGCGCGACGCCCTGCCTGTGTTCCGGTACGACGCGGGTCCTGCGGCGGCCCTCGAGCACCGGATGGACAGCGACCAACCGACCCTGATCAAGAATGCGGATCGAATCCGGCGGTTGATGGACCTCGACGATCCTGCGGGTACGGTCCGGGAGCTATGGCCGAAACTGGGTGATGACGGGTTGAGAGAGGCGGCGTATCGAGGCGGGTATCCAGCCTGCCAGAACCTCTCAAGGAGAGCGATACGCCATGACCGAGACTACCAACTTGCTTGCTTTCCGTCAGCCATCCACGGTTGACGATCCACTGACCGATATCCTCCGCGCTGGGGCGCGCGACCTGCTTGCCAGGGCGATCGAGATCGAGGTCGACACGTTTCTGGCCAGCACGTCTGACCTGACACTGCCCGACGGCCGAGCCCGGCTGGTCCGGCACGGCTATGGACCGGCGCGGCAAATTCAGACCGGCATCGGCCCCGTGGAGGTCGCCCGGCCGAAGGTTCGGGACCGCGGCGCCCCCGGGGTCGATCGGATCCGCTTCAGCTCGGCGATCCTGCCGCTGTGGGCGCGGCGCACCAAGAGCCTGGATGCCCTGCTGCCGGTGCTCTACCTGCGCGGCATCTCGACCGGCGACTTTCAGGACGCGCTGTCGGCGCTGCTCGGCAAGGATGCGCCGAACCTGTCGCCGTCGGTGATTGCACGCCTGACGGCCGAATGGCAGGCCGAGTACGAGCGTTGGCAGCGACGTGACCTGTCGGCGCGGCGCCACGTCTATGTCTGGGCCGATGGCGTTTATTTGCAGGCCCGGATGGAGGATCACAGCGAATGTATCCTGGTGCTGGTCGGCGCGACGCCGGAGGGCAAGAAGGAACTGGTCGGCTTCCAGGTGGGCGCCCGCGAGAGCACCCAGAGCTGGCGTGAGCTCTTAATCGATGTGAAGCAGCGCGGCTTGCGGATCGCTCCTGAACTGGCGGTCGGTGACGGCGCTCTGGGGTTCTGGAAGGCCCTCGACGAGGTCTTCCCCGGCACGCGACACCAGCGGTGCTGGTGCCACAAAGTCAGCAATGTGCTCGACAAGGTCGCTAAATCCGTGCAGGGCGCCATGAAGAACGACCTGCGGAACGTCTATCTGGCGCCGAGCCGGGCGAAAGCCGAAACAGCGATCGACGCCTTCGTCGAGAAATACCATGCCAAATACGGGCCTGCGGTCGAGTGCTTGATCAAGGATCGTGAGGCGCTGCTCGCCTTCTTCGACTTCCCTGCCGAGCATTGGGCTCATCTGCGCACCTCGAATCCGATCGAGAGCGTGTTCGCCACGGTGCGGCACCGGACGGTGCGGACGAAAGGATCGCTTTCGCCGAAAACCGCAAAACTGATGGTCTTCAAGCTGGTCGACGCCGCATCAAAGACCTGGCGCCGACTGAAGGGCACAAATCACTTGCCGAAGGTGATCGCCGGTGTCAGGTTCTCCGACGGCATCGAGGTCATCACACCGACCGAAAGCCACGCCGCCTAATCGGCCGCGTCACCCAGAATCCTGCATAGCTCGGTCAAAGGCCTGGAGTCCTGAGCAGATCGCGCATCGACTCCGGATTGACTATCCAGAGGATCCGACCATGCGGATCAGCCATGAGGCGATTTATCGGTCTTTGTATATTCAGGGCCGCGGAGCATTGCGCCGTGAACTGACTGCTTGCTTACGATCGGGCCGCGCTTCGCGTGCTGCGCGAACGCACCAGAAATCGAAACAAATCCTTTATCGGGGACGCCGTCATGATCAGCGAGCGACCGCCGGAGATAGCTGACAGGGCCGTCCCGGGTCACTGGGAAGGTGACTTAATCCTTGGTCTTGAGAGCTCGGCGATCGGCACGCTTGTGGAGCGAAGCTCGCGGTTCACCGTGCTACTGCATTTGCCGCGGATGGAAGGCTACCAAGGCGGTCAACGTGTCCGAAACGGTCCGCCACTCGCAGGCCACGGCGCCCAAGCGGTCCGTGAGGCTATTGTCCAATCAATGGGCGAACTTCCCGGGCGGTTGCGTAGATCGCTGACATGGGACCAAGGGGCGGAAATGGCACAACACGCGCGATCGGTCAGTACAATCCGGGTGTTGCGACGGTCGGTTGAATCCGCCCAATACGTCAGCATTCGATACACCGAGCGCCTGGCCGAAGCGGGCATCGAGCCTTCCGTCGGCAGCGTCGGCGATTCATACGACAATGCGCTCGCCGAAACGATCAACGGCCTCCACAAGGCCGAGGTCATCCATCGACGCGGTCCGTGGCGCTCGTTCGAGGCGGTCGAATTCGCCCCGCTCGAATGGGTCGACTGGTTCAACAATCGCCGGCTGCTGGAGCCCATCGGCAACATCCCGCCAGCGGAAGCCGAGGCAGGCTATTACGCTATGCTGCAAGAGCCGGTCATGGCAGTGTGACTCAAACAAAACGGCCTCCGGTGAAACCGGGGCGGTTCAACTTGCTTTCAACCGGCGCGCTCCAGCTTTCTGGAATAAGACCACCTAAGGTCAACCTCCGCCCACTGGATACGTTTTCAATTGCTTCCGCAAGATATCAAGAAAACTCTTAATCTTCTGGGGAAGGTGCTGTTTCCAACGATACGTGGCATAAATGGATAGAGGCTCAATCGGCCAGTCATGAAGGATTTGGACGAGGGCGCCGCGATTGCTTTGCGCGCTTGCTTCAGTCAAAATTACCACACCGCCGCCGGACAGTGCCAGCTCTCGCACAGTCGAAGTATTGTTCACAGTCACTCGTGCTTTAACATCTTTGGTCTCCGCGCTGTCAGGCGACAATATAATGGACCATAATCCCTCCCGGCGTTGGGCTTCGTGCACAATGCAGTCATGTCGATGGAGGTCGGATATGTGTTTCGGGATTCCGTTTCTCTTGCTATAGTTCTTGGAGACAAAATAGCCTCGCTTCAGCTGTGCGATCAGCTGGGCGGGCCGAACGTCACCACCCGTGCTGCCGCCGATATGGATAGATAGATCATAGGGCTCCTCCAATAAATCGATCCACCGATTGGTCACGTCTGCGTAGACGTCGACTCCTGGATTGTCGACCATGTAGGCGATGATGCTCGATGCCAGCCAATTGACTCCGATATCCGGAGGCAAACTCAAATGCAATCTGCTTCGGATATTCGCGTGGTGTTCGGACAACTGTACGACGGCGGCATCGACATCTCCCAGGATGCGCTCGCAATGATTGTAAAGCAAACGTCCGGTCTCTGTAAGGGCGAGGTGGCGTCCTTTACGAGAAAACAACGTCGAGTTGAGCGAAAGCTCCAATGCTGCTAGCTGCCGGCTTAACGTTGATTTCGGCAAACGAAGTCGTCGACTAGCCTCCGCAAGACTGCCGGAGTTGGCTATTCGATAGAACAACTCGATGGCATTCAGGTCGATAGAGGTACCCTTTTGCATAAATCGCACTCCCGCGCTGAGATACCCCTCTAGTAAAGAGGCAGATTCGGTCTCTGTCACTAACGTTGCCTCGCTTTGATCAGAGGTTAGCCCGAGCACGTGATTGAAGAACTTTTTCCTTGGCTCCAATCGTGCGGGAACAAGCTTCACCCGGACGAAGTACGGGCTCTCCGAACGCCACGCCTGCCGGATTGTCGATCAGCCAAGCGGTACGCAGCGCTATACGGCCATTGACCCGGCGGATGAGGATGCGCTGACCGGCGCGATCATCGCTCTTGCCTCACAATACGGCCGCTACGGCTATCGGCGCGTCACCTCGCTGCTAAGGACTTCCGGCTGGCAGGTTGGTTGCGATCGCGTGCGGCGGATCTGACGCCGTGAGGGGCTTAAAGTACCGAAGAAGCAAAAGCCGCGAGGCCGGCTATGGCTCAACGATGGATCATGTGTCCGGCACAGGACGAGCCATCGCAATCATGTCTGGAGCTACAAGTTTTGTCGAGGCGCAGACCCATGATGGTCGCCGGATCAGACTGTTGACCTTGATCGACGAGTTCACCCGCGAGTGCCTCGCCAGCCGGTCGCTGGCCGTATCAACAGCCTCGGCCATCGAAACAGTAGCCGATGTGCTGCTCGCCAAGGGCATTCCGGAACACATTCGTTCTGACAATGGAGCAGAGATGACCTCCAGGCTCGTACAAAGCTGGCTTAGCAGGGCTGGGATCAAAGACGCTCTACATCGAGCCTAGCAGTCCATGGGAAAATGGCTATTGCGAGTCCTTCAACGGAAAGCTGCGCGACGAATGCCTGAATGAGGAACTCTTCTACTGCCTCAAGGAGGCTCGCATCGTTATCGAGCAATGGCGAAACCTATACAACATCGTCCGTCCACGCTCGTCGCTTGGTTACCGACCGCCAGCACAACAAACATCCACAGGCGTCATGCCCACGCTGGCTCACCAAGCCCCCATGCAATAATCTCTATCCGCCTGGTTCAAAATATCTGTCAGGTCAACTGCACAGTCGCAATAACTCAAACAAACTATGACCGATTTAAAGACGTTGTTGGTCTTCGATCGCTCTACGCAGCATCGAAATGCGTTTGCCACAGTTTATACCTGCAGCCGCTACGATAAAACCGTTCGCATCAATGCAAGTCACACCCAAATTCTCATCAGGATCAATGTCATCCCATATTCTTGTTTCAACGGCCAAATCAGGCAAACCAACGACCTGAATGTTCCGGTTAAATTGGTCTGACCAAAACCAAGGTAAATCCTCGTATGTCGCTTCGACCCCTGCCATTGTCCGCGCCGCAACTATCGGCTGCGTAGCGGCCGTTTTCCAACACTCCAATCGCCGCCTGCAGCCCCAGTGCGCGACGGGGTAATTTGTTACCTCGCCGGCGGCAAGGATACTGTCATCACTGGTGCGGCAGCGCTCATCGACCACGATGCCATCGTCTACCATTAGGCCGCAGTCAGACGCAAAGGCAGAATTAGGCTTGATGCCGATGCAAATTAGCACTTCGTCAGCATGAAGGCTTTGTGATGTTGAGGAAACACAAAGCCCATCAGACACGTGAGATATTTCGGTCACTCTCTCGCCGAGCAATATAGAGGTCCCGCGAGCGGTGTGAAGCTTAAAAAGCCAGTCGGAAATTTCGACCGGGACACTGCGAGATGCCAGTCGATCCGACGCTTCCAGAACCGTGACGCGTACATTTCGGGTGCGAGCGGCGGCGGCTACTTCAAGCCCTATCAGGCCTCCGCCTACCACAACTAGATGCCTTTCGGGCAAGAGTGCATTTCGCAATCTCTGAGCGTCTTCATACGTTCTGAGCTTGTGAATCCGTGCCAGTACCTCGGGCGAGCACGGCAGAACGATAGGCGAGGAACCAACCGCAAGCAGTAGACGATCGTAAGCAATCCGTTCACCGTCCCAAAGCTCAATCTGGCGCCTTTCACGAAGAATGCGGGCAACTCCACACTGCGGCCGAAAGAAAATTCCAGCGTCTGCGTAAGCATCCGGCTTGGAGAGAAAAGGAATCGAAGCGTTGGCGTTTTCAGCAGTCAGGAGTTCCTTCGACAGCGGCGGCCGGTCATATGGTGCGTGTATCTCCTCTCCCAACAAGAGAACAGGACCCTTTGCCAGACGCGCCAACTCCAACGCTGCTGTGTGGCCGGCAAGCCCGGCACCGACTATCACAAACGAGTGCATCAGGAAGCGGCGCGGGAATTATCGTGGGCGACATGCACTGGTAAATAGACATTCAACCAATTCTCGATGGTCGATCTTACCAATCTGTTTTCCTCCGCAAACATGAAATGATCGACGTTAGCGAACAAATGCAGGTCGGTAGGTTGTTTGGAGCGCCTGAAAAGCTCGATAGATTGATCAGTCGGAGTGACTGAATCGTTTGAGCTGTGCAAGAGCAAAACCGGACGTGGGGAGATGTGCGCAATCACATCATTGGCTTTGAAATTATACATGCTCTCGACTGTTTCGATCGGAAACTCCGCTATGGCGTTACTTTTAAGGTTTGTCTTCAGTTGTGACGGGATAGGAACGATTTTGTCTCGGGGTATCTTGATAGAATGCCCGGTCTGTTTCTTGATTTCCAAACCCTGCTCCAACATCTCGCAGAAGGCTGCCCACGCGTCCCCCGGGTGCTGACCCTTGAATTTCGCCTCGCCATCGCCCCAGCCCCCTGATGATATCACCGCAGCAACTCTTAGATCGACACCCCCCGTATAGATTGCTACCGCGCCTCCAAAGCTGCTGCCGAAGCATCCGATTCGGTTCGCATCCACCTCTTCGCGTGAGGCAAGATAGCTCACGGCATTCTTTGTATCTTCTACCTGCTCCATGCAGATGACTCGACCCCGCTCACCGTCACTTTCTCCACAGCCTCGCATATCTATTCTCAATGCGACGTAACCAAGCCTCGACAAAAAACGGCAAGGCACCGAAGCATTGTCGCTCTCTTTCGTACTGCCAAACCCGTGCAGTACAACGAAGGCCGGCTGACCGCGCACGGAGCCGGTGTTATCAGGAAGGTGGATGATGCCTGACAGGCGCAATCCGTCCGACAAAACTGAAACTTTTTCCTCGCGCATTGTCTAACGTTGGTCCTTCACTTCATTCGCCGTGGTGCAAACCGCCCTGTGTTTCGAACAGGGTAATAATAGGCCGTGTGGATGCCTTTTTGTCTTGCGTGCCAGAGCGCATGAATACTCGCTCCGAAACACGCTGTACAACTATATTTTGAATCAGTTTATGAGACGATCCGTTCCAAATTTGCCCACTGGAAAGAAAATAAGTTTTGCCGCATGTTCAGATTTCACGTCTAAGGAGTTTGACATGGAAACTCAGCAGCTCACGCGCGTCGGGCCAGGCACTCCAACCGGCAGCTTCCTGCGCCAATTTTGGATGCCCGCTCTGATGTCTTCAGAGCTGATGGCTGATGGAGCGCCGATCCGTCTTTTGCTTTTGGGGGAGCGCCTGATCGCCTTTCGCACGACATCCGGCAAAGTGGCCATTATGGATCACCGGTGCCCGCACCGTTGCGCTTCGCTGTTTTATGGACGTAACGAGGATGAGGGTCTTCGTTGTGTCTACCACGGCTGGAAGTTTGATGGCGATGGGAAGTGCATCGAGGCGCCTAATGTGAGCAGCCGAAAACCGATCCATCCGACTATTCCGACGACAGCTTATCGTACACGCGAAGTAAACGGCGTCGTTTGGGTGTATATGGGTGAGCGTCAAACCCCGCCGCCGTTCCCAGAATTTCCGGTCCTGCTGGAGCCTGCCGACAAAGTGAGCGTTTGGTGCATGCAGCGCGAGTGCAACTACCTGCAGGCGCTCGAAGGCGACCTTGATACTTCTCATTCCGGATTCTTGCATCTCGGTGTTGGCATGGGGGCCGACGAGAGTACCAAAGGGCGGACCAGCCCGGAGGCGCTTTCTATGGCGGTCCCCAACCCGGAATTTAAGATCGTCGATACGCCGAGCGGCGTGAGGGCTGGTGCCTATCGTCCCGCCGATCAAAGTAGCACCTATTGGAGGTTCACCAATTTCATCATGCCCTTCTTCAGCCAAGTCCCGCCCTGTCCTCTCGGCTCAGAGGCTGTGCTGAGAGCGTGGGTGCCGATGGATGATTATCATACAATGTTCTTTTCTATTACTTCGGATACTTTCCTGCTTTCCCGGAGCCCGAACGCGCGGCAAAGAGCAATCCCGCAGCCTGGTCTGACAACCGACTACAAATATCTCCCAAACACGACGGATTGGTACGGCCGTTGGCGCTCTGCTGCGAATATGAGCAACGACCATTTGATTGATCGAGAAATGCAGCGAAAGCAAAGCTATACAGGCATTGAAGGTCTCGACATTCAAGACGCGGCAGTAACAGAGAGCATGGGGCCGATCGTTGATCACTCGGCGGAGAATCTTGCGCAAAGCGATCTCTTGGTGGTGCATGCTCGTCGGAAGATGGTGAATGCTGTTGAGCAGTGGATCCAGGATAAGGCTCTGCCCGCTCCAGTAGATAATCCATCGTTGCTTGGTGATCTTTGGAGCGGACACGTGATCGCTCCGAAGGGAGAGGCTCTCGAGATCGTGTACGAGAAGAACATTCCTTCATCGCGTCATGTCGCCGCATAGGCTGGCGAGAGGCAACAATTTCATCGTGAGCCCGCGTGCAACATTTGGCAGCGATGTAGCTGCGCTCTTCGCTCGAATTGACACGTGACAGTCAGCAAGAAAGCGGAAATAAAGATCCCAGCGATGCAAGACAGCAATACGTTGTCAGTTCCTGTCCTGATAGTCGGTGCCGGGCCTGTAGGAATGGGCTTGGCTCTTCACTTACGGCATCTGGGCGTCAGTTCGCTGCTGGTAGATCGCCGTGCTGTCCCGCTCCGGCATCCTAGAGGCAACAGCCATAACGCCAGGACGATGGAGCACTACCGGCGCTTGGGTTTATCGAAAGCTATAAGACGGCTAGGGATTCCGAGAGATCACCCAACCGATGTTGGCTATTTCACGACCTTGGCGGGATATGAACTCGCCCGTTTGCGTTTGCCATCGGAGAACGAAAAGCAAATCGAATTGAAGAATGCGCAACCTTTCGACCAGATCGTTGAACCCATTCTTCGCTGCAATCAAATGTACGTAGAGGAGTTTTTGCTTTCACACATACGCACAACAAGGGAAATTCAATGTCAGCTTGGCTGGGAACTAGCCAGCTTTGCTGACAAGGGCGACTGTGTCGAGACCGTAATGGTGGACGTGTCGAGCTCGCGCGAAGTGCGCGTGGATTGCCAGTATCTCGTCGGTTGCGACGGTGGCCAAAGTGCTGTCCGAAAAGCCTTAGGGATTTCCTATTCGGGCACACCCTACCGAGAGCAAGCCTATGCGGGTGGACTGACCGCGTCGACCTACATCCGAGCGCCTGCTCTTTATCAGAGGGCGATCCGCAGTCGCTGCTGGCAATATTCGATCGTGAATCCGAGAGTGCGCAGCAATATCGTCACTCTTGACGGAACAAGCGAGTTTTTGTTCTCAACGCGGCTAAAACCGCAGGACAATGAAACCGAGAGACAGGCAATTCATCGACAGCTCGTCATGAGCATGGGACTGGAACTGGAATACGAGTACATCTCTCACTTCTTATGGACCGCGGGCCAAGCTCTCGTTGCGGAACAGTATCGGCAAGGGCGAGTGGTTTTGGCGGGCGATGCGGTGCATTTGTTCACTCCACAAGGGGGCTTTGGAATGAACACTGGCATGGATGATGTAGCCAACCTTGGATGGAAACTCGCAGCTCTTGTTCAGAATTGGGGCGGCCCTACGCTTCTAGCGAGCTACGAAAAGGAGCGAAGGCCTATTGCCATTCGAAACACGAACGCAGCCCAATCTATGGCGAGACATATAGGTGATATTCCAGTCGCAGAGTTTCTTCTTGAAGAATCACCTAGGGGCGCCTGCGCGCGAAATGAAACCGGTGCGGCTTTGGGGCTGCTGACGGAGGAGTTTGCATCCCTAGGAATTCAACTGGGCGCTCGTTATGAGGACTCCAATATTAACGTTTACGATGCCGGCGTGTCTCCGGTGGACAGTCCACATGAGTACGTTCCGAGTTCGGTGCCCGGAGGAAGAGCGCCCCATATTTGGATCAAGCCAAATTTAACATCGCTTTATGATCTTCTTGGCCATGGCTTCTCCCTTTTGTGCTTAGGCACGGCGGAACGCACGCAGCCGTTTCAGGAGGCAGCTGAACGGAGAGGGCTTCCGCTAAAAGTTTTGTCGATCGCTATGCCGGAGGCGCGGGATCTTTATGGCGTTGATTATGCGTTGTTGCGGCCAGATCAGCACGTTGCATGGCGAGGTAATGAAATCCCGCAGAACTGCGATGCAGTAGTCGCCGCAGTCGCAGGCTGGCGATAGCCGCGGACGCTCAGACATCGCATCTAGTGAGGGTAACTTGGCTATCATAAAGACTTCCGAGCTGCGTGCTACCGCACAGTCTATATTTGAGCGACGGGCATTTCCGGTCGAGCATGCCGCGACGTTGGCGGAGGTCTTGGTCTGGGCCAATCTGCACGGGAAGGACACCCATGGGGTCGCTCGCATTCCGAGGTACCTTGAATTGGTAAAGAGCGGCGAACTAAATCCGACGCCGAACATCACGCTTGCCGCTGACCTGCCTGCAATGACGATCCTTGATTCCGACCGTGCCGCAGGCGCGGTCGCTCTTCAACATTCGATTTCCTGCGCCGTGAGCAAAGCGCGCCGACACGGCATTAGTCTGACGCTTATCAAACGGACGACCCATACTGGGTCGATCGGCTACTTTACAACATGCCTCGCGTCGAAGGGATTTGCTGCTATCGCAGCGGCCGCATCCATACCGAACATGGCGTACCATGGGAGTCGGTCGGCGCTCGTTTCAACTGCGCCGCTGGCAGTATCGATCCCGCGCAGTGAGGCGAAAGCGATAACTTTGGATATGGCCTCAAGCAAGATTTCGTGGGGGGGGCTCGTGGCGGCACAGAGGAATAATGTGCCGCTCAATGTGGGAGACGCATTGGACGAGCAAGGAAACTTAACTGAAGATGCGAGTCGGGCTACCGCGTTATCGCCTTTAGGAGGACCTAAGGGTTCCGGTCTTGCACTCATGATCGAGCTGCTGGCTAGTGTTATGGCCGGAAATCCCATTTTGCAGGCCTACCTCAGCCTCGAAAATCGGCAGCACCAACAAAACGCTCTCTTGATTGCTATAGATGTTTCGCAATTGGGAGATCTTGCAGTGTTCGTTCATCGCGTCGAAGCGTTGGCATCCCTTATCAAAGACGCAGATACGCAAGACGGTGTGGACGAATTGCTGATGCCCGGTGAACGGGGCCAACAGCTCAAGGTGAAGAGATTGCGGGACGGGATTCCAATTCCTGAAGAGCTATGGAAACGACTTCAGATCGAAGCAGACACAAACAATGAGCGTTAGCGGAGTGTCCATTGTCGCAGCCATGGTGGTGATATGCCCTGCAGAGGGTGCCCCAGAGCGGGACATACGCGAACATGGCACTAGCAACCGCTTGAAGAACGGAAGTAAGTTGACAACATCGCGTAAAAAAGTGCGCCTGGGAGTGATCGGCCTCGGCAAGGCATATAGCTTTTTGTCCAGGGCGTTGCGTGAAGATGAGCGGATCGAGCTAGTCGCTGCGGCAGACCCGAACGAAAGTGCGAGACTCACTTTTCATTCGAAAACGGGAGGGGTTGCCTACGCCGACGCGGGTCAATTGCTTGCAGATAGCCGGATAGACGCAGTTTATATCGCGACCCCTCCGGCTACACATCTCTCTTTAACCTTGGCGGCAGCTGCAGCGGGCAAGCATATTCTAATCGAGAAGCCGATGAGTGTGAGCATCACTGAATGTGAAACCATGGTTCAGGCTGCAGACAAGGCTCATGTACAACTGCTCGTCGGCCATACTCACAGCTATGACCTTCCGATCCTGATGGCTCGCGCCCACATCCTATCGGGAAAATATGGGCGGCTCCGGCATCTCACGTTGGTAAACTACAATAATTTTTTGACGCGACTGCGAGCGCCGGACGCACTCGATTCAAAGAACGGGGGCGGCGTCGTGCTGCATCAGGGATTTCACCAGGTCGATGTGGCGAGACTTATTGCTGGTGGCTTGGTTGATACTGTAACGGCTTCGAGGGGCTTCTGGAACAATAGATTTCACTCAGAAGGCGCCTACACGGCGACATTGCGCTTTCGGTGCGGGGCCACTGCTACATTGATCTACAGTGGATACGGACGCTTTGACTCAGACGAGTTTTGCGGAGGAGTGAGTGAAACCGGATTGCTAAAGGCGACACCCCCTGCACACGAAAGCGAGTTTGGCTTAGTTGAACGGCGACAGCGCTACCATGAACATTTCGGGCTGGTGCTAGCAAGCTGTGAAGACGCTGACATTAGGCCGGGTCCAGAAGGGGTGATCATCTATCGGGAGCATGAGAAGACTTTCGCTCGGGCGCCTGAAGTCTCAATCCCGCGGTCCGAGGTAATTGATGAATTGTATGGCGCGGTCGTCAATGGCGAGTCTCCACTTCACTCAGGAAATTGGGCGCTAGCAACCCAAGAGGTATGCGAACTCATGCTCAGCAAGTCCAGCGAGAGTGGAAGCCATAAGCTAAAATTGCAGGTAGAGCATGCGCCTATTTCGGAGCGACGCTTTGACAAATCTGTGGTCCCTGCAGCCATCCATAATCGACAACAAGTGTGAAAAGGGAGGAAATGATGCGAAAGTGGAGTCTCTGTATTTGTGCGGCGTTTCTGACGCTAATTGCGGAAAACGTCGGAGCTTTTCCCGACCGTACAATTACCGTCGTCAACACCAATGCTGCGGGCAATACGGGTGATATAGCATTCAGGATCATTCTTCCAATTTTAGAGCAGCGGCTGGGTCAAGCGATAGTGGTTGTCAATAAGCCAGGCGCTAGTGGAGAAATAGCGGTCTCTGAAGTAGCCCGTGCAACGCCCGACGGTTATACCCTGCTGCTTGCGCCCAACAATAACTATGTGATGAATCAGTTCATATTGAAGTCATCTGCAGGGAACCCTCTAGAACTCCTCGCGCCTATTACCACAATATCAGCCGGACATTCAGTAATTGTGGTTCCAGCAAATCTTCAAGTTTCAAATCTGAAAGAACTGCAAGAGCTGGCGAGAAAAGAACGGGGCAAGATCAACTATGGCTCGCCAGGTACCGGAACTCCGCCCCATCTCGCTGCAGCGGCATTTGCGAAGCTGGCAGATATCGAGATGGTACATGTGCCGTATAGAGGCTCGCCAGCCGTTATCCAGGGCCTGCTAACGGGTGATATTCAGTTGTATTTTTCAGTTGTGAGTGCGGTGAAGGGGCAACTTGACTCCGGGAAGCTGAAAGCTCTTGCTGTAGCTGCGCCACAACGACTGGATGTGTTGCCTGAGGTGCCGACAACAGCGGAGCAGGGATTCCCCGAATTGATTTCGGGCTCATGGTGGGCCTTAGCCGCACCTAAAGGTACTCCGTTGGAACGGCTAGAGAAAATCGCCGCAGCGGTACAGTCTGCATTTCGTGATCCTGCCGTGCTCAAGCGCTTCAAAGAATTGAACATAAGCCCTGGCGGCGCAAGCGCTCAGGAATTGGAAAATCAGATAAGCCAAGAAACAATCTTCTGGAGGAAAATCATCCCTTCATTAAAGATCTCGCCGCTGTGATCGCGAGCAATCTTTCACAACAACTTCGGATCAGGAGGAAAGAAGATGTCACTTCCCAAAGCCCCACTACGCGAAGTAATCACGATAAACGGCACCAACGTTGAGCTTGCGGTCAATGGAAATCCGGTCGAAAATTTGGGTGTACTGAAGTCAAAAGAACTCTTTCACTACCTGAATATTTTTGATCGCAAATTTCAACCCTCTAATTTCAACAAAGCCGACGGGACGCCTCTCCGGCTCTTCGATTCTGCGACCCTCAAGATCGATGTCTCAAAGCGATCCAAAGAAGATATGGGCTTCTGGCACAGGAATATCGACTATCACGAGGTGATTTTGTGCGTACGTGGTGCGCTGCGATGGGAGACAGAGATGGGTGCTGTGACCCTGCGCGAGGGCGAAATGATCGTTATTCCCAAAGGCATTAGCCACCGTTCCATGTTGTGCGAACACTCGGCCGAGGAGAATGTCCTCGTCGAGCTGAAATGCACGGACAATCTGAACTATGTCGGCGAAAACAGGTGAATTACAAAATGAGCGCCACCGCATCCACAAGCTCCGAGGGAGCGAGTGCCGCTGATACGATCGTAGTCAATATTGATTGGCTCATAACAGTCGATGAGCAGCGTCGAGTAATTCGCGACGCTGCCATCGCTATCAAGCATGGTAAGATCGTTGCAGTCGGTAAAAGCTCTGAAATCCGTAGCGTTTGGAGTTCCGATCGCATATACGACGCTGCAGATACGGTCGTTACGCCTGGCTTCGTTGACAATCACCTACATTCCTCTTTCCAGCTCTCCCGGGGATTGGCCGATGAAGCGAACGCTCAGTCCTTCCTTTTCGATCACATGTATCCATACGAAGGGGCGATGCAGGCAGAGGATGTCTATGTAAGCGCATCGCTTGCTGCCGTCGAACTGCTGACGCACGGTGTCACCTGCTTCATTGACCCCGGGAATTACCATCCCGGAGCTACTGTGGACGCGGTATGCGCGACCGGCATGAGGCTTGTTATAGCCCGGTCGAGCTTCGATAAAACCAAGTCGGTTCTAGGTGTCCTGCCCCAAACTATGATCGAAACAACCGAGGATTGTTTGCAACGAACCGATGATCTCTTCGCAAAGTATGCGGGCTCTTACGCGGGCAAAGTTTCGGTTAGCGCTTCCTTTCGCGGTCTGAATAACGCTTCTGATGAACTCATCCTCGGACTAAAGTCGCTATCGGACGAGTACGAGGCAACGCTGCAAACCCATGCCTGCTTTTCGTATAGCACCCATGATTCAAGTCTGGCGCAGTACGGGCTTTCCGAAATTGAGCGGCTCGAAGCCCTTGGAGTACTCGACGATCGCATGTTGCTAGTGCATTCAGGTTGGCTGGAGCCAGGCGAAGTCGCTTTGCTCGCAAGACGTAAGGCTACTTTGGTTTGCGCTCCATCCTCTTCGATTCACAACGGCTACGGCAACATCGCCGTTGGTAAGTTGCCGGAGCTTATGGCTCTCGGCGTGAACGTGAGCCTGGGGTCTGATCACGCCTGTTCCGGCTCTGTCGATATGGTGCAGGAGATGCGTTATTGCGCGTGCGGATATAAAGAAGTGCGCCTTAATCCGCGTGTCATGCCTCCAGAAACCGCGTTGGAAATGGCGACTATCAATGGGGCACGGGGAGCGGGCCTCGCCGACCGGATCGGGTCGATTGAAGTCGGCAAGGAAGCGGATTTCGTTATCTTCGATTCCAGCTTACCGGAATGGCAACCGCTCTACAATCCGGTGTCAAACCTTGTCTATAGCGCAACCGGCCGAACTGTAAGGGACGTATTCGTCGCGGGTGACCAGGTGGTCAGAGATGGTCGATTGGTTAATGTGAATCAGAGTGAAATTATGCGGGATGTTACCAAAACCGCACATCGGATCGCGAGCCGATTGGATATGAGAAAGATCCTGAAGCTGAAGTGGCCGGTTGAATAACAGTCCCTTCGCGACGTCAGTCCAGGAAAACGAAGAACTTCGAAAGGTCTATCTTATGTCTGTGATCTCAAAAATTGGATTTGTGTGTTACGACACAAAAGACATCGAAAGGCTTGCGGATTACCATGAAGGGGTCTTGGGCTTTAGGATCCAGCGTGAAGGAAATTTGTGCTATTGTTATGGTTCATCCGGCGATGCCGAGATTGTGCTTCGCCACAGCGACCGATCCGGCTGCACAGTGCTTGGGCTTCAGCTCTGTGACGAACAAAGCCGCTCTGACCTCAAGCGGCGTCTGAGCAGTCAGGGCGTAAAAGTTGCGAAAGGATCGCACGTTGCTCTTACCCTTGGCTTAGACGAGGCGATTGCTTTGCCAAACATTCACGGGATTGACATCGTTGTTTATGGCCAGAGCTGGCCCTCAATGGAGCCCCTGCGCGCTTCTGCTGCAATTCTGCCATCAAAGCTCGGCCATGCAGCGTTTAACGTGATTGATCCGCAGGCCACCGTTGCATTTTTCACCGATATATTTGGATTCAAGGTTTCGGATTGGATGGGCGATTTCTTCGCATTCTTGCGCTGCAATTCGGATCACCACGCCGTAAATTTTCTGCGCGGAGACCAAGCGAAGAACCATCATGTTGCATTCGAACTCCGGGACTGGTCGCATGTGCAGCAGGCATGCGACCATCTTGCTCGAAACAAAATCAAGTTGATTTGGGGGCCGGGCCGCCACGGCATCGGTCACAACATATTTACCTATCATTACGATCCAGACGGCAACATTATTGAGCTCTTTACTGAACTAGATCGCATAGCGGGCGAGGAGCTGGGTTATTTCGAGCCTCGCCCCTGGCATTCCGAGAAGCCGCAAGTTCCACGGATCTGGACCCCGGAGGAAGCGTCAAACTTGTGGGGCGAGCCAGCGCCAGCCAACTTTCGAAAATAATGCCATTGACGGATCGAAAAGAGTCGGTGGCCCGCAGAGGCTAGGAAAATCATGGGTCTGGAAAAGAAGCCGAATCAGTCCGTCGGCGGCAGTTGGGTGAGGGTTGCTAGTATTGATGAAATACCGGCTGCCGGAGTAAGAGCAGTTGAGGTGAATGGCCACGAATTGGCCTTGTATAATATTGCAGGATCGATTTTTTGCACATCGAATATCTGCACTCACGCATATGCATTGTTGAGTGATGGATTTCTTGAAGGCACTGAAATAGAGTGCCCCTTGCACGCTGGCCGATTTGACGTCTTAACTGGAAAAGCATTGTGTTCACCGGTGACAGAGAATTTGGTTGTATACGAAACTAAAGTTTCTGGCACGGATGTTCTTGTATTGCTCTATGCGCGCTGACTGATCCGCCCTCGATGAAGTGATCCGCCTTGAAGTATGTCTTTTGGCATCCAGGAGGACCGATATGCCGAGGAAGCGTTACAAGCCTGAAGAGATCGTTGCGAAGCTGCGGCAGGTTGATCTGCTGGTCTCGCAAGGGGCGGATGCGATCCGCCAGATTGGCGTGAGTGAGGTCACGTTTTATCGGTGGCGTCAGGAGTTCGGCGGGCTGAAGACCGATCAGTTGGAGCGGCTCAAGGACCTTGAACTGGAGAACAACCGGTTGCGCCGGGCGGTCTCGGACCTGACGCTGAACAAGCTGATTCTGACCGAGGCGGCCAAGGAAAGCTTCTTCTCTATTCGGGGGCGCATGGTGCAAGCTCCTTTTTGTACTCTCTCAGGTCGGGCTGTTGCCGCCTCATGATGGGATCAGAAGGACCGGGCGGAGCCATCTAAGCCGCGCGGTCGAAAGTGCGCCGCACGAGTTTCCTCGGTCTCACCCGATCCCATCGTCCTCGCGGGACGCCTCCTCCAGCGTGGAGGAAGTTGAACAGGTCGATTGGTTGCCCCTGTTTATATTGCGCTTGCGGTCCAGCGGAAGTCGGCGTCATCCCGCCACATACGATGAAGTATGATGGCAGGCTTGCGCACGACAGCGACTATGGCTTTGTTGCATGCCGCGTCGACGTGCGGGCGGCAGGAGCCTGGACCGGTTCGGTCTGGTTGCTCTGAGGCCGCAAAACTGGATCGTTTTTGGTTAGAGTCGTCGGCGCCGATTCTCCGGCTGGGAGGAGCGCAGAGCGATGAAGGCTTCGAAGTTTTCGGACGCCCAGAAGGCGTTCATTCGTAAACGGTGTTTTGATCCCACCTTTCGCGTAGGTGGCGGTTCTGTGAGTCTGCGGTCTGATTTGGACCGCAAGGCTTAGAATGATCACTGAGCATAATGCTATCACGGAGCCGGTTCGGCGAATTGAAGTGTTCACGGGAGCGGGTCGACGGCGGACCTGGAGTGCCGAGGACAAAGCGCGCATCGTCGCCGAGAGTCTGACAGGCGGGGAATCGGTGTGCGCTGTAGCGCGACGTTATGGCTTATCTCCGCAGCAGTTGTTCGGGTGGCGCCGGCAATTGCGGCAAGTGACCGAAGATGCCGAGCCAGCGCCGCAGTTTGTGCCTGCGGTGATTGAAGCAACCTCACCTGAGCGCCCGCGTAAGCGCGTGAAGCCGCGCAGTCGCCGACACGGCGGCGATGCCGTTGGCATCATTGAAGTGGAGATCGAGGGCGTGACAGTTCGGGTCGGCCGTGGCGCGGAGGCGAAGACGGTCGCGGCGGTGCTTCGAGCCTTGAAGACGGGCGCATGATTGGACCGACTGGCGCGGTCCGGGTGCTGGTGGCAACCAAGCCGGTCGACTTCCGCAAAGGTGCGGAGGGGCTGGCGGCACTGGTACGCGAGACGATGAAGGCCGATCCGTTCTCGGGCGCGGTCTATGTGTTCCGGGCGAAGCGCGCGGACCGGGTGAAGCTGATCTATTGGGACGGCACGGGCGTGTGTCTGTTCGCCAAGCGGCTCGAGGATGGCATGGAAGGTCTGGATTGGAAGCGGGTTCACGCCGCACGCGAGACGCCGGCACCGGTCGCAGCTTCGGCACAGGAGGCATGATGCCCAAAGGGATACGCGACAAGGTAGTCATTCTCGGAATGGGTTGCTCGCAGTTCGGCGAACGCTGGGACAAGGATGCCGGCGACCTGATTGTTGAGGCTTTTCAGGAATGCGTTCAGGACGCAGGCGTGGGAACCGAACAAATTGACGCCGCCTGGTTTGCCACCGGAATAGAGGAGCAGCATGTCGGAAAATCTGCCGTGCCGCTGGCTGTAACCTTGCGGTTGCCGTTTATCCCGGTCACCCGGGTCGAAAATTTCTGTGCGTCCGGCACGCAAGCGTTTCGTGGCGCAGTGTACGCCGTAGCCTCCGGTGCCGCGGATATCGCGCTGGCTCTCGGCGTCGAGAAACTCAAGGACACGGGCTATGGCGGGTTGCCGCAGCGCTCCCGCGGCGTACTGAACGACATGTATTGGGCGAACTCGTCAATTATCGCGCTCGCCAGAACTACTACATCGTCGACCGGCTGTTCGGTGCTGCCGAACTACGCCTCGGAGACAAGAACAGCGAGCGCCGTGTCCGCATCATCCGCACCGATGGGAGGCGCCGGTCATGACCGACGGTTCGCACGGAGCGCCCGATGTCACGCCGGATTTGCGTTTACGCCCAGAACGTCCACGCGTGACGCGACTGTCGCGTAAGGTGTTGATCGGCCTTGGTGGCGTTTCCGGCCTTGTGGTCGCGGCGGCCCTGATCTACGCGCTCCAGACCCGAAAAGCCGATCGCTCGGCCAAGGAGCTTTACTCGATCGAGAACCGCTCGACCGCCGATGGCTTGACCGGACTGCCGCGCGACTACACTGGCATTCCAAGACTTGGTCCGCCATTGCCGGGTGATCTCGGACGGCCAATTCTCAGCGCGCAGAACGAGGGCAGGCCCATACCGCCGGGAGGGCCCCTGCCGCAACCCGGCGTCACACCGGAAGAACAGCGACGCTTGCAGGAGATCGAAGCCGCGCGCCTGAGCAAGCTCTTCGCGGCAACCGCGATCCGAGTAGCGTCGCCAATAGCGCCGAGCAGCGGGCATGCCACGCCAGGCTCAACCCTCGCCGTGCCCGCAGACGCGCCGCCGCTCGATCCCAATGCCGTCCAGGACATGCAGGACCGCAAGCTCGCCTTCATCAACGGACCTGTTGATCGCCGAACCGTCAGTCCCGATCGTCTCGCAAATCCTGCATCACCTTATCTCGTGCAGGCCGGCACGGTCATTCCGGCCGCGCTCCTAACCGGCATCCAGTCCGATCTTCCAGGGCAAGTCACGGCGCAGGTGACGGAGCATGTCTACGATACGCTGACGGGAAAATTCCTGCTGATCCCGCAAGGGTCGCGCCTGATTGGTCAATACGACAGCCAGGTCTCGTTCGGACAGAAGCGCGTCCTGCTCGTCTGGAATCGGTTTATGCTGCCGGATGGCAAATCGATCGTGCTGGAGCGCCAACAAGGCGCTGACGCCCGTGGCTTCTCCGGGCTCGAGGACGAAGTAGACTACCATTGGTGGGACCTGATCAAAGCCGCGACGCTTTCTACCTTGCTCAGCGTCGGCGCCGAGCTTGGCGCTAACCGTGACGAGAGCGATCTCGTTCGCGCGCTTCGCCGCGGCTCGCAGGACTCGATCAACAACACCGGTCAACAGCTCGTGCGTCGCCAGCTCAACATCCAGCCGACCCTCACGATCCGCCAGGGCTTCCCGGTCCGTGTGATCGTCAACCGCGATCTCGTGATGGCGCCCTACGGCCAGCAGGAGGCAAGCCGATGAGCAAGCTCAAGCTACCCGCGGTCAACCACGAGAAGCCGGTGAAGCTGACGATTGAACTCCCGGGGACTGTTCATAGCAACTTGATCGCTTATGCTGAAGCGATCAGTCGGGAAACCGGTCAGCCCGCGCCCGATCCCGCAAAAATCATTGCTCCGATGATCGAGCGGTTCATGGCGACTGATAGGGCATTCAGAAGGATACAGAAGAACAAAGTGCCGCTACGAGAACGCAATCTCTAATTCATTGAATCTAGATCATCATGCTGCGAGGCGCGGAACCAATCGCTCGATCAATTGCCGAAATCGAGTGTAGCGGGTCCAGGATTGAATCTGCCAATCCCATTCGAAACCCGAAGAGCGAGCGGGGGCGCATACTCTGCGGCCAATTGCGACGCCTCGACAAGCAACTCTTTCAGAGCCAAATACCGCGCTGTTAGTGTATAGTGACAGCCGAACCCCTTCCAATTGCAGGCTTCTGCCATGCTAAAGCGCCGGGTATACTGACAGGTATACTGGAAAACTCTCATCATAAAACTCTTGCAACTTCAATTGGTTATAAGGAAGTTCGATTCCGCCCCTGGGAATCAACCATCTCTCCGGCGTTGTTCTTTGTTGCCCGCGCGCGTTCGCCGATGAGGCAGAGTTCTTGAACAGCACCCGCTATTAATGCACGACACGGTTCGTGATCGTTCGCGTGCATCCGGCGCATTCGGGTACACTGAGGGTACACTGGAAACGCTAGGTGTCCTAGTCAGTCGCCAACTCAGAGAAACGCAAACCCCGCGAACGAATTGAGCTATCGATGCCAGCAAAAATATCTCGGCTTTGACCTAGTTTACGCTGCGTTCTGCAATAAGGGACGGGTATTCATCCTCCCAATCGGCGTTTGTATCTTCGCCGTCTCAAACCAATGGTATGGTTGTTTGCTATGGCTCTTGGAAGCGTGACCAAGAACCACAGAAGAAATGCGCTCTTGTAGCTGCCGCAGATGGTTTTTCAACAGTTTGTCACGAGTGATATAGCCCTCGTTCACGCCCGGCACCGAATGGTTCATCAACAGGTGGATATCGAGTTTCGAAATGTTAGCCGACTGAGCAATCGTACGGTAGCTCTGGCGCAAATCATTTCCCCATTTTGATAGTTCGGTCCGGTCTTCCTTGTGCTCCTCGATATGGCCGGATCCGCTATCCGCCGGGAAAATCCAACTGTCGGCTTGATCGGGATAAAGCATTCTTCCAACTCGGATTGCGCGGACGATGCAACGGATCATGGCCCGCGAAAGCGGAATATCAAACGCACGTTCATTGCCGCCTTTCGGTCTCGGAATATGCAGGATGCGAGCACGAAGATCGAGGTGTCCAAGTTCGGCTTGTTTCAAAGCAGTCGGCCGCGATCCGCTTAGAAGAAGCAATAGATGAAACTCACGGCGAATAAGGTTCTCGAACACACGCAATTCTTCGAACCAACCGAACAGATCGGCCGCCCCCATGCCCGTGTTTCGGCGTTCCTCTGGATTCCAGTCAACGGCGAGCGTCGGGTTTGCCGAAGGAAGATCCGTGTTGGCTTTCCGCGCATGATTGTAAACGGCCCGCAAACTGCGCATTGCACCATTTGCTATGTACGGACCGTTCTCCTTGGTGATTTTGTCATGGCGTTCCGCGACAAGATTCGGTTGTCGCCCAAGTCGGGCGAGTGGTTTGTCGAGCCAATCGTCGAACAGGCGCTCCATATGATCGCGGTAGTTCTCGATGGTCCCCTCACTTCGCGCCTTCCGGATCATGTGGACGTCACGATAGCGCTCCCACGCCAGTCGAAGAGTAACGGCCCCTTTCCGTATGGGCGCATTTTCTCCAGGGCGCTGTCCTTTCGCGATTGCAGCGAGGATGTCCTTGGCTTTGGCACGTGCTTCGCGCGAGGTGATATCACCAAACTCCCCGATCTTCTTCCGGGCAGCAAATTCGCGGACGCCGTCGCGCCAGAATGCACCTTGAGCAGCAAACGTCTTCTTTCTTCGCCCAATGACGACGGCGAAGCCCTTCAATTCGGTGTCCAGAACCCGGTATTGCCCTTCTTCGGCATAGGGCAGACGGCTGATCGCCTTGTCAGAAATTTCCATTGATAAGTCTGCCAAGACGCGCCTCCAGAAAATTAGTCTGCGATTAGTCTGCGGAACTTCCCGTCCAAAGTTTCCGGTGTCTTGCTACGCTCTCTTGCGCGGAAATGCGAAAAGAGACAGTAAGATCAATAAGATGTAATGTAGTGGATGAGGCGAGATCAAGGCCGCGCGCAAGCCCGAGAACGCCCGAATTCATACTTCGAATCTGGGGGTCAGGGGTTCGAATCCCTTCCGGCGCGCCAAACACCAAGCCATTGAGATAGAATATCGTTTTCCATTTTACTAAGCGCGAATTTCGCCCCATTCTCCGCGGCTTTCGCGCGTCGATATGAAAATCAGTTATCAGCAGAGACGTTTTCGCGCGTTATCACGCGCGAAACTCACGCAAATATCTCTCCGTGGCCATTTGGGGGTTGTCGCGTCCTACGTGTGAAGGCCTTCAAGGCCACCGAAGCGGCGCTCGTCTTGGCCTTGACGGCCGTGGGGTGGCAAACCCCGTAACGGTCCGAGCTCCCGAATGGTATCCTTAAGCATGTCCGCGAAAGCCCCCGGTTTCTTTGACACCTTCACGGGTGACGAGGCTGCCCTAATGGAAACAATCATCGCGGACCTGAAGGACGTGGCTTGGGCAAAACCAATCCTCGACGACATCGATAAGAACGGAGGCTTGAAGGGCGCGAATATGCCGCGCTTTTTTGAGCTTCGCCAAGGCTACGCGCTACATAAAGCGGGGATCACGCTATCTTACGAAATTGCCGGAGAAGGCGAGTCCACGATCGACTTCGGATTTCAGTCGGGTGGGCTGAGGTGGAACGTTGAAATGCTGCGCCTCACGGAGACGGAGGCGGCACGGGGGGCCACGACGACTGGCGTTGACGAGCACGGCATGCAATGGGCGAGGCGCGTCCTAAGCGGCTCCAACAAGGACAAACGCCAATCGCCCGAGGGCGAAACCCTGAAGGCCATCGAGCGCCTCTGCCAGAAATGCGAAAAGGATGGGCAGCCTTACAAATTCCCACCAGCTGGCAGCCGCACCGTCAACGCGTTGCTTGTTGATTTCCGGACCTTCTCTACGCGCGGCGGGGATGTCGCGGATCGGCTGCACGTCGGTCTTGGAGGATCGATGGTGCCGCATGCGCTTCGCATGTACTGGGGTGAAGGGGAAAATCGCAAACTGATAACGGGCGTGTTTGATCCGCACACGACACTGAAGGGTTCGAAGGAAGCGAGAGAGAGGCTGCACCTCATTGGCTTCGTCAATCAGCGCAGCTTCGGGTCTGCTGACTACGCTGCTGCTATACAATTTATCGCCAATCCGCATTTGATACAGAACTGGCGTGAGGCAAGGGCTGTTATTGAAACATGGCCCTTAAAGCCCCGCACCGTATTGAACCGCGTCACGTAGATGAGCTTTTCGAACAACGCCTGCGCAATCGATCATTAAGCAAGCTAAGCCTGCCAAGCCGCAGGCTGCATGACGGTGATCAGTCGTGCGGGTCCTTATCGTGTCTACGCCAAGCGTCGAGAAACGTATCGATCGCCTCCTGTCCGGGAGCCGGGAGTTTCTTGGATTTGCTGAGTGCTTCGACCCGCTTGCGAAAAGCTACGCGGTCTAGGACTCGATCGACAGTATCGACGCCGGCCCGGGTGTTTCGCTTCGCCACACGATCGCCGAGGCCAGCGAAGCCCATTCCTTGGCTCCAGCTGTAGGACGTGAACGCTTTCGCCAGCTTCGCCACGGACTCGTCGTTCTTGAGCTGCGATTTGGTCCACCGCTTCACTGCAGTTCCACCATCGAAGTCGGCCCACCGATGCAGCAGGTAGGGCAGTTGGCGATGATCGAGGAACTCGGCGGTCTTCGCGGCAGCCGCAATTGTGGTGAGCTCCCGCTTGTGCAGCTTCTCGGCGTCGCTAGCCGTAACGAGGCATTTTTCCTCCGGTTCGGGATTTCGCCCCGGTCTTGGGTAGTAATCCCGGTAGGCTGACTCTGCGAAGTCCACGAACCAGCCCGCGGGTGCGTCCTTGCACGCTGCCATGAACATCGCCGACCGCGTAGGCAGGTCGAAGCGCTCCAGAGTCAGGCGACGAAGCAGCCAATGAATACGCAGAGTGTTGCTCGCCATGCCGAACCCGCGCGCGACATCGGCCTCGACATCGAGCTCGTCCGCAATTTCGAAAATCGCTGACAGAAGCGGGCCGACGCTTGCCTCACTAACCTGATCGGCGTGGAGGTTGAGTTCGCTCAGCAGCGTCGATGCCTTTGTAGTGCTCTGCGAGCCGGTGACTGTGAGTGCCTTGCGCAAAGCCGTCTTCACGGCATCCTTATCGCCTGCCTGCGCGATCAGTCTATCGATTTCCTTGCGGGGTAAAGCTTCGTCGCCGAGCGCCATACGAAAATATGCATCGAAGTGCGCTTCCGAGCAGACCCTGCGCTGGCGAGACCAGCCTATCGCAAAGTCGCCGCCATAGGACATGTTGGTCCAGACGGACTCCAGACGCGGGAACAGCCTCATAAGGGCTCGCCGGGGCTGCGAGTGCTCGCCTTGTTCTTTGCCGAAGAACAGTTGATCGTACTCGGCCGGCTTCTTTTTCGCGCCAGACCCGTCAACCGCCCCACAAACTTTGTCTTTGCTGTCCCGCAGCGCGCGGTAGACGCCGGGCTGCAAAACGCGCAGCGTTTCCATGCCCACGAAGTCTGCAACATCGACATCTACGCCGATCGCAGGCCATGTCACGGAAAGAGCGTTCATGAGCCGGATACACGGTCGCGCGCACGGTGCTTACTCTGGAAATTCCTCCGACCTACCCGCAGGCGGCGCTGTACGGCTTCTACGCCTTTCCGCCCTTGGCCTTGGCTTCGGGCCGGGACATCCCGAGCACCCAGATGCGAGGCACGATCCGTGGCCAGGAGTTCCACGGCTGGTCGCGCCACCGCGGATCGGTCGCATGGAATCCGGTCAAGGACAACGTGGTCACACAGCTCGCGCTGGCTGACGAGGCGATGACGAAGGAAGGCGGCCAGTGATCCCGAACGTCAGTCTGACCCTCACTGCGGAGCTACACACTCACGCCCGCGATCACCTGTTCCCCGGCGACAACCTAGAAGCCGCCGGACTTCTTCTTTGCTCGCGCGCGCCCGGCGACCTCACGCGGCTGCTAGCGCAGCAGTTTCTTCCGGTTCCTCATTCGGCCTGCCGTACGCGCACCGCTGACGAAATCGTCTGGCCGGGAGAATATCTCGAAGCCGCCATCGATGCAGCCGAGCCGCAAGGCCTTGCCATCATCGCCATGCATTCGCACCCGGGCGGTTTGTTCGGATTTTCTCGCATGGACGATGAAAGCGATGCGCTGGTGATGCCGTGCTTGTTCCAGGCGACCGGCGATCTGCATGGATCAGCCGTGATGATCCCGAATGGAGCAGTCCGAGCTCGCACGTACACCCCAGCACTGAAAGCAACCGATGTCGGGCTCGTCCGTGTCGCACATCACGACATCCGCTATTGGTGGTCGGACCAGCTCGGGCGTCAGGGACGCCCGCTAGCCTTCACTTCCGCAATGGCGAGCGAGCTGTCCCGGCTAACCGCCGTGGTGATCGGCGTCTCTGGGACCGGCTCGATCGTCGCTGAGCAGCTGGCGCGGCTCGGCTTCGGTCGCGTCATCCTGATCGACTTCGACAAGGTCGAGCGGAAGAACCTCAATCGCATCTTGAACGCCCGTTTCATCGACGCAGAGAACGGGCGACTGAAGGTCGATATGTTCGCGGAGGCGGTCGTCTCCTACCGGGGTCCAGGTGTCGCGGTCCCGGTCCCAGCCTCGATCACGACATTGGATGCCATTGAAATAGCGGCAGCCGGGGACGTGCTGTTCAGCTGTGTAGATACGCTGGAGGCCCGGCAGGTCGCCGACCTCATGGCCTCGTCATTCCTCATCCCGCTGATCGACGTGGGCGTGGTGATCCCGATCCGCAAGACTGGAAGTGGCGTTGCCATCGGCGACGTCTGCGGTCGTATCGACTACGTGTTTCCAGGTGGATCAACACTGCAGGATCGCGACGTGTACTCGCCCGCGCGTGTTCGCGCCGAGTACCTGCGTCGTACAGCGCCCGACGAGCACCGCCAGGAGGTCAATGCCGGTTACATAAAGGGCATCGCCGAGGAGGCTCCGGCAGTTATCACCTTAAACATGCGGGGTGCGGCGGCAGCGGTGAATGAATTCATCGCGCGGACGTATCCGTTCCGCCTCGACGGGAACGAGAAGTTCGCGCGCACGGAGTTCAGTCTTGCGGCCTGCGATGAGGATTACACCGCCGAGAGCGCCTTTTCGCGCGCCGAAAATCCTGTGCTGGGTCGCGGCGATCTGGAACCGCTGCTGGGGCTGCCGTCTCTGAAGCGGCCGAGAAAGGCAGCGGCATAATGATCAAGGCAATCCAACGTTCAATCAGCAACGCGTGGCGCTGGGCGTACAGGAAGTGGGACAGCATTGGGTCGGACCGGCGCATCCAAGTTATCGCGGGCGACACGCTGCCGCCGAAGCTTCCGAGGCGCGACCTCGTCCTGGCGCGCGACGGCGACGAAGACTGGTGCGTGGGCATGCAGTGCCCGTGCGGGTGCGGCATGAATATCGAGCTGCTCGTGATCGCCGAAGCAAAGCCGCGATGGGATGTTGTTATCGACTCCAACCAGCGTCCGACCCTTCGGCCTTCCGTCTGGGTACAGCGCGGCTGTCGCTCGCACTTCTGGCTGCGCGATGGTCGCGTCTTCTGGTGTGATTGAGCGTGCCGCAGCCGACCAAATTTCTTAAAAACAATGCCTTTTGTTGTAGCGAGTGGCTGAGCGGCGGTAGTACTGTTGGCCTCAGGCAATCACTCTCGACCACCGTGTTTTACCATCTGTTAGCGAAAGCCAAGCAGGGTGCGCTGCGCCGCCCAGTCGATGGGTAATTTCGCCGCGAGCCGCATCAATCGCTTGGTGCTGAGCTGTCTTGGTTGCCGGCCGTTGACGATCGCTGTGACGATGTCGGGGGCGAGCCAGCGCAAACGAAGGACGACATAAAGGTAGTTCGATGTAATCTGGTCTTGGCGCGCAATTTCACGCACCGTGATTGTTGGATTGTCGCAAAGTCGTTGCTGAATGTCATACGCACGCGTGAGGACTTTCAGGAGAGCCATGTCAGGCTCTCTATTGTCGTCCCCATTTTCGACAAGCAATTTCATTTGTTCGCCGACACGAGCCAATTGAACAGGGATTTTCAACGTCAGGTGTGGTCCAGATGAACCAGTCGTGGAGTCACGAGGCAGCTCCGTATGATTTGATTCTAGCAGAGCAGCTAAACTCGCTTGCGACACATCGACGTTGACGCTCGTATTCCCGACTTCCACCCGGGACAATAGTGATCGAAATAATAGTCGATCGCTCTCTGGTGCTTGACCTATATCTTTCGAGAGTTTGCGTCCTCGCTCGACCAGTTGCCTGTGTCCGATATTGCTTCGGTCCCTTTCGTCAACGGCCTCAAGCAGTTCACCGCGGTTGGACAGAAGCTTCCGAATCCGCTCCGTAATTATGGTTTCTAGATCGCCGGCGGGGATGCGCCGCCGCGACGAGGGGACACGTCGGCCGCCCTTAATAAGCGACGTCGATACATAATAGCGGTATCGAGTGCCCTTTTTGATCGACCACGTCGGGGTCAGGCGCTCGCCGGTTTCGTCGAAGAGTAATCCGGTCAAGAGACTGGGCGCCTTAGTATTGGTGCCGCTCGCCCGCTTAATCCGATTCTCGGCGAGCACGGACTGCACGGCGTCCCATAACGGCTTGTCGATTATTGCTTCGTGTTCGCCCGGATAGGCGTTGCCCTTGTGCATTGCCTCGCCGCGATAGGTCCGATTCTGAAGAAGGAGATAAAGTGCGCCCTGCGAAAAGCCTTGATTGCCGTACGCGGTACCGTTGCGATGGACACGGCGCTTGCTTTTGATGCCGGAAGCATCGAGCTCGACCTGAAGTGGACCTACCGATTTGACCCGAAGGTAACGACGGTAAATGTCTACGACTGTCCGGGCCTCGTCTTTGTTCACAACAAGCTTGCGGTCTTTCACGTCGTAGCCGAGCGGGACGATACCGCCCATCCAGATCCCCTTCCGTCTGGAAGCTGCGACCTTGTCGCGTACCCGCTCTCCGATCAATTCCCGCTCGAATTGGGCGAAGGACAGCAGAATGTTTAATGTCAGTCGTCCCATGCTGGTGGTGGTATTGAACTGCTGGGTGATCGAGACGAACGAAACACCGCGACGGTCGAAGACCTCGACCAGCTTCGCGAAATCCGACAGTGCGCGCGTCAAGCGGTCAACTTTATAGACTACGATTACATCGATGCGTCCGGCCTCGATATCGGCTAGCAGTCGTTGCAGGGCAGGGCGCTCCAGCGATCCACCTGAATATCCGCCATCATCATAGACTGTAGTAACAGCAGTCCAGCCCTCGTGCTTCTGCGACTGGATGAAGGCAGCGCAGGCCTCGCGCTGGGCGTCCAAAGAGTTAAAGTCCTGATCCAAGCTCTCGTCGGTCGATTTGCGAGTGTAAATGGCGCAGCGAGATCGCTTTAGGGGGTGAACGCGCGGCGCTTGCCGACCGTCAGCCATCCTCGCCTCCGTTTGAGGGAGGCGCACTTTTTGCTCCTAGCCCGAAGAAGCGTGGCCCGGACCAATGGGTTCCTGTGATCGTTTTTGCGATTGGCGTGAGGGACGAAAAACTGGTCCCTCCATACTCGAATCCATCCTCGGTCACGGTCACCGTGTGCGTCCGGCCATGCCATTTGCGAATCAGCCGCGCGCCAGGCTTCAAAGCAAGTCCCGGTGCAGGTCCGACCCGGCCTGTGTCCCGCAAGGTCCTGGCCAGCGTTTGCAGCTTGCGCAATGTCGCTTTGCCGAGGCCACCATGCTCGATTTCCTGGCGACGGTAAGCAATGCCTATAGCCAGCAAGTCACGGCTGATCTTGGGTGGTTCGCACTTGTACAAGCGCCGCCATTCGTCATGCAGTTCGTCCAGGCTGATGCGTGCCTGGACGGACTGCGATGATTGCGAGGCTGGCGCCGTCGGATCGACGGGGCGCCGAGCCATCCTCATGCCGCCTGACGGGATTTCGCCTTAGGGCTCGCCTTGTCCTGTCGGACAGCGACCACCCGATAGATGCGCTCGCGACCGTCTGACTTCTCGGATTCCAGGGTGAGGCCAAGTTTTTTGCGCACCGTCCCGGCGAAGAAGCCGCGCACAGAATGCTGTTGCCAGCCGGTCGCGTTCATAACGGCTGAAATCGATGTGCCCTGCGGTTGTCGCAGCATCCCGATCACGCCTGCCTGCTTCGAATTAGCTCGCTGCTTCAGCGGGATTGCCGCTACAGCTTTCCGGGATTTCTTCGCTGTCGCTGTTTTGGCTTTCCGGGCAGGCTTGCTCTTGGTCATATTGAACTCCTGTTGCTCTTCGAGACGGCACTTGCCGTCACCATCGAAGCCCCGCGCAGGCGAAACGGCACTGGCAGGGTGGAGAAGTTCATGCTGCTGAATGTCAGATCTTGCTTGAAGTCGGTTGCATATGCTGGCGGCGTCGGATGGCTCCTTTCGCCACCACACACGCTCTGTTCCGCCAGGAAGTCGAGCGAATAGTGAGCAATCTTATGGCTCAGTTCGGCAGACGTGGATCATCATCGCACCGGAATTCAATCGGCTGTGGGCCGAAAAGAAACCAAGGAATTCTCAGGTTCGATCCACCGATGAAGAACTCCTCACTCGTGAGCCCCGCGCCCGGGCCGCACCATCCCGGTTGTGCTCGTTAGCGTTGTGTCGCTATAATTGGCGTTAAAAAGAGCGAGACAGCATCGGGGGAAAACTTGTCAGTCCAGCATATTCATACCTTTTTGGTGCATCCTGGGAAGGCGACAGGAAAGGTGAAAATCGTAGGCACGACGGTCTCCCTGACAGGCGGGATGTTCGACCTCCTGAGTGGGATCTACGCCAAGTCCGACACCGAGTGCGACGTCGACATCACTTTCAGCCCGACCTCCGACGGCAAGCAGCAGAACGATTGCAGAGACCTCGTCGTTGCATACATGAGCAAGCCGGACGTGCCGAAGGGGCGGAAGATCGCCGAACGGCTCGCCGAGCACAGCGACGGCCGATCGGGTCTAGGCTTGCTGTTCCTGATCGCGGGTAAAGAAGCGCGCGATCACAAGATCGTCCTGTCCCGCTTCCCGACAGACAGCGCCATTTACGTTGACGAGAGTCCAGGTACGCTCTCTGTCCAGTTTCTGGAACGCGTTTTTATGAAAAGCAAAACCTCCTACAAGGCGGTGATCTACCGGCACTCGTCGCTGCAGGGAGGTTTTTGGTCGGGCCGCGCAATCGACAAGCAACTTAATACACTGTCAGGCGAACCATCTAACTACTGGATCAACGATTTCCTCCTGTCAGACTTCACTACGACGCCAGCTATGGGGACACGTCGCCTTGCGATAGCCCTCCGGGACGCGGCGAAGAAGGCGCCGCTCGAAGTCAAACAGGAATTGACGGCAGCCGGGACGCTCGCGAGCGGTCTTGCCGGACAACGGCTAAACATCGACGACTTCGGCAACCGTCTGGGACTTTCCGACGCTGCAAAGAGCGCCATCAGAAACGAGCTCAAGTCCTCTGTAGCCGAGCAAGAGGTTTTTCAGTTCGACATCGGTACCTACAAGAGCCTCGTCGCCTTCAAGTCGGTTGAACTCAGCAATGGTGCGCTACTCACCGCCGACACTGACCGATTCGATGAGGTTTTTGAGCAGGAACCCGTCGATGGTTCGAAGAGCGAAATCAAGTTCGTCACGCGAGGCCAGGTGATCGATGAAAAACTCAAAACGGCGCGATGATGCGCTCGCGGCGGAATACGGCGACCGATATGAAAATTCGTTGAAACCTACGGCGAACGCACTGCGCGAATACTTCGTCGACCTCGTCAAGGCTGAGCCGAGGATAGACCGCGTGACAGCGCGCGCGAAGGATCCGGCAAGCTTCCTAAAGAAGGCCCGAGCGCTCACGGACGGCAAGCCAAAGTACTCGGAGCCGCTCGTTCAAATCCAAGATCAGATCGGCGCCCGCATAATCACGTTCTATCGGGCCGATGTGGATCGGTTGGACGACATCATCAAGAGCTACTTCAAGACGATCGAGTTTCGCGACCGAATTCCGGAATCCGAATGGGAGTTCGGTTACTTTGGCAGGCACTACGTTCTGGTGCTGCCGAGCGACGTCAAAAGCGCCGCCATAGACAAATCTTCGCTTCCAGAGTTCTTCGAACTTCAGGTTAAAACGCTCTTTCAGCATGCATGGTCTGAGGCGGAGCACGATCTTGGCTATAAGCCGGGATCTATACCACTCAATTCGGACCAAAAGCGCAAGCTTGCTTATACGTCCGCGCAAGCATGGGGCGCGGACCATATGTTCGACGAACTATTTCGCGCTCGGACCGCAGCAAAAGACTAAAGTTCGCGTTTCTGGGGCATTCTCCCGGATGCGGTATTGCCACCTTCGCACTACAGGAGCGAGAGCAGCATGCCTCTGTTCCGATATTTGCACGACGACGCCTTTTTGGTGTTCTCGCGCGAGCACAAGCACCTCTATGCCGCGTGCCTGCTCGATCTGCACGAACGCTTTTTTACTGGAGCGCCGGCCTTTCCAACTCCGCAGCAGGTCGTACACGCGATCTATGACGTGATGCGCGCGAACCCGTCGTTATGGACGGAAAGCGACGATTTTGGAGACATGCTGCCTGAGATGTTGTCGGTAGGCCGCCGTAGGATGCGCCGGGCTGACGTAAAGAAAGCATCCGAGACTGGCGACAAGGCTATGTTGATCGCGCGGCAACTCTATGCGCGCTTGCTGGCTTGGGAGTGGTTGGAAGAAGAGGAGTACGGACTCCGCGTAACCGTCGATATGGCAATGGGGCCTCTGCTGGTCATACAGCGGCTCGCCAGCTTGAATAAGGACGTTTCACAGCGCTTCGGCGGGCTGATCGTGCAGATACGCCTCAACCTCGAAGCGGTCGAAAAGTTGAGTCCGGATGTCACCGACCGCAAGCAGCGCGAGGCGGCCCTCGCGGTGCGTGAAGCGCGCAATCAGGCCGATCAATTCACTAAAAGTTTGCGCGCCATCCTGTCCGATCTCAAGCGCATTCGCCGGACGGTCATGGAGTCCAAGACGGTCGGCGACCGCCTCGAAGCCTTCTTCAAGGAATTTGTTGAACAACTCCTCCTCAAGGATTTCGAGTCGATCCTCACGTTCAACCACCCGTATAGATACAGGGACGCGATCGTCGGTCTGGCGCGACGGATCTCATACACGCCTGACACGATGCTGGTGCTTGCCGAAGAATATGTTGCCGCGAGTATGGCCGCCTCGATCGAAGAGGGCCGGCTAGAGGCTTTGGGGGATCTTTTGGCGATCGAAAACACGTTCGACCAGATCGGCGAAATGTTTGAGCGTATCGAGACCTTTCGCCGGCAGTTGGAAGCGCGCGTTCGCAACACTATCAAGTACGCCGAGCGCGGCGCGCAGGGTCTTATAGGTCGTGCCGGCGATATCGTCCGTCGCCTCGACGCTTTGCTTGCAGGCGGGCGCCATTGGGATTCGACGGTAGAATGGAGCCTCGAACCGTTGCGCTCCCCGTGGTCGGAGTTTCATCAAGCGCCCGGGCGGGAGCCGAGGAAGCCTGTCGAGGCGCAGCCGCTGGGCGAGCGCCCTTCGGATCCCCTTTACGAAATCCGGAAGGAGCTGCGCCTACAATACATAATGCGGATCTCGCCAACCCCCTTACAGGTGCGCCGCTTTCTGGAAAGTCAGGTGCCGCCGGCCGGCACCAAGGAAGCGCGTTTCATGGAGCTGAAGACGGTCGACGATTTCCTCGCCTTCGACACGGCGCGAAGATTCGCAATGACACGCGAGGTTCCGCCGGAGATCGCATCCATTTTCAAACTGGAGTTCGCGCCAGAAAAGCCGCCGCACGACAGCGATTGGCTGCGCTGCTCGAATTTCATCGTCACCAGGTCGGCTGAACGTCGTCGGAGTCAGTAAATGCTTAACGAGTTCGAGGAAATTGAGCGTTCCGCCGGCGCCGATAAGGCGGCTGATCTGCGGAAGGCGCTGCATTTCCTGCTGCGTCGACAATTTGTCTTTTCAGGCGATCCTCGGACCGGTGCCGTCTATGCTGCGATCATGGACGGCCGCTTTCGAAACGCCGTCGACGGGTTCTTCGACAGTTGCGGGTACCGCGTGCACCGTGACTCTGAAGCGCAGTGGGCAGGTATTACGGCGATCGATGAAGATGTGCCGCTTCCCAAGATGAAGCTCGACGAGACAATCGTCATTCTGGTGCTGGCTGCCCACTGGCAGGATGAGGTCAACGTCGGGGCGGTCGAGGACAGGGCCATCGTGGTGACAACGCTCAACACGCTTTATGACCGGTACCGCGAAATGGTTCAGCCGAACGCATCCAACGCGATCGGTATCCCCCGCTTTCGCGAAATCCTCAGGGAGGCGGGGCGTCGCAGTCTGTTGGATGTCGGCGACTTCGACTCCGGTGAGCAGGATTTCGAGGTCGCAATCCGGCCGATGATAAAGCTGATCAGCGGGGGCGACGCGCTTCTAAGGATTGAACGGTACGTCAAGCAGGAGGAGTTGCGTCCACCCGTGATGACGACCGCGCAGGGAGGTGACGAAGCATGATGGAGCTTCGGCATATTGCGATGGTCAATTGGCATCTTTTCGATGTCGAGGACATAGAGATCGGCGGACACTGCGGCGTCTTCGGCGAGAACCGATCGGGCAAGTCCACCATTCTCGATATGGCGCAGGTGGTCCTCACCGGAGGCAACCGCAACGTTCAGCGTCTCAATGCCGTGGCCGGCGACAAGGGGAAAACCCGGAGCGCTTCCAAGCGCAGTGTGGTCGACTACTGCCTCGGTACACTTGGCGAGGATGTAAGGAGACGCGAGCAGGCGCGTACCTACGTCGCCCTCGGCTTCGCCGATACGGACGGACAGCGTCCGCCCGTCACCATCGGAATGGCAATCGAGGCGAGAAAATCCGAAAGCAACGAGACCGTTCTTGGGCGTTTTGTTGCCGTCGGCAGTATCCTTACTACGCGCGATTTCATCGAGGTCCGCAAGGACGGCAGGTTTCCTGCCGAATGGGACGATGTCCGGTCCCGGATCGTGAAGACGATCGGCGAGCAGAATTTCGTCAATCACCGCGACAAGACGATCGACTACGTGCGCGAGTACATGCGCCACCTTGTGCCGCACGCATCCTTCGTGGGCGAGCAAAATGCGAATTCGCTTCAGAAGGCAATCGTCAATGCGATGACACTCGATCATGACCAGACCGCGACCCAATTCGTTCGGGGCTACATTCTCGAAAAGAATAACATGAAGGTGGGCGAGCTTCGAGAGTCTATCCAGACGTACCGCAACATCAATGAAACGATCCGGAAGATGCGCGATCGGCTCGACGCTCTTAAAGCGTTGCGTGTGATTCTTACCGAGCTGCAGGAGGCGTATGAGCGAGAGTCGCGGGAACACTGGATCTCCACGCGTTCCGAATGGTTGGCCGCACGAGCCGCAAATCGGGAGTTCAAGGAAAAACTCAAGAGCGAGCTGGCACAGCGCGATGCAGCGAAGTTTGAGGTGGACTACCTCGATGAGGATATTAAGGACATCGATGCCGAAATCGAGCGTCTGAACATTGCCATTCTGGAACACGATAACAAGTCCGGTAGACACGCGCTGCGGCAGACCTGGAAGACCGCGGAGGAGGCCGCGGCGCGCGTATCCGCGGACTTCAAGAAGCGGGTGGATGCATTGCTGCTGTTGCAACCACTCTGTGCAATGCGCGGCTTCGGTTTCGACGAGGATATTCTTGCAATCGAGACGGTTGTCCGGTTGACGAGGGACGTACGCATCGACCGGCTCGTGGACGGCATGTCGGCAGCCGAAGCGGCGCTGCTGAAAGAGGGGCCGGCCCTTCTGAAAAAGGTCGACGAGACACGCCAAAAGCTGTTCGGTGATGCGGCAGACCTTCGCGCGCGCCGTGACCGAATTCGAGACCGCATCCGGCAGCACTCTTTGGGCCAAGCCGCCGCGCATCTCACCGACGTAACCCGGGACCTGTGCCAAAAACTCAGGCAAAATGGGATGGCGCCGCGGGTGCTGTGCGACCTGGTCGAAGTCTCTAATCCGGAATGGACCGCAGCAGCCGAAGGTCTGCTGGGCAGAGATCGGGAGGCCGTATTCGTCGACCGTCCCCATGTCGGGCAAGCGACGACGATCTTTAAGGCGGGCAGGCGGGAATTTCGCGGCGCCTCGCTGGTCAGTCTCAACAAGCTCGAAGCCCACCGCACGGCACCGCAGCCGGGGACGTTTCCGTCAGTTTTCCGGACACAAGATCCGGATGCGATGGCTTTCATCATGCGCCGCCACGCCTCGGTGAGACTCGCCAACGATCTTGGCGCGTTTAACCAGCCCGGACGCGCGATCATGAAGGATGGCCTCTACGACGACGGGTTGGTGCGGACGCATCGCGGTGTCGATCCTTCGACCTTCAAGATCGGCAAGACGGCTCAAGCCAAGGCGCTGAAGGACATGGAGGAGCAAGCCGACGAACTTGACGAGGAGGCTGAGAAGATCGGCAGAGCCGCGAGTTCTGTGGACGCGGCCCACGGCGCACTCCGGGCGCTCTGCGACGACTCCGCGTTCACGTTGTCGGCGTTGGCTGCTGCGCATGCCAAGGCCGTCAAGGAAGGCGACGACGCTGACGAGCGCATCGCGGCTCTCGATACGTCGGGTGACGGCGGGCTTCGGGACAAGCGGAAGGCACAGACCGAACTTAAGGCAACACGCGCTTCGGAACGTGTCATGCAGCAGGGATTGTTCAACAAGCACGAAATCGCTGCCGGCATCTGCGCCGAAAAGCTCTCGGACGGTGAGAATGTTCCTGGATCGCTGCTTAACATGAAGGTCGCTTGGTCCATTTTCCGCGCCAACCTCCCGCTGTACGATCGTACCAAGGGCCGGGCTGCCCATCGGGGGTGCTTCGGCGCGAGGGGGCACAAGAGGGATACCGACAGGCACCGGGCAGTCGCAGCGAAAGCGGCAGCCGACGAAGCTTCGGCTAAGAACGATCGGATCGGCGGCGAACGGCGCGTGCGCGAAGCGCTCGGGACCTACTTCGACACGTTCGGCGTGAGCTCCCAAGTCGGAACGGAGAGCGAGCCATTGCGGGAAGTAAAGCCCTGGATGGATCAATTGATCGAGGAGATTGAAACCAACGAGCTGCGCCGGTACGAACGGCAGGCGCGCGATGCCGCGGACAAAGCAGCGACGTTGCTGCGCGGCGAGTTCATCAACGCCCTGATGTCGCGGATCAACAAGATGGAACGAGAGCTGCAGTCGATGAACCGCGGCTTGCATGACCATCCGTTCCATAGCGAGCGCTATTCGTTTCACCACACCCGAGTGGCAGAGTTTCAGCCGATCCTGAAGATCATCGAGATCGGCAAGACTTCCCCGGAAGCGCTCGGCATGATCTTCAAGGGAGTTGAGGTACCGGCGGATTTCCCGCACAAGGATACGATCGCCGAACTTGAGGCGTTGCTGGAGGATCCGGAGAAGGATTTCGCGCAGTTCGAGGACTACAGGAACTTCTACACGTTCGAAATTCACATGGAGGACGTGAATTCGGGGCGGACGACGCGATGGGAATCCCGCCGAGGTACCGGCTCCGGCGCTGAACAGCAGGTGCCGATCTACGTCGCGATCGGCGCGTCGCTCGCCTCGGTCTACGGAAGCTCGGATCGACGACCCGGCCAGCCGGCTGGTATCGCGTTGGCGATATTCGACGAAGCGTTCTCCAAGATGGATGGAAAGAACCAGCGCCAAATGATGAGCTTTTACAAGAAGCTGGGTTTGCAGATCGTGATTGCTGCGCCAAACGAAAAGCGGGTAGCCGTGCTTGAACACATCGATACGGTCGTCGAAGTTGATCGGATCGGCGAAGGTGCGCGGGCGGCGGTTGTGCATCTGAAGGAGCGCGCGCGTGTGGAGCTTCGCGCGATGGACCCCGACACGATGTCGGACTCCGATCTCCAGCCGCGCATCGCCGCGGAGTAGGTCATGCCGCGACGATTCACCGACGCGACTGCGCTGTTCGCAGATCTGCTCGATCGCCATGAAACTGGCACGGAAAATCCTATTGCCTATCCCGACTACGTCTCGTTCGCGTCTGTGGTGGCCGCGGACAATTTCATCAAGGATCTCCGGCGTGCCGAAGAAACTGGGGCGGTCCGGATTGCGACGGGCAGCGGCCGCCGGCGGGATCAGGTCACCCATGTCAGGCTCGTTGCTCCGGCCGCGCTGTACAGGTTTCTCGCGCGCACACCGATCGCCGACATAGCAGTCGATGCGCAGGCTCGGCTTACCGACGGGCTGACGTTGCATCCGGGTCTGCTCGACGCCGTATCCGGCATCGTCGCAGCTTGGAGTCGGGCGAAGTCGTGGAGCGCGTTCGGTCCGCAGGACGTCGACAAGTTGCGCGATGCCGTCATTCTTGCTCAGGCGATACTCGAACAGCGGCATGTCGGCATGGACTATCGGACGTTTTCTCGTCGCATCGCGGGTGAAAGTAAAACGCTCGAACGGGTCGAAGGGGCAGTCACGCGGCTTCTCGGCAGCCTGCTCGACTTGCCGCCCGGTGCCAAACCGCGGGAGGCGCTGCGGACTTTGGGCCTCGAAAAATTTGCTCCGCCACTGCTGATCTCGGGCCGAGTTGATCTCGCCAATGCGGACCTTTCGCGGGCGTCCCCGCTCTATTTCGGAATTGCGCCAAACGAGGCGGACCGCATCCGTTTCCGCGAACCACCGGCATATCTGTTAACGATCGAGAACTTCGCCAGTTTCAGCCGGCATGTGATCGAAGCAGATCCTCACCGGGTCGGGACCACGCTCTACGTTGGAGGATATCCGTCTCTAGCTACCCAGCAGGCGCTGCGTACGCTCGCCCCCATGCTCGCGAATTCGACCCCCATGTTTCACTGGTCCGATATCGATCCGGATGGGACTTGGATATTTAGGACGGTTGAAAAGGCTGTCGGCCGGGCTGTGCGGCCCCATCTGATGTCAGTCGACATCGCCGAGCGACTTGGACGGGCACCAGCAAGCCGGCTTGCCCCGACAAGTTGCCCTCCGGAATCGGGCATCCATCCTGTCTCAGAGTACCTAGAACGCGAGGACGCTAAGACATTGGAACAGGAAGAATTGGATCCAAGCATGCCCGTCTGAAGCTCTCGAAAAGCTGCAGGGTGAGCTCACAGAAGCACTCGCCGCCAGCCGGAAGGCGCGCGTAGAAGCGTCAGAATCCGCGCTATTTGTTGACGATCCGGATGACAGTGATGACGATGATGGAGAGGCGTCTTCTTGTTTACAGCGCGGAATATTACTGCTTGGGCGGAATCCAGGTGATCTCTCTGAGACTTAAGAACACAAGCGCGCCGCGCCTAGCACCTGTTGCTTCCAGATAGTCCTGAAGTTGCTCAATATAAGCGGAGCGAACACTCGCTGTTGGATTAATGTCTGATTTCCAGTCGATTGCGACGTCAATCCGGTTGTCTCCGATCGAAAGGGCGTCAGCACGTCCGGAGATGAAAAGGCCGTCACGGGCTCCCCACACCGCCATTTCCGGGACGAGGATATGCCTAAGCGCGGCTATCTCCGGCAAAGCCAATGCTTGCAATGCAGTCTCAGCCATTTCGGCGGGTGCCGGCAGCGAGGTTTCGCTGCTCAGGCAGCTGGCCAACTGCGCTAGCAATATATCTGCCCGACATACCACCGCTTGTTTGTCACTTCGCAGCTCGCCTGTCAGAAGCTCTTCCATCAATTTGTGCAGAATGGTTCCGCGAAGGGCGCCAGCTGCGACAACATCTTGATGTTCAATGACAAGCTCGGAGACCACTTTGCATTCCAGCGGATCGCCAAGTCGGTCCGGATCATGATCGCTCGGCCGTCGCCAATGAATTGACGTCACGCTTTCCTCGACGCGTTGCCGTTCAGCAGCAAACACATCCGGGGACTGCCTGTTTTCGATGAGTTGAGTGATGCGAGGTGCCGGCTCAGGAAGGCCTGCCAAGTCTATCTCAGGGAGCTCATTCTGTCGGAGATCGATCGAACTGAACCACGAATTCTTCGAAGCCTGGGGGATGAAGGGAAGGACCAAAAGATCGTGGGCACGGGTGCAGGCCACATACCAAAATTGCGTCAAGCGACTGAAGCACCGCGCGCGGCATTCCAGGGAGTTCCGCCACATTTGTCAGTTCTTGGAAGCCGCCTTCAGCGAGCGCGCTTTTGATCGCAGAAAAAAGCGTGTCGCGCCTGATGGGACCGAGGAAGCCGCCGGCAAGGCGGGCAGCAAGAAGAGGGAGCGAGAGGATATCCCGGCCGATCGCCCTTTAGCAGGCCGCAGCAAGGCGTTGGCTTCGCAGACCGAGCGGACCATCAACAATAAGAGTCGATCGCGTGACCAAAGGAATTCCCCCTAACCCGCGCATCCTTGCGCGGGACGGGCACTCTTGCTTTCTATTTTCTATATCTCAGATAGCTCTGAGTTCACAGAGGGGCACACGGGTCAGACTAGCTTTAGCCCCGCGCATCAGCCCTCCGGAAACAATTCGATTTGTTCGCTCCAGCGTCAGTCAGGATTCTGATGACGGCTCGGTCGCCGCTCAGCCGGGTAGCCGCGACTGGGCCGGCATTGCGCTCGGTCCATAACTTTCGGGGCGTTGCATAGTGAACCTTACGGAAGGTGTGCGATTGTGGGCCCAAGCCGGAAATCGCTAGTCGCATAGGGTTGGCCAGGCTCGATGGCGAACGCCGAAGGCGCGAGGGGATTGTCATAGGCTAGGTCGCCACGGCCTGCGCTCGCCCGCTGATTGCTCGGTGGGAGCAGGAGCCGCACCACCGGGTGCGACCTTTTCTCTTTGCGCTTGAAACATTCCAAGGCGAAGTGCGAAGGATGCGTATGAAAACAGTGCTCGCATATGCTGGAGCGGCCGTCGCGGAAATTGCTGGGTGCTTCGCCTTCTGGGCGTGGCTGAAGCTCGGTAAGCACTGGTTGTGGCTCGTTCCCGGTGTCGTATCGCTCGTGCTGTTCGCCTATCTGCTGACGTTCGTCGAGAGCGAGGCAGCGGGGCGGGCTTACGCAGCTTACGGCGGCGTCTACATCTTTGCTTCGGTGATTTGGCTTCGCCTCATTGAAGACGTTCATCCGGACCGCTGGGACATGCTCGGAGCGTCGATTTGTTTGGTCGGCGCGGTCGTCATCATTGCAGGCCCGCGCTGATTGTCCAAGCGGCTGCGTCAGCCGATTTGCACTCTGCTGGCTCTCTGGGGGCGGCCGGCCCAGAAACGCAGCGCGAAGGGTAGCATTGTCGCTCTAGCGCGCGGCGCAATTCGGCAATAGCGACGGAGACTGGACGAAGCTTGTGGCGACTGAGAACGTGGTCAGGAATTAGACGGTCATCTTTCTCCGAGCGCGGCCAGGAACTACTCATCAAGCTGAGCAAGGTCGCGGGCTTGGCAAACTGCCTATCAAGTCGTCAGCGCAAACGTTGTCGTTGGCGCGAGGGCATCAATGATGCGGCATTCAGCAATGGTGCCGCAGCTGCATTGATTTATCAGGCTGTCGATCTCGGAGCGTAATGCATTTAAGTCCTCGATCTTGCGCTCGATTTCCGCGAGGTGCCGCCTTGCGATAGCGTCAACGGCGCCGCAGGATCGACTTTTCTGGTCTGAAAGGCTGAGAAGTTGGCGAACCTCATTCAGGGTGAAGCCGAGATCGCGGGCCCTTCGGATGAAACTCAGGAGGCCAAGGTGTTTAGATGTATAAGCGCGGAAGTTCCCTACCGTCCGAGGCGGTTCGGGTAAGAGCCCGATATTCTCGTAATACCGTATCGTTTCGACCTTAGTGTGGGTCGCTTTGGCGAGGTCACCAATTTTCAGCATCTGCCCGCTCATGTCCGTTTGACCCTCTAGTTACTAGAGGTTCTATATAGGTCTTCCAAACCGGACAATCGAGGTGAAGCACGGTTTGAAACGGCCGCGCTGGCCGTCGCCTATGCACGGACCAGGTTTATGAAGGGGATGACGGGGGGGGCTGCTTTGCGCGTGCAAGGACGTGGCTTTGGTTCCTGCGCAGGCGCTCCGGCGCGGAGTGGCATCATGAGCCTTGAGCTTTCGTTGGCGGGAGCGGCAACGGCATTTGCGGCCGGCGCAATCTCGTTTCTGTCGCCCTGTGTTCTGCCGCTCGTGCCGGGCTACATTTCCTATGTGGCCGGACAGTCCGTTGCGGACGGCGCGACAGGACCGGCGCGATGGCGGACATTCGGGTTAAGTCTATGTTTCGTATTCGGCTTCTCAACGATTTTTGTGCTGCTCGGCATGGGCGCGAATGCGTTCAGCATGCTCCTGAACGCCTACCGGTGGGAGGTCAATCTCGCCAGTGGGATCATCGTCATTGTATTCGGACTGTTTACGGCTGGGCTTCTGCGGTTGCCCTGGCTTCAGCGTGAGTTCCGGTGGCACCGGAATTCACCGGGCAACGGTCCGGTCGCGGCCTATTTGCTCGGCATGGCTTTCGCATTTGGCTGGACGCCGTGCATCGGGCCCGTCCTGGGTGCGGTGCTCGCCGTTTCTGCATCCTCGCCAAGCCTGAACGGCGTGGGCCTGCTTGCAGCCTATTCGCTTGGGCTGGGAGTGCCGTTTGTTCTCGCAGCGCTTTTTATGAGCCGCTTCATTGGACGCCTGCACACATTCCGCCGCACGGGGCGCGTACTCCAAATTGCAGCCGGGGCGGTGATGGTTGTCATGGGTGTGGCGATGATCACCGGGCATCTCACAATGTTCGCCATCTTTATGTTGGAGATGTTTCCGACGCTTGGAACGATCGGATGAGCGGCAGGCCAAGATCTTCCGTGAAGATGCGAAGAACAAATTTGGCGGATCGTGTCTCTCGGGCTGCATCGGCATTCTGGAGCGCGTTAGGGCGCATGTTGCTGGCGGGAGCATTTGCGACGGCCTTGAGCTCGTGCGCGAAAAATGAATCCTATCGAGCGGCACGGGAGCAGGCTCTAATTCCTGAGGCAACGCTGGCCTTGATGTCGGAAAAAGGAATGGCCATGGCTGCGCCCATCGTGATGCGGTCTTACAAGAAAGAAGCTGAACTTGAAATTTGGAAACTTAATCAGTCCGGAAAATACGCGTTGCTCAAAACGTATCCCGTGTGCCGTTGGTCGGGTCAACTTGGACCCAAGCTCCGTGAGGGTGATCGTCAGGCACCTGAAGGGTTTTACGCCGTGACGACGGCAGCGATGAATCCGAGATCGAGTCTGTTTCTGTCGTTCAATATCGGCTATCCGAACGGGTTTGACCGAATGCACCGGCGCACGGGCTCCCACTTGATGGTACACGGCGCGTGCTCATCACAAGGCTGCTTTGCAATGACAGACGAGGCAATGAGCGAAATCTACGCAATCGCACGGGAAGCTTTTTCCGCCGGACAAGCCTCTTTCCAGTTTCAGTCCTATCCATTCCGCATGACGAGTGAGAATCTAGCAAAGCATCGCGCAGACCCCCATTTCGCCTTCTGGAAGAACCTGAAGGAAGGGTCCGATGTTTTCGAAGTAACCGCACAAGAACCCATCTGGACGGTGTCAGGAGGACGGTATGTGTTCGCAAGAGAACCGGCGTTCGCTTCGGAAATCGCAGCAAAAACCGCGAAAGACGATAGTGCCGCGGCAGCCCTTGTCACCAAAGGTCTGTCAGCGGTACGGCTGGAGTATCAGGACGGCGC